>FR895150.1:190023-200055 GCA_000435675.1 Eggerthella sp. CAG:298 | reverse complement strand
ATTACAAGTGCCCCATAGGCGTGCTGCTTGCGTGCGGGAAGAGAAAAAAGTGTCGAACGACCGGGTAGTTTGTCACCTTATGAGTTGAGCTCTTCGGTTACCTTGTCGAGCGGCATGTCGATGCCATACCAAATCTCTTCACCGATGGCTGCCTGCTCGTTCATCATGCCGATACCGGTCACGACCGTGCATCCCTTCGCTTCAGCATCCTGCAGAAGCTGGGTATGGAGTGGGAAATAGACCGCATCAGCAACGACCATGCCAGGCTTGATGAACTCAGCAGGAACGGCGCTCTCAGTCGACCCTTCCCCCATGCCTACCGGCGTTGCATTGACGAGCACGTTGCTCTCTTCGATGGCTGCCTTCATAGCCTCTTTGTCTTCATAGGGATGCAGGATGAAATCGCATCCCGTCTGCTCCTTTACCGGCTCGATGAGCGTTTGCGCATGCTTATAGGATGGACCATTCTCACGCGCGAAGATATGGACGGTCTTCACCCCATCGAGCGCCGCTTGCACCATGATCGCCGATCCTGCACCTCCGGGCCCAATAAGGGTGAAGGTCGATTCTTCAGGCACGACGCCATACTTCGCGATATTCTTCATGAAGCCCGCGCCATCGGTATTGTGACCGATCAGCTTCCCCTCTTCGGTCTTCTCGATCACGTTGACCGCACCGATGAGCGCCGCCGCATCGGAGAGCCCGTCAAGATGCGGAATGACCGCCTGCTTGTTCGGCATGGTCACGTTGCTGCCGTCCCAACCGCCCATGCGACGCATGGCTGAAAGGATGTCGGGCAGATCGTCCGGCGTTGCTTCGAAAGCGAGATAGACCGCATCGACCCCCGTTAACTCGAAAGACACGCTATGCGTCACGGGCGATGCCGAATGCCTGATGGGCGTTCCTAATAGACTGATAAGATGCGTGTGTCCACTGATGTGTTTTGCTTGCACGCTCATAGATCCCCTTCCTCTACAAACAGCATGAAACCCACTGCTCCCATGCAGCGGGCTAGGTATAGAACGATTATTTCACAGATGGGGTCTTACCGATAGAAGCGTGAAGACTTTGTTAACGAATAAAAAAGAACCCCTCACACAGAGGAGTTCGAACGAATTGAAACTGGCTGGGCCAGCAGGATTCGAACCTACATAGCTGGTACCAAAAACCAGAGTCCTACCATTGGACGATGGCCCAGTTTCAAAAGACCTTGCAAAAGACGCGAAACGAAACCGCATCACGCTTTGCGAGGTCAAATTATAGCCTATTTGTTAAAGCGTGCGCAATCATGAATCGATGAGCACGCCCGCCCGAATACGCCTAGCTTACTCCGCGGAACAAATGGCCCGTGGTCGTGCCATCCGCGCGCGAAACCTTATCTCCGCTCTTGAGCGCGATATCGCGCGCACGCACCGCACGAGCAACTTTTTTGCTCACCTGTTCAACGTTCATGAGCGTAGTGTCGACCATGAGCGCGGATACTCCCGCCGCAACTAAGTCGGGCACCGCATGAGCAACGTCGAGTTCGACCGCATTGTAGAGATGGCTTCGCCCGAGCACGTCGGTGATGACCGGCAGCTCATAGCCTTTGCGGTCCTTAAGGTAGTGCGGGCTCTTGCGACGCGCACACTGCGCGCAATCCCGATTGCACGGACCTTGGCTCATGAGCAAGCAGTGCTCGGTTACCATGAGCTCGGTGTATCCCATGATGGTCGCACCGAGCGGCACGGGACTCACCTCGCCCAACTCTTCGATCTGGCGAAGGGTGAGCTCGGATGAGAGCCAGATGCGCGTTGCACCCAGATCGTGAGCAAGCTGCATATCGAGGCGATTCGTGAGCGGCACGTATGGCCCGATCTCAACTTGTGCTCCCAGTTCGCGTGCATGAACGATCTGCCCGAGATTCTGCACGAGAACGGGCTTGTTTTCCTGCACACGCTTCCAAACGTCAAAGCCATTGCGCGCTTCGCTATCGCCATCATGAGCAACCACAGGAAGTACCGGAATGCACCCTTTGGGATAGCCTGCTTGCTCAGCGGTTTGCGAGAGTTGGCCCGCGATGATAGCTTCACCGCGCCGGTAGTTATGCACGGGCACATAGATGAGATCTGCTCCAGCGCGTTTTGCAGCACGGGCACAAGCTGGGTTCGTGGCTAAGACCGCAACCTTGCATGAGCCTTTACGGATCCGCGGAGCGAACACACGCGAAGGCGCTTTTTCGAGCACGCGCTCGTGATACTGCGCGAGCAGTGCTTCTTCAAGCTGCTCGCAGGCCTGCGCCCTGATCTTATGAAGCGCAGAGAACCCGATGCCAACCCCTTCATCGAGCTCGACCTCGATGTGATCGAGCTTGAAAGGAGTCGAACCTAAGCGGTCGATGTGCTCAATCACCTCTTCAGCGCTCACTGCTTTCGTGCGAGCAGGCTCGATAGGTGCACCTTCAACGAGGACCTCGACCTTGCGCGCTGCATCCCAAGGATCGGGCGTTGCGAGCGCAAGCTCGAGCGGGTGGCCGATGTACATCATCACACGGATCGAAAGAGGAATGCGTGGCTCGCCAGTCACATCGTGAAAGGCTGCTTCGGCACTGCGCACCCGAAAGACACGATCACCCTTGCCAAGCGGTTTTTCGATCTTGAGCACTACCCTGCCGCCCGGCAGTATTTCGAGCGCATCGATCTCGTGGATGATGTTGCCCTTGTTCGTCCAGAATTCGAGCACATCCCCCACCACGAGCGGAAACGCTGGATCGATCTCGATACGACTGCCCTTCACGTTCGCGATACGCCCTGCAAAGCTTCCGCGGTTGTTCGGACGAGCATAACTCATGATCTCGTTGCCGCGCTCACCTTCCAGATAGGCTGTAGTGAAACCACGTGAAAAAGCTTCTGAAAGCTCCTGGATCTCTTCGGCAGTAGCACGCGGTGCATTTGCCCAATCGAAGTTCTCCTCGCTCACTCCATCTTCAAGCTGAGCGCTCGCCCACGCATTGAAACGATCGAGCACGCTACGATAGATACGCACTACGCAGCTCACATATTCCGGCGACTTCATGCGTCCTTCAACCTTCAAGGAACTAACGCCCGCACGAATGAGGTCCGGGAGGATCTCTGCCGTGCAAAGGTCTTTCGGCGAAAGCAGATGCTCGCCAGGAGCATCGAGGCTTTTGCGCAGCGCACGATTACGCAGCTCATAGGGCAAACGACATGCTTGCGCGCACATGCCCCGATTCGCACTACGTCCGCCCACCATCGAGGACATGAAGCACTGCCCCGAATAGCAAACGCAGAGCGCGCCATGTGCGAAGCATTCCGTTTCCATACCGAGCTCCGCAGCAAAATGGATCAAGTCAGCTACCTCCGTAAGCGAAAGCTCACGTGCCAGTGTGACCCGCTTGGCCCCCAACGCCGCTTCAGCTACGAGCGCATCTTTCGTGTGGGTGTTCATCTGCGTTGAGATATGCACCCGTGTTTGCGGGATCGTACGCGCAATCTCCTGAGCCAAACCAAGATCCTGCACAATAAACGCATCTACCCCCGCACGATATGCCTGACGCACGAGTTCGAGCGCATCATAGAGCTCCGAAGGAAGGATGATCGTATTCACCGTAAGATACACCTTCACGCCGCGCAGGTGCGCATAATCGCACGCCTCGCGCAACGTTTCGAGCGTGAAGTTGTCGGCGCTTCTGCGCGCATTGAACGAAGAAGCACCAAGATAGACCGCATCGGCTCCCGCGCTCACCGCAGCGTGAAGCGCGATCATGTTGCCGGCGGGCGCTAGTAACTCAACAGATTTCATCGCGATATTCCTTGCCATAACAGACTACTGCACCGATGAAACGAGCGTCCATCGGTGCAGAACAAATAAAAAGTTTCGGCGTGGAGAGGCCTAGGCATCTGCCGCTTTCTGGTCGGCGCTTTCGAGCGCTTGGATTCCTGCTTCATAGTGGCTCTTCACATCATTCAATCGATCACCATACGTCGCAAAATCAAACGTTCCGTTTTCAGGTGCCTTAACATCTTCATAGAGATCGACATAAGCTGCGAAAGCTGTTTGAAGCTCTTCAGTGCCTTTAAGGTAATCGGACTGGATGTCTTTCATCTCATCGGGAACAGAAAGCGCCTTGAGCTTATCGACTGAATTGTTGATCGCAGCGAGCTGGGTGCTCAATGAAACGACCTCACCCTCTTTGACAATGGTAGAGAACTCGGTCATCTGGGCATCGATCTCATCCATGATCTGATTCACATTCGCCATATATTGACGATTGAGCGTTTGGGGATCGTTCGCCTGCTGAGCATTTGAAGCACAGCCGCTTAATAGGAGTGCGCAAACGAGCGCTGCTGCAGCCATGAACCCCACTACGAAGTTGCGTGATGATCCAATTCGAAGTTTGTTATTCATACTTTCCTTCATTCACATTCTTTTGTCCGTGCGCTATTACTGCTTTGCGCTGTTCCAAGAACCGTATCATAAGTTCAGCATAGACCCACTAGGCAGCCGCTCTGCCTCCCGTAGGATGAGCTGAAGAGTCACCCCCGGACCCACCGGTACCGCCACCAGTTCCACCAGAGCCACCCGTAGAGCCTCCCGTGTTTCCGCCACTAGGCGGCGTAGTTGTTCCACCTGAGCCATTTCCACCTGAACTATTTCCGCCCGACGGAGTGTTCGTGCCTCCCCCATCTGGATTAGGGGCTGGCTCGTTAGTGGTTGGCTCTTCTGGCTTATCGTCCTTCTCTTCAGGTTTTTCACCTTCGGCAGAAACGGTTTCACCATCCGTGCCCGATCCATGACCGATATCGGTCTTGGTGAACTTGATCGTACCTGCGCCCTTAGGGAACTCTTCTTTGTCCTGACCACGCAAGAGTTTATTTACAAAGTCGCCAAAGATGCTATCGCATGCAACCCAGGTAGGCATCGATTTTTCATTGCGATCGCCGATCCAGATCGCAACTGAAATCTGAGGCGTGATGCCGCAGAACCACTTGTCACGATAGTCTTCACTCGTACCGGTCTTGCCGCCAACAGGCTGTCCGTTATAGAGTGCCGCATTGCGGCCCGTGCCCTTCTGAACAACACCCTCCATGACTTCGACCGCTGCTTGCGTAAGATCAGTATTGAGTACTTTATCACCACGCGTATCGGCGTGATAGATGACCTGGCCCGATGAATCCTTGATCTCTTCGATGCAATTTGCCTTGTGCAGCGTACCGCCGTTGGCGATGGTCGCATAGGCCTGCGCCATCTCAAGTACACTTACCTCTTCAACACCGAGCGTGATGGAAGGAACGCTCTCGAGATCCGATTCGATACCGCACTTATGTGCCATATCGGCAACTTTGTCGGGGCCGATTTCGGTACAAAGTTCCGCGAAGCCAGTATTTGACGAAACGGCAAATGCACTCTCGATACTGCGAGTACCATAGTTCGCATTGCCATAATTCGCCACATCCCAATTGCCGATCTTCACCTTCGAGGTACAGTTCAGGTTCGTTTCAGGAGAATAGCCTTCGTCCAACGCTGCCAAGAGCGTGAACGTCTTGAACGAAGAGCCCGCCTGACGCTTCGCCTGCGTGGCAAGATTGAATTCGTTGGTCTTATAATCGCGCCCGCCTACCATAGCTTGAATATAGCCAGTGTCAGGGTCGATCGCCACGAGGGCACATTCGAGATTTTCCGGCAAGCTATTGAGCTTACGATTTACCGCCTCCTCAGCCAGATCTTGCACATGCGGATCAAGCGTGGTCTTCACGTTCAAACCACCCTTGAAAACTTCATTGACCGAGTAGTCTTGCAGAAGCGTATCGCGCACATAGCTCGTGAAATAGTCGTACTTCATGATGCCGTTAGTTTCCTCTTCGCGCGTTATGTTGAGCGTGAGCGGAGTCTGCTGGGCTTCATCGTGCTCTTCTTGGGTGATGTAGTTATTGCTGAGCATGCGATCGAGCACGAGGTTGCGGCGCGCTAAGCAGTTCTCAGGATTGTCGACCGGGTTGTTGTACGTAGGCGATTGCGGAATGCCGATGAGCGTCGCAGCTTCGGGCAAGGTAAGGTCTTTTGCCGGCTTCGAGAAGTAGAGTTGCGAGGCTGCTTCGATACCATAAGCGCCTTGACCATAATTGATGGTATTGAGATACATCTGGAGTATCTCGTCTTTGCTGAACATCTTCTCAAGTTCGAGCGAGATATAGGCTTCGCGCACTTTTCGCTTGATCGTGGATTCGTTCGCTTCATCGGCAAGCACCGTATTGCGTACGAACTGCTGCGTGATGGTCGAAGCGCCTTCCCTGCCAGTGCCCGTAAGGTTCACCACGATTGCGCGGGCGATACCTAACATATCCACACCATCATGTTCATAGAAGCGCTCGTCTTCCGTTGCAACCGTGCCTTCGAGCACGTAATCGCTCATTTCCGAAAGCTCGATCGGATCGCGATTCTCGACATAGAATTCAGCGAGCAGCGTAGTGCCGTCGTTGGCATAAACGCTGGTCTTTTGCGCGTAGTTGAAAGCAGACGAATCTTTATAATCGGGCAGATCCTGCAACCAAACCGCTGCGGCTGCAGCCACCGCAACGCCGCCGGCACCAAAAATGACCAGCACGATAACAAGAGCGAGCATTGCCTTGCTTAACGGTTGACGCTTTTTGCGATGTGCCCTCTTTTTACGAGTGCGAACTGACATCTTACCTCCATGGATACACTGTGAAGTATTTTATCATGGCGGCGTAAACGACAAGGCTGCCATATGCCACGGGTGAAGATTCACACGGTTTAGCCACAGAATAGCAAGAATTGTAAGGTTTTTATGATGAACGCTCGAGCTTATGCGGGCTGCTTCTGGAAGAAATAGTCGTTGTCTTGCGTGTAGGAATCTTCCGCAAGCTGCATCTGATCGTGAAGCGCTTCGCGCGACGTGCCACCGAAGGTGGTACGTGCCGCAACGATGCTCTCGAGGTCGAGCGCGCCCGTGATGTCCTCTTCGAAGAGCTCGCTTTCCGCTTTGAAGTCTTCGAGGCTCAGATCATCCAAGTTGCAGCCGCGCTTATCGCAAAGCAACACCAGATGGCCCACCACTTCATGCGCCTGCCTGAACGGCATGCCCTTCTTTGCGAGATAATCGGCCACATCGGTTGCAGCCAAATAGCCCTTTTCAGCCTGGATGCGCATGGCATCCTTATTGATCTTCATGGTGGCGATCATGCCTTCCATGCAGGTAAGGCAATCATAGAGCGTCTTCGCAGCATCGATCACGCCCTCTTTGTCTTCTTGGAGATCCTTGTTGTAAGCCAACGGCAACGATTTCATCGTAACGAGAAGCGCCACGAGATCGCCGACCACACGGCCCGACTTGCCGCGGATGAGCTCCGCGAAATCGGGGTTCTTCTTCTGCGGCATGATCGACGAACCGGTCGAGAACGCATCGGAGAGCGTGATGAAACCGAATTCCGAAGTGGACCAAAGGATGATCTCTTCCGCTAAGCGCGAAAGGTGGATCATGCTCACGCTTGCCGCGTAATCGAGATCGAGCAGGAAATCGCGATCGGAAACGGCATCGAGCGAATTCGGGATAGGCGCGGCGAACCCAAGCGCTCGGGTGGTCGCATCACGATCGAGCGGATAGGTGGTGCCTGCGAGCGCCGCCGAACCGAGCGGATTCATATCGGCTGCGTCGAACGCTTGACGCAAGCGATTGAAATCGCGCGTGAACATCCAGTAGTACGCCATGAAATGATGCGCGAGCAGCACAGGCTGAGCATGCTGAAGATGCGTATAGCCGGGGAGCAGCACCTCTTCGTTCTGCGCTACAAGCGCCAGAAGCGTCTTGCGAAGCTTTAGATTCGCACCCATCAGTTCACGGCAAAGCTCTTTCGCATAGAGACGCGTGTCGGTGATGACCTGATCGTTTCGAGAGCGGCCGGTGTGCAGACGCGCACCCGCATCGCCGATGCGCTCGGTGAGCACCGCTTCGATGGACATATGAATGTCCTCGTTATTGATATCGAAGACGAAGTTGCCCTCTTCGATATCGCGCTCGATCTGCGCAAGTCCCGCCGTGATCGCTTCAGCATCTTCATGCGAGATGACACCCTGATCGGCAAGCATGCGCGCATGCGCCATCGACCCGGCGATATCCTGTTTGAACATTGCCTTATCGACCGGCAGCGATGCACCGAACTCCTGCGTGAATTCGCTCACGCCTTCTTCGAAACGTCCAGACCACAGTGCCATATTTTCTACTCCCGTTACCCGTATCTACTCGTAGTTCGTTCCCTGATCGGAACTGGAGGACCTATTTCCCCCTTATGCAAAACGAACGCTCGGACAACCTGCCCGAGCGCTGTTTGGTGTATTCCGCTTGCTTATTTGAGCGCGTCTTCTTCGAGCTCTTTCGCATCGCCGTCGGTCTTGCCGTTGTCGCGGCGGTTCTTTGCCCACACGCGGTTGGACAGGCCATACAGATCGATGAAGCCCTTCGCAGAATCGCGATTGAAGGTATCAGCGGCATCGTAAGTTGCCAGGCCATAGTCATAGAGCGAATAGTTGGACTTGCGGCCAGTAACGGTACAGGTACCCTTATAGAACTTCAGGCGAACCACGCCCTCAAGGCAGGTCTGAGTAGCGGCGATGAATTCGTCCATCGCATGCTTGAGCGGCGAGAACCACTGACCGTTGTAGACCTGAACGGCCCAGTCTTGCTCGATGTGGGCCTTGTAACGCATGACCTCGCGCTCAAGGCACATATCCTCGAGTGCACGATGTGCGCAGATGAGCGCCAGGGCAGCCGGTGCTTCATAGCACTCACGAGATTTCACGCCGATCATACGGTTCTCGATCATGTCGATACGACCGAAACCGTTCGAACCAGCGATCTTGTTCATAGCTTCAATGATCTCAAGGAACGACATCTCCTTGCCATCGAGCGCCACCGGAACGCCAGCAGCGAACGTGATCTCGACCTCAGTCGCTTTATCGGGAGCAGCCTCAGGATCGACCGTCATCGTATAGATGTCGGCCGGAGGCGCTGCCCACGGATCTTCGAGCACGCCGCACTCGATCGCGCGACCCCACAGGTTGTCGTCGATCGAATAGGGGTTGGACTTGGTAGCATCTACGGGCACGCCGTGAGCTTCAGCGTAATCGATCTCTTCAGGACGCGTATGAAGATCCCATTCGCGCACGGGGGCCAGGATCTCGATGCTGGGGTCGAGCGCCTGAATGGAAGTCTCGAAGCGGACCTGATCGTTGCCCTTGCCAGTGCAACCATGAGCGATGTACTTCGCACCTTCTTTATGCGCGACATCAACCAAGAACTTGGAGATGAGTGGACGCGAAAGCGCAGAGACCAGCGGGTACTTGCCTTCGAAGTGCGCATTTGCAGCAAGCGCCTTAGTAAGGTATTCGTTCACGAAAAGCTCGCGCATATCGATGACGTAGCATTCAAGCGCACCGGTCTTCAGTGCCTTTTCCTTCACCTTCTCAAGGCCCTCATGCTCCTGACCGACCTCACCCACAACCGCGATGACATCGAGGCCTTTTTCTTCCTGGAGCCACTTGATGCACACGGAGGTATCAAGACCGCCGGAATATGCGAGTACTACCTTATCTTTTGCCATGTTTTTTCCTTCCTTAACAGGCGCAAATTTCATCTTTGCATTGTAGCGTGCGAACGTGCCCTACGAAAGTGGGCGCAACACGCTTTTAACAGCTATTTCGTTCCCTCGGATGCGCTACCTTCAGCAGCATCGTCTGAAGAGCTCTTCTTCTGCGCAGCATCCTTCTTGAGCGCATCGCCCAGTTTGTCTTCGGCATTGCCCACTTTATCTTTGAGCATCTCCATGACCTCTTTGAAATTAGCGTTGACGTTTTCCGCTTCTTTCATGAGGCGCTCGTATTCTTCCTGAGCGGCAGCCGCTTCTTCTTCGGCCTTCTTCGCAGCCTCAGCTGCCTCTATCTCTTTTTGCTTCGAATCGATGCAGATCTGCGGAAGCGCTGCGATGAACTTGTCGATATCCTTTTCCTCGATGATGA
>FR895150.1:77486-189963 GCA_000435675.1 Eggerthella sp. CAG:298 | reverse complement strand
GGGTGGCGTTGATGATGAAGCCGGCATCGAGCGCAGCATCTACCACGAACGGAGCTTTGAATTCATCTTTGAGGACAGCACCGATCATCAGTCCTGAACCGCGAACCTCGGTGATCTCGTCCAGAGCGAGGAGCTTGTCCGCAAAATAATCGCCCCTGTTCTCAACGCGCTCGCCAAAGTTGCCGGTCTTGAGCGTATCGAGCGTTGCGTAAGCAGCAGCGGCGGCCAAGTTGCTACCGCCGAAGGTCGAGCCATGATCGCCCGGCTCGAAAGCCTCGGCTACCTCGATGCGGGCAACGCAACCGCCCATGGGCATGCCGGATGCCACGCCTTTAGCAAAGGTGAAGATATCAGGCGTGATGCCGGCGTTCTGGAACATGAACGGATAGGTTCCGCAACGATAGAAACCAGTCTGAACCTCATCAAGGATGGAAAGCGCACCATTGCGACGCGCGAGCTTAGTTGCTTCGAACAGGTAATCGGGATCGATCGGGATCACACCATTCTCGCCCTGGATCGGCTCCATCATGATGGCAGCGATCTGACCGGGGTACTCCCACCAAATATTGCGCAGCGCATTGATATCGTTAGGCGGAATAGCGATGAAGCCTTCTGGAAGCGGTTGGAAAGGCTCTTGCTTATCAGGCTGTGCCGTAGCGGCGAGCGTTGCAAGCGTACGACCGTGGAAGCTCCCTTCAAGCACGAGGATAATGTGACCGCCAGAAGACTCTTTCTTCGCCCAGAGACGTGCGAGCTTGATCGCGCATTCGTTGGCCTCCGCCCCGGAGTTCGCGAAGAAAGTCTTCCAAGGAGCACGGAAGAACGTGGGTATGCATTCGTTAGCCATCTCCGAAATGAGCTTGGCCACTTCGCCACGCTTCTCGATATAGAAGTAGTTGCTCACGTGGATGAGCTTCTGGGCCTGCTCGGCGATGGCTTCCGCCACACGCGGATGGCAATGCCCCAGGCTGTCAACCCCGATACCCGAGAGCAGATCGAGGTATTCCTTACCCTCTTCGTCCTTTACGGTAACGCCCTCACCTTCAACGAAGCAGACGGGCTTGCGCTTGAAGGTGTGCATGATATACGTATCGTCTAGTTTCTTTACTTCTTCAAAGGTCATTTTTAAGCTCTCCTATTTACCCTGTTAACTGGCTGTTTTTCTTCTCCGTTAAAGGTTCTCGACGAGACGAGAGGCCAGCAACCCGAGCGGGGCGTACTCGTCTTTTGTATTGTGTTCGTCATCATTATATATGAGAGTGCCGCAGCCCACTTGAGTGAGCAGCTCGATCAAGAGCGAATGCGGCATCGTGCCGTTGATGATGTGAGCACGATGGACCCCCGCTTCGAGCGAGAGCACACAGGATTGCAGCTTAGGGATCATGCCTTTGCTCACGCGCCCTTCTGCGAGCATGTCACGTGTTTCTTGAAGGGACATGCGCGAAACCAGCGAGTCCTTATCATCGAAGTCTTCGTAGAAGCCGTCCACATCAGTGAGAAAGATGATCTTCTGCGCACCGATCGCACCAGCAACAGCGCAAGCGACCGCATCTGCATTGATGTTGAACGAGCCGCCATCTTCGCCTTTGCCTACCGATGCGATGATGGGCACGTACGCTGCATTGATGAGCGACTTGAGGTAGGCCGGATTCACTTCGATCACGCTGCCAACGCGCCCCAGTTCTGGCCGAACCTGCTCAGCCACGATCGTGCCCGCATCAGCACCATTGACCCCAACAGCCAAGTTGCCATGTTGGTTCATAGCGCGCACGAGCTCCTCGTTCACCTTGCCGATCAAGGTCATCTTCACGACCTCCATGGCCTCTTCGGTAGTGACGCGCAGTCCATCGATGAATTCAACATCTATGCCGAAGCGTTCCATATTCCGCGAGATGTCCGCACCACCGCCATGAACGATGACCGGATTCACCCCCATGATCTTGAGCATGACGATGTCCGACATGACCGCATCGCGCAGTTTCGGATCGACCATGGCAGCTCCACCGTATTTGATCACGATGGTCTTGCCCGTTTGATTCTTGATATAGGGGAACGCTTCGATGAGCACCTCTGCGGTGTGCGAAGACGTGAGCTTTCTATCTTTTGCATATTTCATACTGGTATCTCCAACAGTTGGTAAATCGATCAAACACTCATGAGTGCCAACTTGAGGCAGGTGGCAGCCTTAGGTTCGGTAATCACCGTTGATGCGCACATAATCATAGGAGAAATCGCACGTCCAGATGGTGGTGGAACTCGTGCCGGCTCCCAAATCCGCTTCGAGCACGATCTCGGGCTCTTCGAAGCGTTTGAGCGCCTCTTCTTCGCTGAACTCGACGGTAAGACCATCGCGGCACACCGGAATTCCCATGATGTCGATCGAAACATTCTGCTGCTCGAAATGCGCTCCGCTGCGTCCGAGTGCGCCAGCGATACGACCCCAGTTCGCATCGTGACCAAAAACAGCGGTCTTCACGAGCGGCGAATTCGCCACGGTACGGGCAGCGAGATCGGCCTCTTCATCGTTCGCTGCGCCCGTGATCTTCACGGTAACGAGCTTGGTCGCGCCTTCCCCATCACGCGCCATCTCGCGAGCGAGTATCTGCGTGAGCGCATCGAGCGCAGCCTGGAATTCTTTGTAAGCAAGCGAGCCTTCTGCGATGCGCGCATCTGGCGCTGCCTTGCCGCTTGCCAGCAAGAAGCAGGTATCGTTCGTTGAAGTATCGGAATCGACCGTGACCTTGTTGAAGCTCTGGTTCACACTGTGAACGAGTGCGTTGTGGAGCACTTCGGGAACAAGCGGTGCATCGGTGGTGATCACAGCGATCATGGTAGCCATGTTCGGCATGATCATGCCTGAGCCCTTCGCCATGCCGCCAAGGGTGATCGTGGCTCCTCCCAACGCAGGATCCTGGCTCACGTAGCGGATCGCGCGCTCCTTGGAATAGGTATCGGTGGTCATGATCGCGCTTGCAGCATCGCTTCCCGTTTCACGCGTCATGGTCTTGTGAAGCTTTGGTACGGCTGTTTCGAATGGCGCTGTGTTGAGCAACTGACCGATCACGCCGGTTGAAGCAACGAGCACTTCATCGGCGCAGCAGCCAACCACATCGGCAACGATCTGGCAGGTGCGCTCGGCATCGGCGATGCCCACGCTGCCCGTTGCCGCGTTCGCGCAACCCGAATTGACGATGACCGCCTTAGCAAGACCATAATTCTGTCCGCCAAGATGCTCTTTGGAAACCGTTACTGGCGCGGCGCAGAACACATTTTGCGTGAAGGTTGCTGCTGCTGGGCAGAGCTCATCGGCTTCAACAAGGGCCATATCGAGCCTGCCGGGGTTCTTGCGGAAACCCGCATGGATGCCACCCGCCCGAAAGCCTAAAGCACTCGTTACGCCGCCGCCTTCGACCACGTCGAACGCCAAATCTTTATCACTATCGTTATTCGCTTGAAAAGTCATAAGAAGAACCATATCCCTTTACTGAAATTCTTAGACCGGAAGCGCCTCCATACGAAGGCCGGTCGTTTGATCGAAACCACAGACGATGTTGGCGCATTGTACCGCTTGACCTGCTGCACCTTTGCAGAGATTGTCGATCGCGCACACAGCAATGAGTGAGCCGGTCGCCTCTTGATAGGCAATGCCGATCTGAGCATTGTTCGTGCCTACCACAGAAGCGGTGCGCGGCATCTGGCCGAGCGGAAGCACCGTAACAAAGGGATATCGTCGTCGATCGTAGGTTTCAACATAGAGCGCATGGAGCGACTCAAGGGATTGCGTGGTGCGCGCTTCTTCGTTGAGCTGAAGCGTGACCGTTGAGAGCAAGCCGCGATTCGCTGGAGCGAGATGCGGCGTGAACACGAGGCGGCCTTCAATGCCTAAAATCTGCTCGATCTCAGGCGTATGCCGATGGCTTGCGACGCCGTACGCTTCGAAGTTATCGTTCGCGTTGCAAAAATGCGTGCGCGCATTCGCGCTGCGACCAGCGCCGGTTACGCCAGAGATCGCATCGACCACCACAACGCCTTCCGAAAGCGCAACGGCCGGCCATGCAGCGAGCGAAGTGGCCGTAGGATAGCAACCCGCGCAGGCTACCAGGGTGGGATGGTGATGAGCGTGCAGGTCGCGCGCTTCGAGCAATTCTGCTTCCGTGATCTCGGGCAGACCGAAGAATGCCTGCTCCAGCAGATCGACCGCCGTGTGCGGCGTCTTGTACCACTGTTCGAAAACGACAGGATCCTTCAGGCGAAAATCAGCCGAAAGGTCGAAGACCGAAACATCTGCCGCCAAAAGATCAGGCACGAGCGTCATGGCTGCCGTGTGCGGTGTTGCCATGAAGACCACATCACAATCGGCAAGAGAGGTGGTGTTGTGCGCCTCGAATTCAAGATCGCACACGCCCTTAAACGCAGGATAGAGTTCCGAGATAGGCAGCCCTTCATCGGTTGAAGACGTGATCACGCGCAGATCGAATTCAGGATGGCGAGAAAGGATGCGCACCAGTTCAGCTCCTGCATATCCAGCAGCACCGATGATACCGGCAACTAGTCCCATGGCCATTCCTTTCTCCGCGCGAAGTATACAAATTCAGTGGATAAATGATACCCCTCTTCGGGAAGAGGGGTACATCTTTAATTCTATTCGTTTTGTGAACGGGCTAAAAAGCAGCGATTAGTCCACGATCTCTTCAAGAGTGATCTCGAAGTTCAGATCCTTACCTGCCATCTCGTGGTTCATGTCGAACACCACATCATCATCGGTAATCTCGACCACCTTGACTGGGAATGCCTGTCCACCAGGAGCCTGCATGTAAACGGTCTGTCCAACAGGCAGATCGTCAACATCGGGCACGTTTTCCTTCGGAATGCGCTGCACGAGCTGCTCGTCGCGCTCGCCATAAGCATCAGCTGCAGGAATATGGACCTTCTTGGTCTCACCCACAGCCATCTCGTTCACCGCTGCGTCGAAGCCGGGGATCATCATGCCCGCCATGCAGGCGAACTCCAAGGGTTCGCCGCGCTCGACCGAAGAGTCGAACACCGTACCGTCATCGAACGTACCAATATAGTTAACGCGTACCTTTTTTCCTTCGTTACTCATATCGTTTCCTTTCACGAGGAGAACAGAATCATCTCTGCTGATCCTTTTGCGAGATTTCTTTTCGTTCGAGTAGTGTAGCGTAAATTTGCACGGCTTTTTGCTCCCAACGCATTGTCGACATAGAGCTGTCATATAACGCACCTACAAACACGTTAGCTGTCTTTCTGCATCGTTCCCCACTTGTCGCCCGCAGTGCGCATTCGTTCGCCTAGAATGGTCGCATGTCTTCCCCGCACGAACAGCCCCAAGGAACTCAAGCCCAGCACGCGACCCCCACGCGCCAGCAGGTCATGGCAACGCCCGCGTTTCTCTATGCGACCGTCCTTCTGATGGGGGCGATCGGCGCGACGCTCCGTTACCTGATCGAGCTCATCATCCCGACTCAAGGCTTTCCGTGGGCAACGCTGCTCATCAACCTTGTGGGATGCTACATCATCTATATCGTCTATCAGTGGTTCGACAGACGCGTACACATACCGCACCCTATCGCACGCGGCATCGGCGTTGGATTAGTTGGTGCCTTCACCACGCTCTCTGCGTTCTGCACCGAGAACCTTGCACTCTTGCAAGCTGGCGAATACCTCCTGTTCGCGCTCTACGTATCCGCGACTGTTTTCGGCACCTTCATTGCCTCGCTTGCTGGCTGGGCTACCTGTTCCCTGCTTGCCTATCGCCGACTCAAACGCATCCAGCGCAGACGCATCGAACATCGTCTTGAGATGCAACGTGCTAAGAGCGAAAACACCAGCGATGCCCCTGAAGAGAGGCGCTCATGAACATTCTTGCACTCATAGGAATCGCAATCGGTGGTGCGATCGGCGCGCTTTCACGTGGACTTTTGACTCGCATGCTCAAGCGCCATCTGCCTGAGCAATTCCCGTTTGCCACCCTCATCGTGAATCTGATCGCCTGCTTTGCGGCAGGCATGGTCATGCCGCTCGCACTGAACGAGGTGCTCTATCTCACCTTGACGATGGGCTTTTTGGGCGGCTTCTCGACGCTTGCCACCATGAACTTCGAAGCGGTGAGCCTCTTTGCGACCAAGCGCTACAAATACTGCTTCGCCTATCTCGCCATCACCTACGCGAGCACACTGGGCGCAGCAGCGCTCGGCTTCGCGCTGGTGAGCTTCTTTGTCGGTTGATCGACCAGTAACCAGCAATATCTGTTGTGCCTAAACAAACAGAGGGACTGGCTTAGAGGCTACTCGGGATCGCCGGGATGAGGGTGATTGTCGAAATAACCCGTCTGGCCACGCACATTCCAGGCACAAGCCACCAAGAACATAACGATCACCAGCGTGATGATAGCTGCTGGGTTTACCTGCCCTTGCGAGATCTTGCTGGCAAGGTCCCAAAGTTCGAGCAAGCCGTAAAGCGTTACGATCCAGAAGAATAGCGTGATCTTGCGGGGGTCCTTCGCGCCGATGATCCCCGACAACGCCACAACGATGCCCACGATCCCTGCGACCAGCGTCTCTCCACCGAGCACCACGCCAGGCATCAGATCGATCGAC
This sequence comes from Eggerthella sp. CAG:298, assembly GCA_000435675.1. Lineage (GTDB taxonomy): Bacteria > Actinomycetota > Coriobacteriia > Coriobacteriales > Eggerthellaceae > Anaerotardibacter. The sequence goes on along the minus strand of FR895150.1, from coordinate 183,343 downwards.
TTGATGCCGAAGAATTCCGCGAGCACCACGAAGACCACGCCAACCGTAGCAAGAACCACCGAGAGCACGAACATGAATGCGCAGCAATAGAAGGTACGCCGTTGCCAGGGCGAATACTTTTTGGGATCGAATGAGAGCAGTTTCCCCACAAGCTTCCTCTCTCGCATCAAGCAAAGAACGATCGACACGCACTCGATCGTTCTCTTCGCTGTGACTCAAATAGGCTTTCCAATGCGCACAGGATATTCGCTACCCGCGAACCTCGGCACCTGTTGCTCCGCAAGTCTTCTTGATCAGGCGTTCATGCTGCTTATTGACCTCTTCAGCAGTAAGCGTCTTGTCGGGCGAGCGATATTCGAGTGCGTAGGCCATCGATTTCTTGCCTGCGCCCAAACGCTCTTCATCGCGATACACATCGAAGAGCTGGATGCTCGAGAGCAGCTTGCCCCCTGCAGAACGCATGACCTGCATGAGCTTTTCGTTGGTCACGTCTTCATCAACCACGAGCGCGATATCCATCGTGACTGCCGGGAACAGCGGCACATCCACGTAGTCGCGCGCGGGCTGACTCGTTTTCACGAGCGCATCAAGATCGAGCTCGAATGCAACAACAGGCGCAGTAGCTTCGAAAGCATCAGCTGCAAGCGGATGGATCTCGCCGACCCAACCGAGTACCGTGCCGCCTGAAAGCACCTGTGCAGCACGTCCTGGCTGCAGGTGCGGAGCCTCTTCAGCAGAAAGCGCTTTGAAGCGCACTTTGGGCGTAGCGAGCTCATGCAAAAGGCTTTCGATGATGCCCTTGCCATCGAAGAAATCGAATGCGGCCGGTGTGTTGTTCCAAGCAGGATCGCCCATCGCGCCGGCGAGCACTGCTGCAACACGCTCTTTCTCCTTGGGCTTCTTCTTGCCCTCTGCCGCGAAGAACACGCGTCCTGTTTCATAGAGCTGAACATTCTTCACGCCGTGATTCTGGTTGTACGCAAGAGAATGCAACAACCCTGGAATGATGGATTGGCGCATGATGGACTGTTCTGCATTGAGCGGATTGAGCAGCTCAACCGGCATACCCGACCCTTCTTTATCCATGCGCAGCTTATCGAGATCGCCCGGTTCAGCGAACGAATACGTTACGGTCTCATTGAGCCCCGCCGCGCGCAGCGTATCGTTGATCTTCTGGATCTTCTGCTCAGCCACCGTGCGCTTGCCAATGCGGCCAGCACCACCTGGCAGCGTCGGTTCGATGCGGTCCATGCCGTAGAGGCGCAGCACCTCTTCATAGAGGTCGATCTCGCGTTCAAGGTCGGGGCGGAACGTGGGCGCGAGCACATGGAGCAGCTCGCCTTCAGCACATGATGCCGCCGCAGATTCAGCTTTATCGGCCACCGTTACCGCACAACCCAAGCGCGTGAGCGTCGAGATGATATAGTCGCGATCGATCTCGGCACCCATCATGGCGTTGAAACGCGGAATGCGGAAATCGAGCATGATAGGCTCGGTCTTCTGCTCCCACACATCCACGATGCCCGGGCGTACGGTGCCGCCCGATACCGCCGCGATGAGCGCAGCCGATGCATCAGAGAACGCACCGATCGGATTGTCGTCTACGCCGCGTTCATAGCGCAGCGAGGCCTCGCTGATAAGACCCAAGTTGCGGCTCGTGCGGCTGGTGTGACCGCTGCTGAACGTAGCTGCTTCGAGCAAGATCGTGGTCGTTTCGTCGGTCACCTCGGAATCGAGGCCGCCCATCACGCCTGCCAGCGCAACAGCCTCCGTAGGCGTAGCGATCACGCTCATATCAGACGTGAGCGTGCGCTCTTCCCCATCGAGCGTGGTGAACTTCTCGCCGTCTTCAGCAGGACGCACGATGATGTGGACCTTGCCATCCTTGTTCGCTAGCTTGTCATAGTCGAAGGCATGGAGCGGTTGACCGAGCAGGAACAAGATATAGTTCGTCGCATCAACGATGTTGTTGATCGAACGAGCGCCCGCTGCAGTAACGCGCTGCGCCAACCAATCGGGGCTTGGACCCACTTTCACGTTCTCGATCACGCGTGCAGTATAGCGATCGCAACGTGCGGGATCCGATATGGTCACCTCGACCGAATCCGCAGTCGGCTCAAGGTCTTGGTTTTCGCCCAAGTTGAAGATCGGATCATCGAGCGGATCGGTAAAGTCGCGCTCATACATGGCCCCCACCTCGCGCGCCATGCCCTTCATGGAAAGGCAATCAGGGCGATTCGGCGTGATTTCAAGATCGAGGATCTTGTCGTTGAGCTTCATATAATCCGCGAAGGGCTCGCCTACCGGCGCATCGGCAGGCAAGATCATGATGCCATCGTGATCGGAACCGAGCCCCAGCTCGCGCTCGGAGCAATTCATGCCGTTGCTCACCACGCCACGTAGCTTGGATTTCTTGATCTTGAAATCGCCGAACTCAGCGCCTACCAGCGCCACGGGGATCTTGTCGCCTTCGTTGAAGTTCTGCGCGCCGCATACGATCTGGAGCGGTTCAGGCTTGCCATCTTGTCCGAGATTGTTCTCGCCCACGCTCACCTGACAGATCCACATATGATCCGAATCGGGATGCGCTTTCTTTTCGATGATCTGGCCCACGACCACCTTATCGTAGGTGGCGCCAGCGATCTCGACACCTTCAACGCCCGTGCCGGTCAGGTCCAGACGATCGCAAAACGCCTTCAGATCAGCAGGTATCTCAACATATTCACTTAACCATTTCAAAGAAACTTTCATCGTTTTTAAACCTTTATCTTGACCATTATCGCTTGTTCGATCTAAAGCGAATTTTTTATTATTTCAAACTCCCTAAATTAGTAAGGCCAGCGAGGGTTCGTCTCGTGTGTATGATCGCCGTGTTGCGCGGCCGAGCGTACTTCGTACGTGAGGGTAAGCGCAAAAGCGGCGAGCATATGTGCGAGACGAAACCGCAGCGTCAACGCAGTTCTTAGAACTGCCTCAAAAAACGCATATCGCCCTCAAGCAACATCCTCAAGTCGGGAACGTTATATTTGAGGCATGCCACGCGCTCGACACCTACACCGAAGGCGAAGCCCGAATAGACTTCAGGATCGATGCCCGAATAGCGCAGCACGTTCGGATCAACCATGCCGCAGCCCAAGATCTCGAGCCATCCCGTTCCCTTGCAGAAGCGGCAACCTTCACCGTGACAAATGCCGCAGCTCACGTCCACTTCAGCCGAAGGCTCCGTGAACGGAAAATAGTGAGCGCGGAAACGCGTCTTGCGTTCTTCGCCGAACATCTGCTTGCAGAAATAATCGAGCGTACCCTTCAGATCGCCGAACGTGATGCCCTTATCGACCACGAGCCCTTCGATCTGGTTGAACTGCGGAAGGTGCGAAGGATCCGCCACATCGCGGCGATACACCTTGCCCGGCGCGATGATGTAGATGGGCAACTCCTGATCCTCCATAGCATGCACCTGAACGCCAGAAGTTTGCGTTCGCAGAAGCACGTCAGATTCGCCCTTCACATTCGTGGTATCGCCCGAAAGGTCGCGCACGTAGAAGGTGTCTTGCATGCTGCGCGAAGGATGATCAGCAGGGGCATTCAGCGCTTCGAAGTTGTAGTAGTCGGTCTCGACCTCAGGACCAGTTGCCACCGAGTAACCGATGCCAAGGAACACCTCGGCGATCTCATCGGTAATGCGGTTGATCAAATGGCGTGTGCCCATCTGCTGCACGCGGCCAGGAAGCGTGATGTCGATCGCATCAGCCTCCATGCGAGCAGCGAGTTCCGCGCTGGCAAGCGCCTTCTTCTTCGCCTCGAGCGCACCTTCGACCTCGTTGCGCGCGGCGTTCACGGTCTTGCCCACCTGCGCGCGCTCTTCAGGAGCAACTTGTCCCATCGAACGCAGATAGCCGGTCAAGCTACCCGATTTTCCCACTACCTTGATGCGGATCGCCTCGAGCGCATCGCTCGTAGCTGCCTGATCGATCTCGGCAAGTGTTGCGGCTTGCAACGCCTGAACTTCATCAATGACTGACATACGATTGCCTTTCTCCATACTCGAAAAGCCCGTGCGGCTTCTGTTCACCTTCTTTTGAGCAAAGAAAAAGAGCTCTCCTCTTTGCCCTATCCAAGGACGAGAAGAACTCTCGCGGTACCACCCTGGTTACCTTCGCGCTGCGTTTTGTGAACAGCGAGCGAAGATCACTCATATCTGCTCTGTAACGGGAGCACCCGATGAAGCTTACTGAAGGCCTGCTCATTTGAGCATTTGACCCGTTCGGCAACACTGCTGGTGAAGGGAATCACATCTCACATCGCTAGGCTCTTTCAGCAACGAGCCCTCTCTGAAAACGATGCAGCCGAAATGTGCTGTCTTCGTCATCGCATTTGGTGTAGAAGAGTATAGCGCATGTTCGCGGCAAGCGATGTGGTTCATCGGCGAATTTGCTCGAAGCGCGCTCCCCTTCCGCTCCCAGGAAAACACGAGCGCCAAACAAGTCTCTGCTTCCAGGAATGTACGCAAGGATCGCTCGCGAAAGCTGCTCACTCGCTTTTGTTACAATGAGCCTACTTCATTCGCTTCCCCCCCTCTTCCGGAAGGAACCCACCATGAATTTGGCAGATCTTACTTACAACGAAGCCGGTCTCATCCCCTGCATCGTACAAGATGCGAACACTCACGAGGTGCTCATGATGGCCTGGATGAATGAAGAGGCTGTCCGCCGAACCCTCGAAGAGAAGACCACCTGGTTCTGGTCGCGTTCGCGCAACAAGTTCTGGCACAAGGGCGAAGAGTCTGGCAACACGCAAGAGCTGGTCGATCTGCGCTACGATTGCGACGAGGACACGCTGCTCGCGCTCGTGAATCCCGCAGGTCCTGCCTGCCACACTGGGGCACGTACCTGCTTCTATCGTTCGTTTCTCAAGTAAGGGTCACGTGAGTCAGAAGAACCGTCCCCATGACGCTCTGACCCTTCCTGGAATATGTAGAGATAGACATCCTCAAGCGTAGGTTCAACAAGGCGCGCACTGGAATGAGGGGCTGTATCTGACACGATCCGCACTATCGCCATGCCAGAATGATCGTATCTGACATTGCCAACGGCCATGCGCGCGGACATGACATCCGCCTCACGCGGCGTGACCGCACATTCCCAAACGACTCCCGAAACCTGCGCGAGTATCTCCTCGATGGTGCCCGATGCAACGATCTGACCAGCACGCATGATAAGGATCTCGTCTGCGATGTATTCGACGTCGGAAACGATATGGGTAGACAAGATAACCACCTTGTCTTGGGCGAGCGCCGATATCAAATTGCGAAACCGCACGCGCTCCTTAGGATCGAGTCCTGCCGTCGGCTCGTCGAGCACGAGCACTTCCGGATCGTTGATGACCGCCTGCGCAATGCCGAGACGCTGCTTCATCCCACCGGAGAACGTCTTCACCTTCCGTTTGGTAACGCTCTTAAGCCCCACCAGGTCGAGCAATTCCATCGATCTTCGCTTGGCAGCCTTCGAATCTAATCCTTTGAGCGCAGAGAGATACAGCATGAAGTCGAGTGCGCTGAAATCGGGATAGTACCCGAAATCCTACGGAAGGTATCCGAGCACGCTGCGGTAACGCTCACCCAGCCGCTCGATAGGCGTGCCATTCCAGACAACGCTTCCAGAAGTCGGCTTCAAAACGTCGCAGATCATACGCATGAGCGTGGTCTTGCCTGCTCCGTTCGCACCCAGAAGTCCGTACACCCCCGGTGTGAGGGTCGCGCTCAAGCGGTCGACCGCAATAGCGGAGCCAAACTGCTTGGTCAGTCGGTCAAGTCTCAATTCCATATGATTCCTTTCGATGATCGGTTGTGTTCATCTGCGAAGGTTCGAATGCGACATTCATCGAGCGTTATGAGCGTAGCCCGATGTAATAGCGAAGCTCGCATCGCTGATGAGCCGGCGTAGCTCGAAAGCAGCAAGAGCTATGGCGAAGATGAGGGCTCCCACCCAAGTAGTCCATGAGAGGCTGCTGTACCAGTAAGGAAATAAGCCTATCGACTGCCAGAGCACGATGATCGAGATCGCTACTGCGGCGATCGTCGCTCTTGTCACGTGCTTGTTCGCAACGCGCGCCAAGTAGAAGCACAGAGCGCAGAACAGGAAGAATGGTGTCGATGCGTAGAGGAAAACGCTGAAGGGATCGCTTCCCGCAAATGACGGCATGACCGCAATGATGATCGAGAACCACAACACGTCCGCAAGTCCGAAGATGATGAGCCGCGCTGCGAGCACTTGAGCGCAGTTGAATTTGCAAGCAAGCTCCAGTTCGGACGTTCTGCTCTCGAAGCTCTTGAAGACCGAGGGAATGGCTATCGCTACTGTGAGCAGCGCAAATGTCATGATAAGAGGTGCCTGGATCTCTGATGACCGGTAGGTGTCACCTGCGACCAACACGCAGGCAATGAGGGCGATCTGCAAGACCCAACATACGGGATTGATGAAGCGCATTTGCGTGAACACGAACTTCCGAAAGGACATCGCTGTGCTTGCCTGCGCATAGTCCGCTTTCTGCGCTTCTTGCGCCACCAGCTCCACAACCTGCCGTTTCCTTGCAGAATCGACGGGAGGAATATCCTTCGCATAAAACCTTTTGAGCTCATCTTCTATGCTTGTCATGTCATTCACCTCCAAGTACCCCTTCGAGCGAGCGCAATGCGCGCTTGCAGATTCGATGAACCGTAAACCGTGATACGCCTAGGATCTGGGCGATGTCCGCCACGCTCAGGTCTTGTCCGTAACGCAGCTCGATCACCTCCTGCTCCTTCGGTGCTAGACGCCCGATGGCATCTGCGATGCTCATACGTTCAGAGTTGTCCGGAGTATGGGTATCGGGAATGTTCTCCCGCTCGATATCCAACAGAGGATCGAACGAGACAGCCTTTCGGTAGAAATCGGAGCAAACGTTGCGCGCGCACGTGTAGAGATAAGCGAGCGGCTTGCCGTTCCGTTCATAAAGGGCATGGCTTTTCACAAGACGAAGGAACACTTCCTGCGTTGCATCTTGGGCATCTTCCCTGAAAGGAAGCCGTCTTGCGCAATAGCGGAACACTTCGTCGTAGTGGTCTTCCGCGAACTTCGCAGCAAGAAGGGATGCTTCTGTCTTGTTGTCCGAGTTAGCATCGATGCAGCCGCCGAAAGCTTGCTGTGTGCCCTCTTGTGACATTCCCGAATCTCACCTCCTATTGCGTATAACGCGAAACGCACCTGCTATGTGCGCCTTTTTTCGAATAATTTTACGAAAGGTAGGGATCCTCGGGCTTGACCTAGAAATCATGAACAGGACAACGGGGACGTAGCTTATTGTCCGTGAGTCATGGGGACGGTTCTACTGACTCATAAAGGTGCTTAGGTTGGTTCGTATGTGGTGATGTGGGTCAGGAGCTACATCTCCGGATTTCCGGACAATAAGCTACGTCCCCGTTGTCCCACCCACGAGGTATAGAAGCGAGAGACGCCACTATCGTATAATTCAAACATCAGAGATGAAAACACAGTCCCCGTCGGGTAGTCGTGGGCGTGCGGTTATGCCGCATCAGTAACCTGCCTCCTTGGTTGTCCCTTCTCTGCATGGTTTATCTACATAAAGGAGGAATCAGCCATGCAGATCAGCGTGTCATCCACCCTGACCCTCTATCATGACGGTCAATTCTGGGTCGCCCTCGTCGAGCACGTCGAGGGCGGGCAGCTTAGCGTCGCCAGGATAGTCTTCGGAGCTGAACCGTCAGATACGGAGATCCTAGAGTTCATAGTAAATGGATGGGAGAAGCTCTCCTTCTACGGCAACGAAGAACCCGACAAACCGAAGGTCGCCAAGAACCCTAAGCGCCGCATGCGAGAAGCCGCGAAGGCTTTGAGCAAGCCCGCCATGAGCACGAAGGCACAGCAAGCCCTATCCGAGCAGCGCGAGTCGATGAAAGAACGATCCGTTCATCGTCGTAGCCTAAAGAGGCAAGAGAAGGAGCAGGAGCGGTTTGAGCTGCGAGAGGCCAAGCGCAAGCAGAAGCATCGCGGACACTAGGGCCTCAGCTTAGTAATGCCGCCTTGCTCAATTATCGAAACCGCTCACGATTACTGCCCTCGGTTTGCGTCTAATGGATGTTCGCCTTAATAATATCTCGCAAGAATTCAGTGGCCCCGGCACCGCAAGAGCCGTCGTAGTATTCGACGAAGCGAGGATCGGTAAGGTAACCTTCTGCTAAGGATACATGCGCCTCGGGCGAATAAGCTTTCTCTCCCCAGTGAACCTTGATCCATTGGGCGTGCATCCCCGCCACGAGCTTGGACTCAGGAGATTCCGGGTCTTTAGTCATCATGGCGAGAACCAAGTTATCCTTGATGCGCTGTTCGAGTTCCTCTTTGGCATCCCAGGCCGTCTTGCTCATATTGAGCATCCTTTCGTTGGCTGCATCGATAGCCTCGTCACCGTAGAATGCACGTGCTTCCTGTCCGAACTCCTCCTCGAAGTCGGCGACAGATTGTTTCTTGATCTGCTCGAATCGTTCCTTATCGTCCATTTTCTCGTAATCCTCCAATCCCGCCACGGCAAGCTTTGCCGTGGCTATGGTCCTGTCCAGCTTCTCCCTTTGTCGACAAAGAAGGGTCAGATGCTCTCGAAGCATGGATGCGAGGTCGAAGTCCGATTTGTCGAGCGCCTCCTCTATGGACTCCAAGGGCACTCCGCAAGATCTCAGAAGCAGGATATGCTGCAGTCTACGCATGTCGGCAGTATCGTAGACTCGATATCCGTTCTGCGCTCGCGCAGGGACGAGCAGTCCGATCTGGTCGTAGTAGCGGAGCGTGCGCGAGCTCACACCGGCAAGGTCGGCCAGTTCCTTGGTGGTGTATGTCCTGTTATCTGATGCAATCATGCTTCCTCCAACAAACATCACTTCAAAGCATCTGCCGTCAGGCTAAGCTATGACGCAGCGTAAAGGTCAAGCGCTAATCACGCATATCTTCCTAGCAATCTCTTATCAGCTTGCTTACCATGAGGTTTCTACGCTCACCGGAGCATCTTCTCCATCTTATCGAAGACAAGCTTTACGTCGTTTTCGAGATCGATGATTCCATGTCCGGTTGTACGATAGCGCCTATGCTCATAGAGCAAAGCGGCAGGAAGGGACGCGATGAATATCATTTGCGTGTTTTTCAGTCGCTGTTACGTATTCCAGTGCCATAGCTTAGCTTCTTCCTTGCTCAGGGTTAGATAATGACCTCTCCCAGGTACTTGTCATGTCTGGATCGTCGGCATCACCGATCTCGTTATGCCCCCCTTAGAACTTGGAGAGATTCGGTTTTATCTTCTTCCTTTGAGTATAAACCCTAGAAACATTTATAGCATTAACGTAAAATTGGAATTCAATTAATACTATAAATATTTCTAGATTTGAACAGGGAGGGCAAAAATGGCTTTTAATACAACAGTCAAAGAAGCCGCAGCTCTGCTTGGCGTTTCAGTGGGGCGCGTTCATCAGCTGATAAGCTCGGGCACCCTTCCTGCAGAAAAGATCGGAAACCAGTGGTTCTTGGACGATCTTGATGTTTCAGAAAGGGCAAAGAGCGCTCCTAAAGGAGGCCGTCCATCATCCCGACTATCGTCTGATGCCAAACGCTATATCCTGATGAACCGCACGCACGAAGTGTTCGGATTCTCGCATAGCCCCTCAACTGGGCGCTTTCTTGAGATATTCGACATTCGAGATCCTTCTCGGGCTCCGCTCTCAATAGTCTCTCCGAGAGGAGCAGCAGGTTCGGTGAAGGCGCTGGATGCTTGGTGGCGTCACAGAAGCATTCCTGCCTCGCGCAACGGGATCGATGCAAAGCTGCGTAAACTTGGTCTTCTCGACCCGGCACAGATTCCTTTTGAGAGCCTGGGGCTTTCCCTGTCGGATCAATACTGGGTGAAACCTGAAGAGGCAGATATCGCGTGGGAAGATATCAACTTCTTTAACAATCCGTTTTCCGATATGAACCTCAAGCCCGCCAGCGAAGGATGGGAATGGCTATCTGAAGTCGGACTGAACTCTCCCGACAATACCTCCGATGGGGCACTCTCGAAACGCTGGGTTCGCCAGGGGAACAGCACAACATTGCTCAAAGGATCGGGTCTGCTTGGTCAAGAGGCATACAACGAAGTTGTGGCTACTGCTCTACACAAGCGCCTTCTCTCTGAGGATGAGTTCGTTCCCTATGAGTTGGTGCAGGCCTCCCATCTGGCTGTCAGCAAATGTGGCAACTTCCTTACAGATACCGAAGAATATTTGCCAGCATATGCAGTGAAACAGCTGAAAAGGAAGCCGAACCACTTCAATGACTATCAGCATTATGTGGATTGCTGTGCAATGCTCGGAGTAGATAATGCGGGCGAGGCTTTGGACAAGATGATCGTGTGCGATGATATCCTCGCGAATCATGATCGGCATTGGCGAAATTTCGGTCTCATCAGGAACGTGGAAACGCTCGAATGCAGACCAGCTCCACTGTTCGATTCTGGCAGCAGCCTGTGGTGCAATGCAAGCGATGCCAAACTTCTCGAAAAACAGTGGAATTACAGCGCAAAACCATTTTACGATGATCCAAACAGGCAGCTCAGGCTCGTTAACGACCTCTCTTGGCTCGATCCGCATGCACTTGATGGCTTTGTAGAAGAAGCGCATGAAATCCTTGCCCAAAATACCTCGCTTGCAGGAAGGCTTGACGCGATCTGCGAAGGAATTCAGTTCCGCATCGATCGCCTGCTCCGTCAGTTATGAGGGGACGATGCAGGACAGCGGGACAAGAAGGCTATCCCCCAAGCACCAGCAAGAGGGCCGCTAATAACAGCCCGATCGCTGCGCCGCCGACAAGCTTCACCACAACACCAAGCGCTGGATGCTTGCGCGATAAACCCTGCGAATCAGGTTCTTCGTTAATCCCACCCTTAAGAAAGCGGTCGATCTCCCGATAGGTGACGATGTCGTGCTTCTTCTTCAGACGGTCGATAGCAATAGCCATGCCGAACCCGATGGCATAGAGCACGATGAACGTGATCGCACCCGCGATATTGCCCTTACTCATACGAGCGAAACCAGAAGGCTCCTGCCAGGCAAGCGAGAAACCCAGCAGAAAGAGAAAGGCGAGTACCGAGAAGCCGATCATCCCGTATGACAGGAGTCTCATCTTGCGCGAATCCTGCTTGACAGCCTGCTGGATCCTTACAGCATCACCTTTCACAAGATCGTCTATGGAGGTGTCGAATAACTGGCTCAGCAGAAGCAAGCTCTGCATATCAGGGTAGGTCTTGTCATTCTCCCAATTCGAAATGGTCTGGCGCGATACGAATATCGCTTTGGCAACTTCGTCTTGGGAGAGTCCGCGTTCTTCCCGTTTGGTTCTTAATTGTCGTGCCAGTTCCATCGGTCTGTGCCTTCCTCGGTTCTTTGCGCAGCGTCTATAAGTTTATGCCGCCTGAAATGATAATCCACGTGTTTGCAGAATGACTCAGATGCGTCTGTCAAAAGTCTTTTACATAGCATCTGAACAGGTGTTTCAATAATCTGATCCATTTGCACACAGGGAAACGAATCGGGAAAATAATGCCCGTCGATGCAATCCGAGTGAAAGGATATACGCCGATGAAAGAAAACGGCAAGCGCTTCATTCAGACATACGTGCAGCAAGACGGCCTAGCGAACCGCACCTATGTCCTCATTGATCGAGAAACAGGCGTTAATTATCTGCTCGCGGGATTCCTGGCGTCCTCTGGTGTCAGCTGCACGGGCATGACCGTGCTTCTTGACGCAGACGGCAATCCTGTTGTTACACCCGTTGAAGAAATCAAATAGACAAAGCGCCGATAACGAAAGGAGAGTAGCTATGGCACGTGAAGAAAAGGTTTGGGAATATGCGATAGAAGCAGGATATACGCCTCTGGAGGATAGGTGCATCATCGTGAAAGGTGCGGCGGGGAATCTGAGCGACAAGATCGTCCGATTCTTCAGTGCGTGCGATGTGGCCGTCCTTCAGATGTGCGAGAACGAGCTCATCTTGCTTCCCTTCGACCCTTATTGGGCAACCCTCGAAAAAGATGTTTCCCTTGTCGTTCCCTATTCGGAGATCGAATCGGTGAAGCTTGTCGACGACCTGCTCAACGTGATCATTGACATTGAAACGAACACTGGCAACGTTCGCCTTACCACGCAGCAAAAGGAACTGAGCGATATCCGCCTCTCGGGCATCTACGCATCGCAGTATGCCGGCGGCTACAAGAACTGGCATGCCGAGAACGTAGAGGCAACCTTAGAAGCCCTTAGTGAACTTAGATGATGCCGTGTGGGGCGGCAGAACCGTCCCCTTGACTCACAGCGAATTCAGCAGATAGCCGTAGCCTTCATTCTCCATTTGTTCGCGGGGCACGAAGCGTAAAGCTGCACCGTTGATGCAATAGCGCTGTCCGCCCAACGCAACAGGGCCGTCTTCGAAGACATGCCCAAGATGGCTGTTGCCACGCGCACTGCGAACCTCGGTTCGCGGCATGCCTGCAAGCGATTCATCTGCTGCCTCCACAATGGATGACTCGGCGATCGGGTGCGCAAACGCGGGCCAACCACAACCAGAATCGAACTTGTCAGCTGCTGCGAAGAGCGGCTCACCCGTTACCGCATCCACATAGATACCATCCTCAAACAAGTGATCATAGGGATGCGAAAAGGCGCGCTCGGTCGCCCCCTGTTGAGTGACGGCAAACGTGGCAGGATCGAGCATTGTTTCCAGCAAAGCATCTGCAGGCTTTGAATAGTCATGCTGCGCGATGGCGAAATCCGCTGCATGCTCAGAAACGAAATCTGCAGCATCGGCGAGATTGACATGGCAATAACCCAAAGGATTAGCGTCCAGGTAGTTCTGATGATACGGTTCAGCTGGATAGAAGCTTTGCAGCGGGCACGCTTCGACACGAACGCGACGGCCTATGCGCCGCTCGACTTTGTTTAGCTCAGATATAACGATTGGTGCGTCTTGTTCGTCTGTCCAGTAGATACCCGTACGATATTGGGTGCCCCGGTCATTGCCTTGGCGGTTCAGCGATGTGGGATCGACGGTGCGCAAGTAGGCTTCCAGAAGAAGCGGCAAAGGAATGACCTCTTTATCGTAAACGACACGGACCGCTTCCGCTGCTCCTGTTTCGCCCGAACAAACCTCTTCGTAGGAAGGCTGAGGGGTGCTCGAATTCACGTATCCCACTTCAGTCTGGATGATGCCAGGCAGGCGTTTGAGATAAGCTTCCGTTCCCCAGAAGCATCCTCCTGCCAGCACGATCTCGCCTTTATCCATGGTCACCCACCTTCGTAGAACTCCTCTTTGATCAAGCTTACACGGCACGTGGTAAAAAGATCAGTCAACTGGTTATTGCTACTGAAGCGTTTAGGGAGAAACGAAAGAGCTTCATTTCCGAAAACACCGTTGATGTCGGAGGACAACGGGGACGTAGCTTATTGTCCGCGTTCTACCATCTTTTGGGTCAAATCAACGTTCGTTGTTTCTAAGCGCAATTCCATTCAAGAACAACAACGAACAGAAGGCTATCCTGTTCTTGAAAGGAAAGGCCTTACATGAATGAATCTTGCGCCGTCACGCCCCTCCCACTTTTCAAAGGAGAGCGCAGAACATACTGTGGCATCTTGCAGCCATTCGCGGATCACGCTCATAACCATTACGTCTTCGGCATCGTTCGTGAAGGTGAGCGTAAGCTTGTCCTCAACGGAGAGCTCCTGCGCATAAAGAAGGGTGACATTCTTGTGTTCAACCCTGGCGATTCTCATGGCTGCACCCAGGTTGGCGAAAGTCCTTTTGCCTATGACAGCTTCACGGTTGCGACAGAAACCCTTGATGACGAGCGGTTTTGCTTCCCAAGCAATACCGACGACCTACCACGCGAACAGCTTGAAGAAGTATTCTCTCTGCTCGATAGACACCGAGAAGAGGAGGCCTTAGAGGCGTTCGTGGCTTTCGAGCAGACGCTTGCCACAAAGCCCGACGCGAACCCACCGAACCCTAAGCACGAGGAAGCAGCAGTGCGCCTTTATGCGCATATGCTCGGGCATCTTGCAAAGAGGATCTACGTGGAGGCGTTCGCGGAGAAGGAAGGCATCTCTGCCTATGCGCTCATTCGCGCCTATAGGCGCATGTTCTCCCTCACGCCAGTTCAACATCAGCTGGCGCTCCGCGTAGATGCGGCATGCGAACTTCTGGCTAATGGCGCACATGCATCAGATGCAGCAGCCGAACTCGGGTTTTCGGATCAAGCGCACCTAACACGTGAGTTCAAGAAACGCATCGGATGCACACCTGGTTCCTATGCCGCGATGCGCAAGACGAGCGAAGGGCGAAAATGAAATACCACTTCGTTGCGCTCTTCACCATATTCGTATGGGGCATCACCTTCGTTTCCACTAAGGTGCTCTTGGTGGATATATCCCCCTTATGGATACTGCTCTTGCGATTCGCGCTTGGCCTTTGCATCCTTTGCGTCATGCGCCCTCACGTCTTGAGGCTTAAAGAGCGAGCGGATGAAGCACTCTTCGCTGCTGCCGGAGCGACGGGCATCGCCGCATATTACCTGCTGGAAAACGTTGCGCTCGTATTCACCACCGCGACTGCCGTTGGCGTGATCGTAGCGGCATCGCCGCTGTTCACGACCCTTATCTCCGCCGCCCTCGGTGACCGCTCCTCCATCAATGTTCGCTTCTTCTGCGGTTTCGCGCTCGCAATGGCGGGACTTATTGTTGTCGGTGCTGGCACGATGGGCGAAGGCAACATCGTAAACTTCACTGGTTTCGATCTTTTTGGCGATATGCTTGCGTTAACCGCAGCCCTTGTGTGGGCGGTCTATTCCACGCTGGTCGCTCGCATTGCGCAGAAAGGCTACGAAACGATTGCAGCAACGAAGCACACGTTCGTCTGGGGCGTTGCCATCATCTTGGTTACCACGCTCATCTTCGACCCGCATGCACCACGGCCATCTGGCCTTCTCGACGGGCAGAACCTGCTCAATCTGCTCTTTCTGGGTGCAGTGGCATCAGCGGCGTGCTTTGTCACATGGGGCGTTGCCGTGAAGTATCTAGGAGCGACCACAACGACCACCTACATTTACCTCGTTCCCGCCATTACAGCGACTGCCTCCATTCTTATTCTGGGAGAACCGCTGAATGCGCCTATAATCTTTGGCTTAGCCATGACGATCGCCGGCCTTTTGCTGTCTCAAAAACGAAGCACACGAGGACAATAAGCTACGTCCCCGTTGTCCTCAGAGCCGCGTCTCCTGTTTGCACGCTCCCATTGTCCTTTTCGAAAAGCCAAATGAATCGGGAGAACTGCTATCTTGATGCTGGCTCGTATCTTAGGATGCGATTTGCAAGACCGTTAGATCGGTTTTAGGATGGTGCAAATGAGTCTGTTCGGACGTTATTGGCGAAAGGGGCGGCATGCACGTTATTCCCAGTTCAGCACAAGCTGCCTACGACCAGGCATCATCACCTTGCAAGCTGACCGCACCTCGCATAGCCGCCTCTCTCGATGATATGCCCTTGAGCGCTCTCTGCGATCCCGACCGCGGAACGCTCGAAGCCGTCGAATTCTGCGGGCTCCATGCTACAGAAGCGAGCTTCGTCGAGCTTGAGGTTTCTAGCGGCCGCTTCTCCAATTGTCAGTTCCTTAGTTGCGACTTCACCGGTGCGCTTCTCGTTGATATCGCCTTCGAGGGTTGCAACTTCTCCAACAGCATATTCGACAGCGCTGCGTTCACACGCTGCACGTTCAACGATTGCAAGTTCGCCGGCGCCTCCTTCACCGAAGCGCTTTGGGAACAGGTGGCCGCAAAGGATTGCACGTTCGCCTACAGCGCTTTCAACCGATGTCTCTGGAAGATCGTTCGAGCTCACACTTGCGATTTCTCATCAGCGGATATGACCGAAATGGAGCTGCACGGCATCGCACTCAAGGATGACCGCTTTGTTGGAACGAGTTTCTTCCGCACGAAGCTCGTCGGCCTCGATTTCACATCATGCCAACTCGAGGGTATTGCCATATCGGATGCCATGACCGAAGTATATGGAACGAAGCTCGAACTCTATCAGGCTGCGGCTCTGGCTCGACGCCTTGGTGTCATCATTGAGGAGTAGCCAAGCCAGCCTCAAGCATCACAGATGCTTCAAGTTCGTGCGATAACAGCGCAGCTTGTCCTCCCCGATCTCCTCGATCACGCGGTCGAGCGTTGCAACGATTTGCTCGCGTTGCTCAGGCAATCTGCCTTGCAGCATCACAGGATTCGACGCACCCAGCATGGCGAATTCCACAGGAATTTCCAAATCTTCCACAAGAGCTTTGATCTCCTGATACTTCTCAATCTCCGATTCTTCTTCCCAGTTGCCAACAATAATCTCTTTGTAAA
The DNA here is from genome assembly GCA_000435675.1 of Eggerthella sp. CAG:298. Lineage (GTDB taxonomy): Bacteria > Actinomycetota > Coriobacteriia > Coriobacteriales > Eggerthellaceae > Anaerotardibacter. Next base: position 166,882 of record FR895150.1, on the reverse strand, counting down.
GCTCAGAGTTCTTATAAATGGTAAGCATGTTCGCACCGATAAGAGAAGGATGCGTTTGATTGCAAACCGCTGCTGTAAGCCGAGCACCTTCAATGCCGCACCCTTTCCCTGAGATGCCCGCAAGGTAGAAAAACGTATAGGCAATACCCGCCGCATCCAAACGTGCACACTCCGCAACAATATCTTGCGCCATATACCCTTTGTTCATGAAGGCAAGCGCCTTATCGTCTCCCGTTTCTATTCCGATGGTAAGGCCGGTATAGCCCGCCTCACGAAGCGCCGCAAGCTCCTCGTCTGTCTTTGAGGTGACATCTGTCACGCGCGCAAAACAGCCGATCGTTTTGCATGACGGGAAGTATTCATGAATGAGGTCGGATATCTCAAGCAGACGCCTCGCTTTCAGCGCAAACGGATTAGCGCCTGCAAGAAAGACCCGACAACGTTTGGGCGCTGGGAGATTGAAGAGGCGCGTCTCGATCTTCGATAGCGGATCGTGGAACCACGTCTGTGCCTCAATAAGATCGGACTCTATGGTAGAGAGTTCCGATGCTTTGAATTTGAAGGGGAGCTCGTCGTAGAGCGTGCAGAATTTGCAGTCGCGGTGCGTGCAGCCCGCAGTCGCTTCCAAGATGAGTGAATCAGCCTCATAAGGTGGTCTCCAGATAGTTCCCGTGTAGTGCATGATGTGCTCCTTGCCTCGGATTTCTTGAAGGATGGGTGGGCTTGTCGCATCCATCATGCAAATGAAGCTTTAGAATTGGAAGTACTGATATTTTTTGCAGTACATAGGAGTTACGTCTATGGCAAGAAGGAAGGGCGAAGAGGTAGAGCGCTGCAAATCGGTCTCCACGCTCCAGCGCATGATCGGTGGCAAATGGAAGATCGAAATACTCTTCTACATCGCGCTCAAGGATGTGCGACATTTCGGACAGCTTCGGCGCTGTATCGGCAATATCTCCGAATCCACCCTCTCCAAACAGCTTAAGGAACTTGTCGAAGATGGTTTTCTTGAACGCATCGATTACGGCGAGATGCCGCCGCGCGTCGAGTACAAACTGACTGCCCAGGGCGAAAGCTTCATTCCCATCCTGTTAGCCATGAAGCAGTGGGGCGAAGAGCAGCTGGGGTTGTAGCGATTCACCTCTATCGCAAACTAACAAGAAAGAAAGGCTGCACTCATGGATATTGATGTTTGGATGAATGACCTTATCGACCAATTAAAGACCGAGTTCAAAGAGAGACTCGTACTTGTTAGACTGCAAGGGAGCAGGGCTCGGGACGAACAACGCGAAGATAGCGACATCGATATCGTGGTCGCTATAGAAGACCTAAACGCCGATGACCTCGCCTCATATCGCAGCGTCATTCAAAAGATGCCGCATGCTGAGCTTGCTTGCGGATTCATCGGATCGCCTGACGTACTTGCAGCTTGGCCACGACATGATGTGTTCAACCTGGCAAACGACACTGATATCAGATACGGTTCATTCGACTTCATGGACACAGAATTCACCGCTGAAGAAGCGAAGCTTGCAGCTGATGCATGCGCGTCCGAGATCTACCACGCGCTTTGCCATACAGCAGTGTTCGAACCGAACATGCTTCCAGACCTATTGCAAGGCTGCTTGAAGTCAGTATTCTTCGGAATTCGCGCAAAGCATTTTGCCCAGACAGGCGAGTTCGTGAACAGCCGCGCACAGCTATCGAAACTAGCAAACAGCGATGAAAAGAAGCTCTTGCAAGCCTACGACGGAGACGCACAGATGGACGACCAAGAACTTGCAAACAGACTACTTCGATGGTCTAGCAGCATGCTAATGGAATAGGCAAAGAACGCCACCAAGCGTGGAACGCTTTCAAAGCACCCCACTTGCCTTAGTCTGGAAGCGCATGGATCGATGCGTCCAATTTGCAAACGACCAATTACCAATTGATAACTGATAGCGAAATCAGATCTGTCCTTTGGTGGCCGCCAACCCGATCAAGTGTTGCCTGAATGAATCAACGAGAAAGCAACTGAGCTGTTCAGTATCCATCTCCAGCTCATTCATTATCCATGCCTCGAGCACCGATGCCGATGCAAGAGCGCAGTATTCCACAGCGTCGTCACGAAGGCGTGCGTCGATCGAGGCTCCCATTGCAGCAAGCTCTCTCTGTGCGTGCGATCGCAGGAGCTTGACCGCCTTGTCATGCAGTAGGCGCTTCAGCGTTGATCGACCAAAGCGATCGAGAAGCCCTTTTATGACGCGCTTTCTTTCGAAAACCCGACGAATGAGCCTCCTGGCTAGCTCATCAAGAGACAGATCCTTCTCAAGCCCCATAGCCAGCGCACCCACTTCTCTTTCGCTGAGATAGCCTATGAGTCCCTCCATCCCTTCGAAATGGTAGTAAAAAGTTTGGCGGTCTACCTCGGCTGTCTTCGCAACAGCTTTTACCGTTATGGCACCAGGCTCGTTGTCCAGAAGGATCGACACCAGAGCATCAGCCAGCGCGTTCTTTGTCTGGGCGCTCTTCTTTCCCATGGAACCTCCAAAAACATACATATTGAAAATGTGTATATGGTTTTAATTTTCTTACATTTGTATGATTTTTACATCTTAGTTGATCAGCAGTCAGGAAAGAACATGGCCTTGAAAACTTTTGGGAAGGTTCTTCGAGATGCATTTAGCACGGCGCGACGCAAACCTTTGACCTACATTGGGCTTGTTGCAGTACCCCTTATTGTAGCTCTGTTCGGTCTTTTGTATGTCAACGTGTTCATGAACCCTTATGAAAAGATGAAGGAACTTCCTGTTGCGGTGGTGAATCTGGACAAGGGAGCACTTGTTGATGGCGAGTCGAAGAATTATGGCGAAGAACTGGTCACATCCATTCTGGAGAGCGATTCGGCCCTTTGGACACCAGAGGATCCGAATCTTGTGGAGGAAGGTCTTGAGAACAGCGACTACTACCTGGCCGTTGTGATACCTTCCGATTTCAGCGAACGAATAACAGCAGGTCAATCGACATCACCTGAAACAGCGAGCATCACGTTCTTCAGCAACATGCGGAAGAATTTCATGCTGTCCACACTTTCATCGAAGATGGAGGCAGCCTTGCGCGAAACGGTCAATGAGAAGATCGGCGCTCAGTATGTCGAGGCATTGGCCGAAGGACTATACGAGGCTAAAGACGGGTTTTCCGATGCTGTCGATGGGGCAATGCAGTTGAAAGAGGGTTCCTCCAAACTAGCCGAAGGCACCTCTGCTCTCGGCACTGGACTAGATGAGCTCGCAGAAGGTGCTGCGAGCCTACCTGCTGGACTGGAAGAGCTTGAGCAGAAGACAGCTGGGGAGGGCGAAGCTACCCTGTTGGGAGCAGCTCTTGCAGTCGAAGAAGGCGCAGAAGCTCTTAGGAGCGGCATTTCCGAAGCGAAGAGAGGGGCGTCTTCCATAGCCGAGGGAACAGAAGCGATAAGCGAGCGGCTTGTTCAGGCTGAGACCGCCACAAGAAACGTCGAGAACGGCATCGCAAGCACCGTTACCGCATGGAAGAACGGAACGATTTCCGCCGAAGCAGCCATGGCTTCTCTTGAGAGAACGATGCTCTCTGATGCAGAAAATCACACCCTTTCAAACGGCATACAGCAGGCAAGTTCCGCACTTGGAGGCCCCCCTACCGACAGCGGAAACACCACCATTGCCTTGGCAGCGCAAAATCTTGAAGAAGGCCTAACTCAAGCGGAAGCTAAGCTCGGAAACACAGAAGCTCCGAATACGCTTATCTACGGCACTCACACTATCGTGGGCGGCATCCGTTCGGTTGGCGATGCTGCGGGAAAGGCTCAGGCAGGAAGCTTCGCGATCGCCAAAGGCATATCGACCGCCCAAGCGGGCACGGATACACTCGACGATGGAGCAGCTCAGCTAGATGAAGGGATCGGCAGATTGCAAGAGGGGCTATCCAATGGATACGAAGCGCTCGATGAATCCCTTTCCGCAACACCTGAAGAATATGGCGCTTACGCCGTCTCCCCTGTTGAAATAGAGAACGAAGTCTTCGGAGAGCTTGGGGCATTCGGGTACGGTTTCGTCCCTCTTTTCCTTACGCTTTGCCTCTGGCTCGGATCGCTTGTTCTCTTCTTCGTCTTCGACCCGTTTCCTTCGAAGAACGCAGAACGCGCTGGGCGCTTTGCAGCAGTATTCGGACGATGGCCGCTTTATCTTATACTTGTGGCTCTCAACGTGGCAGCGGTCACCATAGGGGCGATGATTTCGGAAGTGCCGGGCATCGCAAATGGCGACTTCATCCTCTTCCTTGCATGCATCGGATTCTCATTCTTCTGCATCCTTCAGATGCTGAGTCTTTTCGATATTCCAGGAAAAGCGGTTGCGGTCATCTTCTTGATAGTGCAAATGGCATGCTGTTCAGGCACCTTTCCTGCTGTTCTTGGAGAAGGGGTGACGGCAGACGTGTCGGCATTTTTCCCCTTCACCTACGCTGTCGACGGCATTCGAGAATGCATGAGCGGCACGAACCCAAGCATCGCACTTTCGGACGCTGGCGTATTGCTGTTGTTCGCACTGATCTCTGTCATCCTTTCCATCATCCTTTACCCCATTGCGTTGAAGCTGAAGAGGAAGCGCGACGAAGAAACCATCAAGGCTCTTACGGCAGCCCCTGCGAATCAAGCACTTCGAAAGAGTGACGAGCGCAACGATGTCCTTGATGGAGCGTATGCCCCTTTACTTCCCTAATATGAATTTTGCATGCACAATCTGAAGAAAAAAAAGGGGGGGTAACGCAGCACGGCTGTTTGCACAATGCGTTGTGCGCCGGGACAACGGGGACGCGCCGGGACAACGATCCGATAGCTTATCGTTCATAGTAAGATTGCTTGGGTATTTGATCGAACATGAGGATGAGATATGTCACTAGAAAGAGCTAAAGAGTATCTAAGCGAATATGGGCGCGACAACGATGTGTTGGAATTCGACGTTTCAAGCGCCACCGTCGAGCTGGCGGCAAAGGCGATCGGGTGTGCACCTGAACGCATTGCAAAGACGCTATCATTCATGGTTGACGATGGTGTTGCACTCGTTGTCTGCGCAGGAGATGCACGCATCGCGAACCCCAAATTCAAAGAAGCGTTTCACTGCAAGGCCAAGATGGTAGATCCTGAAAAGGCAGAAGAGCTTATAGGCCATGCTGTTGGAGGCGTGTGCCCTTTCGGCGTGAACGACGGTTGCAAGATCTATTTGGACGAATCGCTTCGCCGCTTCGAAACGGTATTTCCCGCATGCGGCAGTTCGAACAGCGCCATTGCGCTTACGCCTGATGAACTAGAGGAACTAACGCCTGGAAGCACTTGGGTTGACGTGTGCAAATTGCCGACTGGCAATCGATGAACGAGGATGCCCGAATAACGCTTGCCGCATTGGCGTAGGCGAGACCATCATCAGCGATTGATTGCTCCATCGGTCGGAAAGCAGCCGCATCGGCTTCTGGGTCGTAGTAGCATTCTCCTAGAACCACCCGGAGCCATTTTCCGGGACATTTCTTAAGGGCCGTCTCGCAAGAACCATCCGAAAGGCACGAGCATGCAGTCGATCAGGAAAGTCGCGCTCATCATTGCGGGGAGTATCTGCCTTGCGCTCGGCGCCGTGGGCGTGTTCGTCCCGGTTCTGCCCACGACACCCTTTGTGCTGCTCGCGGCGTTTCTTTATTCGCGCAGCTCAAGCCGGCTGAACTCGTGGCTTGCGAGCACGTCGATCTATCGAGCTTATGTCGAGCCGTTCAAGCAGAGCGGTGGGATTTCGATGCAGCGAAAGCTCAGGATCGTGTCGGTTTCTTTCGCGGTGATGGCTATAAGCGCACTACTTGTAAGGAAGTTGATCGTCTGGATCGTTCTGGCGGCGGTCGCCGTGTTCTTGCTCGTCCTGATGTTTGGGAAGATCCCTACGATTTCCAAAGAGGAGGAGCGCAGCTATGGAGCTCTCATCGACGCATCGCAGGACAAGTCTGCCTATGGTGAAGACTGACACGCTCGTGCGCTAGGCGTGACAGGGTCGCGTAGGGTGCGAAGCTCTAAATTATATTGGGAACTGCCATCATCAAGCTCAAGCGTCCGTGTGGGCTCAGGAGCGTCCTAAACTCACGCGTTCGGCCCAACTACGCCAACTGCCAAGAAACTGCAAGATTCCGAGCACCAGTTGACACGGGATGATGGGCTGCATCCCCACCGTCCTATCACTTTTACATCGTAGGCAGATCCTGGAAGGACTCATCGCGTTCGCCTTGCTGATCCTCGAACGCTGCGTTTCCATCATTGAATCCCACAGACACATGCATGGCATCGCAGAACGGCTTGTTCGTCGAGCTACCACAACGGCAAAGGTGGTACTCAGTCTCAACCTCATAGCCTCTCACGCGGTTGTACTCCAAATGGCCACCTTCGGGTACAGCGACGATGGCATCCTCGCTGAGTGGAACGCCTCCCTTGACGACATAGGGGCCGTTCTCGACGATGGTGATGGAAGCTTTCCCCTCCATGACAAATCCTCTCTTTCGCTCCTTTGGTGTACCGCAACTATAACCGTGCGGAGACACGGGCAACCGCCAGCCGCCCGTCTGTTGCCAAGGCATAAAAGTATCTATGCCAACAAAACGTAGCTCTGCTCTTCTTGAGCAGCTATCACCGATATGTTGATCATCGAAGTCGAGAGCGACATAACAATGCGCAAAGAGAGATCAGAGAAGAACATCCCATACCGAGGTGGACAAAAGTATCGCCTAGAAGTGCAAATCGAAAGATTATAATCGAATAATCCTGTATTACAACCAAGGAAGGAATGGCCCGATGACCGATTGGAAAGAGCTCTACCAGCAAAAACTCATTCCCGTGGAAGATATCGCGAAGGTCATTCCGCCGCACAGCCACTGTTCGCTCTCCGATGGCGCAGCCGATCCGCGTGCGATCACGCGTGAGATCGAGAAGCGCTATGCGGAATTCACCGATGTTTCCTTCATGCAGGGCCCTCCGGGCGAACGCATCGAGATGTTCGACCCCCGCATGGAAGGCCATATCCGCTACGAGCCGTTCGTTGGCCCCGTTGGACAGTACAAGGATTATTGGCAAGGCATACATGCGGGCATCTCGGATTATCTGCCATCGTATTTCTCCAGCATCGAGCGCCTGATCCGCGACGGCCACTACCCTATCGACGTTGCGATCCTCTCGCTCTCCGAACCCAACGAGCAGGGCTATTGCACAATGGGTGTTTCCTGCAGCTACCAGCGCACAGCAATGCGCTCGGCGAAGATCGTGATCGGGCAGATCAACAAGCAAATGCCACGCATATTTGGAGAAACGAGCGTCCATGTAAGCGAACTCGACTACATCATCGAAGTGGATGAGCCACTGCCCGTCATCCCGAATTCGAGCATCGGCGACGCCGAGCGCCAGATCGGCGAATACTGCGCCTCGCTCATCGAAGATGGTGCGACCATTCAGGCAGGCATCGGCAAGTTGCCGAACGCAGTCCTCGATGCGCTGAGCACCAAAAAGGATCTGGGCGTTCACAGCGAATTGTTCACTTCGAAGATGATGGATCTAGCTGAAGCAGGCGTGATCACGGCAGCGAAGAAGACGCTGCATAACGGCATCAACATTGCTACGGTTCTCGAGGGAACCAAGGAGCTCTACGATTGGGCCGATGACAATCCCTTCGTGCAGCTCTACCCCGTCGAATACGTGAACAATCCGGCGGTCATCGCGAAGAACGAGAACCTCATCTCCATCAATTCCTGCATCGAGGTTGATCTGTTCGGACAGGTTGCTGCTGAATCGTTTGGCCACAAACAAGCAACGGGCGCAGGCGGACAGGTTGATTTCGTGCGGGGCGCCACCATGAGCAAGGGTGGCAAATCGATCATTGTGATCAACTCGACCGCAGCAGGCGGAAGCGTCTCGAAGATCAGCCTCTTCCTTGCGCCAGGCAGCATCGTGACCACCCCACGCAACGAGACCCAGTTCATCGTGACCGAATACGGCATCGCAGATTTACGCGGCAAGACCAACCAAGAGCGCGCAAAAGCACTTATCGGCATCGCGCACCCCGATTTTCGCGGCGAATTGCGCGATGAATTCATGCGTTACTTCGGTTTCGACCCCCTGCGTTAAACCAGTCGATGCACCTTGCGAGACGTTGTGACCAGGGACGCGCGCGATTTTGATTACTTAGACATCGAACTTCTTGATCCCTTTGCGCTCTAAACAAAAGTAAGGAAAGTTGCATCAAAATTTGATAAGACCCACCGATGGCTTACGCTTGCTATTATTCCACTCTGCGCATTCCTAGACCAATAATGGGACAGGGCCTCCCTCCAAAACAGGTATGCTGGCTTCAGGGATAAAACAGAGGTAGTCATGAACGTACCAAAATGGATGGAAGCAAACTTTGGTCTCAGAGCAGCTCAGGCACTCTATGCGATAGCGATATGCTTTCTTGTCGTCTCGATAATAAGCACCGCTATCGCATTAGGAAGACTCATATACACAACGTGGGATTATTCCATGAAATACGGACTGAACAATCTCATTACTTTAGAATCTGCATGGAATGAAACTCTTCGATTCAAAACGAGCAATAGCTGGAAACAAATATCATCCAACTCTAATGATTCATCCGCTGAAATCACATACGATAATGGGGGATCGACCATTAGTATCGAGCTAAGAAACCCCACTTATCATAGCTTTCCTCAAGACTACGATAAGTGGGAGGAATCAAAACGCAAAGTGTTTTCAGCACGTGCCAACCAGCACCCCGAAACAACGTATGTTGATCAAACTTTAGAAGAGACAGGTTTCCGATACATTAACGGAAATATCGTCAAGCTATACACAGAGACCGTCATCGAAGAAATTCCCAACTCGATATACCAGCAAAGAAAAGAAATGAATCCAGAGGCTGACAATCTGAGCAAGAGCACAATGTATTATGCGGTCTTAATAGACAACGGACATAATATCCAGATTGAAACTGGGTCAGAAAGCCTTTTGAACGACTTTCTTAACACGCTTATTATTGAACAGTAAAAAGCTTGGATAGTTAAAAAGGTCTATATCGCTGCAATAACGTACGATTCTTTATGAGTGTTACTGCGTTTTCACTTCGGAAACTAACCAACTATCTGGGATGAAATCCGAATTACAACAACACTCGCCAACTATTCAAATCTTATTCCTAATTGAAAAGCTTTGCGTCGATGATTTAGTACAGCTATAGCCGAATGAAAGCACCTCGTATTAAGATAGTGCAAAGGGTGCTTACCGTAATGCCTTGAGGGGGACGTATGGAATTAGTTGAAGCGATCAAAGAGCGCAGGAGCATTCGTCGTTACAAGAGCGATCCTGTGCCGCATGAGGTCATCCAAGAGATCCTGGAGAATGCCGTTTGGGCACCTTCCGCACAGAACTTGCAACCTTGGTACTTCCTTGCACTCACCGATCCGAACGATCTGCGCGAACTCTTTGATATGATGGGCACCTCGGTGTATTCGCATCGCAAACGCCTTGAAGATCGCTTCAAGAACAACCCTGAAGTGGTTGAAGAAACGCTCGAATTCCTGCAGGAGATGGGCGGCGCTCCCTGTTTGATCCTGGCATTTCTCCTGAAGCCAACGTATAGCGAAGGTATGATCCCCAGCTGCGTTGAATCGGTAGCTGCGGCGATGAATAACATCTGCTTGCTGGCGTACGAAAAGGGTCTGGGAACTTGCTGGGTTGAAGAAGTGGTGCGTGAACGCGAACGCATCGAAGCGCGTTTTGCGCCTGATAAGGGACCATTGCTCGGCGCTGTTGTGCTGGGCTACCCCGATACCGATCCGCGCCCGATCAAGCGCAAGGAAGGCCGCATCGAGATACGCTAGACGCGATTTCCTTCTCGCACCATCTCGAACCTTTTCGTCCTAAATCACCAAGGAGACCCATGAGCAAGTACGATTCTTTATGGAAGCACATTCAGCGAAGCAGAGAAGATGGCCTCGATCTTACCTTCGACGAAATTGCCGCCATTGCAGGCCTGCCCATCGACCATTCGTTCTTGAATTACAAGAAAGAGCTCCTCGATTATGGTTACGAGGTAGGAAAGATCTCCCTTAAGAATAAGACGGTTCATTTCAAAAAGCTTAGGGAAGCGGGGAACCTCGTGTCTCGCGCTCGGCGCTGATCGAGCTGCGTTGCTTCTTGTACGAATAACGTGGGTTCTCGTGCGCAAGGTCTCTGTTAGGCCTTATCATAGAAGCAGCGCGTAACAAGCGCTTTCACGATGAACTCCAAGAAAGTAGGAGCCCATGGTTTCACGTATCTATGTTGAAAAGAAGCCCGGATTCGATGTCGAAGCGCAGCAGCTGCTGCACGAATTGCGCACTATTCTCGGCATCGAGCGATTGGAGAACTTGCGTTTGCTCAATCGCTACGATGTGGAAGGCATCACCGAAGAGCTCTTCGCAACCTGCACCCCCACGGTGTTCAGCGAGCCGCAATCCGACACCATCTACGCCGAGCTCCCCGAAGACGGCAGCGCCACGGTCTTCGGCGTCGAATTCCTTCCCGGCCAGTTTGACCAGCGTGCCGATTCAGCAAGCGAGTGCATCCAGCTTATCAGCCAGGGCGAACGCCCCGAAGTGCGCAGCGCGAAGATCTATTTCCTCGAGGGCGACCTCACCAGCGAAGACGTGGACGCCATCAAGCACTACGTCATCAACCCGGTGGAAGCGCGCGAAGCAACGCTCGAACCGCATGCAACGCTAAAGATGGAATTCCCTACGCCCGATCCGGTCGAGGTGGTCGAAGGTTTCATCGACCTCGATGCTGCAGGCCTCGAAGCATTCATCGCCGAACGCGGTCTAGCCATGGACCTGGCCGACATCCAATTCTGCCAGCAGTATTTCGCGAGCGAGAAGCTCAATCCCACCATCACTGAGATCAAGATGATCGATACCTACTGGTCCGATCACTGCCGCCACACCACGTTCGAGACCGAGCTCGAGAACATGCAGATCGACGACGAAAAGGTGCGCGCGGCGTTCGACCAATATATGCGCATGCGCACCGATCTCGACCGTGATGCGAAGCCGGTTTCACTCATGGACATGGGCACGATCGGCGCGAAATGGCTCAAGAGCAAGGGCATCCTCACGAACCTCGATGAATCCGAGGAGATCAACGCCTGCACCGTGAAGGTGAAGGTAGATGTGGATGGCGAAGAGCAGGATTGGCTCTACCTCTTTAAGAATGAAACGCACAATCACCCCACGGAGATCGAGCCCTTCGGCGGCGCGGCAACCTGCGTGGGCGGCGCGATCCGCGACCCGCTTTCGGGCCGCAGCTACGTCTACCAGTCGATGCGCGTAACGGGCGCGGCAGATCCGCTGGTCCCTGTGGCCGAAACGCTCCCCGGCAAGCTGCCGCAGCGCAAGCTCGTTACCACGGCGGCAGCGGGCTTCTCTTCCTACGGCAACCAGATCGGTTTGGCAACGGGTCAGGTGAACGAGCTTTACCACCCCGGCTATGCCGCGAAGCGCATGGAGATCGGCGCGGTGGTGGGCGCAACGCCCGCGGCCGATGTTCGCCGTGAAACCCCTGCTCCAGAAGACGTGGTCGTCTTGCTCGGCGGACGCACCGGTCGCGATGGCATCGGCGGTGCAACGGGCTCTTCCAAGGCGCACAACCTCGAGTCCATCGAAACGTGCGGCGCGGAGGTGCAGAAGGGCAACGCCCCAGTTGAGCGCAAGATCCAGCGCTTGTTCCGCAACTCCGAGGCCAGCCGCATGATCAAGCGCTGCAACGATTTCGGTGCGGGCGGCGTTTCGGTCGCTATCGGCGAGCTGGCCGACAGCCTCGAGATCGATCTTGATCGCGTGCCCAAGAAATACGAAGGCCTCGACGGCACCGAGCTCGCCATCTCCGAAAGTCAGGAGCGCATGGCGGTGGCTCTTGCGCCCGAGGACGTGGATCGCTTCATCGAGCTTGCACATGCGGAAAACCTCGAAGCCACGCCGGTCGCGGTCGTCACCGACAGCGGTCGCGTGCGCATGACCTGGCGCGGCGATACCATCGTGGACGTATCCCGCGAATTCCTCGCGAGCAACGGTGCGCCCAAGCACATGAGCGTGCACGTGGAAGAGGGAGGCAGCTACATTCCCGATTGGCCGGGTAACACGCTTGCCGAGCGCCTGAACGCGGTGGTCACCGACCTTAACGTGGCCTCCAACAAGGGCCTGGTCGAGCGCTTCGACTCCACCATCGGCGCGGCCACGGTGCTCATGCCCTTCGGCGGCAAGCACCAGCTCACGCCTTCCATGGCCATGGCGGCGAAGTTCCCGGTCGACGGCGAGACCACCACATGCTCGGGCATGGCCTGGGGCTTTAACCCGTATCTTTCTGAGGCGAACCAGTTCGATGGCGCCTACCTCGCGGTCATCGAATCGCTCGCGAAGCTGGTGGCTGCGGGCTTCCAGCGCAAGAATGCCTACTATTCGTTCCAGGAATACTTCGAACGCCTGCGCGAAGAACCCACACGTTGGGGCAAGCCGGTCGCCTCCGTGCTCGGCGCGCTCATGGCGCAGATCGATACCGAAGTGGGCTCGATCGGCGGCAAGGACTCCATGTCGGGCTCCTTCGAACAGCTCGACGTGCCGCCCACGCTCGTCTCGTTCGCCACGGCCTGTGGTCCGGTGGATCGCGTGACCTCTCCCGAATTCAAGGGCGCGGGCAACCGCGTGCTCTTCATCTCGCCAGCCTACCAAGAAGATGGTCTCCTGCCCGATGCGGAAGGCTTCCGCGAAGCATGCGACCTGGTCGAGCGCCTGATCGGCAGCGGTGCGGCGCTTGCGGTCTCCACGCCGGGCTATGGCAGCTACGCCGAAGCGCTCTTCAAGATGGCGCTGGGCAACCGCATCGGCGTTCAGATCGATGGCAGCATAAGCCCCTCGGCGCTCTTCGAGCCGGCGTATGGCAGCTTCATCGTGGAGCTCGCCACCGATGCCGATGTCCCTGCTTCTGCCGAGAACCTCGAGGTCATCGAAGCGGGCATCACCACCGCCGAATACGAATTCGCGCTCGGTGATGAATCGGTCGCGCTGGCAGATCTGCAGGAAGCGTGGGAGCAGAAGCTCGAGTCCGTCTTCCCGTATCGCACGTTCGAAGACGAGGAAGACACCGCGCAAGACCAGGCGGCGGGCATCGATCCAACCGAGCAGGAACACGCAGCCGTTGAAACGATCAGCTTCGAAGGCGCAGCCCCGCTCGTCTATTGCGGCTCGGTCGCGAAGCCGCGCGTGATCATTCCGGTCTTCCCGGGCAACAACTGCGAATACGATACCGCCCGTGCCTTCGAGCGCGCCGGCGCCGCACCCACCACGCTCATCGTGAACAATCTCACGCCGCAGGCGGTCATCGAGAGCACGAAAGCCCTGGCCAGCGCCATCCGCGCAAGCCAGATCGTCATGATCCCCGGCGGCTTCTCCGGCGGCGACGAGCCCGATGGCTCCGCGAAGTTCATCACCTCGTTCTTCCGCGCGCCCGAGGTCACCGAAGCCGTGCGCGATCTGCTCCAGAATCGCGATGGACTCATGCTTGGCATCTGCAACGGGTTCCAAGCGCTGGTGAAACTCGGCCTTGTGCCCTACGGCGACATCCGCGAGATGGATAGCACGTGCCCTACGCTCACGTTCAACTCGATCGGCCGCCACCAGAGCATGCTGGTCGATACGCGCGTGGCCTCCACGCTTTCCCCGTGGCTCAGCCACTGCCAGGTGGGCGATATCCACACGGTTGCGGTAAGTCATGGCGAAGGCCGCTTCGTCGCCACGCCCGAGATGCTCGAGCAGCTGAAGGCCAGCGGCCAGATCGCGACCCAATACGTGGATGCGGCCGGCCAGCCCTCCATGGATCTTGCGTTCAACCCCAACGGTTCGGCATGGGCGATCGAGGGCATCACCAGCCCCGATGGACGCGTGTTCGGCAAGATGGGTCACAGCGAACGCAGCGGCGCTGGCCTCTACAAGAACGTGCCGGGCAACCTCTATCAGCCCATCTTCGAAGGTGGCGTGGATTACTTCAGCTAGGCGGAATTAGTCAGCAAAGCGCCAGCTCAGGCGGGATAGCAAGACCAGCGGCGGTCGAACAACAGGAAAGGCTTATGCGAAAAACCTGGTGTTCGGCCGCTTGGTTTGATTGCTGCTCGATAGGCGGCAGAGCGGTTTAGAGCAGTTCAGGAAGCGAACGGTCCGGATCTTTTGGAAAGCATCATTTCAGAAATACTCGATCGATTGCGTGCAGGCGAAGAGCTCGACGCGAAGGCTCTGCTGCGTATCTTGAACGATCACAACAAGCGCTTGGATGCGAACGTGCCGCACTATTCCAAGAAGAAGCTGCTGCCGTTCTACTTGCGCACGAAAGAGCGCGACCCGCAGCGTTGGCAGTCGTGGAATATAACGCCTGAGCTGGAACAACAGCTGGTACATCTGTTGCAGGTGAAGCCGCGTCGCAGTGCTTCGGGCGTGGCCACCATCACAGTTATCACCAAACCGTGGAAGTGCGGCGGTGCGTGCATCTACTGTCCGAACGACCTGCGCATGCCCAAGAGCTATCTCTCCGATGAGCCTGCCTGCCAGCGCGCCGAGCGCAACTACTTCGATCCGTATTTGCAGGTGACCTCGCGCCTGCGTGCGCTCAATCAGATGGGGCACGTGACCGATAAGATCGAGCTCATCGTGCTCGGCGGCACCTGGAGCGATTACCCGCGCGCCTACCAGATCTGGTTCATCACCGAGCTCTTCCGCGCCCTCAACGACGCAGACGACAAACTACCCGAAGGTGACAAACTACCTGGTCGTTCGTCATCTTTTGAGGCGGCGAATGCCCGCGAACGCCGCCAGTTCTATCGCGATTGCGGGCTGAGCTATGAAGGGGATGACCTTGTTGCCTTCACGCAGGCGCAGCAGCGCCTGGTCGACGAAGGGAAGCTCACCTACAATGAAGCCATGGTGGACCTCTACGAAACGGGCGAACCGTGGAAGACGATCGCGCAGCATCAGCACGCCACGCTCGATGAGCTCGAGCGCGAACACGTGCGCAACGAGCAAGCGGCGCACCGCGTGGTGGGCCTGGTGGTCGAAACGCGCCCGAGTCTGATCACACCTGAGAGCCTCACCTTCCTGCGCACGCTTGGTGCAACGAAGGTGCAGATGGGAATTCAAAGCCTTGACCAGCACATTCACGACATCAACCAGCGCCCCGTGAGCATCGCGCAGATTCAGAGAGCGCTCGACCTCACGCGCCTGTTCGGCTTCAAGACTCACACGCATTTCATGGTGAACTTGCTCGGCCAAACGCCCGAAACCGATCGCGCGGACTTCCGCCGTTTCGTAACCGAGACGCCCTACCAGCCCGACGAGATCAAGCTCTACCCCTGTGCGCTCGTGCGCGGTACCGAACTTTGCGAGCGCTACGAAAAAGGGGAGTGGCAGCCCTATGATGAAGAGACGCTGGTGGACGTGCTCGTTGCCGACGTGCTCGCAACGCCGCCTTTCACGCGTATCTCGCGCATGATCCGCGATTTCTCCGCTCACGACATCGAGGCAGGTAACAAGAAGGTGAACCTGCGCCAACTGGTCGAAGCCCGCGCAAAAGGTGACAAACTACCCGGTCGTTCGTCATCTTTGCCAGTTATCCAGGAGATTCGCTATCGTGAGATCTCGACACAAGATGTCGAACTGGGCGAATTGACGCTCGAAGTGGTTCCCTACGAAACAACCTCAACGCACGAACGGTTCCTGCAGTGGGTCACGCCTGAGAACAAGATCGCGGGATTTTTGCGCCTTTCGCTTCCGAAACCTGAAGCCTTTGAAACTTACCCGGACGTGCTTCCCGTGTCTTCCGACGAAGCGATGATCCGCGAAGTGCACGTGTATGGCCGCGCTTCAGGCTTGCACAAGAGCGGAACGAGCGCTCAGCACCGCGGCCTTGGCAAGAAGCTCATCGAGCGTGCGAGCGAGCTGGCTCGCGAAGCGGGCTATACCAAGCTCAACGTGATCAGCGCCATCGGCACCCGCCCGTACTACCGCAACCTCGGCTTCATCGACAACGGCCTCTACCAGCAAAAACTTCTCTAGCCTGCTACGCTTTCTTGATGGCTTTGCGCAGTTCAGCATCGACGATCAAGTCCACGATACCGTTCGCAGCAATGATAAGACCCAGGATGAACACGAACAGCGACGTGGTTTCGAACGGGTTCGCGATAATAACGAGGCCGCCGATGATGATGAGCACGCTCAACCCCATAGAAACCCCCCACGAGCGTTCCCCGTATTTCTTGAGTTCGCCCGATTGCACCGCGTTCACCGCGCCGCAGATCACGAGGATGATCCCCAGCACCACCGAAAAGAACCCGGCGATCACCTGCGGAAACAGGAACACGATAAGGGCAACGAGGCAGAAGAACACGCCAGTTGCCACCACGCCTACCTGGCGTTCGGCCTCCGGCGTCCTAAAGTAACTCACCAGTGAAGAGATGCCCATCACGGCGAACACGACGCCCACCAAATACAGCACGGTCACGATCGTGATGCCTGGCCAAAACATGAGCAGCAAACCAACAACGATCGAAATGATCGCTTGCGCAACGATATTCGACTTAACGACATTCAAGAACGATTGCATGATTCCCTCCTCATTTCGCTACTCCGCACGCCATCGCAGCAGGATTCCCAAAAATCTCGTACAACGCAGGCGCGCCAAGAATGCGACAAATCAGCCCATTCGACTAGTCAGAGCATACGTGTTCACCTCTGAATTCGCAGCAAGATAGCGGGTTTGCAACATAGCCGTTACAAATACCTTATTGAGTCGTTTCTTTATGGTCCGCAGGGTAGGGTAGAGGTTGTAAGCGATCGGTCGCGGAAGTTGTGCGCATGCAGGTCACAGCGTAGCGATCGTGCAAATAGAGAAAGTGAGTGAGAACAATGTTCTACATCGGGTGTCACCTATCGAAGAAAAAGGGCATGCTCATCATGGCCGAAGCGGCAGCTTCGATCGGGGCGAAAGCGATCCAGTTCTTCACGCGCAATCCGCGCGGCGGCCACGAGAAGGCCATAGATCCACGCGATCTGCAACGCTTCAACGTATTCACGAAGGAGCACGGCATCAAGTACCTCCTCGCCTACGCGCCCTATACGCTCGAGCCGGCGAGCGCCGACATGAAACAGCACGATTTCGCGGCGATGGTCATGGCTGAAGACCTCGCGCAGCTTGAGGCTATCCCTGGTCAGGGCTATCTTTTGCGTCCAGGCAGCGCGCTCGATATAACCGCCGAAGAGGCCATGAAGAATCTTGTCGCCACGCTCAATGAAACGATCACGCCCACGCAATCGACCACCGTGCTGCTCTACACCATGCCCGGTTCAGGCACGCAGATCTGCTCGCAGTTCGAAGAGCTTGCGCAGGTGATCGAACAGGTGAACCTGAAGGACAAGGTGGGCGTTTGCCTGGATGCGAGCGCGGTATGGGCAGCTGGCTACGACATCGTGAACGATCTTGATGGCGTGCTCGCCCAGTTCGACAAAGCGATCGGCCTCGACAAGCTGTTGGCCGTGCACCTGAACGACTGCAAGGAAGCCTGCGGCGCTCATGCCGATCGCCACGCGCGCATCGGCGAAGGAGCGATCGGGTTCGAGGCGCTCAGCGCGCTCACCAACCATCCAGCTCTCAAGGAAAAGCCGTTCTATCTGGAAGAACCGCTCGACACGCTGTCGGTCTACAGCGAAGACATCCTTCGCTTCACGGAGGCGCATCAAGGGTAGTTCGTCACCTTTCTGCATCAGCGGAGAGGGTGAGGCAACGAGGTGACTCTTTGCCGACTAAATTCATTATTAATAAAACCCGAGCAAAGCAGCGACGCACGAAAGAACCTGCAGGATGCAGGTTCTTGAGCAGGGAAGCGGGGAACCTCGTGTCTCACCCTCTCCACTGGTGCAGATAAGCGTGTGATTACAGGTGCCCCTGAGGCCTTGCTCTGCAGGGCCTCTTTTTTCATAGTGCAGGGCGTATTCTGTAGCTTTCCGAACACCGCATCGAAGATGAGCCAGAGCGGGTATAATCTCATACGATCAGCTTTCGGAAAGGAATCCCATGGCAGAATTCGTCTACCAAATGTATCAGGCACGCAAGGCGCATGGCGACAAGGTCATCCTCGATGATGTGACGCTTTCGTTCTATCCCGGCGCGAAGATTGGCGTGGTAGGGCCGAATGGCATGGGCAAATCCACGTTGCTCAAGATTATGGCAGGTCTATTTATAGGACAGCCACAAAGAACCAGAAGCGTACTCTATTACTTGCAACAGCAGGAGCACCAAAACAGAAATTCAGAGACAGGAGCTTGTTTCACCTCTTAAGAGCATTGGATTGGAGCCCAATGAAACAAGTTCCCGCCCCTGAATTCTATGCAAGATCCAGTTACTTTTTTAGAACCATTCGATTCTATTAAAGCCTAAAGTCTTATTTGCAAACGAGCACGGGAATGTCGGAGTTACGCAACACGCCGAAGCTGACCGAACCGAGCATGCCGCGGATCGCCCCCAAACCACGCGAACCCATGCAGATCAGGTCGCATTCGTAGCGCTGCGCCGTCTCGATGATGGTCTCGACCGTGTAGATACCGTAGATCACTTCAACAGTAAGGTTACCCTTGAAATCCTTCACGATATCAGCCACATCAGCCTCGAGCTTCTTGTCGCTCTCTTCAGTGCGTTCCTGCACTGCATCGGCGAAGTCTTCCTTGGAAACAAGCGAAACACCCATGCCGAAACCAGTCTGATTGAAGCTGCTGAACACAAGGTCTTGCGGAGGCGCGCTGATCTCAGCAACATGGATTGACGCATCGGTATTGCCCTCGACCATCTTCATCGCTTCACGAAGCGCTTCTTTGGCGTGATCGGATCCGTCGTACGGAACGAGAATATTAGTGAATGACACGATAGCCTCCTTTAGGGCGTGCTTTTGTGTTCAAAGCGGGTTTTCAGCTCATATTATAGCTTTAATCCGCTGCTCTCGCCTAATGTTCCCCACTGTTTTGTACGTTTGTCGTTATATTGAAAGAGTGAAGAGGATATGAAGAGCGTTACTTTATCACTCTACTGTGCTAAAGTATTGATTCGCTCTTATTCTAGCTATTAAAAGGTGGCCCAACAAACGATGAATTATGTAACCCCTATCGGCTTTCGCGACGTGATCAGTGACGAAGCGCTCGTCCGCGAAGACCTCACCTATCGCGTGCAGCAATGCTTCGCACGCCACGGCTATTCCCCCATCGAAACCCCTACGCTCGAGGTACTCGACGTGATGGAAGCAGGCGGACATGTTCCCGCCTCCCCCTTCAAGCTTTTCGACTCGCGCGGCGATCTTCTGGCCATGCGCCCCGATGTCACGATGCAGATCGCGCGCATGTGCGCTACCCGCATCACCTCGTTCGATCCTGCCGTGAAGCTGCGCTACACCCAGCGCGTCTTCCGCGAGAAGACCGCAGAAGCAGCAGCCCGTGAACTCACGCAGATGGGCGTTGAATGCCTTGGCGAGTCTGGCGTAGAGGCCGATGCGAACATCATCGCGCTCTTCTCCGAAGCACTCGCGGAAACACGCATCAGCGAATACCGCATCGCCCTCGGTTCTGCGCGCGTGCTGCGCGATCTTGTCTCTTGCTGCCAGATGGATGCTGGCTGGGAAAACGCAGTCTATCGCGCGTTCCATACCTCGAACTTCGTAGCGCTCGACAACCTCACGAAAACCACCGAAGGTAACCAGCCCGCCATTAGCGCACTCGCACAGCTGCCTATGCTGCGCGGTCAAAAGGAAGCGCTCGGCGAAATTCGCGCACTCCTCGCACCGCTCGGTTGCAGCGAAGGGGTCGATGAACTCGAAGCGCTCTACGATCTGCTTGTCGAACGCAGGCTTGGCGAAGTCATACTGATCGATTTCACGGTCATGAGCTCGTTCGACTATTACACGGGCATCGTGTTCGAAGCCTACGAACCCGGTCTTGGCTCTCCTATCGGCGGTGGTGGTCGTTACGACAACTTGGTCGCGGCCTATGGCGGTACGAAAGTTCCTGCCGCAGGTTTCAGCTTCTACCTCGAACAGGTGATGGAAGCCTTCGCTCTCGAAAAAGCCGCCGCTCCGCACCCCTTGCGTATCGCGGTTCCCAAAGGTTCGCTCAACGAAGATGCGATCGCAGCGCTTGATGCCGCTGGCCTCAACGTGGACAGCCTTGCCGATGCTGGCCGCACGCTCATGCTGCGCAACGGCGATGTCGAGTACATCATCGTGCGCCCCACCGATGCACCGGTTTTCGTAGCCCTCGGTGCCGCCGACTGCGGCATCTGCGGCGAAGATTCGCTCGTTGAAGCTCGCACCGATGTGGTCGAACTGGTCGATCTCGAATTCGGCGGTTGTCGCTTCGTGGTAGCGGAATCCGCAGGAACCTCCGAAGCGGTCGAGAAACGCTACCGCGAACTCGGCTCGATACGCATCGCTACGAAATACCCGCACATCGCCCGCTCACACTTCGACAAGCAGGGCAAGCAGGTCGAGATCGTGAAGCTGCACGGCAATATCGAGCTCGCTCCCATCACCGGCATGGCCGAGCAGATCGTCGATATCACTGCCACCGGAACCACCCTGCGCGAAAACAACCTGGTCGTTGTTGAAGACGTGCTCGCATCAACGGCGCGCTTCTTCGCCAACCCCTGTTCATACCGCACGAATCCCCGTGTCGCAGCACTTGCACAAGCGCTGCGTCAAGCCAACAAGGAGAACTAGATGAGACGCATCATTCTGAAACCTGGAGAGATCTTTTCGGAAGACCAACTTCAACGCGTGGGCGCGTTCGATGCGCACGCTCTCACCGCTGCGACCGAGATCATCGAGGCAGTCCGCACCCAAGGCGATGCAGCGTTGCGCGCCTACACCAAGCAATTCGACGGCGTGGAGATCGAGAACTTTCGCGTGAGCGATACCGCGATCGATGAAGCGATCACCCGCGTTGACCCAGAGGTTTCGCAAGCACTGCGCCAGGCAGCAAAGCAGATTCGCGATTTCCACGAACGCCAGAAGCAACAGAGCTGGTTCACCATCCGTGAAGATGGCGCACTCGTAGGCGCGAAGGTCGAGCCGCTCGATTCTGTGGGCATCTACGTTCCGGGCGGACGCGCGCTCTATCCCTCATCCGTGCTGATGAATGCGATCCCTGCCGCAGTAGCTGGCGTGAAGCGCATCGTGTGCGTCACCCCTCCTACCAAAGATGGCTCGCTCGATCCCGCAATCCTGGAAGCCTGCCGCATCGCTGGCGTGACCGAGATCTATTCCGTTGGTGGCGCGCAAGCTATCGGCGCGCTGGCTTACGGAACCGAAAGCATCCAGAAGGTCGCGAAGATCACCGGTCCCGGCAATGCGTTCGTAGCCGCAGCGAAGAAGATCGTCTCGGGCGATGTAGGCATCGACATGATCGCTGGTCCTTCAGAGGTGTGTGTGCTTGCTGATGGAACCGCGCTTCCCGAACTGGTCGCGGTCGATCTGATGGCACAAGCCGAACACGACCCGCTGGCCAGCTGTTATTTGGTCACATTCTCCGAAGCCTACGCCGATGCGGTCGAGAACGCGATCCAGAAGACCGTCGAAAGCTCGACGCGCAAGGAGATCACGATGTCATCCCTTACCGACAAGGGGCTCATCGTCATCTGCGATTCGCTCGCCCAAGCGCTCCAAACGATCAACGTGATCGCACCGGAACACCTTGAACTGCACGTTTCGCGCCCCATGGAACTGCTCGGACAAATTCGCAACGCAGGCGCGATCTTCATGGGCGAATGGACCCCTGAAGCAGTGGGCGATTATGTGGCAGGACCGAACCATACGCTGCCAACGGGCGGCACCGCACGCTACGCTTCCCCGCTTTCGGTCGACGAATTCGTGAAGAAATCGAGCGTGATCCAGTATTCTGCCGCAGCGCTCAAGAACGATGCGCGCGCGATCGAAACCATCGCCGATCACGAAGGACTCTGGGCACATGCTCAAAGCGTACGCTTGCGCATGGAGCTCATGGAGCAAGGCCGCGTTCCTGCAAATGCCAGCAGCACAGACACCTCTGCTGAGCAGGCAAAGGACTGATCATGCCAACAGATGCGAACGGCTACCGTGCTCCACGCCCGCAGATCGCCGAAATCGAACCGTACGATCCCAAATATCTGCCGGCACGCGTCATGATCTCAGCGAACGAGAATCCCCGTCCGCTTCCCCATGAAGTGCAAGCCAAGATCGAAGCCGCGATCACGCAGGTTGATCTCAATCGCTACCCCGATCCACTCGCAAATCCCTTGCGCGAGCTCATCGGCAAAGCATGGGGATACGACCGCGAATACGTGCTCATGGGAAATGGCGGCGATGAACTGCTCTTCGACTTCGCACTGTGCTGGGGTGGTCCGGAGCGCACGATGCTCACCTGCCCACCCACCTTCTCGGTCTACGAGGCGAACGCCGTGCTCACCGATACGCAGGTCGTCTCCATTCCGCGCAAGAGCGATTTTTCGCTCGACGAAGAAGCCATCCTCGCACGAGTTGCGCAAGGCGATATCGATTATGCGATCCTCACCTCGCCGAACAACCCTACCGGGAACACCGCTTCGCCTGCATTCATCGAAAAGCTCCTCAAAACGAGCGACACGCTTATCATGGTCGACGAAGCATACGGCGAATTCGGCGGCGAAAGCATGATTCCCTATCTGGATCGCTATCCCAACTTGGTCGTGCTGAAGACCTTCTCGAAGGCCTATGCTCTTGCCGGCGTGCGTCTCGGCTATGTACTAGCAAATCCGCAGGTCATTCGCGAGTTCATCAAGGTGCGTCAGCCCTATTCGGTCGATGCGGTCTCGCAAGCTATCGGCATGACCGTCTACGAAAACCGCGCACTGCTCGAGCCGGGCATCGAAGCGATCAAGCACGAGCGCACGGTCCTGCTTGAAGAACTTGCCTCGCTTCCTGGCGCTGAAGTCTATCCTTCACAAGCGAACTTCATCCTCGTGCGTATTCCGCATGCTCATCGCATCTGGGAGCAGCTGCTTGAACGTGGCATTCTCGTACGCGACTTTTCCTCAGCTCCCAGCCTCGAGAATTGTCTGCGCATCACGATAGGCACCGAAGAGGAAAACCGCGCGCTCATCGAGGCATTGCACGAACTCACCGCAAACCCCGATAATACGTAGAAGAACCTCATCTCAAAGGACACGAACATGGCTTCACGAACCGCAACCATCACGCGCACCACGAAAGAAACCGACATCTTGCTCACGCTCGAGATCGACGGCACGGGCAAGACCGATATCGACACGGGCATCCCGTTCTTCGATCACATGCTCGATGCGTTCGCGCGCCATGGACTGTTCGACCTCACCGTGAAGGCGAAGGGAGATCTCGAGGTCGACGCACACCACACCGTCGAAGACGTTGGCATCGTGCTCGGCCAAGCGCTTGCCGAAGCCATGGGCAACAAGCTTGGCATCACCCGCTTTGCCTCCCAAGCAGTGCCGATGGATGAAGCGCTCGTGATGGCTGCCCTCGATATTTCAGGGCGCGGTCAGATGCACTTCGATATCCTCATCCCACCTGCCATGATGGGCTTGTTCGATTCTTCGCTTGCTAAAGAATTCTTCATCGCATTCGCAACGAACGCGGGCATCACGCTCCACCTCGTTTCCTTTAAGGGCGAGAACGCACATCACCTCATCGAGGCGGCCTTCAAAGCGACGGGGCGGGTGCTGCGCCAAGCGCTCGAGATCGATCCACGCGCAGCCGACCAGCTGCCGAGCACCAAAGGTGCGCTCGCATGATCGCGGTCATCGATTACTGCAAAGGCAATCTGAAGAGCGTTGAACGCGGGCTTGCCCATGTAGGTGGCGACGCGCATATCACCGATGATCCTGAAGTGATCCGCACGGCTGACGCGCTCGTGCTCCCTGGTGTTGGCTCCTTCGCCGATGCTTCCGCGACCATGCAACAAACGGGCCAGATGGAAGCAATCCGCGCTGCCCTTGCCAAAGGAACTCCTTTTCTAGGCATCTGCCTGGGCGAACATCTGCTCTTCGAGGGCGGCACCGAACATGCTGAACACGGCACGATGCCCGGTCTCGGTATTATCGAAGGCGTCGCCAAACGTATGCCCGCGCAAGACAGCACCGGCAAAGCCTACAAGATTCCGCATGTAGGTTGGAATTCGATCGAGTTCGCCGAAGGTGCTAGTGCAAGCCCGCTCTTCGCAGGCATCCCAAACGGCGAATACTTCTATTTCACCCACAGCTATATCGCGCCCGAGAGCAATGCCACCATCGCTACGACCACCCATTCGGTCACCTTTCCGGCGGCTGTGCAGGTAGGCGATCGCATCTTCGCGGTGCAATTCCATCCGGAAAAGTCGTCCGATGCAGGCGCGCGCGTACTTAAGAATTTTGTCGATCTCGCTTCGCGCTTAAGATAATTCCGCCGCGATCGAGCAACCCGCACCTACTAAAGAGGAGCAACCATGCAGCTACTTCCCGCAATCGATATCCTAGAAGGCAAGGTCGTTCGCCTGGCGAAGGGCGACTACAACGCCGTCACCGTCTACAACGATAGCCCCATCGACCAGGCGAAAGCGTTCGAAGAGATGGGCGCTGAATGGATCCATGTGGTCGATCTGGACGGTGCACGCTCAGGAAATCCGTCGAATCTGCCCCTCATCGAGGACATCCTCACGAAAACGATGCTCAAGGTCGAGATGGGAGGCGGCATCCGTACCATGGACACCCTCCAACGCATCTGGGATGCCGGCGTGAATCGCGTCGTGCTGGGCACTTCGCTCATCTCCAATCTCGACTTCACCCGTGAAGCCATTGCAAAGTTCCCCACCATGCTCACCGCTGGAGTCGATGCGCGCAACGGCGAAGTTTCGGTCGATGGCTGGATGGGTGGCAGCGGCGTAGCCGCAGAAACGCTCATCGCTCAAATACGCGACCTCGGGTTCCAGCATCTGGTCTATACCGATATCAGCAAAGACGGCATGCAGACTGGCCTCGATGTGGATACCTACGTGCACCTTGCGCAAGTCTTCGGCCACCCGGTGATCGCATCGGGCGGTGTAGCGAGCATCGCCGATATCGAACGGCTTGCACCCGTTGCAGGCAGCATCGAAGGCGTGATCGCCGGACGTGCGGTTTACGAGGGCACGCTCGATGTTCCACTTGCCCTTGCACTTTGTCACAACGCCACCATAAAAGCCCAGATGAGCGGCATGACTCATTGCGATAAGAACTGCGGGGGCGATCATGCTCACTAAGCGCGTCATCCCCTGCATGGATGTGAAAGACGGTCGCGTCGTCAAAGGCGTGAACTTCGTGAACCTGCGCGATGCAGGTGACCCGATCGAGCTCGCTCAACGCTACGACGAACAAAAAGCCGACGAAGTGATTTTCCTCGACATCACCGCCACGAGCGATGGCCGCGCGACCACGATCGACATGGCTTCGCGCGCAAGCGAAGAGCTACACCTCCCCTATTGCGTGGGCGGCGGATTCCGCAGCGTTGCCGATATCCGCACGATGATCGCCGCTGGCGCCGATAAAGTGTCCGTGAACTCAGCAGCGATCGCCGATCCTACGCTCATCACCACAGCTGCCGCAGCGTTCGGCACGCAGGCGATCCTGTGCGCAATCGATGCGAAACAAGTCGCGGGCAATCCCAACAAGTGGGAAGTCTATGTTGCGGGAGGACGCAAGAACACAGGCATCGATGCGGTCGAGTGGGCAACCGAAGCTGCCAAGCGTGGCGCTGGCGAAATCCTGCTCACCAGTATGGATCGCGATGGCAGCAAGGATGGCTTTGACCTGGCGCTCACGCGCGCGGTTGCGCGCGCTGTACCTATTCCCGTTATTGCCTCAGGCGGTGTAGGCAAGCTCGAACATTTCGCTGAAGGAATCATCGAAGGTGAAGCAGATGCCGTGCTGGCCGCTTCGGTCTTTCACTTCGGCGAGCTTACCATCCGCGAGGTGAAAGAATACATGGCCACGCAAGGCATCCCCGTCCGCTTATAAATGCGCAAAAAGGGAAAGCACGCAGGCTTCTCCCAGGCCAAGATTAAACTTCAACGCTCTTTCTTCTCGGCTGCGATCGCCTCGGTCTTCTGGTTCGTTGCCGGCAACACCACCGTGAAGGTCGAACCTTCTCCCAGATCGCTTTCGAGCCCGATCTTCCCGTCAACACTTGCCACGATACTGCTCACCAAAGGAAGACCTAAACCTGTTCCTTGCGCATAAGCAGCGCGCGTCGATTCCACGCGGTAGAAGCGCTCGAATACACGGTCTTGTTCAGAACGCGATATTCCACACCCCGTATCTGAAACGCGCAACGTGAATGAATCTTTGGCGTATTTTGCTTCAACGGTAACAGAGCCTTTGTCGGTATACGCGATCGCATTACCAACAAGGTTATTCACGATGGTCAAGAAATCCAGTTCAGAAAGACCAACCGTAACATTCTCAATATTCTTCGTAAAATTGGTCTGCAACAGAAGCCCTTTATTCTCTGCGATCGATTCCTGAACCGATAAGGCTTCTTGAAGAACGCTCAATACGTTACAACGCACGCCTCCCAACGAAGATTCTTTTTCGATCGTCTTCACCTTGAGAGGAGCGGTCGTTCGTGTAATGCTTAGCATGTCATGCACAAGTTTTTCTAAATGCCCGCTTGCTTGCTCAATACGATGGGCAAATTCCTTCACATAATCCACTTGCCCACGATTCGCAGCGATAACGATCGATTCCGAGAGCAGTTTTATGCTTGCAACTGGAGTTTTCATCTCATGGCTCGAATTTGCCATAAAGCTCGCGAGCGCGCGCTCAGTCCGCTCGACCGAATTGAGCGCTGCACTGTAACTCCAATAACTTAACAATGCAGCGATCAAGAGGACCGCAAGCAATAACCCGAATCCAAACACCTGAATCGACGCAAGCGAATTCCCCTGATCGTGAGCCATATCTTCGGCCTGCACCGCATAGGTGCCACCACCTACCACACTATTCGCCGATGCACTCAACTGTTCGGCATCTTCGTCTTGTAACGCGCTCTCCGCGTTCGCCATCGTTTCTTTCTCAACTTGCGAAGCCACCGAAGACTCCGAGTGGTTCATCTCTTCCATTGCCTGAGGCACGGTTACAAAAAGAATCCAGGTAGTTGCAACGCAAAACAATGCAATGATCAGGACGTATCCTATGATTACCTTGGTCTTCCAGTCTTTATAATTAACGATCGGTTTATTGATGCGCATAATGGACTATCGCAATCCTATTGTCCTTCTTGTTCTTCTGAGTCTTTCGGGATAGCTTGCAATCGATACCCTCTTCCATATTCAGTTACTATCAGCTGATAATCGGAATGGGTCTCGAGCGCTTTTCTGAGATTATGCATATGAACATCGATGACCGTGCTGGTGCTGGGCGTCTTCCCTTTCCATACACTCTGAATTAACTCATTACGCGTGACAAGGCTCCCTCTATGACGCGCAAGAACCTGAAGGATCTCGAACTCTCGATTTCGCAATGAAACAGGCTCTTCTTTAACGCGTACCTCGCCTCTCTCGAAATCGATGCTCAAATCTCCCAATTCTTCAACCGAGCCTGTTCTTGATTGAACGGGAAGCATCGATCGCCGAAGATTGGCACGAATGCGCGCAAGAAGCTCATTTACTGAAAACGGCTTGCTGATGAAATCATCGGCACCCAAGTCAAGACACAGAACTTTTTCTTGCTCGGAGGTATAAGCAGTTAGAACGATGATCGGAACCGACGCATTTTGCGCTCGATACTCTTTCAAGAAATCATGTCCACTCATCCCAGGAAGCATGAGATCGAGAAGGATAAGATCGGGCTCTATGCTCAAAGCACTTGCAAACCCATCAGTTCCATTGTCGCAAGCAACGATAGAATGCCCTGCATCGCTCAGCGCGAATTCTGCAGCCATTCTGATGTTCGGATCATCCTCAACAAGAAGTATCTTTGCCATGTCAAACTCAAATCTAATTCTTTATTCCTAATTCATATCTTAAACCACAATTTAATAATTATTGCAAGTATCCTGTATAAATATTAAATGCAGTGGACATATTTATCAAAATGACCACCTAAAAATTAAAATTCTTATTAAATTTTATTTAAATAATCATTAAGATTATGTGTAGTGAACATGTTCAATTTTACTGCTAAGCGCATCCCTTGCGGATGCACGAAAGGAAACACGATGAAAAGAAAAGAATTTGGAGGTGAACGATCATGAGCAGCGAAGCACAGATTCAAGCCCGCGCCGACCGCCTCGACGATGCTGAGTACGATTCGCTTAAGAAATCGCTTCACGGTATCGCAGCGCGACTCGACCGTCTTCCCATCGGAAGTTGGCACTGGAAGCTCCTTTGGCTCTTCGGTGGCGCGATGTTCCTCGACAACCTCGATATGTATATCGGCGGTGGTCTTATCGCTTCACTTTTGGCGGACGGTTGGTCAACCATTGAATTGAATGGTTGGTTCCAAACCATCACCATGACCGGCTACCTTATCGGTGCACTCATATCAGGCTTGGTAGGAGACCACCTTGGTAGACGAAAAGCGCTCTTGTTATTTGTTGCCATATTCATAGGTGCAACATTCCTCGCGGCTTTCTCGCCCAACATGATCGTCTTGATCGCGTGTCGTGGTCTTATGGGTATAGGCCTCGGTGCCTTCATCCCCTGCGGATACGGTCCCTTCGGTGAATACATCCCTCCCGAGAAGCGCAGTAAGTACTCAGGTTACATCGGTCTTATCGCGAACTTCTCTCCCCCGCTGGGTGCCGCGCTCACGATGCTCGTCATCCCCGCATTTGGATGGCGCCCCATTTTCTTCGGCATTACCTTCCTGGGCGTTATTGTTTGGGTCCTTCTGTTCAAGTTCATGCCCGAATCCCCCCGTTGGCTTGCCTCTAAAGGTCGTTTTGCTGAAGCGGACGCAATCGTATCTGCTGCAGAGAAGAGCTTTACGGATAAGGGTGTCGAACTTCCTGAGATCTCTCAAGAGCAGATCAAAGCGATCGAAGACGAACTGGGCAAAGAACCAGTACAGCTGCCTTACAGAGCTCTGTTCACAAAGAGGATGATCAAGCGAACCATCACTGCATCGGCTGCTCTCATGGCCATGAACCTCATCGTCTATACCATTACTACATGGACACCGACCGTTCTGGTTATGCAAGGCTTCGATACGCAGTACTCCATCTTCATGACCTTCATCGCCCTGTTGGGTGCACCGTTCGGCATCTTCTTATTGTCGCTCTTCGGTAACAAGCATCCCCGCAAGATCGGCATGATCGTGCTTCTGCTCATCTTGGCAGTTGCAGGATATATCTGGTCCCTCCAGACTCAGCCGATCGTTATCATGATCGTCGGATTCATTCTCTGTACACTCGTGTACTACTATGCTTTGCTCGCTTGCTCGGTGTATCTGGGCGAAGCATTCCCAACTGAAATCCGCCTTCGTGGATCAGGCTTTTCGAATGCCATGGGTCGTATTGCGGCTATCGTTACTCCCTCCATCGTCGCATCGCTCCTCCAGTCCACTGGCGTTGTGTCAGTATATGTGTTCGTCGGAATCTGTATGGTAGTGTTTGCTGTTATCATTGGGATCTGTGGTATCGAAACGCGCAACAAAACGCTTGAAGAGATCAACGACGAAGTTGTCTCTAAATAGTTTGATAGCTGATAACTTCATCTATCACTGAGCAAACGTGAAGCGAGAGCAAGGGGGCATAGCGCTCCCTTGCTCTACGAAGGGTGAGAACAATGGATACCCCTTCCTATCATGGCGAACGTCTTTCTTCGACGGAAAAGCAGGCGATAAGGATCTCTTATCCTGGCATTGCCGCACGTCTTGATAGGCTTCCTTCGGGAACATGGCATAGAAAGGTCATGTTTCTTTTCGGGGGTGTCGTGTTCTGCGATTGCCTCGATATGTACGTGGGTGGCGGCATCTTAGCACAGCTGCTTCAAAACGGTTGGTCGACCGTAGACCTGAATGCTGTTTTCGCTTCGATCACCATGATCGGCTATTTGCTCGGTGCACTCTTCGCCGGTTATCTTGGTGATCGATTCGGGCGGCGCAAGAGCCTTCTATTCTCTACTATGCTCTTCAGCGTCATGACGTTTCTTGCGGCATTCGCACCAACCATGGAAACGCTCATCGTAATGCGAGGGCTTATGGGAGTTGGTCTTGGCGGCGCACTCCCTGGCTCATACGGCGCTCTCAGTGAATACACTCCCCCGCTGGTACGTGGGCGTTATGCCAGCTGGCTTGGGCTTATTGGGAATTTCTCGCCGCCGCTTGGTGCACTGCTCACCGTGCTCGTTATTCCTATCTTCGGTTGGCAGGCGATCTTCATAGGGATTTCGCTCATCAGCTTGCTCGCTTGGCTCATCCTCTGGCGCTACTTGCCCGAATCCCCACGCTGGCTCGCTTCAAAAGGACGATATGCTGAAGCAAACGAGATCGTATTGTCAGCAGAGCGCAGCTTTCTGCAGCAGGGCATCGAATTGCCCGAGATCGATTATGCCGCGTTGCTCAAAACTACCCAACAAGAGCCTACTAAAAAAGCAAATTGGCTTTCCCTTTTCAGCAAACGTATGGTGAAGCAGACCATCGCCATCAGCGCAGCGCTCTTTGCAATGAATCTTATGGTCTACACTATCACGAACTGGACACCAACCATCTTTGTTCTGCGCGGCATGGACACCACCATGAGTATCGGCATTACGGTAGTCATGCTGCTCGGCGCTCCCTTCGGAATCTTCTTGTTGAGCATCTTCGCCGACAAGCATGATCGCAAGAAGGGGTTGATTGTCTGCCTCTTTCTTCTAGCTATATTTGCTTATGTGTGGTCACTTATTCCGATGGATAATATATTTGCGCTCATGTCAGTAGGCTTCATCGTATGCGCTATCCTCTATTACTATTCGATTCTTGCCTGCTCAGTCTATCTTGGAGAAGGATTCCCGACCGAGATTCGTCTTCGCGGATCAGGTTTCGCACATGCGATTGGACGACTTGCAGGAATCATCTCGCCTTACGCTATTGCATTTCTCCTACAATCTTACGGAGCCCCTGCCGTTTTTCTTACTAACGGGGCTGTGCTCATCGTACTCGCGATCATAATTGGATTTTGCGGCGAAGAGACCCGAGGGAAGTCGCTTGAAGAGATCAATACTCCCACATCAAGCGAATAACGGTGCAGGAGCATTAAAAAGCCCCGCACCCAAACCGTAAAGTTTGAGTACGAGGTCTTTTGATCGCAGCATCAGGTGCTTTATTCTTCTCTGCCAAAAGAATAGTATGCAAAAGCTGCAGAGCTTTTGCACGAGACTCTTCCAACAACAAAAGGCTTACCTAATTCAACTTCTGTGCGAGCAGCTGGTTGATGACCTTCGGGTTGCCCTGTCCTTTCATTTCCTTCATGCACTGGCCAACGAAGAAGCCGAGAAGTCCGGTCTTGCCACCCTTGTATTGTTCGACCTTGTCAGGGAATGCCGCAAGCACTCCATCAACCACCGCTTCGATAGCTCCCGTATCGGAAACCTGCTCCATGCCGCGCTCAGAAACGATCGCAGAGGGGTCCTTGTCTTCTTCAAGGATAGCCGCGAACACCTCTTTGCCCTGCTTAGAAGAGATCTTGTCTTCAGCGATCATCTTCACCAGTTCAAGCGCACGCGGCGGCGTGAGCGGCGTCTGGTCAAGATCGGTGATATCGGGATTGCTGTTCAGGTAGGCGCTCACGTCGTTGATGATCAGGTTCGCGAGCGGCTTAGCCACCTCTCCTGCCCCTTGCAGCTTCATGCACTCTTCGAAGAAACGTGCAGTCGTGCGATGCTCGACCAAATGACGCGCATCGTAAGCGGAAAGCCCGTAGTCTTCCTCGAAACGCTTCGCTTTCTGATCGGGAAGTTCTGGCAAACGCTGGCGCACCTTCTCCACGAATTCATCCGAGATGTCGAACGGCGCCATATCGGGCTCTGGGAAGAGTCGATAGTCATCGGCCGTTTCCTTCACGCGCATCACGATCGTGACCTTCTTCGAAGGGTCCCAATGCCGCGTTTCCTGATAGATGATGCCGCCTTCTTCGAGCACTTCGGCCTGACGGCAAATCTCGTAGGCAAGACCATCGTGAAGATTCTTGAAGGAGTTCATGTTCTTGAGCTCGGTCTTGGTGCCCAGCTTTGTCTCGCCACGGCGACGCAGGCTCACGTTACCATCGCAACGCAGCGATCCCTCTTCCATCGAGCAATCGGAAATGCCGATCGCGAGATAGATCTGGCGCAGCTTCTGCATGAACAGACGCGCCTCTTCGGGCGTGCGTAGATCGGGCTGCGTTACCAGTTCGATGAGCGGCGTGCCGCAGCGGTTATAGTCGATGAGCGAATGGGTGGCACCCGCAATGCGCCCTTCGCCACCGCCAATGTGCACCATCTTGCCCGCATCCTCTTCCATGTGAATGCGCTCGATGCCGATATGGGCAACATAGCTGCCCTCTTCTTGCGCTTCTTTCAGATCCACGCGCTCCTTAGCCGCAGCGCCGTCCACCTCTAGGTCGAGATGCCCGCGCATGCAGAATGCGACAGGACCCTGCGTGATCTGGAAGTTCTTCGACATATCGGGATACATATAGTTCTTGCGGTAGAACATCGAGCGCTTCTCGATGTCGCAATTCGTGGCCAAGCCCGCCAACACGATCGATTCGATCGCCGCTTTGTTGGGCACGGGCAGCGCACCAGGGAGTCCGAGACAAACCGGACAGGTATGCGTATTGGGGGCAGCTCCGAATTCGAGCTTGCAACCGCAGAACATCTTGGTCTCGAGCGTGGTCAGTTCAGCATGAACCTCAAGACCGATGACCGCTTCCCAATCTTTGAGTACTTCTTCGAGCTTCTTCATGAGCTACTCACCAGCCTTTGCGAATGCAGGAGCGATCGGCGCTTTTCCATAGCAGCGCTCCAGCTCTGCTGCAACGCGCAACATATTCTCATCGCGGAATGCAGGCGCTATGAGCTGTGCTCCGATAGGCAATCCGCTTGCCACACCAAGACCAACCGGAACGCTCATGCCGCCATTACCGGCGATATTGATCGAAATCGTGAACATGTCGGAAAGATACATGCTCGTGGGGTCGTTGATCTCGCCGAACTTGAATGCAGTACGCGGGCTAACCGGCGCGAGAATGCAATCGACCTTGTGATAGGCATACGTATAATCCTGCGTGATGAGCGTACGCACTTGCTGCGCAGGATAGTAATACTTGTCGTAAACACCCGAAGAAAGCAGATAGCTACCGAGCATGATGCGCCTGCGCGCCTCAACGCCGAAGCCGCCTGCACGGGAAAGCTCATACTGCTCGTTCAGATCCTTGCAACCTTCAACGCAGTAGCCATAACGCACCGAGTCAAAGCGTGCGAGGTTCGAGAAGGCCTCGCACGGACCGAGCACATAGTAAGCGCTCATGGCTGCTTGCGCGTTAGGAAGCTCGACCTCCACCAGTTCCGCACCAGCGGCTTCGAGCTTACGGGCAGCTTCTTCGATGCGCTCTTTCACTTCCGCATCCAAACCTTCAGCTTCCATGAAGGTAGGAACGATGCCAATGCGCATGCCTTTCACGCCTTCTTCAAGGTTCGCTGTGAAATCGGTTGCGATCGACTGGCTCGTACAATCCATATGGTCACTACCACCGCGAACGAGAGCATTCATGGCAAGCGCCGCATCTTCAACGCTGCGTGCGAACGGACCTACCTGATCGAGCGAGGAGCCGAAGGCGACCACGCCATAACGCGAGACCACGCCATAGGTCGGCTTCACACCCACCACGCCGCAGAAGCTGGCAGGCTGGCGGATCGAACCACCCGTATCAGAGCCAAGCGTAACCGTTGCCAACCCCGCAGCTACCGCAGCTGCCGATCCACCCGAAGATCCACCGGGCACGCGCTCCAAATCCCACGGGTTGCGCGTCGGTCCGAAATAAGATGTTTCAGTCGAGGAGCCGAAGGCGAATTCGTCCATATTGAGCTTACCGAGCGGCAGCGCACCCGATGCAAGCACGCGATCAACGCAGGTTGCTGTGTAGGGAGAAACGTAGTTCTCGAGCATATGGGAGGAGCAGGTAGTATGTGTGCCCTCCATATTCATGTTGTCTTTGAAGGCCACTGGCACGCCTGCAAGCGGACCAAGCTCATCGAAATTACCGGCAGCAAGCGCATTATCGACGAGCTCTGCGGCAGCAAGGGCTGCTTCAGGGGTGAATTCGAGATAGGCATGCACCGACGCGTCGGCTTTCGCAATGTGATCGATGCTCGCCTGAGCGACCTCGCGTGCGGAGAAATCGCCCGCTTTGAGACCCTGCTGGATCTCTGCAGTGTTCATAGAAGTGAAGTTCATGCTATTCACCTCCGCCAAGGATCGCAGGGATCAAGAAGCAATCGTCTTCTTGCTTCGGTGCGTTCTCGAGCGCCGTTTCTTGCGAAAAGCTCGTCTGCTCCACGTCGCCGCGCATCACGTTCACAAGTCCGCCGATCGGATGGAACGTGGGCTCGACTCCTTCAAGGTCGTACTCGGTAATGGGTTTGAGGCTGTCGATGATATTGTTCAGATCGACAGTCATCGCCGCAACCTCTTCATCAGTCATTCCGATGCGCGTATATGTCGCGATATCGCGCACATCCTTTTCAGTTACATGTTCTGCCATAGCAATCCTCATACTCGCTT
Source organism: Eggerthella sp. CAG:298 (assembly GCA_000435675.1). Classification (GTDB taxonomy): domain Bacteria; phylum Actinomycetota; class Coriobacteriia; order Coriobacteriales; family Eggerthellaceae; genus Anaerotardibacter. Next base: position 132,000 of record FR895150.1, on the reverse strand, counting down.
CAGTAAGCCTGCCCCAAAGGGCAAAACATGCCCTTAACGGGCATCTGTTAACCGTTATCCATCATAACAAATCATGCCGCGCCACTTAGCATGCGAGTGCCTTTGCGTACCCATTTTCCAGCAAGGCGCACCGGGCGCTCTTCGTAACCTAAATTCAACGAATCTTTTCAAATTCGTTTCACCTGAAAGATATAAGAAAACACCCCTGTTAATGCGTGCTTTTTCCAGTAGAATAGAAAACGTGCTCAGCGCTTATTTAATGTCAATGCCCGCTAAGCACTCAAATTGAGGGGAGCTCGCCATGATGAGATTTAAAAACATACTCGTACCTTATGACGGATCCGAACATGCGGATCGCGCTCTTGATGTGGCGGGTGATTTTCTGCGGAGTAACCCAGAAGCGCGCGTGCACGTGATCAGCGTCACCTATGTTGCGCTTGATGCAGCAGACTTCAACCCTGATCCCCCCAACGAAGATGAGCAGTACAACTTGCTCGGCTATGAAATGTACGAAGAAGTGTTCAGCCAAGAACAAAAGGCGGCCCATCGTGCCATGGTACAGGCAGCCTCAGAGATTCTTCCAGACATCGAGCCCGAACGTGTTATCTGCGACACGATCATTCGCCCTTCAGCAGTAGAGGGCATCGAAGATTACGCACGCCGCAAGAAGTGCGATCTCATCGTTATGGGCCGTCGTGGTCTTGGTGGTCTTCGCCAGTTCGTCGGCAGCGTTACCAAAGAAGTGCTCCATCGCGTCGACCTGCCCGTCATGACCATTAAATAGCATCCGCTAAAAAAGCACCATGCACTCACGAGGCGTTCTTCAAAAGAGCGCCTCTTTTTTTTCGCCGTCGTTGCTTACAAAAAAAGGATGCCGATCTGTTTCGACATCCTTTTCTCCTTATATCAACTTATTCACACCGAGCCACAACCGTTCGATCGGTTGCCTCTACTGATAGTCAATCACCGTATCATCAGCCAGAGGCGTGGTACGAACTACCAGATCGCTCTCTGCTCCAGGCGCTGTAGTAACTTTATAGGTAATAACTGTTTTGTCTCCCATAGGCACCTTTGTCCAGCCATACCATAGATCATTCCCCTGATACGTGGTTTCATTCATTGCGTCATTGCCGCCCGCTGTGATTGCGAATGCAGGAATAGGATATTCATCAGCGCCGTAGAATGTACCTTCTGTCGTAATGTCAGAAATCTTACCACCTGATGGTGCAAGGAGATAAACGAAGAAGTGCAAGCTCCCATCAAAACCACCACCATTGGTGATGTAATCGGTAAGAGTGCCAAGCTCAGCGGAATCAAGTTGATTGCTGAAGGTTACCTTCATATCATAAGTGATCGAGCCATCAGAGTTCTTGACTCCCTTGCCTACATCAATATCAGAGGCAAGATAGTAGAACATCTTGCCTCCATAGCAAGCTGAAGTATAAATTCCGGTCTCAGGAACTTTGGTATCGCTCGATACTGTTCCTGCAAAACCAAAATCTTCAAGCATTGCTTCTTCGTTATCATTCGCCATATAAACCGCAATACGGCCTTCATCGACCGATGATTTGATCGTGCTTGCAAGTTTTGCAATATTCACTTTTCCAATATTGCCAAATACCCCATTCGCTGCAGCATTTGCAACAAGAGCAAAGGTCGCATCTTGTTGTGCAGGGTCTGTGTACTTCTTATAAACGCCATTGAGCAAAAAATCCGATGTGCTGTTTCCATCAAGCACATCTCCACCTGGAGTGGTCACTTTCGTACCTGTAAGAGCAAGCATGCGTTGCAATACGATAGTGTCGAGCGCAATCACGCCATCAACCTTGCCGTGTCCATTTGCGTCCCAAATTTGCGACTCAATCTCACCAACTCGTTCAAAATCAATAATTTGAGGCACGTCGCGCGAATCAAGAGATGATTCAACGCGGAATAAGCGAATATCCTCATCTGTCGCAGCAGAAACTGATTCAGCCAAACGAGGGTTCTTATCTGCGCCAACGAATTCACCTAAGCTGATCTTGCCATTATCGACGGTCATGAGTCCAAAAGAGCCAGCAAAACCAACCGAAGAACGCATTTCTGCACTTGTGCACGCGATGATTAAGTATGTGCGTTTTCCATCTGCTCCAAGGATCGCAGGAAGCGTATCTTTCAACTCAGTCGCAGAATCGGCAATAGGTGCCAACGTGGCCATAAGGGTCTTTACTTGATCGATAGGTCCCTTCAATTGCTCAATAGTAGGCTCAGGTGAATTTTCAAGCTGTGCCGCATTTTCAGTGAGAACAGGTGCTGACCCCGACACCACATTGAGCAGATCCTCAATGACCGAAACATTGATAGCGCCATCTTCGCTCATAAGACCAGCAAGACCATTTGCTGGAATAGCATCCATAGCCGGCACGAGCACATCGTTAACCAGCACTTCAGCAGAATCAGAAACTATACGAACGGTTTGAATATCGCCACCAACTACAGGAATGAGTGTTGCAGCGCCCCACAATGGTCCCGACGTAGTGTCGTGAAGTTTTTTAACCGTGCTTGCCATCTGCTGGCTCGTGGTTTTCGCTGATGCCATGTCGCCACCAACGATTTGATCCTTAAGTTGCTTTCCTTGTGAAACGAGCGCTTGAGCATCATCCTTAGCCTCCATCGCACTCATCGCAAAAGCAGCACCGGACACACCAAACACCAGAATAACCGCGATGATGACTGCGGCGATAATCTTCGGCTTATTACCATGGTGCTTCTTTTTGCGACGCAAGCGTGCGACCTCTTCTCTGCGGTTCGCATAAGGAACGGGGCCATCGCTTCTCAGATCAGAATTGTTATAGGGATTATGAGGGAATTCCTGTTCAGGCTGAAAAAACGAGCTTTCTTGTTCAGGAGCAGCATGACGTCCATGCTTGCCTCGTGAACCATTCTGCGAGCTATGCGGCACGTTCATTCTCCTTGATCTCGGTAATATAAAACATCCTGGTAATCGGATGTGCATCATAAAATGATACCAAGATTATGTTCCAATAGAGAAACGTCCCAGAAATTCCGCAATTGAGCGGGGCTCCGTGCACGACGGTTGGCTAGTTTTCTGCTGTTCTACCGTAATTACCTTGAGCATACTCAAACGATTCATGTCTTTATCAAAGCCTATTATGACGATACCTTCGGCGGAGTTGCAGCCTCGAACCTCTGAATACGGTCGTCCTGCACAAGTGGCGCGACCGCACGCGTAATCGCATCGGAAACCGCACTCGCCTTCGATCCGTCGCCGATCATGAGCGCGATCGACCCATAGAGACCGTAGTTCGTCACTTTATTGAAAGAAACAACAGGGTCTTTCACGATAGTAGTGATTGTTCGAGCCGCTTCAGCAGCAGCATTCTCGATCTGATCGGCAAGCGAATCCAGATCGCTCAGATCCTTCATCACCACAATAGGTACGGTTACATGGTCAACAGGGGGCAGATGCTTCACGGCATTGTTCGCCATGACCGAATTGGGAATGATGACCGTTTCATTGTTGAGGTTGTGGATGGTGGTATAGCTCCAATTGATATCTTCAACCACCCCTTGATTCGTACCCACCTGGATATTGTCGCCTGGCTTGATCACATGGGTCAGAGTTACCTGAACACCACCGAAGAGATTCGAAAGCGTATTTTGAAAACCGAGTGAGATCGCGATGCCGCCAACGCCTAAAGCGGCGATGACCGCTGTCATATTGACATCGAAGCACACATCGGCGATGAAGCAGATCGCCACACCCCATACCACGATGCGCACGATGTTCACTACGATGGAGGTCTGCGAAAGGGATACGCTCTCAAGCGCGAGCAACCGCTGTATCGCCTTGATGGCAAGATGGCACAGAACAGCAACGACCAGCACAACGACAGCCGCAATGAGGATCCTTCCCCACACGTTCGAATCAGTGATGTATGTCACAAAATTCGCAAGCTGTTCCATGACCGTTTCCGTTATCTTTCCGCTCGATATTCGCGAACCGCCCGCTGTTACGAACCGACGGATCGGATAAGATCGAGTTGCTCCCAAGAGGTATTCTTGTTTATAGTCTAACCGTAGTTGTCTTTCTCAATGCGAAGACCGCACGACTGGAACTGTAATTAAGTTGCTACACAACGCCCATAACGAACGAGGCTTATGGATCTTAACAACATAGAATTCAAAGGCGCCTATGGCACCTCAGCACAGATTCCCGCTTCCAAATTACCGGAAGTTTCTTTCGTTGGTCGCTCCAACGTGGGGAAATCCTCGCTCATCAACAAGCTTCTGAACCGCAAGCAACTCGCACGCGTTTCCCAAATGCCGGGAAAAACGAGTACGATCAATTTCTTCGGAAACGACGCGATCGACCTCGTTGACCTGCCGGGATACGGCTACGCGAAAGTGGCCAAATCAGAACTCGGTCGCTGGTCAGAGATGATCAACGGCTACTTCGATCAATACCGCTTCTACGCACTCGTGGTTTCACTCATCGATATCCGCCACCCTGCGAGCAAACTCGATGAGCAGATGATCGAATTTCTGAAAGCCTGCGAACTACCCTTCGTTATCGCGCTCACCAAGGCTGATAAAGTAAGCAAGAACCAAGCGAACAAGCAGATCGCAGCCTTGCGCAAACAGCTCGACCTCGGCCCCGAAGTTGAGATGATTCTTACCTCTTCAGAAAAAGGCACGGGCATGGATGCATTGCGCAAGACCATTCTGGCGGCTTGCCGATAAGACTGCACTAAACAACAGCCCTTGAACGACCAGCACCCGAAACCTGAGACCCGAACCGAACAGAACCGAAACGAGACGAGCCCATGACACACGTGAACCTCTATAGCGATGGCGCCGCACGCGGCAATCCAGGCCCCGGCGGCTATGGGGTCGTGCTCACGTTCACGGATGCACAAGGGCAGCTTCACACCAAAGAGCTTTCGCAAGGCTATATCTGCACAACCAACAATCGTATGGAGTTATTGGGGGTCATTCGCGGACTCGAGGCGCTCAAGCATGCCTGCGAAGTGGACGTGTACTCGGATTCAAAATATGTTGTCGATGCCTTCAACCAACACTGGGTAGAAGGCTGGCTCAAACGCGGTTGGAAGAATGCGAAAAAAGAGCCCGTGAAGAATAAGGATCTTTGGACGCGTCTTTTAGAAGTGATGAAGCCCCACACGATCGCTTTCCATTGGGTGAAAGGACATGCGGGGCATCCAGAGAACGAACGCTGCGATGAACTGGCGACCACTGCAGCAGATGACGTTGAACGCATCGTCGACGAAGGCTTTGCTGAATAGCTTTGCTTAACCTTTTATTTCACGCGGCGGACCAGATAAGCACCATCGAGCTCAGCGATGCGCTCGAGCACCTCATCGGCTAGGTTCTCCGTGAGCGTAATGAGCGCATAGCCATGCTCATCACGCTGGTTGTCGACCATGTCGAATTCAGCAACGATCGGCTCGAGGATCTCGGTCACGCTACCCATAGCAAGATCGGACGAATTGTAGAGCACCGCGATGCGGAACATACCCTCTGGGCAAACACCTGCTTGGCAAGCTGGATAATTCACGGAATTCACGATGTTGCCGTTATCGATGTAATCCATCAGCTCAACGACCGCCATGCGTGCGCAATTGTCTTCCGCCTCTTCAGTAGAAGCGCCGAGATGCGGCAGCACGATCGCATTCTCCATAGCCATGACTTCAGGCGTTGCAAAGTCGGTCACATAGCAGCCTACCTTGCCCGACGCGAGTGCAGAGGCCATAGCAGGCGCATCAACGAGCGTGTCGCGCGAGAAGTTCAGGAACACCACACCCTCTTTCATGAGCGCACAAGCAGCTTCATCGATCATGCCGATCGTGCCATTGACCGCTGGCACATGGATGGTGATGTAATCGCATTCGCGATAGATATCGGCAAGGTCGGTAACATGCTGAACTGCTGGCAGCACCTTCCAGGCAGCATTGACGGAAACGAACGGATCGTAACCCATGACCTCCATGCCGAGACCGAGTGCTGCGTTCGCAACTTCAGCGCCGATCGCACCAAGGCCGATAACACCGAGCGTCTTGCCTTTGATCTCGCGCCCAGCGAACTGCTTCTTCGCCTTTTCAGCGGTCTTACCGATCGCAGGATCTTCAGCGTTCTCCTTACACCATTCGATACCGCCCACGATGCCACGGCTTGCGAGCAACATGCCGCACAGCACGAGCTCCTTCACCGCATTAGCATTCGCGCCTGGTGTATTGAACACAACGATGCCTTCTTCGGCACAACGCTCAAGCGGGATGTTGTTTACGCCCGCACCAGCACGTGCGATCGCGAGAAGATTCTCAGAGAACTCCATGTCGAGCATGCCTGCACTGCGCACGAGAATACCCTGTGCAGCTTCAATGTTGTCAGTGAGTTCATAATCGCTTGTGAGAAGATCGGTTCCTTGGGCAGAGATATTGTTCAAGCAGTGAATGTAGTTCAAGAGAGGTCCTTTCCTATCGCATCGTATATGTGGTGATTCTCGTTGCTAAAGTTCGATCATTGGTTTTCGTCTTGAAGAGCTTCCTGTTCAGCCTTTTGCGAAGGCTCATCGAAGTTGGTCGCGCCAATGGCGTTCTGCGGTTCAGGACCCGAAGCATCCCTACCCATCTTGAAGGTAAGCCCCTTCTTCGCCATCGCACGGTATTCAGCAGTTGCCGTGAAGATCACGTCCGAAGAAGAATTGATCGCTGTTTCCATCGAATCTTGGATAACGCCAATGATGAAACCAATCGCCACCATCTGCATGGCCACATCGTTGCCGATGCCGAACAGTGAACAAGCAAGCGGAATGAGCAGAAGCGACCCTCCCGCAACACCAGAAGCACCACAGGCCGAGATCGCCGCAAGCACGCTCAAGATGAACGCCATCACCGGATCGACCGTGATGCCGAGCGACGCAGCCGCCGCCATGGCCATAACGGTGATCGTGACCGCAGCGCCCGCCATATTGATGGTCGCACCAAGCGGAATGGAAACCGAGTAGTTATCCTTCTCGAGGCCGAGCCTGCGACACAATTCCATGTTCACCGGGATGTTCGCCGCAGAGCTGCGTGTGAAGAACGCGGTAATGCCCGAATCTTTCAAGCAACGCAGAACGAGATAGTAAGGATTCTTGCGCGTAGCAATGAATACGATGAGCGGGTTGGTAACGAGCGCAATGAAGAGCATGCAGCCCACCAACACCGCGATAAGATGACCATAGGTGATGAAGATCTCGGCACCGTTTTCAGAAACTGCCACGTATACCAAGCCCAGAATGCCGATGGGAGCGAAGCTGATGATCCAGCTAACCACCTTCGAAATAGCATCGGAAACCGCGGTGAAGACGTCTTTCGTATGCTGACTTGCAGCACGCAGTGCAATGCCTAAAACCACGCCCCATGCTAAGATGCCCAGGTAATTCGCATTCATGAGCGCTCCGACAGGGTTGGCTACCACATTCATGAGCAAGGTTGTGAGCACTTCGCCCAATCCTTCAGGCGATGCCTGATCGGCAGCGGGTTCGAGCATGGGAACGACCGTAGGGAACAAATAGCTCGCACAAACAGCGATCAATGCAGCAACTAAGGTTGAGATGATATAGAGCACGATGACTGTACCCATCGAGCCTGCGCTCTTCGCGTTTGCAAGCGCACTGATGACCAAAAAGAACACCAGGACAGGAGCAACCGCCTTCAAGGCACCAACGAACAGATCGCCGAGCAAAGCGATGACCTCGTTTCCTGCAGGAACACAGAATCCTAAGATCGCGCCGATGACCAGGCCGACCAAGATGCGCTTCACCAAGCTGATGCTATTCCACTTTTGCCAGATATTCATTGATTGAGCCTCTCATACATAAGAATAGGAAGAGTTTAGCGCAATAAAGCACAAAAGAACCTGCATTTATGGCTAGGGAAACATTAACTTAGTTAGTGGTGCGGGAGAAACGAAGATCCATGGAAAGTACCTCTTATTGTTCGCTCCGCGCAATTCATATGGACAAATCCTTCTAGTTTTATTTCACATGAGAAATACAGCAAATTTTTTGTCTTTCAGGTTGAACACAGGTCAGCGAGAAGAGATACCGTGCCTCAGATTGCCCCGCCTTCAGGCCAAGTTGGGTTTGCCCAACGACGTGCCTGAAACAAGGGGCAAGATGAGGCACGGTATCTCTTCGCAGCGTCGAGACTTCGTCGTTTGTAAAACGACGAAAGAAAAAGCCATTCGACAGAACGGCGTAATGAGCGTGGTGCGGGCGAAAGGGTTCATCTGTGTCAAGGCCAAGCCGCTTCGCGGTTGCTTCGCAAGCCTTGACCCAGATGCCAGCACTGCTCGGCTTTCAGCCTAGCAGTGCGGTGAACCTTCTTCGATTCAAGTCCAGCGCTTGCGCTTCTTGGGCTTCGCCCAAGTTCGCCCCACACAAAAATAAAAACCGCTTAAAGCGGTTTTGATTTTTGTGGTGCGGGCGAAAGGACTTGAACCTTCACGAGCCGGAGCTCACTAGCACCTGAAGCTAGCGCGTCTGCCAATTCCGCCACGCCCGCATAAGTTGTGCTGTTCAGCATACCCCACAAGCTGCCCGTTCGCAACACCCCAGCTTCAAATTCATCGGTACGATTCTCGGCCAGAGCAGTATACGCAAACCGTTGCCAGCAGCCCTTTGCTCCTTACAGATTTGTACGTTAACGCTCTCTTCGTGCCATCAGTGCCGATACTCTAGCCACCTATATGGCGATTGCATAGATTTAAGCAGTAAAAAACGCTATTTATGGCAAGATATTGATAGTTCTATGCTGAATAGCACGTGTTATGTGAGGAGAACATCCATGGGACTTTTCTCGAAATTTGAACGTCGCGTCGAAGACGGTTTCGAAGGCATAAACGACAAGCTCTTCGATGCTCCTATCTCCCCCGTTCAAATTACCAAGAAAGCAGAGAAGCAGATGCGCCGCGAAAAGACCGTTGGCGCTGGCAAAGAGTATGCTCCTACGCTTTATACCGTGCTCGTGAATCCCGATGATGATCGCCGCCTTTTCGGCATGTACCCCACCCTCGCAGGGGAAACCGAAACTTATCTGCGTGCTAAGGCCAACGAAGAGGGTTTGGTCATGGATGGCGCACCGCTCGTGCGCTTCATGGTCGACGACGATCTCAAGCATGGCAAATTTGACGTGATCGCCGAACTCGTATCGGCACCGATCATCGCGCAACTGCGCAACGAAGAACTCGAACGCTACGGTCTTGCCCAACAGCCTGGCTATGGTGCGTCTGCACGCCCGCAGGCAAATCCCTATCAGCAACCCCAGCCGCATGATTATATGCAACCCAATAGCTATCCGCAGAACGCTCAATCTTATGCACCGAACTATCCGCAAGATCCAAATTCCTACCAACTTGAAGCGCAACCCGCTTCGGTGGCAGAGCCTATCCCGGTCCCCAATACGATGATGTTCGACCGCCAGCAGACCGCATCTGCCGAGCCAACGGCCGCCCTTATCAACCTGACCACCGATCGCTCCTTCCCGCTTACCAACCCCCGCGTGCTCATCGGACGTGCCACCAACTGCGACATCGTGCTCGACGACCTCAATGCAAGCCGCACGCATGCAGAGATCTTCCGCGAATCGCCCAACGTTTGGGGGCTCGCCGATCTTGGCTCAACCAATGGCACACTCGTTAATGGAAAGCACATCGCCTCGGTGCTCTTAAACGATGGTGATCGTATCACGGTTGGCACGACAACATTCCTCTTCACGTTTCGCTAGACCCGTTCATGATAACCACTTCGCCAGCCGCGTTCGCGCATCGCCTGTTCAAGCAGTTCGTCAGTAAGGTAACCCCGTGATAGACATCGTTCTTTTAATTGGTCGATTGTTATTCGTAGCACTGCTCTACCTGTTTCTCTTCGCCATCATGAAAACGGGTATCGGCCTCGTGAAGGGACAGCGCAAAAAAGAGAAGGCCTGGTCCGTGGCAGTCGAGAAAGGCCCGAAAGAGCTACGAGGTGCCGCGATCGATGTTCATGGTCCGATCGTGGTCGGTAGAAGCCCTGGAGCCGATATCGTCATCGGCGCAGAATATGTCTCTTCCCGCCACGCACGCTTCGTGCTCATGGGGCAGAATCTCTTCATTGAAGACATGGGGTCGCTCAACGGAACCGCCGTCAACGGCATGCATATATCAGAACCAACCGCACTCAAGAACGGCGACCGCGTAATGGTCGGCGATGTGACCATAAGGGTAAGGTACGCATAAATGACCACCAACAGCAACAAAAACACAGCCGGTCAAGACATATCTTTCGGAAGCCGCACAGACATTGGCTACGTGCGCGATCACAACGAAGACAGTCTCATCATCATTCCGCCACTTTTTGCCGTAGCAGATGGCATGGGCGGTCATGAAGCAGGCGAGATCGCTTCTGAGATTACCGTGAATACGCTTGCCGAACTCGCACCCAGCCATCTCGATGCCGAAGGACTCACCGCTGCGGTTGAAGCAGCCAACTACAACGTGATGAAGGCCCCCCGCCAAGGCATCGGGCGCGACGGCATGGGCACCACGCTCACCGCTGCCATGCTCGAAGGCGAGCGCCTGCTCATCGCGCAGGTAGGCGATTCGCGCGCCTACCTTTTGCACAAAGGCCACCTACAGCAGATCACGCGTGATCACTCGCTCATGGCTGACCTCATCGAAGCTGGTCAGATTACCCCCGAAGAAGCGCGCGTACACCCGAATCGTTCGGTCATCACCCGCGCGATTGGTTCCGACATACACATGCGACCCGACATCTACGAACTCAACGTAGACGCAGGTGATCGTATACTGCTTTGCTCCGACGGTCTGAGCTCCATGATCTCGAACAACGCGATCGAATCGATCATGCGCAGGCAAAGCGATGCGCAGCATTGTGCCGATGAATTGGTCACTGCCGCCCTTGAGAATGGTGGTGCTGATAACGTAACTGTCGTTGTGGCGGATGTGCCGGGGTTTAGCGAAGTGCGCGAAAAGAAGAGAGCGCATAAAAGCCGCGTTTTCTATATCGGTCTTGCCATTGCGCTCGTTGCAGTCATCTTTGCGGCAGGCTTCGGCGGCTATGCCTTCATCAGCAATTCAGCCTATCTTATAGAAGAGAATGGCAAAGTGAGCGTCTATCGCGGTACGCCGGACGATTTCATGGGCATCAAGCTCTCTACGCTCGACCACACTACCAATGTCGATGTCGATAAGCTCCAACCAGGTGTAGCAAACCGCATCAAGGAAGGTATGAGCGTCTCCAGCATCGATGAAGCGAACAGCCTTATCGCCGGGTACGAAGAAGAGATCGCACGCGGAGAAGCCGAGGCTCAGCAAGCACAAGCGGCCACGACCGCACAGCCTGCGAACAACTCAGGCAACAACGGAGGTGGACGCTAGGCCATGACCCGCCGCAATATCGAACTTGCACTCCTTTGCATAGCGGCTCCGCTCGCTATTCTGCTCTTCGCGATGATCGCCCTCAATCAGGGCGAAGAACTCGGTTGGGCAAGCATCGGCGTGCCGGTGGGTATCTTCGCCTCGTTCATCGTCTCGCATCTAGCTCTGCGCAAATTCGCACCCGCGGCCGACCCGGCGATTCTGCCGATCTGCTTCGCGCTCTCCTCGATCGGCATCGCTTTCGTAACGCGTCTCGCTCCTGACCTGGCAGTACGACAAGTCGCTTGGTTGGTATTAGGTATCATCTTCATGATAGCGGTCATTATATTCATGAAGAATATGGATAAGACTGCCAACTACAAATACACCCTCATGGTCATCGGCCTCATCCTGCTTCTTTCCCCTTTGCTTCCTGGCATTGGCAACGAGATCTACGGTAGCCGCATCTGGCTTTCGATCGGGAGCTTTTCATTCCAGCCAGGAGAGATCGCCAAGATATTCATCGTGCTCTTCTTAGCAGGATATCTCGCCCAAAACCGCGAGATGCTCTCCGTTTTCACGCACAAGGTAGGGCCGTTCAAATTCCCCGACCTCTCCACGCTGCTGCCGCTCCTTATCATGTGGCTGCTCTCTATGGCCATCGTTGTCTTTGAGAAGGATCTTGGTTCAGCGCTCATCGTCTACTTCGTGTTCCTCACTATGCTCTACGTAGCAAGCGGCAAGAAGTTCTACCTGATCGTAGGTTTGCTCACGATCGCCATAGGTGCGGTCATCCTCTTTTTCTTCTTTTCACATGTACAGGTGCGCGTCGATACCTGGCTCGACCCCTTCGCTGACCCCACCAACACGGGCTACCAGCTCGTGCAATCCATCTTCTCGATGGCAGATGGCGGTTTGTTCGGCGTAGGCATCGGCAGCGGCTTGGCTGATAACATCCCCATTGTCGAATCGGACTTCATCTTCGCAGCCATCGCTGAAGAGACAGGGCTTCTCGGCGCGGCAGGCTTGCTCTTGCTCTACCTTTGCTTCGCGATCCGCGGCCTCGTCACTGCTGCACGCGCAAAATCGGATGTGAGCTCCTTTATCGCGGTTGGTCTTACCGCGACGATCGTGCTGCAGGCATTCATCATCGTTGGCGGCGTTACGCGCCTCATCCCTCTTACCGGTCTCACACTTCCCTTCGTAAGCCAAGGTGGCTCTTCGCTACTCGCGAGCTTCATCGCTGTGGGCTTCTTGCTCAAGTGCGGCGATCAATCGACCGGAGTGGAATCGGAGATAGCATCGGGCACCGGCAACATCTCCGCTGAAGGCGTGCTTGGACGCGTATCCCTCGGCAAGCGCATCACGAACACCATGATCGCCTTCTCGGTGCTCTTCGCGCTGCTCGTCGCTAACCTCACCATGATCATGGTCGTTCAAGCAGACGAATATAAGAACATGCCCATCAATAATCACACGCTCGTGAAGGAATCGAAGACCGAGCGCGGCACCATATCCACCTACGACAACGTGGTCCTCGCGCAAAGCGTCGAACAGTCCGACGGCACCTATAAGCGCGTCTATCCGGCGGGCACGCTCGCAGCGCACGTAGTGGGCTATGCTTCAGAGAAATTCGGCACCGCCGGCATCGAATCAAGCTACAACGACACACTTAAAGGACAGCGCAACTATGCCTCCTGGACCGATGTGCTCAATGCCTCGACCGGCAATAGTGCCGCAGGTAACGACGTGAAGCTTACGATCAACTCCACCATCCAGAAGGCCGCGCAAGATGCGCTTGAGGGCTTCTCAGGTGCATGCGTCGTCATCGATCCGAAGACCGGTGCAGTGCTCGCGCTCGCCTCTTCGCCTACCTACAATGCTGCCGATATCGAAACGCTCTTGCAGAACAGCTCGAACTCGTCGGATTCTTCAGCGCTCTACAATCGCGCCACTCAGGCGCTTTATCCACCCGGATCGACCTTCAAGATCGTTACCCTTACCGGTGCGCTCGAGAACAACGTCGCCACCGAATCGAGCGTATTCAAGGCACCTGGCTCCATGAAGATCGGCAACGGCGACATCACCAACTTCAATGGCCGTAGCTATGGCGAGATCACACTCGCACGTGCGACCGAAGTTTCTGCAAACACGGTCTATGCACAGCTTGGCGTGGAAATGGGAGCTGAGATGCTTGTAAAAACTGCCGAGGATTTCGGCTTCGACCAAGACATCAAGTTCGATCTGCCACTCGCTAAATCACTCATGCCCAAACCCGAGGAAATGACCGAGTGGGAAACGGCATGGGCAGCCGCAGGCGAGCCGGTTGGCGAACATGAAAGCCCCGCTGGTCCGCAATCAACCGTGCTCGAAATGGCAATGGTAGGCTGCGCGATCGCGAATAATGGCGTGATCCAAAAACCTTATCTGGTCGATAGCATCTATAACGCTGAAGGAAAATGCAGCTTCACTGCTTCGCCCTCAACGCTCATGACAGCAACGAACTCCGCAACCGCAAACCGCGTAAAATCGGTGCTCGAAGGTGTTGTTGCATCGGGCACAGGCGGTGCTGCAGCAGTTTCAGGCGTTAAGATCGCAGGTAAGACGGGTACCGCGGAAACCGGCAAACCCATCGACGATAGCTGGTTCGTGGGCATCGGCCCTTCAGAAAATTCAAGAGTAGTCGTCGCGATCGTGCTCGAGGAAGGCTCGGATCTTCCGGGAGGAGCAGCATCGCGCGCTCAGGGAGTGCTCCGCACCGCCTTACAAGTGCAAGGGGTCATAAAATGACCATCTTATTAGGATATGATGGTATGCTTAAGCACAACAATAGCGCTCAAGCATGGATTCCAAAAGGAGATTAAACGTGGCTGGAAGCATGACGGGCATGACATTGAACAACCGCTATCAGCTCATCGAACGCGTTGGCATCGGTGGTATGGCAGAAGTGTATCGCGCTCACGATACCGTGCTGGACCGCGTGGTTGCCGTGAAGGTCATGCTGCCGCAATACGCAGCTGACCAGACCTTTCAAGCGCGCTTTCGCCAAGAAGCTGCATCGGCGGCAAAACTGCAGAGCCCTTATATCGTGAGCATCTATGACTGGGGTCTGGATGCCGAAAGCGATACCTACTACATCGTCATGGAGTTCCTCAAGGGGACCGATCTGAAAACCGCGATCAAAGAACGCGGTGCGATCAACCAACGAAAAGCTGCTGAGATCGGCTCACAGGTGGCGCAAGCGCTCCAAGTCGCCCATGAAGGCGGCATCATCCATCGCGATATCAAACCGCAGAACATCATGATCCAACCCGATGGCAACATCAAGGTCATGGACTTCGGCATCGCGCGCGCAGGAGATGCGGGCTTAAGCCAAACAGCCACCGTACTCGGTACCGCCCACTATATCTCCCCCGAACAGGCACAAGGCAAGGATCTCACCGGTCTTTCCGACGTATATTCACTCGGCGTCGTACTCTATGAAGCGACCACTGGTCGCCTTCCCTTCGAGGGAACTGATTCAGTAAGCGTTGCGGTCAAGCAAGTGAATGAGATGCCTGCCGCTCCACGTTCGATCAACCCCGATATTGACCCAGTGCTCGAGGCTATCATCCTGAAGGCGATGGAAAAAGATCCCGCGCAACGTTTTGCGAATGCGCAGGAGATGCGCCAGGCCTTGAATGACTATCTCGCAGGTAGGCCCGTTCCTGGTCTTGGCGTTCACAATGATCGCACTCAGGTGCTTGGCGCTGGCATTCCTCCTATGGATGGCACCGCCGTTATGCCGAAACCGATTGGCACGAACACGATGGGCGCTGGTGCAACCACGAATTTCCGTTCAGGGAAGCCGCAGCAGCCTCCGCAAAATGACAACAAGAAAAAAGTTATCATCGGCGTGATCGTTGTGGCCATCATCGCAGTTATCGTCGGCATTTCCGCCTTTTCTCTCGGCGGAAATGGCGAGCGCGCCACCGTGCCTGTTGTTACCAACATGGCGCTCGGCGAAGCGAAGACCACACTCGAAGAAGCTGGCTTCAAGATCGGCGCCGAAACAGAAGTCTTTAGCTCAACGGTTGATTCGGGTCGCATAGTAAGCACCAACCCCCCTGGTGGCCAAGAAGCGGTCAAGGGCAGTCGCATCGATCTGAACATTTCAAAGGGAACTGAACAAGTATCAGTACCTGATCTTAAGGGACAAACTTCTGAAGAGGCGATGCGTACGCTTTCCTCCTATGGTCTCAACGGTCAAGAAGGTGAATCAACCTTCTCTGAGAACGTAAAGGAAGGCTGCGTGGCCAGCCAGGATCAACCTGCAGGCTCATCGCTCAACAAAGGCGACACCGTTGTCTTCCATCTTTCGAAAGGTGCCGAGAATGTCTCGGTTCCCAATGTGGTAGGAGCAACGGTTTCGAATGCCGAAAACTCGCTTAAGAACGCTGGCTTCAAAGTGAACACAAGCTATCGCTACAGCAGCAATACCCCCGAAGGACGCGTTATCTCACAAGATCCTTCTGGAACCGCTCCTAAAGGCTCAACCGTCACCATTGCGATCTCCAATGGTCCGGAAGAAGCTCAGGTCCCTAATGTGGTCGGCGAATCCGAAGCAGACGCAACTTCAACTCTGAAGAACGCGGGCTTTGAGGTATCCGTGAAGCACATGGCAAGCGGCACTGTTGAAAAAGGACTTGTCATCTCGCAAGATGTGGTCGGCAAAGCCAACAAGGGCAGCCGCGTGACCATCACGGTCTCGAGCGGTTCAGCCTAAGCCTGATTCTGTCCGAATAACTACAACGATCGAGGATGGACCTCGATCGCAAAGGGCTTCGTGCTAGAATGATTGAACCGTTATTCGCACGCCCCCGTAGCTCAGCGGATAGAGCGTCGGTTTCCTAAACCGTGCGTCGGAGGTTCAAGTCCTCTCGGGGGCGCCACAGTAACTTAAAGAATACGGCGGATGTCGTATTCTTTTTTATGTGTAGACAGATCTCAGGAGGAACTCAATGGCCGGAACGCCAACGAACACAACTGCAAACACGAACAAATGGAGCACACGCCAGCTCGTTACCATGGCGCTCATGACCGCCATTGGCGTACTGCTCTCATTCATCGAGTTCCCTCTGCTTCCTGGCGTAACCTGGCTCAAGTTCGATGCCTCGAACATGCCTGCCATGGTGGCTGGCTTCGCCTATGGTCCTGGTGGCGGTGTTGCGGTCGGCATCCTCACCGCTATCCTCCATGGCCTGCTCATGGCAGACTTCAGTGGTGCGGTTATGAACATCATCGTAGTGCTCTTCTACGTTTTGCCTGCCGCGCTCATCTACAAACGCATGCATACGTTCGCTGGCGCTATCATCGCGCTGGTCGTTGGCACGTTGCTGGCAGTTGTCGGCGCGGTGCTCGGCAATCTGGTCATCACGCCCGCATGGCTCGGCGTACCGCTCGATGCCGTAATCGCGATGATCGTGCCGATTCTCATTCCGTTCAACCTCTTGAAGGGCGCGCTCAATTCCGTCCTCACGCTCATCATCTACAAGTCGATCTCGAACCTGATCACGCCAAAGAAGGATCAGAAGAAGGGTCGCGCCTAGATGATCTCCTTCGAAGACGTCTCCTTTACCTACACGAACGAAAGCTATGTGCTCGAGGACCTTTCGGTAGAGATTCCGCAAGGTCAATTCGTGTGCGTGCTCGGTGCTAATGGCTCGGGCAAATCCACGTTTGCGAAATTGATCAACGCATTGCTGCTACCCGATAAAGGCGAGGTGAAGGTTGATGGGCTCATCACCTCCGATGCCCAAAATACATTTGCTATCCGCTCGAAAGCAGGCTCGGTATTCCAGAACCCCGATGATCAGATCGTAGCGAGCCTGGTCGAAAACGATGTGGCATTCGGTCCTGAGAACCTTGGCATTCCCAATCCAGAACTGCGCGAACGTGTTGAAGCAGCGCTTGCACAAGTTGGCTTGACCGGCTTCGAGAAGCGCGAGACCAACGCACTTTCTGGCGGCCAGAAGCAACGTGTCGCGATCGCAGGCATCTTGGCCATGGAGCCGCAGATCCTCATCTTCGACGAAGCTTCAGCCATGCTCGATCCGCGCGGCAGGCGCGGACTCATGCGCGTATGCAAGGAACTGCATGCACAGGGCATGACCATCGTCATGATCACCCACTACATGGAAGAGGCCGCCGAAGCCGATCGCGTGCTCGTATTGCGCGAAGGCAAGATCGTGCTCGATGGCACCCCCGAAGAGGTGCTCACGCAAGATGCCGAGTTGCGCAAGCTTAACCTCGACATACCTTTCGCAACGCAACTCTCCCGTCTTTTGCAAGACAAAGGCATCGATATTCCCACCTTCGTCGATCGCGAACCTTTGAAGGAGGCGTTATGGCTCTTGTATTCGAACACGTCAGCTACACCTACACACCTCTAACGAAACGCCAGATCAAAGAAGGTCAAGAACCCCTTTGGGCCTTGAACGACATATCCTTCGAAATCGCCGATGGTGAATTCTTGGCGATCGCTGGCCACACTGGATCAGGGAAATCCACGCTTGTGCTGCACCTGAACGGCGTGATCAACCCCACGCGCGGTAAGGTGCTCTGGGACGGACAAGACCTTGCCGACAAGAAGACCGCTAACGAAGCCCGTGGCGACATCGGCGTTGTCTTCCAGTATCCCGAAAACCAGCTCTTCGCAGCAACCGTCTATGAAGACGTGGCGTTTGGCCCTCGCAACTTGGGCCTCGATGCAACAGAGGTCGAACAGCGTGTGAAGGACGCGATCGAGCTAGTCGAACTTGACTATGAAACCTTCAAGGACCGTTCTCCTTTCGAGCTCTCTGGCGGACAACAGCGCCGCGTCGCCTTTGCAGGTGTGCTCGCCATGCGACCGACCACCCTCGTGCTCGATGAACCGGTGGCTGGCCTCGACCCTGCTTCGCGCAATGAATTCCTCGGCTTCATCGATCGCCTGCATAAACGCGGCATCACGCTCGTGATGGTTTCCCACAACATGAACGATATCGCGCGCTTGGCCGACCGTGTGCTCGTGCTCGATCGAGGCGAGATCGCATTTTTGGGTACCCCTGAAGAAGTATTCTCTCATCCTGTTGAGCTGCGCCAGATTGGCCTTGGCGTCCCGCACGCTCAGCGCATGGCCAACGAACTGCGCGAGCTTGGCGTACCGCTCGAAGAGGGACTCTACTCCCCCGAAACGCTAGCCGAGCACCTCGTTGCCCTCTTAGAAAGCAGGTAAGCCGTGAACCTGCAGACCATCTTCGGACGATACATCTCGCGCGATTCGGTCGTGCATCGCATGGATCCTCGTGCAAAGCTCCTGCTTTCGATCCTGTTCATGGTGGTCGTGTTCGCGGCGCAGAGCTACGTTGCGCTCGCCGTGGCAGCGCTATTCACGTTCGGCATGTTCTTCTTCGCGAAGATATCGATCAAGCAGGCCTTCGTGAGCATCGCGCCCCTCGCTATTCTGGTGGTATTCACCGGTCTGTTGAACATCTTCTTTGTGCAAGGCGGTCAGATCTATTTTCAATTCGGCATCATCTGCATCAGCGAACAAGGATTGAATCAATGCTTGTTCATCGTGATCCGCCTTACGCTCCTCTTGCTCGGCATGAGCCTGCTCACGCTCTCGACCACCACGCTCAATATCACCGACGGCTTTGAGGAGCTACTGAAGCCCTTCAAACGCTTCGGCGTTCCCGCCCACGAACTTGCGACCATGATGGGCATCGCGCTGCGCTTCTTGCCGCAGTTCGCCACTGAACTTCAGACCATCTATCGCGCGCAGATGTCGCGTGGCGCGAACTTCAAAACGAACGCGCGTGGCACCTTCTCGATGATGGTGGCGCTCATCGTGCCGCTGTTCACGAGCGCATTTCGCCATGCAGAAACGCTCTCGCTCGGCATGGATGCTCGCTGCTACCATGGTGGCGCCAACCGCACCTCGCTCCATGAGCTTCGGTTTCAGAAATGCGATCTAGGTGGTCTTCTCTATTTAGTATGCGGGCTTGCCTGCGTTATTCTAGTTAATATCGTCATGGGATCATTCGGACTGTAAGGAGCAACACATGGATGAAGTGATCGACTACTTAACCAATATTCCGGCCTGGTTCTTTGCAACCTGCGAAGGCGATCAACCGCACGTTCGTCCGTTCAGCTTCGCGGCTGAAGACGGTGGTAAGCTGTGGTTCTGCACTGCGACCAATAAAGATGTCTATGCTCAGCTCGAGGCGAACCCTAAGTTCGAAGCATCGGGTTGGCATCCGGGACAGCCTTGGATCGTAGTAACGGGCGAAGCCGATCTGGAAGATATCGTGAGCGAAGCAACGCGCATCGCAGGCTATGAGCACATGACCGGCCTCGGCGAAACCTACGAGGGTCCCAACGATCCCCGCCTCACGTTCTTCTCTGTGAAGAATGGCATCGCGAAGATCGCTGACATCGATGGGTCAGAACGCATCATCGAACTCTGATTAGCTCTCGAATAAACAATAAGCGGTGAAGTAACTTGAAGGGCGCTCTTTCCGAAGGGTGCCCTTCTTTGTCTCCCAAAACTGTCCAAGATGAAAGCGTAGTTCTCCGCTAGCATATCGACGAAAGAACGACACTGATTAGGTGCTGTTATTCGTTGGATCTCTGCTGCATTTTGCTGCATTGTTACTTTTCAGCCAAGGCTAACAAAATACGTAACCGCAGGTAGATTTGCTGCATAAAATATCGGGAATTAGCGGGAGCTAGCGGATGTTATAATGGGTGCTACCTGGGAAAACATAAGAAAAAAGTGGCGGAGAGCTGGGGATTCGAACCCCAGATACCCTTTTGGGGTATACTCGCTTAGCAGGCGAGCACCTTCGGCCTCTCGGTCAGCTCTCCACTTTTGCAGACAAGTTGAAATGATACCGCCAGAGCGGTGAACTTGCAAGGAGGACACTGGTGCAAAACCGTTCATACCTTCAAAGAAACCATCTTTTGCACATTGTGCTTGTTCTGGCATTTTGTCTTAGCGTTGGCTTCTGCCTTACCAGCAGCCCTACCGCTGCGTTTGCGAAATCCTACACGATGCCCGATGTGCAGATCGAAGCAAGTGCCGATAGCGCAGGCGACCTTTCCGTGAGCGAAGACCGCACGTTCGATTTTGATGGCAGCTTCACGGCAGTTTGGTGGAACTTCAACAATCTTCCCAGCGGAGCAGGAATCGAGATCGAAAGCGTCAAGGTGACCGCAGGTGGAAAGACGACCACGCTCCCCTCTGTTCCTTTCCAAACAAGTTGGCGAAGTGCTGGCGGGCCCAGCAAGGCGGCTTATTCATTTGACGGCGCCGAAGATGCCGTTTATGTGTTCTACAACTTCGACGATGAAGAAGCCACGGTCACCCTCAACTATCGTGTTCTGAATGCGGTTCAGATCTATAACGACACCGCCGAACTCTACTGGCAGTTCGTCGGCAAAGGCTGGGCAGAAGACTCCGACAACATCTCGCTTACCCTGAACATGCCCGTACCTGCAGGCGAGAAGATCGTGAAGGGCGAAACGATTTCTGCCTGGGGACATGGTCCGCTCGATGCAACGGTCGCGATCGACGACACTACTGGTCAGATCACCTGCGACGTTCCTCATCTGAGCGCCGGCAGTTATGCTGAGATCCGTGTTGCCTGCGATCCAGGATGGTTCAGCGGCGTCACCCAAAAAGACCCGAATGCGCACTTTGACATAGCGCACCTCGATACCATCAAGAGCGAAGAACAATCCTTTGCCGACCAGGCGAACCAACAACGCATCACCATGCTCGTCTCGCTCATCGCGATCGTGGTTGCCTGCCTTGCAATTTGTATCTGGGCGCTCTGGTCGTTCAATCGCTATGGCAAGGAGCTCAAACCTACCTTCACCGAAAAATACTGGCGCGATGTTCCTGTTAAAGGCGAACACCCCGCTGTTGTCGGTCGCATCATGCGCTTCGACAAGCCTGAGAACAGCGATCTTACCGTCACGCTGCTCAACCTGGTGAACCTCGGTGCAGTGCTCATCAATAAAGCGAGCTACGAGAAGGATGGCTTGCTCGGTAGCAAAACAGTGGAGGATTACTATCTCTCGCGAGCACCTGGCTATGAGTCGAAGATCACCAAGGAGATCGATCGCCTCGCCTTCAACTTCCTCTTCGATACGATCGGCGAAGGTGCAGAGTCGGTATGGCTCTCGTCCATCAATGAATACGCGAAGAAGAATCCGTCCACCTTCAGCGACAAGCTTGCCGATTGGCAGGGAGAAGTGACCGCGCGTACGATCAACGGACAGTACTTCGAGCCCTATTCCAAGGCGAAGCGCGCCACCATGACCGCCGTTGGCATCGCAGCATTCGTGATCGTCATACTCATCTCGATGTTCTTCGATAACTTCCTCATGGTAATTCCTGGCGTTATCACGATGGTCTTCTTGCTCATCATCAGCCGTTTCATGGAACGCCGCACCCAAAAAGGTGCCGACGCTTATGCCAAGTGCGAGGCGCTCAAGCGTTGGCTGAAGGATTTCTCACGCCTGAAGGAACGCCCTGTCCTCGACATTAAGGTATGGGGTGAATTCCTCGTTTACGCGTACCTCTTCGGCGTCGCTGATGAAGTGATCGATGAGCTGCGCGACACCGTGCCTGAGCTATTCACGGAAGATGCCACGCTTGCCGCTTCGAGCTACTATGTGCCCTGGTGGTACATCTACTCGACCCACTCGATGACGAATGGCATGCCAAGCTTCGCCAACAGCTTCGCAAGCTCGATCAACCAATCGGTTGCAGCGGTTCAATCGGCTGCGTCGGGCAACTTCTCAAGCGGCGGCGGCTTCGTCGGCGGATTCTCCGGTGGCGGAGGCGGCGGCTTCGGTGGCGGAGGCGGCGCCCGATGACAAACTACCCGATCGTTCGACATTTTTCAGCATGCAGCCTGCAAGTTCTGATCTCGCGGCCACCACTGTTTACCCGCTGTTTATCGTTTGAACCTATCTGCGTGCTATAGTTGATACGAACGAACACAACAGCAGTCTACGAAGAAAAGGAATCGCAATGGATCAGACAAGCTGCATCACCCTTATCGGAATGCCTGGCGCAGGAAAATCGACGCTCGGTGTCGTGCTCGCGAAGATCATGAACTACAACTTCATCGATGCCGACTTGCTCATCCAGAACCAGAGCGATAAGACCCTGCAGAAGATCATCGATGCTCTTGGTCCTGAAGGTTTCATCGAAGTTGAAAACGAGGTTTTGAGCACCCTTGAAGCGCAGCGAAGCGTTATCGCTACGGGTGGTTCGGCAGTCTATTCCGATGGCGCCATGACCCATCTTGCCACCCTTGGTCCCGTAGTTTACCTGCGTGTTTCTTACGACGAACTGAAGAATCGCTTAGGCGGCCTGCATGAACGCGGCGTTGTCATGAAAAGCGGCACGGGCTCGCTGTTCGATCTCTACGAAGAGCGTACGCCGCTGTATGAGAAATACGCCGACATCGTGCTTGATATCGATGGGCTCTCCGTACGCGACGCAGCCCACAAGCTCACGGATATGCTTTCTTTGGTTTAACGCAAATGCCGCCTATTCTGTATAGACTTAGTCTAAAATTTCATATACGACTAAATTCTAATGATTGAGGTGGCTAAAGCTATGCAGCACTCCGGACGCATCAGCGGAGCAACGAAACTGATCGGGCTGATCGGAAGCCCCGTACAAAATTCAGGTTCACCCAAGATTCACAACGCTGTGTTCGAGCATCTTGGGCTCGACTATGCCTATATCGCCTTTGATGTAGACAACGATCGTCTGGAGGACACCGTGCGCGGCATGGCCGCCATGGGCTTTCTCGGCTATAACGTGACCACCCCCTGCAAGACCTTCGTTCTGCCCTTTCTCGACGAAGTCTCTGAAGCTGCCGAGATCATGGGGGCGGTGAACACCGTCGTCATTCAAGATGGACGCTCCCTTGGCGATAACGCCGATGGCGCCGCATTCATGCGTAATCTGGTGCTCAATGGTGTGGACATCCGCGGAAAGAAGATCACGGTCATGGGAGCAGGCGGAGCGGGATCCGCGCTCGTTACCCAAGCAGCGCTCGATGGCGTAGCCGAGATCGATATCTTCAACAGGAAAGATGAATTCTTCACTGGTGCCGAGGAACTGATCGAGCGTCTCAAGGACCACTCCCCCTGCAAGGTGGTGCTCTACGATTTGGAAGACGAAGAGCAATTGCGCGCTTCTATCGACGATTCCGCACTGCTCGTCAATGCAACCAGCGTAGGCACACCTGAAGTTCCCGGCTGTCTGGTTTCCCAAGACATGCTCCACAAAGACTTGATCATGGCAGACGTGGTATACGTGCCGCGTGACACCCAATTCGTAGAACTAGGGCGTGCCAACGGAAACAAGGTCATCGATGGATCGGGCATGTTTATGCAACAAGCCGCTATCGGCGAACGCCTATGGATCGGACGTGAAATGCCCCTTGATTATGTGAAGGACACGTTCTTCCCCACCACGCAAAACCCATTGATCGACCTGTTGAAATCATAGAGAAGCCCTGGGCACCGCATCGCTCCTCGCCAATAAGAAAGGTCACACGAAAAATACGTGTGACCTGAGAAAACAGTGGCGGAGGAAGTAGGATTCGAACCCACGGTACCTCTCGGTACAACGGTTTTCAAGACCGCCGCTTTCAACCGCTCAGCCATTCCTCCGTATGCAAAACTGCGACCACTAGGATAGCACATAATAATGGAAATATCCCAAACTAACGACCAAGACTACATGCGCCTCGCACTCGCTGAAGCTCGTCTTGCTGAAGAAGCAGGTGAAGTACCGATCGGGGCGGTCGTGGTATGCAACGGCGAAGTGATCGCTCGCGCTCACAACACACGCGAGACCGATCGCAATCCTGCAGGGCACGCAGAGTTCAGCGCTTTGCTTGCTGCTGCAAAAGCACTCGATGCCTGGCGCCTCTCCGACTGCACGGTCTATGTAACGCTCGAACCGTGCATCATGTGCGCAGGACTCATGCATCAAGCGCGCATCGCACGCTGCGTCTATGGTGCTGCCGACCCGAAGGCCGGCGCGCTCGGCAGTCTCTACGAGATACATCGCGACACGCGTCTTAATCACACGTTCGCCGTTGAAGCTGGCGTACTTGAAGATGAATGCGCTAGCATACTTAAAGCGTTCTTTGCTGCCAAGCGAGCACAGAAC
Source organism: Eggerthella sp. CAG:298 (assembly GCA_000435675.1). Lineage (GTDB taxonomy): Bacteria > Actinomycetota > Coriobacteriia > Coriobacteriales > Eggerthellaceae > Anaerotardibacter. Next base: position 107,348 of record FR895150.1, on the reverse strand, counting down.
AAGCAGAAGAAGAAAGAAATTTGCTCATGAATTACGTAAAGCTCATCGCTCCTGCAAAGATCAACCTGGTGCTTGCCGTCGGCGAAAAACTGCCTGACGGCTACCATGAAGCGCACACGATCTTGCAGGCGCTCGCTCTTCACGACACACTTGAGATCCGCTCGTTTCCTGCCGAGCCTAGCGCAGGCCTGAGCATCACGCTCAAGTGCGAGAACAGCAATATGATCGACCAGCTCACGATCGACCAAGAGGACAACATCGTCTACAAAGCTGCCGTAGAACTCGCTAGCGCACTCGGTCGCGCAGAAGACGAGGAGATCCATATCTACTTGGCGAAGCAGATTCCCTTCGAGGCTGGTCTGGGCGGTGGGTCTTCCGATGCCGCAGCAACGCTCAAAGGTCTTTCCGCGCTTTGGGGCGTTGACCCACTCGACCCGGCAGTGATCGAAGTTGCCGCGAAACTTGGTGCTGATGTGCCCTTCTTCCTCTATGGCGGCTGCGCCTACTTAGATGGCAAAGGTGATCATTTCGTGCATGCGCTCGAACCGCGCAAAGGCTTCCTGGTGCTCATCCGTCCTGAAGGCAGCGGCGTTTCATCGAAAGAAGCCTATGAACGCTTCGACGAAGTACCAGAATACCCTACCCCTGGATTCATCCAGGAAGTTGCTGGTTGCATGCAAGCGAGTGAGGTTACCCCTTGGAACAACCTCACTCCCGCATCGCTTAGCTTGAAGCCAGAGCTGCAAGAAGTCTTCGATCTCATCGAAGGATCGGCTAAGGCGAACGCACAGGTGCTCTGTGGAAGCGGGTCGGCCGTGGCAGCATTGTGCAACTCATACGAAGATGCTTGTGCGCTCTCAACCGAAGCACGCAAGCACGGATTCTACAGTCGCGTTACATCTTTCGCTTCAGTGGGTGCTGAAGTGTTAAAACAGTACTAGCAAGCGTGTTCTGAATAGAACCTACCAAAAGGAGTTCTCATGATCGCTTTGATCGTTGTGCTTATCGTCATCGCCATTTTGGTGATCGCCGTAATTGTTCTCTACAACAACCTCGTACAGTTACGCAACCGTGTTGACAATGCTTGGTCTCAGATCGATGTGCAGCTGCAACGCCGTTTGGACCTGATTCCCAATCTTGTCGAGACCGTGAAGGGATACGCTTCGCATGAACGCGGCACCTTCGAAGCAGTAACGCAAGCACGCAATGCGGTTATGACAGCTCCCACGCCTGAAGCGAAGATGGAAGCAGACAACGTGCTCACTGGCACGCTGAAGAGCCTTTTCGCGGTTGCTGAAGCCTACCCCGACCTGAAGGCGAACACCAACTTCCAGCAACTCCAAGCTGAACTCACCAACACCGAAGACAAGATCAGCTACATGCGTCAGAGCTACAACGATACGGTGCTCAGTTACAACAACGCCATCCAAACCTTCCCGGGCAATATCATTGCGGGCATGTTCCACTTCACGAAGCGCGACGGCTTCGACGCGAATGCAGCAGCCGCAGGCGCTCCCGTGGTGTCATTCGGACAAGGCAATGCCGAAGGAACCCCCTCGGTGAACTTCTCAACTGCACCCACAGATCCTCCGCAAGCCCCCAGCCTCGATTCCAAGGAATAAGGTTATAGCAGTTCGGAGGCTTCGAGCCACTCTTCTTCGAGATCACCTAAATCCTTTTGGAGTTGAGTGATGCGCTCCTGAATCTCACCGAGGGCAACGTAATCGCTCGGATCTGCTTGCGCTTGTTCGTCTTGAGCTTGAGCGATCTTCCCTTCAAGAGTTTGCATGCGGCGTTCGAGTGAGTTCACGCGCTTGCGCACTTCGCGCAACTCCCCACCACTCAGCTTCGGGACCGCGCTCACCTGAGCGCTTTCTGCCTGAACCTCTCCCTCAACCGTAGGGGTGGCATCTTCGCTCACCCCGAAACGCTTACGCCCTCGCTTGGCGCGCGCCGCTTCTAACTGTTCGAGGTATTCCTCTGCCCCGCGCGGCACATGCCGCAACGTCCCATCGATCAGGGCAAATTGATGATCTGTCACGCGCTCCATCATGTAGCGATCGTGCGTCACCATGATCAAAGTGCCAGGCCAGGAATCGAGCAGATTCTCCATAGCAACGAGCATATCGATGTCCATGTCATTGCTCGGCTCGTCGAGGATAAGAACGTTGGGCGCATCGAGTAAGATGAGCATGAGCTGCATCCTGCGCTTCTGTCCACCCGAAAGGGCTTTCACCTGGGTGTTAAGATACGCCTTCTCGAATCCTAACTGCTCGAGCAGCGCCGCAGGAGAAACGATCTTCCCGTCGATCTCATAATGTGATTGATAGCGCGTGAGCACTTCGCGCACGAGCGAATCACCCAATTCTTCAAGCTCGCTCAAAGCCTGGCTCAAAAAGGCGATCTTAACGGTCTTCCCCACTTCGATCTTTCCTCGCGAAGGCTTGAGGTGTTGCTGCAGAACCTCGAGCAAGGTCGACTTGCCAGCGCCGTTTTCGCCAAGTACGCCATAGCGATCCCCCGGCCCGATAAGCCAGGTTATATCACGTAATACCGACTCAGCCTTCCCGTCAAAGCCAAACGTCACATCCGTGAGCTCGATGCATTTTTTTCCCAAACGCGAAATGGCAGCACGTTTCAGTTCAACGCTGTTACGAATAGGAGGCTCCTGCGCGATAAGTTCGCGCGCGGCTTCGACATGAAACTTCGGTTTGGTCGAACGCGCCCGCGCTCCACGCGAAAGCCAGGCGAGCTCACGACGCGCCAAATTACGTCGCTTGCGTTCGGTCTGCTCGATGATCCGATCACGCTCAACGCGCTGCTGCACGTACGCCGAATAGCCACCCTCGAAGCCTTCAACGATGCCATCATGCACTTCCCACATTGAAGTACACACCTCATCTAGAAACCAGCGATCATGCGTGACCACCACAAGCGCCCCTTGCTTCTTCGAAAAGCGCTGGCGCAAATGCTCGGCAAGCCAGTGAATGCCTTCGATGTCGAGGTGGTTGGTAGGCTCATCAAGTAAGACGATATCCACATCGGCAATGAGCACGCGGGCAAGATCGACACGCCTGCGCTGACCACCCGAAATCGCACCAATACGTGCGTTCGGATCAAGATCACCTACCAGGTTATCGAGGATTTCGCGCACACGAGCATCGGATGCCCACACATATTCGGGCGTGTCACCCAAGATGCTTGCCAGCACCGTTGCATTATCGTCAAGAGCATCTTTTTGAGCAAGCGTAGCAACACGCACGCCACGCGTACGCAGAACACGCCCTTCATCAGGCTCGATCGTGCCATCAAAGAGCCGTAACAACGACGATTTCCCGTCACCGTTCTTGCCGACCACACCGATCGCAGCGCCATCATCGATACCAAGCGAAAGTGACTCGAAGATGACCTTCGTAGGATATTCAAGATGAACGTTCTCGCAACCTAAAAGAAATGCCATAGTGCTCCTTGCGTTTTACTACAACCATCATAAAACATCCGAATATAAAAAGGCTGCCCCCGAAGAGGCAGCCGATCAAACAATCCGCGTCTTGCGATCTACTTTATAACAAGAATCGGTATGGTAGATTCGCGCAGCACCGCATAGCTGACCGAGCCGATAACACCACGAATCGCGCCAAGACCACGTGAGCCCATCACGATAAGATCGGCTTCGATCTCCTTTGCAAACTCAATGATATCATCTGCTGGCGTATAGCCAGGAATGACATCGATCGTAACCTGATCTTCAACGCCCTCGATCGCAACACCTAAGCCTGCTTTCACCTTTTCAGACTCTTCAGCGATCGTACGGTTGTAAAGGTCCATAACGTCCTCAACGGAAAGCAGATACTGCTCAGGATCGAACGAAGAGTTATTGAAGCTTGCAGGAAGTTGCGCATTGGGATGCGTGGTAACGAACACTACATGGATGCGAACCTCAGGATCGGCAAGTGCGAAATCGCGCGCTTTCATGACCGCATCGACTGCATGATCTGATCCATCATAGGCAACGACTATATTATTGAACACCATCTTGGCTACCCTTTTCTTTCTCTAGAATCCGCTGGCAGGCCAGCTGATTCAATCCCCTACCCTAAACCCCGTTTCATCATGCGAAGCGGGCATGAATCAAGTCTAACATTCTTCAATGGAATTGCTCGATATTTAGCAATTCTGCAACTTTGCCGCTACTTTTTCCGCAGAAGAATATTTTGTGCGCTTATGCGTTTGTTACAAAAACATGTTCAAGTGTTTCTGCTAGTATCATTCTATGAACTGGGCAAACGAATCGAGGAAGTGCCATGCGTCCTAAAAACAAGACCATTTCAGCCCAAGATACTCACGCACAAGTTTCGCGTGAAAAACTGCTCGATGCTGCGATCGCACTCGTCAATGAATCGGGCATGAGCTCGCTCACGATTCGCAACATTTGCGACAAAGCGGGCATTTCTACGGGCAGCTTCTATAACCTCTTCGAAGGAAAGGACGATCTTGTTTCCTACTACCTTCGTGATGTATTCATCGCCTACAAGCAGAAAGCGGAAGAAGAGGCCTCGGGGCGTACTGCGCTTGAGAAGATCATCCTCATCTATCGCTTCTATATCGATTGCATCCTTGAAACAGGACTCGAATTCGTCACTGGTCTCTATTCAGCCATGACCAACCCTGTGTTCAACTTCCTTGAGCGCGATGCCGACGAAGGAGTGGTGCTCGATCGCTGTCGCCAGTATCTTGAAGAAGGCATTGAAGCCGGTGAAGTAAAAGCCGATATCAACATGAATGAAGCGCTCATGCGTATCGCGATCATCATCACAGGCAACATCTACTATTGGTGCGTCTTCGATGGACGCGTCGATCTTGCCTACCAAGCCGATTCGATGCTGCAAAACTATCTGTGCACCCTCTCTACTGATCCCAACTGCACCTTCGACGTCCCTACCATCCCCCACGATACAAACGCCCTCATTTAAAGTACAAAAGACCGGGCGGCTTTTGTCATCTTGCAACGAAAGAAAAAGGCTCTCCCCGAAACGGGAAGAGCCTTTTTAGCTGGTACGAATTCGAGAACCAGATTAGACGTACTGATCCTCTTTTTCTTTCGCCGTAAGCTGCACCTTGCACCAGCGCAGCTTACGGGTCAAGACCGAACGCGAGATCACGCTTTCCTCAGAGAGGTTGGCGATGCGCTCTTCAAGCGCCGGGATCTCTTTGTTGAGCTTCTCAACATTAATACGGTTGAGAGCTCGGGTCTTGTCGCAGAGAACGATAACGCGCTCACCGAGAACCTGAACATAACCACCCATGATGGCAGCGCTCAGAGTGGTTCCGCCCTCTTGCTTGGTACGAGCCCAAATAACGCCGTCCTTCAATGCGGAGACGTAAGGCTCATGGTTAGCCATGATACCCAGCTCACCTTCGGAACCGGGAACCATCACTGAGTAGAGAGAGCCGGAATAGAGCACCTGGTTCTTTGCTACAACATCACAGATAATTTCGGACATGATTACTCCTCGTTCTTGAGCTGCTCGTAAGCCGCATAGACGTCTTCGATGCCGCCCTTCATACGGAAGCACTGCTCAGGAATCTCGTCGCAGTTGCCCTTCAAGATCTCGTCGAAGGAGCGGATGGTGTCCTCCAACTTGACGTAGGAACCGTCCTGGCCGGTAAACTGCTTTGCAACATGGAAGTTCTGGCCGAGGAACTGCTGAACCTTACGTGCGCGATTAACGATGATCTTCTGTTCTTCAGAGAGCTCGTCCATACCGAGAATCGCGATGATGTCCTGAAGGTCTTTGTACTGCTGCAAGATCTCCTGAACGCCAACCGCAACGCGATAGTGCTCTTCGCCAACGATGTCGGGATCGAGCGCGCGAGAGGTGGACTCCAGCGGGTCAACAGCAGGGTAAATACCAAGCTCAGAGATCGCACGAGAAAGAACGGTCTTAGCATCCAAGTGGGTAAACGTGGTTGCCGGAGCCGGGTCGGTAAGGTCGTCAGCAGGAACATAGACTGCCTGCACCGACGTGATCGAACCGGTCTTGGTAGAGGTAATGCGCTCCTGAAGTTCGCCCATCTCCGTTGCCAGCGTGGGCTGATAGCCTACTGCAGAAGGCATACGGCCGAGCAGCGCGGACACCTCAGAACCTGCCTGGGTAAAGCGGAAGATGTTGTCGACGAACAGCAGAACGTCCTGACCCTGATCACGGAAGTACTCCGCTTCAGTAAGGCCAGCAAGACCAACGCGAAGACGTGCTCCAGGAGGCTCGTTCATCTGGCCGTAGACCAAGCAGGTCTTGTTAATAACGCCAGAATCGCTCATCTCGAGGAACAGGTCGGTTCCCTCACGGGTACGCTCGCCTACACCGGTGAATACCGAAGTACCACCATGCTCCTGAGCGAGGTTGTTGATGAGTTCCTGAATGATAACAGTCTTACCAACACCAGCGCCGCCGAACAGACCCGTCTTACCACCCTTGATGAAGGGCTCGATCAGGTCGATCGACTTGATGCCGGTCTCGAAAATCTCGGTGGTAGTGGTGAGCTCGTCATATGCAGGTGCCGGACGATGGATCGGCATCCACTCTTTGATGTCGGGCATAGGCTTGCCGTCAACTGGCTCGCCTACCACATTCCAAATACGACCCAGGGTCTCAGGACCAACAGGCATCATCATAGGAGCGCCTGTATCCTGAACTTCAAGGCCGCGCGTTAAGCCGTCGGTTGACGACATTGCAACTGCACGAACCAAGTCGCCAGGGAGGTGCATCTGAACCTCCATGACCAACTTGACGTGACCAATAGGGGTATCGGCGTCGATGCGAAGTGCGTTATAGATCGCGGGCATTTCGCTCGGAGCGAACTCAACATCAACAACAGGACCGACGACACGGACGATATGTCCGATACCACCCTTGGCTGCAGGTGCATTATTTGTTTCTTCAGCCATTAGTCCTCCAAAGCTTCGGCGCCACCAACGATCTCGTTGAGCTCTGTGGTGATTGCGCCTTGACGTACACGGTTATAAACACGATTGAGGGTCTCAATCATATCGTTGGCGTTATCCGTCGCATTCTTCATAGCGTTACGACGAGCAGCCTGTTCAGCTGCAGCCGAGTCGATCAGTACATAGAACAGGTAGCCTGCCATGTACTCAGGGAGAAGCTGATCGAGAACTTCAACTTCGCCAGGTTCATACTCGAACGACCCCTGAATATCGGCATCGTCTTGATCGGTCTCGGTGATAGCGCCGTAGTTGAATACAGCGCCTTCCGGCCTGAACGATGCCAGATTGATCGGGAGCAAGACCTCTTCGATCAACTGCTGCTCCGCTGCGTTCTTCGAGTGGTTGTACAGAACAAACACTTCGTCGAGTTCGCCAGCGGTGTACTTCTCGATGCAGTAGTCGGTCAAAGTGTCAGATTCCTCTACGCGAGGATCTGCCGAGAGGTCCCTGAAGGCAAGAACGGTATCGGCGTTGCGATATTTGAAGTAAGCAATAGCCTTCTTACCGCAAGCAGCAACCGTGACGTTCTTACCCTCTGCCTTGCATTCCTTCATGATCTTATCGGCACGGCGCAGAACACTGGAGTTGAAGCCGCCAGCCAAACCACGATCAGAAGTGACCACGATAAGAAGCGTGTTCTTGATCTCGTCGTGAGGCTTGGTGAGCTTCGCATTCGTCTCTCCCAGAAGCGACAGGTTAGAGAGCAACTCATACATCGCATTACGATAAGGGGTTGCATGCTCTACGCGCTCCATGGAGTGGCGAATCTTTGCAGCTGCGACCATCTGCATGGTACGCGTGATCTGCTTCGTCGATTCGACGGAATTGATGCGCCTTTCAATGTCGTGAAGGTTTGCCATGAGTGCCTTCCTTTACGCGATGAACTGAAGCTTGAACGCTTCGATCGCTTCGTGGAGTTTGGCCTCAGATTCGTCAGTGAATTTCTTCTCGTCACGAACCATGGCAACCACTTCACCGTAGTTGATACGCAGGTAGTCGAGCATTTCCGTACGGAAGCGAACAATGCTCTCAACAGGCAGGCTATCAAGGAAGCCTTGGTTGCCAGCCCAGATCGAGATTGCCTGCTCTTCGACCGGCATCGGCATGAAACGACCCTGCTTCAGAAGCTCAGTCATGGCAGCACCACGAGTGAGCTGCTGCTGAGTTGCCTTGTCGAGGTCGGAGCCGAACTGGGTGAACGCCTGAAGCTCGCGGAATGCTGCGAGGTCAAGACGCAGCGTACCAGCAACAGACTTCATCGACTTGACCTGAGCTGAACCACCAACGCGGGATACGGAGATACCAACGTTGATAGCAGGGCGCTGACCCTGGAAGAACAGGTCGGTCTGCAGGAAGATCTGACCATCCGTAATAGAGATAACGTTGGTCGGAATGTAGGCAGAAACGTCGCCAGCCTGCGTCTCGATGATCGGCAGTGCGGTGAGTGAACCTGCACCGTTCTCATCAGAGAGCTTGACCGCGCGTTCGAGCAGACGTGAATGCAGATAGAAGATGTCACCCGGGAAAGCCTCGCGTCCGGGAGGACGACGAAGGGTCAGAGACATCTGACGATAAGCAACTGCCTGCTTCGTGAGATCGTCATATACGCAAAGAACGTGGCCGCCAGGATTCTCAGCGTTTGCTGGCTTGCCGTCTTTGCCGTTGTACATGAAGTATTCACCGATAGCAGCGCCTGCCATAGGAGCGAGGTACTGCAGAGGAGCAGCATCAGCTGCCGTAGCAGCAACGATGATGGTCTTGTCGAGTGCGCCGTGCTTTTCGAGTGCTTCTGCAACGTTCGCAACAGTGGATGCCTTCTGACCAACCGCAACGTAAACGCAGATCATGTCGTCGTTACGCTGGTTGATGATCGCATCGAGCGCGATAGACGTCTTACCGGTCTGACGGTCACCAATGATGAGCTCACGCTGACCACGTCCGATCGGAATCATCGAGTCGATCGCAATAATACCGGTCTGCATCGGCTCTTCAACAGGCTGACGTTCGTGAACGCCAGGCGCCTTGAATTCAACCGGGCGATAACCTTCAGCCTCGATCGGGCCTTTGCCGTCGATAGGCATACCGAGAGGATTCACAACACGACCGAGCATTGCGTGACCGGAAGGAACCTCCAAAATCTTACCAGTGGTGCGCACCTGGTCATTTTCCTTGATTGCCGTGAGGTCACCAAGGAGAACAGCGCCAACCTCTTCTTCTTCGAGGTTCTGAGCCAAGCCATAGACGATACGGCCGTCTTCTGCGATGAACTCGAGAAGTTCGCCTGCCATGGCACCCTTAAGACCGTCGATGCGAGCAATACCGTCGCCAATTTGGACGACGACACCGGTTTCGCGAGACTCGACGCTGGTATTGATAGCATCAAGCTGCTTGCGCAACGCTTCATCGATAGACTGTGCGGTGATTTCAGTCACTAGCATTCACCTCCATCTGTCTTTTCTTTCATCACGATGCGCGCTTGATCGAACTGCGAGCGAAGGCTTGCGTCGATATAGTTACCCATCGTGGACATGACGATACCACCCAGGATAGAAGGATCTTTATGCTCGACGAGCACGCAGTCTCTTCCCAGGTCGTTCTTAATCTTGTTCTTAATTACAGTTCGCAAGTTGTCATCAAGATCAACAACCGTCGTTACATCAACAACATTGAAATCGAGCTTGGAAACGATCAGGCTCTCGTAGTCTGCGTAGACGCGACGAAGCTTTTCAACATCGCCACGAGAAGCCATGACGCCCAACAGTTCAACCAGAATGGGATGGTAACCCTCGAAAACATTGCACGCGATTTCCTTGCGCTGTTCAGGGGTGTACACCTCATCGTCCAACGAAAGACGAAGCTTGATGTTGGTGGACATGAATTCCAAGATCTGGATCAATTGGTTGCGAACCTCAACGACAGCATCTCGTCCGCCCATGTTATGAGCGCCCTCGAGTGCAGCGTTAGCATAGGCTGCAATAATTTCATTGATGACGTGACGATTAGGCATTTAAACTACCTGCCTCTTTCACGTAGCGCTCGATGAGCTTGCGGTGCTCTTCGTCGCTGAAATCTTCGCCGATCACACGCGTAGCAATGTCAACGGAAAGGTCGACAACCGAACCCTTGAGTTCAGAGATCGCCGATTGCTTTTCAGCCTCGATAGCGACTTTAGCCTTCGCAACGATTGCAGCAGCCTCTTCTTGAGCCTTCTGCTTCGCCTCGGACTCCATCGCATCACAGGATTGACGAGCATTATTGAGCATTTGCTGAGCCTGGGCTTTAGCGCCTTCAAGCTGTTCGCGATATTCTGCCAGCAAACGTTCGCTTTCCTGGCGAGCCTCTTCAGACTTCTCCAGGGAATTCTTGATGGTGTCTTCGCGCTTCTTCAGCATGCCGTCAAACAGCGGCCAGCCGAACTTGGCGAGGATGATCCACAAGATGATGAAGGCAACGAGCATCGGGATGAATTCATCCATGTGGGGAAGAATCGCGCCGATTCCCGCTCCGTCTTCAGCAGCGAATGCAGGCAGAGGGCAAAATGCGGCCACACCAAGCAATGCGACAACGCCGATTGCCAGGTAGTGTACATATTTGCTTACAGTTGCTTTCAATTCGCTTGCCTCCTTCTTGTCTATCGGAAAATACGTAACCGCTAAGGTACTTCTAACCGATGAAGAAGAGAACCAAGCCGAGCAGTGCCAATGCCTCAGACATAGCAGCACCGATGAAGAAGTAGCCCATGAGCTGACCCTTCATTTCAGGCTGACGAGCTGCAGAGACGCACAAACCGTAGGTAGCGATGCCAATACCGATACCAGGACCGATAGCTGCAAGGCCATAGCCTACAACCTTGAGTGCTGCGAGCACAATAGTCAATTCCACGATTACCTCCTTTTTTGAATGAAGACCTATTTCTTCATTCATGTCTAATTAACCCAGCTGAAAAATCTTTTTTCGTACCAGCTGAACTACCAAGATCGTTTCACCCGTTAGCCCAACGCGCTTCAGAACCAAGTTCAACGGGTAGGGATCACATGACCCCCAAAGCGCGACCGCCTTGCAGCCTAGTGAGGATGGATAGCCATACCTATATAGGATGAAGACAGGATCGTGAAAACGTATGCCTGCAAGAACGCGACCAGCGTCTCGAGCGCATACATGAAGAAGAGCAGGAAGAACCAGGCAATAGCTGGAAGACCCACGACCAGATCCATGCTAAAGATCGCGGTCTGAAGGAAGATGGTGGTTGCCAGCGAGAACACTGCGAGCACCATATGACCTGCGAGCATATTGCCATAAAGACGAACGGCCAGCGTAAGAACGCGAATGACCATCGAAATGAACTCAAGGAACCAGATGACGGGAATCATCGGACCAGGAACGCCATGCGGCGCGAAGCTGCGCATGTACTTGAAGAAACCGAGCTGCTTGAATCCGTAAAAGTTGAAGTAAACAAAGGAAACAAGTGCAAGCGCCCACGTGATAGAGATGGTGCCAGTTGCGGCTTTCGCACCTGGGATAAGGCCGATCACATTAGCGAATAAGATGAAGAAGAACAACGTGGCAAGGAAGGGAATGTGCTTTTTATAGCCTTCACCGATAACATCGGCACCAACGCTGTTGGAAATGAAGTCGTAGCCATATTCGAGGATGGCCGTGAACTTCTTGTGCGGAATGAACTCCAGTTTACGTGCGCCGATGAGCACTGCCAGCAGCACCAATGCGAGAGCGATGAACATATACAGCGTGTACTGCGTAATGCCCCAGCCCCCAATGGAAAAGAGTACCGTCGAATCGAAGTTCGCAGATAGACCCTGCGCCTCCGCGACGAATTTCTCCAATGCTTCACCCATTGAGATTCCTTACCTTTCCGTACTTATTTCTTAACGCGCTTTTTTGCCAGCACGTTTTTGTACACGACATAGATCGAAGTGACCACCACGAGCGTTAGAATCTCGGCGACCGCGAACGGAAGAACCATTTCGCGCACAACGATCGCACAGATGATGAGTGCGACCGCCACCACGATGAGCGAGACGAAGAATCCGCCCAAGCCGTAGAGACCAGCGCTCAAAGGAGAGGTAGAAGTAGATTTGCGAGAGAGACGCAGCGCAACGAAAAGCGGAACGAATCCGGCAACGCCGGCAAGGATTCCTAATGCGATTGCTGCTGCCATCAGACCAACTTTCAAATCTGCAGAAACTACACACTTCTCAGCCTTCTGAAGCATAAACCAACCCCAAACGGCACAGTTATGAGTTCCGATAAGATGCTCGATTCTAGGGTAAGTGGTGAAATGAATGCGTTCAGGCTATTCTGGGTCGAATACGCGCAGCGTGATGCCCGATTCTTCAAGGAGTTCCATGGCAAGTTCGTCGGGATAGGGGTTCTTGTAAACGATCTCTTCAATGCCCGCATTGATGAGCATTTTGGCACACACGACGCACGGTTGTGTGTTTATATAGATTGAAGAACCTTCGATGTTGATGCCATAACGCGCAGCCTGCAAAAGCGCATTTTGCTCGGCATGGAGCCCACGGCAGATCTCATGACGCTGCCCAGAAGGCACACCGAGCTGTTGGCGCAAGCATCCCGTTTCGGCACAATGGCGAAGGCCGGTGGGCACTCCGTTATAGCCTGTGGCAAGGATGCGGCGATCCTTCACAACGACCGCCCCTACCGCGCGGCGCAAGCACGTAGTGCGTGTTGCTACCTCTTCAGCGAGTTTCATGAAGTACTCATCCCAGGAAGGACGCGTGTCAACGAACGCGCCTGATGTTTGTTGCGTGCTTGTTGTCTCTTCCATAGATGCTCCTTCATCGTTACCTTGCTTCAAGTATAAACAAGCATGCGAGCGCTGTGTTCCAAACGATCGAATCCTTGCGTTTTTCCCTGGACTATATAGCAGCATTGTAGAAGTTGTGCGCAAGCAGGCAGACTTAGGCATTGAGTGCGTTGAAGATACGATCCCCCGCATCGCCCAATCCAGGGACGATGTAGGCATCTTCATTCATGCCCCCATCGAGCGCCGCTGTGATAATGCGGATATGAGGATCGAACTCGAATGCCCGCTGTATCCCTTCAGGAGCAGCAACGATGACCACACATGTAATGTCCTTCGCTCCGCGCTCACGTACAGCTTGAATCGCAGCAACGAGCGAACCACCCGTAGCGAGCATAGGATCTACGATAAGGACAGGACGATTGGCGACCGAAGCAGGGATGTTCGCATAATACAGATAGGGTTCATGGGTCGTTTCATCGCGCTTCATCCCAAGGTGCGCGATCTGCGCCGTGGGAATGAGCTCCATGAACGCCTCTTGCATCGCAAGACCGGCGCGCAGAATCGGAATGATGACCGGCTCTTTGCCCTTGATGGTTTGACAGCTCGCCTGCGCAATGGGCGTCTCGATCTCGATCGGTGAAGTAGCGAGCGTGCGCGTTGCCTCATAGACTTCCAAAAGTGCGATCTCGCGCAATGCTTCGCGGAAGATGTTGCTTGGCGTATTCTTGTCGCGCAGAACAGAGAGCTTGTGCGAAACCAGCGGATGGTCGATTACGACCAGGCGGTCGGCGTACTGCTCACGTATGTCTTGCCCTTGTTTCATCTTGTCCTTCAATCAACAAACGTAGAGACTATCCCAAAGACGAAGCTTATCTTAGTGCTAGGGCGCAGGGCCCCACCCCTTCTACTCTTATCCTCTACTCGCCGGAGAAGCCCCTCTTTATTTCAACCCTAAAAGTTTTCCTAGAGGAGAAGAAGGGTTCCCCTGGCTGCTCGACGCGCAGTTCCGCACGAGGAGTTTTCTCGTTTAAACTTTTTAAAACGAGAAAACGACGAACTCAGGACTGTTTGAGCGCCGAGTAGTCGGGGTGCCCTTCTTCGCCTCGAAAGTAAACCTATTCCTATAGGCTCGGATAGAGCGGATGCTTCGCGATCAATTCTTCGATCTTCGTAGAGATCTCCGCGAGCTTCGTGTCGTTTTCAGCGTTGAACACCGTAGCGGCGATAAGTTCGCCGATGGTGTAGAACTCTTCAGCATCGAAACCGCGTGTAGTGCCCGCAGCCGAACCAACGCGAATGCCGCTCGTAACGAAGGGCGAGCGCGTTTCGTTCGGGATCGTGTTCTTGTTCACAGTAAGGCCAACACGCTCGAGCAGCTTCTCAGCGTCCTTGCCCGTAATGTTCGCGGGGTTCAGGTCGACCAAGCAAAGATGGTTGTCGGTGCCGCCCGAAACGAGGCGCAGCCCCCCATCAGCCATACCCTTGCCAAGTGCGGCTGCATTCTTCACCACGTTCTCGATATAGGTAGCGTATTCCGGCTGCAGCGCCTCTTGGAACGCGACCGCCTTGCCCGCGATCACGTGCATGAGCGGGCCGCCCTGCGAACCAGGGAACACCGCCTTGTCGATCTTGGTAGCGAGCTCTTCGTTGTTGGTGAGGATGAATCCACCGCGCGGACCACGCAGGGTCTTGTGGCTCGTGGACGTTACGATATCGGCATAGGGCACCGGGCTCGGATGCGCACCCGTGGCAACGAGACCAGCGATATGCGCCATGTCGATCATGAGATAGGCGCCCACTTCATGAGCAATCTCTGCCATGCGCTCGAAATCGATCACGCGCGGATAGGCTGAAGCGCCGCCCACGATCAGCTTCGGCTTATACTCCTTCGCCAGACGCTCCATTTCGTCGTAGTCGATGCGCTCGGTCTCGGGGTGCACGCCATAGGCGACGAACTTGTAATCCTTGCCCGAGAAGTTCACTGGAGAGCCATGAGTAAGGTGTCCACCATGGTCGAGCGAAAGCCCCAGAATAGTATCGCCCAGTTCGACCGTTGCGGCATACGCAGCCAGATTCGCATTCGCGCCACTGTGAGGCTGAACGTTGGCGAACCCGCACTTGAACAGCTCTTTCGCACGATCACGTGCCAGATCCTCGACAATGTCGACCTTTTCGCAGCCACCGTAATAGCGCTTGCCTGGATAGCCTTCGGCGTACTTGTTGGTGAGCACGCTGCCCACCGCCTCCATGACCGCTGGCGAAGTGAAGTTCTCCGAAGCGATCAGCTCGATGCACGAGCGCTGGCGCGCGAGCTCTTGATCGATCGCGGTTGCAACTTGCGGGTCTTGTGCGGCAAGGATCGGTTGTGCCATGCCTTTCTCCTTTCGTGAGTGAAGCGCTACTGCTTCACGATGATGCGCCTCGCGCGCTTGGGTTGCTTTCATAGTAGAAGCCTACTCGTTATTCGTCTGAACTGTCGCCTTCACCTTCAGATTGCGCCTGCCCTTGCGCATCTGCGCCATTCGCTGGCAGTGCAACATGCAACGCAGTAAGCTCTGCGATCGGCGCACTATAGTAACCAGAAAGGTTGTCGGCCGATCCTAACAGCGCATCGCGATACACTCCGTTATCTTGATCGCCCACCACACTCCAGTCATCATCGTACTCGTGAAGGTGAATCTCGGTCTGACAAAGCGTTGGCTCAGTGTTCTCGAAGATGCTCTTCAGCAGATTCCTGCCGTATTCCAGCGGGTCTTCCGTTGTGCCTGCCTCGATAGCTGCTTTGTTCTCGAGCAGCCAAGCAACATACTCGTTCGACCATTGCTTAACGATAGGCTCAAGCTGTTTGCAGGTAATGGAAGCGAAAATCTTCGCATCGTTCTCTTCGCCGTTCATCTCAACATCGCCCAGGCTGGAAGTGAAGCCCTCCAGCCACCAGCCGAAGAATTCTTCCTGTGAAATGCCGATCTGCTCAAGCTCTTCAGCCTGCGAGACCTCAGGCAAGAAGCTGATCGATTCAGGGTTCTTCTGCTGGATCGCGCTCATTTCAGCCAGTGCAGCATTAGCGGCAAGCTGGCCCTGAGGGGGCTTGCAGCCAGAAAGCACGAAAGCCGTGCACGCCATGAGCGCACACGTTGCAAGTGCGATCGCGCATATGAGAACGCGCGATCTGCGCTGAAGCGTTTTTGCTGATGAGAGGGTTTGTTTCATCAAGTTTCGCCTTTCTTTCGCGTTATGCCTTAAAGTTCATCGAGCGCCATGATCTTTTCCACGCGCTGCGCATGGCGTCCGCCACCGAACGCGCTCGAGAGAAACACACGCACGATCTCCTTATTGTCCTCCAAGCTCACGAAGCGCCCAGAAAGTGTGAGAACGTTGGCATCGTTGTGTTCACGACAAAGCACAGCGAATTCAGCGCTCACGATATTTGCCGCACGAACTCCTGGCACCTTGTCAGCTGCCATTGCCATGCCGATGCCCGTTCCGCAAACGAGAATGCCGTAGTCGGCTGCCCCTTCGGCAACATCGCGCGCAACACGAAGCGCATAATCGGGATAGTCAACGCGATCGTCGTTCTCTGGCCCGCGATCGATCACATCATGACCTTCATCGACGAGGAACGCAGCCAGCGCATCCTTCTGTTCGAACCCTGCATGATCGGAACCGAGCGAGATGATCATGGCCTTCCTTCTTCCTGATTTGAGCGCCGCCGTGATAGCAGCGCAAGACGGTGAACGAATGCTGGAAAGAGCATTGCTCTCATTATACGTAAGGCGAATCGGACTTCGTACGACAAACGCAATCATTCCAGCCTGCGAGCAACTCTTCTCGCTCGGCAGCAGTGAGCCTGGGTTGAAAGACGAACGCGCCTTGGCGAAGCAGGCGCAATTCCTCCTTGTCACGCCAAAATCCGCTCGAAAGCCCCGCCAGGAATGCCGCGCCCAAAGCGGTGCTCTCAACGATCGCGGGACGCGCGAGCGGCGTTGCGAGGATATCGGCGCAGAATTGCATGAGGAAATCGTTCTGGCTCACACCGCCATCAACATGCAGCTGGCCCAGCTTGATTCCCGTGTCGAGTTCCATGGCGCGCAACACATCGTAGACCTGATAACCCTGCGCCTCAAGGCAGGCACGCACCAAATGCGCGCGTTCTACACCGCGCGTGAGCCCGAAGATCGCTCCCCGTGCATCCGCATCCCAATAAGGAGCGCCAAGACCCGTGAAGGCGGGCACCACGTAAACGCCGTGAGAGTCCGGCACGCTTTGCGCGAGCGCCGAGGTGCTTGCTGGATCATCGATAAGGCCCAGGCCTTCCTCAAGCCACTGGATGAGCGCGCCACCCATGAACACGCTACCTTCGAGCGCATACTCGAGCTTATCGGTGCCCGAAGCAGAAGCCGCGATGGTCGTGAGCAACCCATGGTGCGAGAGCGCCGGCTCTGTGCCGATATTCATGAGCATGAAGCATCCAGTGCCGAAGGTCGATTTCGCTTCCCCCGGCGCAAAGCAGCACTGACCGAAGAGCGCCGCCTGCTGGTCACCCGCTACTCCCGTAAGAGGAATACCCCCTGGCAAGATGTCGTTGCTCGTTCGCCCGAAATTGCCCGAGGAAGGCCGCACTTCGGGAAGCATAGCTGGCGGGATCAAAAACAGTTCGCACAGCCATTCGTCCCATTCGCCCGTGTTGATGTTGAAGAGCATCGTGCGACTGGCGTTCGTATAGTCGGTCGCATGCACGCGCCCTTGCGTTAGATTCCAAATGAGCCACGTATCCACAGTACCGAACAGCAGATCGCCCGCTTGCGCCGCTTCGCGCGCTCCTTCAACGTTGTCCAGGATCCAAGCGATCTTGCTCGCTGAAAAATAGGCGTCGGGAATAAGGCCCGTGCGCGAACGAATCTCTTCCACGATGGCTTCGTTTTGCTTCAGCTCATCGATCGCTTCAGCAGTTCTGCGGCATTGCCACACGATCGCATTGTGGATCGGCTCACCTGTATGGCGATTCCAAACGATGGTCGTCTCGCGCTGATTGGTGATGCCGATGCTATCGATATCCTCAGGGCTCAGCCCCTGCGAAACGAGCAGCTCGGTGAGCACTTTGAGCTGACTCGAAAGGATGTCTTTAGGATCGTGCTCCACCCAGCCAGGATGAGGAAATATCTGCGGAAAGGGGCTTTGCGTAATCGCTCGAATAGCTCCGCTGCGATCCACCAACACTGCTCGCGATGAAGTAGTTCCTTGGTCGAGTGCGATCACGTAGGAATCCCGTGAATTGTTCGTCTGGTCGAAAAGGGTCTCAGGTGCTTGCGCTGCCTGACGCGTATCTTGGGCATTCATCGGCTAACTTCCTTCTTGCACGTGCTCATAGAGCCATGCGAGCACATCCGCATAGACGGTCTGCTTGCCTGGTTCGTTCAGGATCTCGTGGCGCATGCCTGGATAAAGGATGAGCGAAACATCCTTCACGCCCGCATCGCGATACAGCTCGACTGCGCGAACGACCGCTTTGCCATTCTCGCCCACGGGATCTTCGGCGCCCGCGATGAACAGCAACGGCAGATCCTTCGGAACGCGTGCTGCCACGCGTGGATCGACCGCACGTGAGACCACCCCGGTGAGCGCTGCATACCCACCCACTGTGAACATGACCCCACAGAGCGGGTCATCGATATAAGCATCAACCACAGCCGGGTCGACCGAGATCCAATCGAGCGACGTGCGGGGGTTCTCGATTGCGCGCGCAAAACCACCAGCACCCATCGAATCAAGCACTTTCGATTTATAGCGCTCCCCCATCACCGTGCCGATCGTGTGCGCAAGCAGATTCCCACTTCGCGCCAACAGAGCAGGCTGGTTGCCGGTGCCGCATATGATCGCACCCTGCACGCCTTGAGCATGCTCGCTCAAATAGACACGCGTGACGAAGCTTCCCATGGAATGCCCGAAGATGAAATACGGCAGATCGCTGAACTGCTCGAACAGCGCCCGACGAACACGGTCGACATCGTTCACGAGCACCGCATCGCCCTGATCGAGCGTGATATGGCCCAGGTCGCGCGCATCAAGTACGCTCTTGCCATGCCCCACGTGATCATGCGCACCTACCACGAAACCGTTGCGTGCAAGAAAACGAGCGAACTCATCGTAGCGATCGATATGCTCTTCCATGCCATGCACGATCTGAATGACGCCCTTGAGCCCGTTTTCCGGAAGATAGGGTATCCAGAGCAGAACACGCAACTGCGATGTTCCATCACTTGAAGGAATGAAATGCTCGATACGCTCGACTGATACTTCTGAAGTCATGCGATTCCTGCCTTCCTCATGTTGCTGCCTTCACGAGGCTCAAAGATGTTCTTTTATAATAGCGACCCCAAACAAGGGACCGATCATTTCTTCATAGCGGTTTTTGAATCGTTAGCCGCCAGATCGAGCGCGATCGCTCCTTGGCGAACGATGCGCGCAGGCATTTGCGTGCAGTCCACCACCGCTGAAGCATGGCCACCAAAGGCTCCGCCCGCAACCGTAGCAACGCAAGCAGTGAGCGCAGGTGAAAGCTCTTCGGTGCACGTTGGTGCAGGCTCCCCCGAGATATTCGCTGAAGTGGTTGCAAGCGGACCAACCTGCTCGATGAGCGTACGTGCGGTTGTGTCGTTGGGCACGCGCAGCGCGATCGTGCCGGTAGCGCTTTGGTAAGCTAGCGGCACTTCATCGGATGCTTCAACGATGAGCGTGAGCGCTCCGGGCCAATGTGCGCGTGCTAGCTCAAGAGTTTGAGCGGAAACACGTTTCCCATAGCGCATAAGATCGTCGATGCCTCCCACAAGCCAAGCGATGGGTTTATCATCTGCGCGCTGCTTGAGCTGGTAGAGCTCTGCTGGCGAAGGCGCATAGTTTACAGCAACGCCAAGGCCGAGCACGGTATCAGTCGGAAAGATTACCGGCTTACCCGCTCGAAGCGCTACTGCTGCTTCATCGGTCGAAACGAACAAAGACGCTGATGAAGGAGCTTCCTCCGCCGCCGTTGAAGCTGCTGCTGGTGCCGCCTCATACGAACGCGCAACCTCCTCTGCCACCTTGATGCCATCGATCGCAGCTGACATGATGCCGCCCGCGAACCCCGGCCCTTCCCCGCAGGGATAGATCCCTGATGGCGAACTTGCCTCCTTCGTTGCCGAACACGCGCGATAAGCCTGCAACGATTCATCGCGACAGATGCGCACCGGTGAAGAGGAACGTGTTTCGGGCGCAACAAGAAGCGCGCCCGGGTTGTCGAAGCCGCGGATCTTCTCTCCCATGAGCGGCAATGCTTCGCGCAGGGCCTTCGTGATGAAATCAGGCAGCACCACATCGAGCGGCGCTTCGACCACGCCGCGTTCGTAAGTTGAATCGCAACGCACCGTATCACCATTGAACGCGCGTTCTTCACCAAGAAATGCCCGAACCGTTTGCACTGGCGCCTGATAGGGCGCCCCGCCGTGCTCCTGCGCAACACGATATGCGCGCTGTTCGACCGTGCGCTGCAAATCGACCCCGGCAAGCACATCGCTGCTCGCAAGATCCACCGGATCCACGTTCACCAAAAGCGCCGCGTTCGCATTCTTGCCATCGCGCGCGTAATTGCTCATGCCGTTGGTAACAATACCGCCCGCTTCGCTTGCTGCAGCAACCACTTCTCCACCAGGGCACATGCAGAAGCTATACACGCTGCGTCCGCTCGGAAGGTGAATGGCCAGCTTGTATTCAGCCGCGCTGAGCGCCGGGTGCGTTGCCGCGCTTCCCCACTGCGCCTCATTGATGAGCGCTTGAGGATGCTCGATGCGCACTCCCATAGAGAAGGGCTTTTGCTCCATAGCGAAGCCCGCATCACGAACGAGTTCGAACGTATCGCGCGCCGAATGACCGCATGCCAAGACAAGCGCGCTGCAAGGCTGAAGCGTCTCTTCGCCAGTTTGAGTATTGCGCAGCAGGATCGAAGTGAGTTGGCCGCCTTCGAACATCGTCTCGACAAGCTTCGTATGAAAACGCACCTCGCCACCAAGGCGAATGATATCTTCGCGAATGGTGGATACGATGTGCGCAAGGTTATCGCTTCCCAAGTGAGGATGCGCTTGCCACAAGATGCTCTCGGGAGCACCCGCATCAACGAACCAATGCAACACGTGGGCCGTATAGCGATTCTTAAGATTGGTCGTGAGCTTGCCATCGGAGAACGTGCCCGCACCACCTTCACCAAACTGTATGTTCGACCAGGGGTTAAGCTCGCCCGTTCGAAAAAAGGCTTCCACATCATGTGCGCGCTCTTCCACCGGCGCGCCTTGCTCAACGAGAAGAGGTTTGAGCCCGCTCTTCGCAAGATACCAAGCAGCAAAGAGACCAGCAGGCCCCGCACCTACTACTACCGGCGGCAGGTCGGACGCAGTGAGCCGGGGAATCTCAAGCGACGCATAAGGAGCTGCTGGCCTGATCTGTAAGCCCTTCAGCTTCGCATCGTTTCGTTCGGCTCGCGCAAGCAAATGCTCTTCATGATCGGAAGGCAGCTCCAGCCGATAGCTCGCGATGAAATGCACGTTCGCTTTCTTGCGCGCATCAACGCTGCGCTTCAGCAATTGAGCGCCTTCAATTGCACCCAGTTTCACGCCAAGCTGCCGAGCGACCTCTCTCAGCGCAAGCGTCTGACCATCGGGCAAGCCCGCATCGAGCGAAAGCTTCAGACCGGAAACATCGATCATGCCGACTCACGCTCCAGGGCTGATGCAGCGATACGCCAAGCTTGATCGGTTGCATCGGAACCATCTTTTCTTCGCGTATCGGCACTTTCAAAAGGAACGGGCGGGGTCTTCCGTTTCAGAAGATTCATGTCGCGCGCGATCGAAAGCCCCGCCAAAAGACCGCTTGACCACGCCCAATGAAGGTTATAGCCGCCACAAGGTGCATCGACATCGAGCGCTTCACCACAGAGATACAAACCCGAAACAGCAGGTGTTTCCATGGTTTTGGCATTCACGCTACCTGAGCAGAATCCACCACGCTGCACTTGGCACTGGCCTGCATCGCCAACACCCTTAACCTCAAGCTCGAATGACTTGATCGCTTTTGCTAGTGCTTCGATCATCGCTTCATCAAGCGAATGTGCTGCCCCGATCTCTGTCGTCGGTCGATCGCTCGCAACACCCAGATAATTCGTTGCCGCATAGCGCGTGATCACTTGCGCCACTTCAGGAACGAAGAACCCGCGCAAAAGATCGAGTGCCGTCGGGGCAGATCTGTTGCGCTGCTCCAAAAAGGCAGCACGCGCTTGCAGCAAGTCGATCAAGCGAGCAAGTGGGCGCTCAGGAACGAAATCGAGCGAGACGATATCGCCTGCCTCCACGAACCGCAAAGCATTGAACACCACGATGCCAGAAATGCCATACGGGCGAAACAGCAGCTCGCCTTCTTCGGAAAAGCCTTTTGCCTCACAGTTCAAACGGACACGCGCACGAATACCATCGAGACCAGAAAGAAACTCTGTTGAGGTGGCAAGCGGCCCTAAGACAGATTGGCAAGCAACACGCTCGATGCCTGCGAGAACACCCTGTTCGTGAAGAGCAGAAGCACCTCCACCCGCAGCATAAACAACAACGTCAGCAGAAAAGGTTTCTTGCCTGCCCGGAGCCACGTCGCTTGTATCCATACCAGCGACGCCACCCCGCCCTTGCGAACCACCTTCGGTACGCTGCAGTTCGAGTACGAAACGACTCTCCTGTTTTGCGATCTGCGCAACCGCAATGCCGCAATAGCGCTCAACGTTGCAGCGATCGAGCTCTGCTTCAAGCACTTCAAGCACCGAGGTAGCCTTGTTCGAAAACGGATAGAGCGCGCCGCCCGAAAGCGGCGCTTCACGCCAAACAAGACCGAGCGAAGTGAGCCATTGCAGAACAGCATTCTCATAGGCACTGCGCACAGGAGCGCCCGAAGTCTTTAGCGGAGAATCAGCGAACGCCACCTCGAGCGCATCAAAGACCCGCTCAACGAATGCGGGTTGATTAAACAGAACAGGACGCATATCCTCATGCGAAAAATTACAGCGACCATTGCCACTGCGCAGGATGGACGACCCAATGCGTCTGCCTTTTTCTATAACAACAACGCGTACAGTGGCTTGCGTCGCACGCGCACATGCAGCAACAGCACACGCCGCCGCGATACCCGAAGCGCCTCCGCCAACAATAGCCACGGTCGGCTGCTCGTCAGCACGAGGAAGCTCGACTGGACGAGCCTCTTGCCGCGCGCGCTTCACACCAGATTGTTTCTTTCGTTTTGTCATATGTCTATCTTATAGAAATTCTTCACCATACGTAATGCCTCACGCATTTTTTGAGGCAGCGAATCATTCGCGCAAAGCAAGAAAGCCGATCAGAGGATCGGCTTTCCATACTGCATTTTGAACTTGAATGATGGCTGCTCATCAGCTTGCCCTCACGCTCAGCACAGCTTCAGGCTACATCTCCTTGACCCACAGGCCATGGATGTTGCAGTAATCGTACGCCGCGATGGGGTTCTCGCCAGGAGCAAGCGCGAATTCAGCCTCGGGCGCATCGCCAGGATTCAGCTTCGCATACTGGAAGCCACGGTTCGTCTCAAGCACGATCATGGTGATCCAGTGCGTATCGATCATAGGATGCGGCTCTTCGCCAACCTTCACGCGCACCACGCCATCAACGAAATCGATAACGGGAATGTGCTTCTCGTGAGAAGCCTCAACGCTATCGGGCACCAATTCGCTCATCTTTTCGCCACAGCAGAACAGCGCTGGACCTTCGTCAAAAAGCTTCACCGCGATATTGCCGCAATGTTCACATTTGAAGAATTGAAGTTTCATATTATTCCTCCTTATTCACCAATGAATACGGCCCCTCTTGTGACCGCTTCGTTACACAGGCATATATAAGCACAATCGCGCCCACCACAACGAGCGGAATCGAAAGAAGTTGCCCCATCGTAAACCAATCTCCAAGCAGGTAACCAATCTGGGCATCGGGCTGGCGAATGAATTCGATCAGAAAGCGGAAGATGCCATAGCCCACCAAAAAGGTGCCGATGTAGGCTCCACGCGGAAAGGGCGGCTTTTTGAACGACATCACGAACAAGATAGCGAAGAGCACCACTCCTTCAAGCAGCGCCTCATAGAGCTGACTCGGATGGCGCGGCATCATTCCTGCCGACCCGCCAAACACCACACCCCAAGGCAGATCGGTGGGTGCACCCCAAAGTTCACCGTTGACGAAGTTCGCACAACGACCGAAGAACAGCCCGATCGGCACGCCGATAATGGCCACATCGAGCAAAGAAAGATAGGGCATCTTGACGATCTTTGCCGCCACGATGCCAGCAAGCAGCGCGCCTACTAAGCCACCGTGGAAGCTCATGCCACCATTCGCAAAGTTCAGCACCTCGAGCGGGTGCGCCGCATAGAAGAGACCATTGTAAACGAGCACATAACCCAAGCGCCCGCCGATGATCACGCCCACCATTGCGCAAATGATGACCACGCAGATGTTCTCGAAATCGAAGCGCATCTTCCAACGCTTGCCCACGAAATAGATGACCACGGCCGCCAGCAAAAAGCCAAGCGCATAGGCAATGCCGTACCAGCGCGCCGAAAACGGGCCGATCGAAAAAGCTATGGGGTCAAGTGTTTGATAGAGATCGTTGAGCATGCTCCCATTATAAGCATTGAACCGAACGCTCCCAAGGTCACCAACTAAATGGAGCCATGAAGGCGATCCTTGCGGCCATCATGGCCTGAACTCAAGGGTGAGCACGCGCTCAGAGCGCCAAGGTGCTATTCGACCTTACGTCCCATGCCGGCGTCCACTTCGGCAGCTGCCTGATACACATCGGGATAGAGCACGGGAGGGATGTTCGCCACCGTGGATACGGTTTGGTTGCAATGATTGCAATATACCGTGAAGAGTGCCTGCGTATTGCTCAAGACCATCATGGACGTATACGCACGCAGATCGAGATCCTTGATGCCGCAATTCGGGCATTTGACTAGAACATCATCCATGGCTGACCTCCTCTTACGCGCTACGTACCAGGTGTTGTATCTGCCAATCGAGCGTGCCTTCATTATCGAAGAACTCCGCTCGATTCAAGAGGTCAGTTTCCGATTGATGCCGAACCGCTACTTGGCTGTTTCACTTTCCAGCACGGGCGCGTTCGTAAGGAAGAACTCGCAGAATTGGCAGATGTCCTTCATGCAGTGTTCGCGGTCGAGATCGACGCGGAATACGAGGGCAGGATCCATGGTCACGTGATGCGTAGGGCGATGGCAAGCAGCAAAATGACAGTCGGCCGGACAGCGTTCACCAGGTGTATTGTGCGGGCAGCGCGACATCATCTCTTCGTCGCAGCCGCGTGTTTCCCAACAAAATGCCATAGGACAAACCTTTCACAAGATGAAAAAGCGCCGCAACAGGGCGGCGCTTCAGTGCGTACGTTTGCTACTGCTACTGTGCCGGCACAACCTTAGTAACGCCCGGAATGCGCTCCTTCAGGATGCGCTCAACACCGTTTGCCAAGGTCATCTGAGACATGGGGCAACCCTTGCAAGCGCCCTGCAGCTCAACGGTGACCACGCCATCGTCGCTCACATCGACGAGCGCAACATCGCCGCCATCGGCCTGAAGAGAGGGGCGGATAAGTTCGAGCACTGCAGCTACATCGGATTTTTCTACCATGATAGTCTCCTTAATTACTTTGATTCGAGCCAACTATTCGGCTGAAGATTCTTGTTCCTTACTTCTCGCTGCCATTCTATCACGCACGATCTGTCCCACCTGTTTAAAATCGGATATCAGCACATCTCGCTTAGAACGATCATAGATCGCAGCCGCAGGATGGAACGTGGGCAGCACCAGAAAGCGCCCTGCCTGCTGGACAGTGCCGCGCAAGCGCGTGATGCCTACCGTCGTACGCAGGATGAATTGCGTGGCGAAATTGCCAAGCGTGACGATAACATCGGGGTTGATGATCTTGGTCTGCGCACGCAGATACGGAGCGCACGCCTCGATCTCGTGCGGTTGAGGATTGCGGTTTGCGGGCGGCCTGCACTTGAGCACGTTCGCGATGAAGATATCCTCGCGCTTAAGACCAGCGTCCTCGAGCAGTTCGTTCAGAAACTTCCCCGCTGCACCCACGAACGGCTCGCCCTGCAAGTCTTCGTTCTTCCCAGGCGCCTCACCAATCACGAGAATACGCGCGTGCGGATTGCCGGAACCGAACACGATCTTCGTGCGCGTTTCGCACAGATCGCACTTGGTACACCCCTCCACCAAAACACGCAGCTCATCGAGCGTTTCAGCAGGCGCGATCGGCGCAGCCTTGCGCGCGGACACAGGCTGAGGTTGTGCGTACTGCAAATGCTTAGTCACCAGGTCTTTTTCATCATTCATGGTTGGCTCCTTGAAAGAGATAAGAGCTCGACGCGAAGCAAAGGCGCAAAACGAAACAGGCGCGTTGCCCCTCTGCCGCTTCTTGTGCGCTTATACGTAGTAGCGCGGCATGCGATGGGAAAGCCCGATCGTTACTTCGTGCTGGATCGTTCCCGCCTTGCGCGCCATCGTATCGATCGAAGTATCGACATGCGCGTTCGGTCCCGCGATCTGCACCACATCGCCGATCTGTGGATCGAGCGTTGGCTGACCCACGCGCGAACGAATGTCGACCTCGAACATGCACTGATCCATGCAGATGTTGCCCACCTGCGCCACGGCGCGATCCTTATAGGCGAACTTGATCTGGCCCGAAAGCAAGCGGATGAGGCCATCGGCATACCCAAGGGGCACCGTGCAGATCTTCACGCTGCCAGGGCTGCGATAGTTCATGCCGTAGCTCACGCCTTCGCTCATCGGAACCTGCATAACGTTCGTGATGCGCGCGAACACGCTCATGGCGGGACGCAGTGTGATGATGCGATGCGTGTCGTTCGCTGGCTGGTAGCCGTAGAGCGAAATGCCCAAGCGCGCCATGTCGAAATGCGTTTTTGGGAAGCGATAGATGGCCGCCGAATTGTCGCAGTGCACGATGCCAGGGCTGATGCCCGCGGCCTCGAGCGCGCGCATGCTCTCGACGAAACGGTTGATCTGGATCTGGAAATCGAGCGTTTCGGCAGCATCGGCGGTTGCGAAATGCGTGAAGCACCCCTGCAGATCGAGCGCTCGATGGAAGCTGATCTGCGAGATGAACTCGACCACCTGATCGTGACGCACGCCAATGCGATTCATGCCCGTGTTGATGGCCAGGTGAAACGGTGCTTTCAGGTTATGCGCGTCGGCGATCTCGGCGTAGTTGATCGCGAAGTCGGACGTGTATACCGAAGGGATAATACGATAGTGCAAAAGCAGCGGCACGCTTTCGATGGGCGGCTCCGCCAGAAGCAGGATGGGTTCGCGGAAATCCGCCTTGCGCAGCTCGATGCCTTCGTCCACCGTTGCCACACCCAAATACGATGCACCCGCAGCCGTCGCGATCTTCGCCACCTCGTTGGCTCCATGGCCATAGGCATCAGCCTTCACCACCGCCATAAGACGGCAACGCTGCCCGAGCAATCGGCGCGTTTCGGAAACGTTGTACTGGATGGCGCTGCGGCTTACCTCGACCCACGACCAACGACGATCCTTCTCGGGAATGCGCGCGAGCGCTTCCTCGCTGAAGCCCTCGTTCTTGGCATCCTCCTGCGCTTCGATGTTGCGCGAGTACTGATAGCCACCATTGCGGTTCTTGAATGAATGGGCGGTAAAGCCGTTGAAAGATACGTCCACAAGCGATCCTTTTGTCGTTTCTTCTTGTAGTATACCCGCTCGTGCGCAGCGAACCGCAGAGGCAACGGCTGCGGATGAAAAAAGTTCGCGCATGATGAAAGCCTCGACCGTGCTCCAACAAAAAAGGACCAGCGCCCTTTGAGCACTGATCCTTTGATCGTCTTTGCAAGTCTGCTCTGCAGCTAGACAGTGTTCAGCACGACTGCTGGCATGCGCGCATGATTAACGCTTGATGTTGTAGAACGCTTTCATGCCTGCATACTGGCCTGCATCTGCCAGCTCTTCTTCGATGCGAATGAGCTGGTTGTACTTCGCCACACGATCGGAGCGCGCCGGTGCGCCCGTCTTGATCTGGCCAGCGTTGGTTGCAACCGCCAAGTCGGCGATGGTGGTGTCTTCGGTCTCGCCCGAACGATGCGACATGACGCATGCGTAGCCTGCCTGCTTTGCCATCTGGATCGCTTCCATGGTTTCCGTGAGCGAACCGATCTGGTTCACCTTCACCAGGATCGCATTCGCGCAACCCAGCTCGATGCCCTTGGCAAGACGCTTGGAGTTGGTAACGAACAGATCGTCGCCCACCAGCTGGACCTTGTCGCCGATGCGCGCGGTGAGCTTCTGCCAACCGTCCCAGTCCTCTTCTGCCATGCCATCTTCAATCGAGATGATGGGGTACTTCTCAACGAGCGCTTCCCAGTAATCGACCATTTCGTCGCTCGTGAGCTCGCAGCCTTCACCAGCCAGCACGTATTTGCAGGTGTCTGCATTGTAGAACTCGGTCGAAGCAGGGTCCATCGCGAACATGATATCGGAGCCTGGCTTATAGCCTGCAGCCTCGCATGCCTTCACGATGTACTGAAGCGGCTCTTCGTTGGTCTTGAAGTTGGGAGCGAAGCCACCTTCGTCGCCGATGCCGCCACCCAGGCCTGCATCGTGGAGAACCTTCTTGAGCGTATGGTAGATCTCTGCACACCAGCGAAGTGCTTCGGTGAAGGTTGGTGCGCCTACCGGCATGATCATGAATTCCTGGAAGTCGACGTTGTTGTCGGCGTGAGCACCACCGTTCAGGATGTTCATCATGGGCGTAGGCAACAGGTTGGCGTTAACGCCGCCTACATATTTATAGAGGGGAAGCTCGGCAGATTCAGCAGCGGCCTTTGCAGCTGCAAGTGAAACGCCCAAGATCGCATTCGCGCCGAAGTTCCCCTTGTTCTCGGTGCCATCGAGCTCGATCATGGTTGCATCGATCGCGCGCTGATCGTCCGCTTCGAAGCCGATAAGGGCATCAGCGATCTCATCGTTCACATGAGAAACTGCCTTGAGCGTGCCTTTGCCGAGGTAGCGTTCGGAATCGCCATCGCGCAACTCGACCGCTTCGAATGCGCCCGTGGAAGCGCCTGAGGGAACCGCAGCGCGGCCCATCGAACCGTCGTCGAGCGTGACTTCAACTTCTACTGTCGGATTGCCGCGGGAGTCCAAAACCTCACGACCGTAAACATCAACGATGATGCCCATGGAATTCCTCCTTGATTTGCTTGCATGAGCTTGTGGTTCAAGCTTTACCCATGATACCACTCATGCGACGCGAACCAGCGTAACATGTGCCTTATTGGACAAGGAGGCACAACATTTTGTGGATGGAATGCATTCCTGCAGAACGCGTAAGAAGGAGCGCTCCGCTATCACTGCTACCAAAGATGCCTCAGAGGAACAGCACGCATAGAACGCAGGCTATGAGCGCCACCACAAGCAACGCCCAAGCGCCCGCGCGCATCGCTTGTGCGTTCAGGCTCGTGCGTTCTCCCACCCCATAACAACGAGCATCCATGGCTTCTGCCACCGAATCTGCCTGACGAAAGAAGCCGATGAAGAGCGGAATGAGCACCACCATCCAAGTCTTCAGACGCTTCCATAAGGAGCCCGATCCAAACTGAGCCCCGCGTGAAGTCTGCGCGATCTTGATCTGCCCAAGCTGCTCGAACAGCAGCGGAATGAACCGCAGCGCCAAACTGAGCGTGAACGCAATGTCATCGACCGGCACCTTGAGCGCGCGCAAAGGGCGCAAGATGGATGCGAGCGCATCGGTCAACTGCGTGGAAGTGGTCGTGAAAGTGATCACGAAGCTCGCCACGATAACGAGCGAGATGCGCACCACATACATGAGCGCATTCAGGCTGCGTGCTGCATCGAAGGGGATCGAATTACAGACCCAGATGAAGATGAGGATCGCCAGCCCTGGCAAAAGCACACGGCCGTAATTC
>FR895150.1:69018-77469 GCA_000435675.1 Eggerthella sp. CAG:298 | reverse complement strand
GGCCGTAATTCTTGAGCGGAACGCGCGAAGCGACCATGACACCCAACAGGATCGCCGCAAAGATCCCCAGACCGATCCACGTGCGCATGCAGAACAGCGCGATCGAAAAGAGCAGCAGTAGCCCCAACTTCACCCGCGCATCAAGCGCATGGATGGGACTTGCCTTCGCTATATAGGAAAGAATCTGGCTCATTCCATAAGCCTACCGTACTTCTTGTACGGCAAGATGGACAAATGGCATAAAAAGGCGCTCCGCAGGGAGCGCCTCGAGAAGTTTCGTGTTGTGCGTTTGCACGGAGAGAAGTGCTTGCTATTTGATGCCAGCTTCTTTCATCTCTTCTTCCATGAATTTCTCTTCCTTTTCCTCTACCGCATCAGCTTGTTCTTCTGCTTTGAGGGCATCGAGATCTTCTTTTACTTCGTCGGGACTCATGATGAACACCACCTTCCGAATCAGGGATCAATACCATTTCCAGGGCTATTCTCTCGCTTTTAGCTCAAGTAAAAGACCTGCGCAACGAAGCTTTACCGGTTCTTAGAAAAGCCGTTTTCGTTCCGTAACTTTTCCGAACAGACTAGGTGACAAACTACCCAACCCCTAACACACTCAGCCTGTTGCCAAAGAGATGTCGAACGACCGGGTAGTTTGTCATCAGTGGCATCAAAACTTGCCGATATCGGCAAAAAACCACCTGGTTTGATATACTTTGTACGAGACAACTTGCCGGTATCGGCAAAAACCAGGGGATCGAAATGGACTATCTTTCTGCAACAGAAATCGCGAATCTTTGGGACGTTTCCGAGCGAACCGTAAGGAACTATTGTGCCCAGGGCAAGATTCCTGGCGCCTTCAAAACAGGGAAAACGTGGAGCATCCCCTCAACTGCAGTCAAACCAACACG
This sequence comes from Eggerthella sp. CAG:298, assembly GCA_000435675.1. Classification (GTDB taxonomy): domain Bacteria; phylum Actinomycetota; class Coriobacteriia; order Coriobacteriales; family Eggerthellaceae; genus Anaerotardibacter. The sequence goes on along the minus strand of FR895150.1, from coordinate 76,567 downwards.
CTCGAAGTGGCGTACGGTCTCCCCTTTGCTTGAGCGCTTCAGAAAAGAACAAGAGACGCAGCTGAAAGGCGGCATCTATCACCGAACGCAGATCGAACTTACCTACAATTCCAACCACATTGAGGGAAGTCAGCTTTCAGAGGAGCAAACGCGTCTTATCTTCGAAACACATACGATCGGGCTCGAAGAGGGCACTATCAGAATTGATGACATCGTTGAGACCAGCAACCATTTCAGAGCGATCGACTATATTATCGACCACGCTCAGCAGCCTCTTTCACAGGCAATGATCAAAGATCTGCATCGTATCTTGAAGACCTCGACCACCGATTCAGTAAAAGACTGGTTTGCCGTAGGAGACTACAAGCTCTATCCCAATGAAGTTGGCGGCAGAGCAACCGCAGAACCCGAAGAAGTCGAGAGCAAGATGAAAGAGCTCTTGGCAAATTATGCCAAGATTACGCAGCCTGATCTGAATAGCATCATCGACTTTCACGTGAAGTTCGAGCGCATCCATCCATTCCAAGACGGAAATGGGCGCGTAGGACGCCTCATCATGTTCAAAGAATGCCTTGCGAACAACATCGTGCCATTCATCATTACTGATGAGATGAAGCGCTACTACTATCGTGGGCTGCAGGAATGGAATCGCGAACCAGGTTTCCTTACCGACACGGTCCTAACTGCCCAGGATCGCTTCAAAACCCACCTCGACTACTTCCGCATCCCCTACGAAGCGTAAAAAGAAAAGAGGGCTTTACCCTCTTTTCCTAGTAGCTTTCAAGTGGTTCGAGCCCAAGCATCGCCCTTACTTCATTAGGGTGTAACACTCGCGATCACCTTTTGAGTAAATCACTGCATGACGATTCGAGCACACAAGATGAAAACCCAAGTAATCTACCATCCTTAATTTATATCGATATATTCTGCAGTGATCTTCGGCAATGTTATGGTCGCACCCATGACAGAAGTGTAAGAAGTGTTGCCATCGATCTCTCCGTAGAAGGTGATGATGTCATCTTCTATGATGTTGTCAGCTCCGCTTGGCTTCAAGTAGACAACATAGACCGTGTCCGACCAGATACCATAGCTCCCTTTGGTGATATTGACACGCATGGCGTAATAGTTGCCTTCTGTTTGAACCTGAATGACCTCGCCCTTAGCGACGATCCTTTTTCCGGCGAGTGCATCAGCATTCCTTGCAAGGTCTTTAAAAGCATAGCTTTGGCATGATTTGATGTACCTATCTTTAACCTGCGCAGGTGTCAAAGTGTATTCTTCTTGTTGAATCACTTCACCACATACCGTGCATTTCTTCACCCGTTCACCTGCTGAACTCTCGGTTGCCTCCTCGACAACTTCCCATTCACCAGGAGTATGATCTTTCAATTCAACTGGACTGATAACTTCCTCGTTGCAAACAGAACATATTCCATGCTTTTTGCCCGTAACAGCACATGTTGAATCTTCGTCGATGATCCATTCTGCAACCTCATGACCATTGGGTACACCTGTTATTGCACCACATACTGAACAAGTTTCTGGTTCCGTGCATGTGGCTTCAATCCATTCATAGCCAAGCGCCTCACCACGCGTTTCGCCGCAGATCACACAAGTTTCGGCCGCGGTGCAGGTTGCAGGGCTCCAGTTGTGAAAACAAATTACGTGAGTTGCAAACAAAATCCAGATAACAAGTAGCAGCACTACTATGCCGGAAATAATTCCAATTCGCTTTTTCGTTGTCTTGTTGAGAGAATTGAATCGATTTTTAGCCTGATTGAATACATATCCTATGCTGCTTTTATCAACTTTATCTTGACCATCATTTACAGAATCACTTGGCTGCCCAGATTCTTCGTTCTTCTGTTCTTTCTTTTTTGACTCGTCCGCATTGTCCGATGCAAGCGCATTCGCGTTTTTATCTTCAGCATCACTCTGAGGGCTCTGCTCCACTGCATTGCTCGTTCCAACATTCGACGAATCTTGAGACATCTCACTACCAGTTGGAATCGCTTCTTCAGTTGTTTCTAGCTTATCTGGCTGACTTTGGTGATCTTGCTCTTGAGACAAATTGCTGATTGCATCGTCATTGATCTGATCGTTTTTGTCTTCGCTCATAGCTTCTCCTCTACAATTCGGACTGTCTTCACTGCAGAGGAACAAAAAGGAAAGCATCCGCCACAGTCACCACAACCGTAAGGATCGCAAGCACAAGAGCGCTAAACAAAACCTTATTGACAGATGCTCTCCTCTTACGGTTTTGAAATAGCGCTTATTTATTATGTTGTACGTAAGCGAACACTTACGGTTGTGGTAAAAGCTATGATAACAGGTTTTACCTCGGAACACTGCTCACGGGTCATTTTGTTCTATAAGGTCCAGATGACAAACTACTCGGGCATTTTTCACCTTGTCTCAAACTCTTCAGCATCCCCTAGTACAGCCGAACGACCGGGTAGCTTGTCACCTCCCGAACATGAAAAAGGCACCCCGGAGGGTGCCTTTGCTTCATTTGGGTTGAAAGCAAACTGCCGAATATTACTCAGGCTTTTCCTTTTCAGCCTTCTCGGCTTCAGCTGCCTCAGCATCCTTCGCCGCAGCTTCTTCTGCCTTCTCGGCAAGCTCTTCCTGAGCCTCCTCAACAGCAGCTTCTTCCTTGGCCTCTTTTGCCTCGGCCTTTTCGGTTGCTTCAGCTTCAGCCTCGATAGCCTTTGCCTGATCCTCGGAAAGCTCCTCGACCACATCTTCAGCTACCTTGGGCTTCTCTTCCTTCTTAGCAGCTGCCTTCTTGGTGGTCTTCTTAGGCGCAGCTTTCTTATCGGCCTTTGCCTCGTCCTTCTTGGCTTTCTTCTTCTTGCCAACAGGCTCGGTCACGAGCTCCATGATAACCATGGGGGCGTTATCGCCCTTGCGGTTACCCAGCTTCAGGATGCGCGTGTAGCCACCCTGACGGTCACCGAACTGACCCTGCTCGACTTTCTCGAAGACCTCGCGAACCAGTTCCTTATCACCCAGCGCCGCGATGGCAAGACGACGAGAATGCAGGTCGCCCTTCTTTGCCCAGGTGATGATCTTATCGACATCAGGACGAATCTCTTTAGCACGAGCCTCGACCGTCTTGATACGGTCGTTGGTGAACAAAGCACCAACCAAGCTCTTCTTCATAGCCTTGGTGTGGCCAGAGCTGGTGCCAAGCTTACGACCTTTCTTGTTGTGTCTCATCTTCTATCTCCTAAAGTTTCAAGTTGAGATCCATCGAAATGAGCTTATCTTTAACCTCTTCAATGGATTTCGCACCGAAGTTTCTAATGTTGAGCAAGTCGTTCTCGGAATATTCAACCAGCTGGCGAACCGAGTGGATACCTGCACGCTTCAAGCAGTTGTAAGAACGAACCGAAAGGTCCAGATCCTCGATCTGCTTATCGAGCTCTGCATTGGTCTCCTGGCTTTCCGGAGCGAAGATCGAAACTACCTCGCCCTCTTCATCCTCTTCGATCTCGTCGAGCGAGAGGAATGCGCCCATGTACTGGTTGATGATATTCGCCGCACGGCAAACCGCCTCGGTCGGGTTGGTGGAACCATCGGTCTCAACTTCGAGAACGAGTTTGTCACAGTCGGTGCGCTGACCGACGCGCGTGTCGCTTACATTCATGGTGCAGCGACGAACCGGCGAGAACAGCGAGTCGACATGAATGATGCCGATCGGATCTTCGGTGCGCTTGTTACGCTCTGCAGAGACATAGCCTCTGCCAACGCCGATGCGGATGGTCATATCGAGCGTGCCACCATCAGCAACCGTAGCAAGCACATGCTCGGGGTTGATGAGGGTGAATTCCGCCGGAACTTCCAAATCTGCACCGGTAACCGTGCAAGGACCTTCAGCGTGCACGTGGGCAGTTGCCTCCGTGTAATCGCTCGAAAGCGCGCTGAAAACGAGTCCTTTAACATTCAGAACAATATCAGTGATGTCTTCGATGATTCCCTCGGCAGTGGTGAATTCGTGCTGAACGCCCTCGATCTGGATAGCGGTAGGTTTCGCACCATCCAAGGAAGAGAGCAGAACGCGACGCATGCAATTGCCCAAGGTGTATCCATAGCCACGCTCAAGCGGCTCAACAATGAAGCGAGCAACGAGATCGTTAACCTCTTCTGTTGTAACTGTCGGCCTCATGAACTCTGTCATACCGTATAAGCCTCCTTAAAAACCGCAATAGCGTTAATTACTTCGAGTAAAGTTCGACGATAAGCTGTTCGTGAATGTCAAGATCGATCTGATCACGCTCGGGGAGCGAAAGAACGCTGCCCTGGAGCTTTTCAATGTCAACTTCAAGCCATGCAGGAACGAGACGGCCTTCGTTGGAAACGAGAGCGCTCTTGATGACGAGAAGCTCCTTCGACTTCGGACGAACCGAAACAAGATCGCCCGGGCGCACGCGATAGGACGGGATGTCCACGCGCTTGCCGTTCACCATGATGTGACCATGGGTAACGATCTGGCGAGCTTCCTTACGGGTCTTTGCGAAACCAAGGCGGAAGACGACGTTGTCGAGGCGGGACTCCAAGATCTGCATCAGGTTAGCACCGGTGATGCCGGGCATGGACTTAGCGCGATCGAAGTAGCCATGGAACTGCTTCTCGAGAACGCCATAGACAAACTTTGCCTTCTGCTTCTCGCGCAGCTGCATGCCGTATTCGCTTTCCTTGCGGCGGCGCTTAGGCTGACGGATGGAGCTTGATTTGCTTTTGCCGGTGTAGCCGAGAACGATAGGATCCAAGCCCAGTTGACGGCAACGTTTGAGAACCGGAGTTCTATTAATAGCCATGATTAACTGATCCTTTCATTTAGACGCGACGACGCTTGCGCTGACGGCAACCGTTGTGCGGGATGGGGGTGCAATCCTGGATGCTGGCGACTTCGAGGCCTGCTGCCTGGAGGGAACGGATAGCGGTTTCACGACCAGAACCCGGACCCTTCACGAACACGGAGACCTTCTTGAGGCCATGCTCCATAGCGGTCTTAGCAGCGGCTTCAGCTGCCATCTGAGCAGCGAACGGAGTGGATTTACGAGAACCCTTGAATCCGACCGTGCCAGCAGACTGCCATGAGATCACATTGCCCTGAGGATCGGTGATCGAAATGATCGTATTGTTAAAGGTAGATTTGATATGAGCTGCACCAACAGCAATGTTCTTGCGCTCGGAGCGCTTGATGCGGGTGCGAACGTTTTTCTTAGCTGCCACTTACAACACCTCTACTTATTCTTCTTGCCGCCGATTTGCTTACGCGGACCCTTGCGGGTACGTGCATTCGTGTGGGTGCGCTGACCGCGAACGGGCAGGCCACGACGGTGACGCAGGCCACGGTAGCAACCGATTTCCATAAGGCGGTTGATGTTCTGGCGAACTTCACGATGGAGATCGCCTTCAGTGGTGATGTTTGCGGTGATATAGTCACGGAGTTTGGCCAGATCGTCCTCAGTGAGATCGCGCACGCGGATATCGGGGTCTACACCCGTTTCAGCGAGGATCTTCTTAGAGGTGGTAGGGCCAATGCCATAGATGTAGGTCAAGCCGACTTCAATGCGCTTATCGCGAGGAAGGTCGACACCAACAAGACGTGCCATGAATGAAATTCCCTTCTCTTTTAACCTTGACGCTGCTTATGACGCGGATTCTCGCAGATAACGAGCACCTTGCCATGGCGTCGAATGATTTTGCACTTGTCGCACATTTTCTTGACCGAAGGACGTACCTTCATAATTCAATTCCTTTCGGTTATGCGTTCACTTTATCAACACGTCCAGCCGCAGACGGTAGTTTGTAGAAAGCAGTTTGTCTTATTACTTATAGCGATAGGTGATGCGACCGCGGTCGAGGTCATAGACGGAAAGTTCGACCTGAACCTTGTCGCCGGGAAGAATCTTGATGTAGTGCATACGCATCTTCCCCGAGATATGAGCAAGAATCTTGTGGCCGTTTTCAAGTTCTACGCGAAACATTGCGTTCGGCAGTGCTTCGAGAACGGTACCTTCTAATTCAATAGCATCTTCTTTAGCCAAAATCGCTCCTTTAGCGAAATCACCACTATCGTGCTTGCCCTGTTTTACTGCGCACGAAGCCACAGCACCGCTGTGCAAGCCTTTCAATTCTAGGCTAATTTAGTATGAATCCATAATTTCTACACAATTTCTTCTTTGAGTGGTTGGCGGCGCTCTTTCGTGAAGCTTTGCGTAGGCCAGCGCTCTCAGAAAAAGAAAGTCTCGCGCGTGCGAGACTGGAAGGTTTGAATGGTGCGCCGTGAGGGAGTCGAACCCGCGACCTTGGGATTAAAAGTCCCCTGCTCTACCAACTGAGCTAACGGCGCATATGCAAAAAAGTATTCTATCTTTGTACCCAAAGCTGGTCAAGTGCTTCCAGCCGTGCGGTGCCGGTGGTGACGAACGACCGGGCAGTTTGTCATCTAATCGAGTTCGATGAACTCGACCGACTTGACCGTACCTTTATCAACGAACAGGCGCGCGACCGACTTCCGACTCCCGCCGCGCGGCCGCGATGGGCTCCCTGGATTCAGGAACAGCACCCCATTCGCACCGTATTCTTCACGCGGAACGTGCGTATGCCCATGAATAACAACCTGTACATCGTCGGGCACCGTGCCGATGTCTTCTGGACGATGTACCATACGAAAGCGCACCCCATCTAAAAGCGGCGAAGCGATCGGCTTCACACGTGGACCCAGATCGTAGCGATCGCAATTGCCGCGCACGCAAATGGCGGGAGCGATCGTCTCGAGCTCAGTAAGCACCATGCGGTTTTCGATATCCCCTGCGCACAGAATGTAGTCGCTGCCCGAAAGCGCTTCATACGCTTCGTTGCTCAAACGCCCATGAATATCTGAAACCACCCCGATGATCATCGCGATCCTGCCAAACGAAGGTTATTTCACCACGATATTCACGAGGCGATCGGGAATAACGATCACCTTCACCACGTTCTTGCCCTCGGTCGCTTTCGAAACCGCCTCGAGCGCCGTCTCGCGAATTGCTTCCTCGGCCGCATCAGCAGCTACCATAATGCGCGTCTTTACCTTGCCGTTGATCTGAACTGCAAGCTCGACCTCATCAGCTGCCGCGAGCGCCAGATCGAATTCTGGCCAAGGCTGTTCGTGCACGGAAGTGTCGTGCCCCAGCGGCGTATGCCAAAGCTCTTCGGCCCAATGCGGCGTGAAGGGAGCCATGAGTTCCACGAGCACATCAGCCAGTTCGCGGTCGAAAGCTGCAAGCTCAGCATCCTGCGCACGCTCTTCAGCAGAAGCAGCACGTAGATAGTTGCCTACCGCATTCGAAAGCTCCATGATGGCGGCGATCGCCGTGTTGAAATTGTTACGTTCGATATCTTCAACGACCTTGCCCACCAAACGATGGCGTTCACGGTTGAGCTCTTCAGCGAGCTCCTTCGCGCTCTTCTTGCCTGCGGCTTGATAGAGCGTGTCTTCGCCAGCCTCGCCGACCAAGTCGTAGACCTGACGCCACCAGCGATTGAGGAACGT
>FR895150.1:62777-68948 GCA_000435675.1 Eggerthella sp. CAG:298 | reverse complement strand
TCGGGAGGGCCCATGAACAGCACCGCCGCGCGCACCGCATCGGCACCGTAGACCGCGATCATCTCTTCGGGCGAAACCACGTTGCCCTTCGATTTGCTCATGACCTCACCATTCTCATCGAGCACCATGCCCTGGCAGAGCAGGTTCGTGAACGGCTCGTCAAAATCGAGCATCCCTTCATCGCGCAGTACCTTCGTGAAGAAGCGGCTGTAGAGCAGATGCAGGATAGCGTGCTCGATGCCGCCGATATACTGATCGATCGGCATCCAGTAGTTCGCCTTCGCAGGGTCGAAGGGCAGCTCGGAATTGTGCGGGTCAGTATAGCGCATGTAATACCAGCTCGAACACGTGAAGGTGTCCATCGTGTCGGTCTCGCGCTTGGCAGGAGCACCACACTTCGGACAGGTGGTGTTGATGAACGATTCGTGCGTTGCCAGCGTCTCACCCGCTGCCAGATCGATGTCTTCAGGCAGCAGCACCGGCAGCTGATCCTCCGGCACCGGCACTACGCCGCAATGTTCACAATGAACAGCAGGGATCGGGTTGCCCCAATAACGCTGGCGCGAGATGAGCCAGTCGCGCAGGCGGAATTCCACGCTGCGTTTGCCTTTGCCCGTGCGCTCAAGCTCAGCAACAATCGCTTCTTCAGCTGGTGAATGCTTACCACCGACCATGCCCGTGTACGGGCCGGACTGCACCAAAATGCCTTCTGCCGCATATGCCTCGGGCCAATCGACTTCGGTAACCACACGCCCTTGCTCATCTTTGAGCTTGGGGTAGAGCGGATCGTCTTCTGAAAGGATGATGGGAATGATGGGCAGATCGTACTTGCGCGCAAATTCGAAGTCGCGCTGATCACCACAAGGCACCGCCATGACCGCGCCCGTGCCGTAATCGGCCACCACGTAATCGGCAACCCAGATGGGCACCTTCTCGCCATTGACCGGGTTCACCACATAACGTCCCGTGAAGATGCCATGCTTGTCGCGATCGCCCTGAGCGCGCTCAAGCGCAGAGACCTTCTTGGCCGCCTCAGCGAATTCCATGACCGGCTTCTCGTATTCCGTACCTGCAACCAGTGCCTCGAGTCCTGCATATTCAGGAGCTAGCACGAAGAAGCTGCAGCCGAACAGCGTATCGGCACGGGTGGTGAACACCGTGATCGTCTCGTCAGTTGGATTGCCTTTAAGATCGCACAGCGCAAAATCGACCTGCGCGCCTTCGGAACGCCCGATCCAATTCGCCTGCTGCTGCTTCACGCGATCCGGCCAACCTTCAAGCTGGTCAAGATCATCCAGCAGCTCTTGTGCATAGTCGGTGATCTTGTAGTACCACTGCGTAAGATCGCGCTTCTCAACCTCAGAATCGCAGCGCCAGCAGCGCCCTTCGATCACCTGCTCATTCGCAAGCACAGTAGCGCAATCAGGACACCAGTTCACCGGGGAATTGCGGCGCTCAACGAGCCCACGCTCCCAGAACTTCAGGAAGATCCACTGGCCCCAGCGGTAATAATCGGGGTCGCACGCAACCACAGTACGGTTCCAATCGAAGGAAAATCCCATGCGCTTGAACGATGCTTTCTGCGTGTCGATGTTCGCATACGTCCACTTCGCTGGATGGCTATGATGCTTGATCGCTGCATTTTCCGCTGGCAAACCGAACGCGTCCCAACCCATGGGGTGAAGCACTTCGTAGCCTCGCATGCGCCAATAGCGCGCAACCACATCGCCATAGGTATAGTTGCTCACATGGCCCATGTGAATATCGCCCGAAGGATAAGGGAACATCTCGAGCACATAGCGCTTAGGTTTCGAAGTGTCTTCCGTTACTTCGTAGAGCTTTTCTTCGGCCCAAACCTTTTGCCAACGCGGCTCGATATCATGCGGATTGTATTCATTCATAGACGATCCTTACGCAGGGAAACGCAATAACAATACAAGATGAAATTATAGACGGTTTCGAGCGATAAGGGTCGAGACTAGAGGAAGCGGTACGAGACCGTGCGCGTGCCCCAATTTTTACACCCGGTAACCCCGAGTGCTTTGATAACACCAGGCTGCAAGTCGAGATCGCGCCCGTATTTGCCAAACCCGCCGCAATCGTTAACGGTTGCGATCACCGTGCGGCCTTTATAGCGAATTTCAACGCTTCTTCCGAAATACGAGCGATAATTCGGCCACGACATCGGCACCGCAACACCCATGGAGTTGTTATTGCAACTTGCGCCTGTGGCTGTTGTGCCAGGATACTTGATCGACGTATCGGAGCTATCGCCATAGGCAGAAGCAATTCCCGTTCGCCAACCACTTCCTGAAGGAGTCGATGAAGAGCCTCCAGACCCTGCTGAATTATCCGTCCCGCCATTCGAAGGTCGGTCGGTATTCGTGCTCCAATTGTTGTCGGTCGGAACATCAGGTTTTGGCTGCTGAGGCTTCGAGGTCATCGAATTCGCTTGATTTTGCAGCGCCTCGACACGTGCGCGTTCGGATTCGATCGATGAAACCTTGGAAGCCGCTGAAGAAACTACTTGCTCAGCTTGCTCTTTCTTAGCTTCAGCCTGCGCAGCAAGCTCTTCTTGGTCGTTCTTTTGCTTATCAAGCTCTTCGAGCACCGTGTTGAATTCTTTAGTGAGTCGTTTCTGCTCTGCGATCTGTTCAGCTTTTTGCTGTTCGATAGAGTTGTAATAGGTAACGTTGCGAATAAAAGACTCCAGTGAATCTGACGCAAGGAAAACATTTACGAGCGAATTTGCTGCTTCGTTCTTATACGAAGAAACCATGACCTCGCCAAGCTGCTGCTGTCCTTCAAGCATTGCCTGCTGAGCTTCTTTGGCTTTGTTCGTAGTCGATTCGATCTTGGTCTCAACTTCAGCGACCTTGCCTTGAATCTCGTTGTATTCATTAGCGATCGAAGCCAGCTGCGCTTCAGCATTGCTGAGCGTCGCTTGCGCGTCGGAAAGATCATCTGCGCGAGCCAAGCCTGCAGGCAAGAGTGGCACACCTAAAGAGACAACAAGACAAACGCACAAGAAAAGCGTTGCGATTCGCATTGTAATTCGTTTGCACATAGCTTTAAATGCTAGCGTAGTTGCAACCTACGGGCAAATTCTCCATAAACCTAACGGAGCGAATTGCCCGCGTACGGAGTCTTGTCCTTGAGCACGACATCGTGTGCACCGCCCTCAACGATCGAGGTCGCACTCACAACCGTGAGCTTCGCACGCTCCTGCAATTCAGGAATGGTGAGCGCGCCACAATTGCACATGGTGGACTTCACCTTCGCCAAGCTCAGATCAACGTTGTCTTTGAGCGAACCAGCATAAGGGACATAGGAATCCACGCCCTCTTCAAAGGTCATGCCTTTCTTGTTGCCGCCCATGTCGTAACGCTGCCAGTTGCGTGCACGAGCCGAGCCTTCGCCCCAGTATTCTTTCATGTAGTTGCCGTTGATGTTGACCTTGTTCGTGGGGCTCTCATCAAAGCGAGCGAAGTAACGACCGAGCATGAGGAAATCGGCGCCCATGGCCAGCGCTAGGGTCATATGATGGTCATAAACGATGCCACCGTCAGAACAAATGGGCACGTAAACACCTGTTTCTTCGAAGTAATCATCGCGCGCTTTGGCGACTTCGATAAGTGCGGTTGCCTGGCCACGACCGATGCCCTTCTGCTCACGCGTGATGCAGATCGAACCACCGCCGATGCCGACCTTCACGAAGTCTGCGCCCGCATCCGCCAAGAAGCGGAAGCCTTCCGTGTCGACCACGTTGCCCGCTCCTACTTTGACCGAATCGCCATAGTGATCGCGAATCCAAGCGATGGTCTTCGCCTGCCATTCCGAATAGCCTTCAGAGCTATCGATGCAGAGCGCATCGGCGCCTGCTTCAACAAGCGCTGGAACGCGCTCTTCGTAGTCGCGAGAATTGATGCCCGCACCGACCAGATAGCGCTTATGCGCGTCGAGGAGTTCGTTAGGATTGGATTTGTGGCTCTCATAGTCCTTACGAAAGACCATATAGAGCAAGTTATCGTCTTTATCGACGATGGGAAGCGAGTTGAGCTTGTTATCCCAGATGATATCGTTAGCTTCCTTGAGCGAAGTATCTGCCGTGCCAACGATGAGGTTCTCGCGTGGCGTCATGAAATCCGTAACAGGCGTGTCGAGGCTCATGCGAGAAAGACGATAGTCACGACCGGTGACCATGCCGAGCAGCTTGCCCTGCGAACGACCACCTTCAGTGATAGGCATGGTGGTGTGCCCGCGGCGATCCTTGAGTTCGACCACATCGGCTAGCGTTGCCGTGGGTGGAAGGTTGGAATCAGAACGAACGAAGCCTGCCTTGTGGTCTTTCACACGCGCGACCATAGCGGCCTGGCTCTCGATCGACTGCGAACCATAAATGAAAGAGATGCCGCCCTGCTGCGCAAGCGCAACGGCCATCTTGTCATCCGAAACCGCCTGCATGATAGCGGAAACCATGGGGATAGAAAGCGTAATGGCGGGTTCTTCACCCTTCTTGAACTTAACAAGTGGAGTTTTCAGACTTACCGCCTCGGGAACGCAATCGGATGAAGTGTAGCCCGGCACCAGCAGGTATTCGTTGAAGGTGCGTGAAGGTTCGTCGAAATAGTAAGCCATCTAAAACTCCTTCGCGTTAGTGTTTTCGTTCTTTATTCTCATACTTCGTAATGTTCCTATTATAGAGACCTTACGTGGTTTTGTGCTGCGCATCTCGAAAAAAACTTTTAGTGCTCGAGCGCCTCGTAGTAAACCTCCGCCAGATCCTTCACGGGCATGGTCGCATCGTGGAAGGCCACACCATCCGAGAGCATGGTCAAGCAGAACGGGCAGGCGGTCACGAGCGCATCGGCCTTAGTCTCAAGCGCCTGCTCGGCACGCATATGGTTAATCTTCTTGCCCGCAGGTTCTTCGAGCCACATGTGGCCGCCGCCCGCACCGCAACAGAAGCTCTTCGACTCGTTGCGCTCCATCTCGTTCAGCTGGACCTGCGCTCCTTGCGTGAGTACCGCGCGCGGCGCATCGTACTGCCCGTGGTAGCGCCCTAAATAGCACGAATCGTGATAGGTCACCTGCTGGTATTCCGAAGCACCAGGCTTGAGCTTCCCTTCTGCGATCAGCTGCGCCAAAAGCTGCGAATGATGCAGCACCTCGAAATTGCCACCCATCTGCGGATAGTCGACCGAAAGTGCCTGCAAGCAATGGGGGCACTGCGTAACGATCTTCTTCACGCCCGCATTGTTCAGCGTCTCGATGTTCTCCTGCGCGAGCATATAGTAGAGGTATTCGTTGCCTAAGCGTCGCGCCGAATCGCCACAGCATTTCTCCGCGTTACCCAAGATCGCGAAATCAACGCCCGCCTGCTTCATCAAATGCACGAAAGCCGTTGCCACCTTGCGGCTGCGCGCATCATATGCACCCGAGCAACCAGGCCAGTAGAGGTATTCGGCCGTTGGGTTCTCTTCGATGGTTGGCACATCCAGATCGCGCGTCCAATCGATGCGCTTCTGCCAACCGATGCCCCACGGATTGCCGTTCGTCTCGAGATTGCGGAAGGTCTGCTGCGCCTCAGGCGGGAACGCGCTTTCCATGCACACCTGGTAGGTGCGCGCCTTGATGTCCTTATCGGGGTGGACCACGCGCGCAGGACAAAGCTCACTGCACGCACGGCACGTCGTGCACCGCCAAAGCGCATCCTCCGAAATGACCGTGCCCACGACCCCTTCATCCAGAAGCGCTTGCTGCTCTTCGGTGCGCGCGTCTTCGGGAACCTTCAGCAAGACCTCGCCGCGCGTTTTATTCTGCGCCGCAATGTTCTGGATGAAATGCATCGGCGAAAGCTCTTTGCCGCTCAGATACGCAGGGCAATTCTCCTGGCAACGACCGCACTTGATGCACGCCTGCGCATCGAGCAAGTCCTTCCACGTGTATTCCTCGAGCATGCGCACGCCCATGGTCTCGAGCTCTTCGTCCTCGAAATCGATCGGCTCGAGCGTGCCGGCCGGTTTGAGCGACCGATAGTAATAGTTGCCCGGGATGAAGAGCACGTGCGCCATCTTGCTGTAGGTGAACAGCGCCAAGAACGAAAATGCGAGCACCAAATGGCTCCACCACACAATCTGATGGGTGAGCGAAAGCGCTTGCGCATCCATG
>FR895150.1:59594-62627 GCA_000435675.1 Eggerthella sp. CAG:298 | reverse complement strand
AAGCACAAGCCACACGATATCGACCGTGTTAGTTTCGAGATGCTCGTTGGTGCGCGCGATACGGCGCACGAGCGCGATGACGATGCCGATCGCGCACACGAAGCCCGCTAGATCGATACCGAGCGAGAAGAAATACAGATAGAACGGCCCATACAAGATGGGGATGCCAAAATGGTCCTGAAGCGTCGTGAGCGCCGTGGCAACGAACAAGAACAGCATGCCCCAGAAGATGAACAGGTGCATGATGCCCGACGACTTCTTCTTCACCACGCGCTTTTGCGTGAACACTTCCTTGAACGCGCCGAAGAAGCGTACCTTTTTGTTGTCTGAAAGGTCTTCGGGTGCGCCAAGCTTCCAAAGACGATAGCGACGATAGAAGAAGATCGCGAAGCAGGCAACGACCGCAGCGAACAGGATATACATGATCCACTGACCGGAAATGTTCCAATATAGCTCTCGTGTTGCTTCTTGCATGCCGCTCCTTTATCTCTTGCCGTTCTGCATGATTTCAATTCGCGCGAATGTTATTCCGCGCGGGTTCTTTCATCCGCTGAACCTGCACTAGGCTTTCAGCTTCTTCACTTCCTCGACCATAAGTGGCACCGCCTCGAACAAGTCGGCCACGATGCCATAGTCGGCAATGCGGAAGATGTCCGCTTCCGGATCGTTGTTGATAGCCACGATGCAACGCGACTGGCCCATGCCCGCCTGATGCTGGATCGAGCCCGAAATACCGCAAGCGATATAGAGTTGCGGCGCAACGATCTTGCCCGTCTGTCCTACCTGGAACTGCTTGTCCATCCAGCCTTGCTCGACCGCCACGCGCGAAGCCCCGATCGCGGCGCCCAGCTCGTCTGCAAGTGGTGCGAGCACATTGGCGAACCCTTCAGGGCCATTCACTCCACGACCACCCGAAACGATGAACTCCGCATCGCGCAGATCTACACGCTCGGATGCCACACGCAAGACATCTTTCACCAGTTGGCGAACATCGCCGAAGCCTTCTGGCGCTTCACGCACGATAGTCGCGCTGTGTGATTCGTCCGCATCAGCGATCGCGAACGCCTTGGGGCGAAGGGTTACCAGGTTGAGCTCATCGTTGTTGGAAAAGACGCAGTTTTCCAAGATCTTGCCCGAATACGGCGAACGCACATATACGGGCTCCGCGCCCTTATCTTCGATCGCGACGATCTCGGAGATGAGACCAGCATCGCAGCGCTCAGCGATGAGCGGCGCCAGATCCTGCCCAGTCGAAGATGCGGTGAACATGATGAGGCCCGGCTCGTGCGCCTTGATGAGAGCTTCAAGTGCTGCCGCATACGCATCGGGCGTATAATTCGCAAGTGCTGGGTCATCGACTACGATTACCTGGTCAGCGCCATACTGTCCCAACGCAGCAAGCGCCGCCTCGTCAACACCGCTCCCGAACACCACTGCTGCAACGGGCACACCCTGAACATCGGCCAAACGACGCGCTTCGCTCACGGCCTCGTAGGTAACCTTATCCATCACTCCATTGCTATATTCTGCAAATACCCAAATGGCTGCCATGTTTTCCCTCCTGCCTTAGAGCACGTTCGCTTCGTTGGCCAACAGTTGCGCCGTTTCTGCCACCGCATCGGGCGCGTCGCCTTCGATGATGCGCCCGCCTGCACGTTCTGGCTTGAGCGCATACGACCTCACGCTCGTTTTTGCGATGGCGGGGCCAACCTGATCAGGCGAGATACCAAGCGCAGCAAGATCTTTTGCGTCGATCGGCTTTTTCTTCGACTGCATGATATCGCGCACGGTCGGGTAGCGCGGCTCAGCCAATCCCTGCTGGGCAGTGAACAGAGCTGGCAGCCCAACTGACACTTCCTCAACGCCATCGGCAAGCTCGTGATCAGCAAGCGCGGTATCTCCTTCGACCTCAAGACCCGTGATCCAACCAACCTGCGGAAGTCCCATGATCGAAGCAACGCGCGGCAACGTTTGCGCACGCGAGGTGTCGCCCGACTTATAGCCGCCCAAGATGATATCGGGCTGCTCTTCGGTAAGCACCGCCGCGAGCACGCGCGCCTTAGCCTGGGGATTGGTCGTGTCGATCGCTTCGTCATCGATGAGGATCGCGCGATCGGCCCCCATCGAAAGCGCATGGCGAATAGCGGGCACCTCATCTTGCGAACCCACCGTAACGAGGATCACTTCGCCACCGTTTTGTTCCTTGAGCTGGACCGCTTTCTCCACGGCGAATTCTGCATACGGATCGATGATGAGCGCAGCACCTTCGGTGGATACTTCCCCATCGCTACCGAGCGTGATGAGCGCTTCGGTGTCGATGGACTGCTTCACGCAAACTGCTATCTTCACGCGTTAACTCCTTCTCTTTTTTGCTGGACGGGCGTCCTAGAGCGCGTATGTTTTCTTCACTTCATCAGCAATGATCTTGCGCTGGATCTGGTTCGTGCCGCCGATGATGGTGAACGCTTTCGCATCGCGGTAGTAGCGCTCGACCGGGTATTCCTTGCAGAACCCATAGCCGCCATGAACCTGCACCGCATCGGTTGCCGCCGCTTGAGCTGCTTCGGTGCAGTAGACCTTTGCTGCAGCCACGCGCTCCTTCACATCGCGCGCATTGGTGACGAACGCCTCGATCGCGTCATCAAGAATGCCCTCAGAAGCTGCCACGGCAATGCGCATGTCTGCAAGCTTGAACGAAACGCCCTCGAAATCGATGACTGCCTGGCCGAATTGCTTGCGGGAATTGGCATACGTTGCCGAAGCAATGAGGCTCGCGCGCGTAATGCCGAGCGCCGTTGCGGCAAGCGCGATGCGTCCGCGGTTGAGCGCATGGAACGCGATCTGCGCGCCTTGCCCCACTTCGCCGATAAGTGCATCGGCCGCTACCTCAACCTTGTCGAAGAAGATCGGGCACGTGGGAGAACCATGCAATCCGAGCTTCTGCTCATGCGCGCTGATCACCACCCGCTCATCGTGAGCGTCAACGATGAACGCACTCGGCTTCTTTTCGCCATCCACTTCAACATTGGCGAA
>FR895150.1:10253-59567 GCA_000435675.1 Eggerthella sp. CAG:298 | reverse complement strand
GCGAACACGCAGAAGTAATCTGCCACTGCGGCGTTCGAGATGAACATCTTATTCCCGCTGATCACATAACCATTTTCGGTCGGCTTCGCGCTCGTGGTGAGCGAGAAAACATCCGAGCCCGCATTGGGCTCCGTGAGCGCAAAGCTGATCTTCTTCTCCCCTGCGATGATCTCGGGCAGATAGGTGTTCTTCTGCTCATCGGTTCCGTAGGTCATGATCGCATCTGCGCCAATTGCAGCAACGAACAACATGAGCGCCACGGCGGGAGACTCCTGCGCCAAACGGGCTACGCATGCTGCCCAGCAGTTCACGCTCACCGCGAACCCACCCTGCTCTTCAGGCATGGCAAGACCGAAAAGACCCTGTTCAGCAAGGAGATCATAGATGTCTTGCGGAAATTCATCCACTTCATCGATCTCTGCCGCACGATCAGCGATAACATCGGTGCACACACTGTCCACCATCGAAAGGATCATGCGCTCTTCTTCTTGCAGCTGATACATCAAAAACTCCTTCGTGCGATTTTTACTTGAGGGGATGAGCCTTGAAATACTCGATCATGCGCGGGACCACCGTATAGAGATCGCCCTTGCTGCCATAATCTGAATGCTCGAAAATGAGCGCGTAGGGATCGGTATTCACGCACATGATCGTAGTGGCGCCGTCGCAGGCGACCATGTGCTGTGCTTGCCCAGAAATGCCGAGGGTGAGGTAGAGATCGGGCACCACCGTGCTGCCTGAGATTCCCACAAGCGCCTCTTTGGGAAGCCAGCTCTCCGCTTCGTAAATCGAGCGCGAGCAACCCAATTCGGCATCGATCAGGCTGCAGAGTTCGCGCACCATCTCAAGATCCTTTTCCTCCTTGATGCCGCGCCCGACGCTCACGATGCGCTTCGCGCTCGGCAGATCGACATCGCCCTTTACGTGCGGACCGACCGAATCGAGCTTCACTTCATAAGCAGGCTCGATGAAAGGAAGCTCTACCTCTGCGTTCTCGCCGCTTGGCTCAGCGTCAGGGAATGTTGCGGGGCGTACAAAATAGAACGATGTCGTGTCATCTGCGCCTTTGTACTTGCGATTTGCCAGACCACCAAAATACATCGTAGTTGAGTCCTTGGCACTGGGAAGAGCGGTCACGTTCGAGATCACGCTTCCTCCCACGCGCGCTGCCACTCGTCCAAGCAGAAGCTGGATGCGTCGCGAAGATTCCGCGAACACCGCTGCTGGCTTCTCCTTCTCGATAAGGTCGACCAGGGCAAGGTACGAATCTTCCATCATGCGGCCTTCAGGCACCTCGAGGCGATAGACGGTATCAGCAACCCCAAGAGCTACGCTTGTAGTAGGAAGCGCGATAAGATCGACTTCGCCAGCGAATTGACGAGCGCCAGCACACAGCTCGACAACCGGCTGTTCGCGTTCTGCGATAACAAAGATCTTCATAGCGCTTACGCCCCCTCGGTCGTCAGATACGTATGAACTTGCTCGATGAATTCATCGATGCCTTCATCGGTCGCTTCGAAGAACACCATCTTGCGTGGTGTTGGTTCAGGCACTTTCGTCTCAACGACCTCGTAGTTCGCTGGAGGAAGTTCAAGACCGATATCTTCCAAAGTTAGTTCATGAACAGGCTTGCGACCTGCACTCATGATATCCGCCACCTTGCAGGTGCGCGGTTGTGCCATGTCGGAAAGCACCGAAAGCACCGCAGGGGCCTGCATCTCGATGTGTTCGATCTCTTCATCGAGCTCGCGCGTTACCTTGATCGTGTCGCCTTCAGCAGTAAAGTCGATCACCGCATTCACATTAGGAATGCCCAGGATCTCGCCCAGCTGAATGCCCATCTGATGAGCGTAGATATCGGCCGATCCATCACCGCAGATAATAAGATCGATGTTGCCGATATGCTTGATGGCTGCCGCGACCGCTTGCGCTGTTTGATGGGTTTCAGCATCTTCGAGTGCATCGTCCATCACCAAATAGACCTCGCTTGCGCCACGCGCTGCCACATTTTTACGCATGGTCGTATCGTGGATCTTCGTATCGCCTACCGTAAGCGCAATAAGCGAATGCTCGCCATTCGATCCCTCAACGAACTGTGCCGCTGCTTCGATAGCGTTCAGGTCATAGAGCGAAACGATATGCGGAACCGCCTGATAATCAAGCGTTTTGTCGGAATTAGCTCGAATAGCGACATCGTCATAAACGGACTTGAAACAAACAACGACGTTCATCTATCTCCTTACCACTCTTCGCTTCTTACCGCTACTTAGACATAAAGAAAGAGGGAAGAGTTGCCCCTTCCCCCTTCTTTTATCCCTAGTGTAAGAGCTAAAAGGCTTACAGTTCGTCCTGGTTGCCCTTTGCATACTCTTTGAGGATGCCACGGCCAGCGATGTGGACCATGATCTCGACGGTGCCGCCACCGATCTGGAAACCACGGCAGTCGAGCATGAGGCGAGAGACGCGCGTTGCGTCGGTGTAACCGAGACCACCCATGAGCTGGAGTGCACGAGAGCAAACGTCGGTAAGAGCAGGTGCACCATAGCGCTTCAGCATAGCTGCGTCGTTGTTGACCGGAATGCCGTTGTCGAGCTTCCAGCAAGTACGATACAGGAAGTTACGGGTGTTGGTCAGAGCGATCTGCATCTCGACGATGTGCTCCTGAACGAGCTGGAAGGTCTTGATGCCAACGCCGAACTGCTGACGCTCGTTGGTCCAAGCGCAAGCATCGTCCATAGCAGCCTGAGCTTCACCGAGGAGTTCTGCCAAGAGAACGCAGCGCTCCCACTCGAAGTTCTTCATGAGCTGCAGGAAGCCCTTGCCCTGCTCACCGAGGAGAGCAGTCTCAGGAACGATGACGTTGTTGAAGTGGACCATAGCGAAGGGGTTGATCTGCATACCGATCTTGTTGAGCGGCTCGAGAACAACACCCGGGGTGTCCTTGTCAACGAGGTACATGGACATGGACTTGTTCTCAGGAGAAGGATCCTCGTCCTTGCAAACTACGATGAAGCCGTTTGCATGCTCTGCAAAGGTAACCCAGGTCTTGGTGCCGTTGATCTCAACGTTACCGTCGCCAAGCTTCTTAGCGGTAGTGGTCATGTAGATGTTTGCAGAACCTGCTTCAGGCTCGGAAATTGCGAGGCAGTAAGGAGGATAGCCATTCTCATAGTAGAAGTCTACCGCGTACTTGATCTGCTCTTCGGTACCGAATTCGCAAACGTCAAACATGATCAACAGGTTTGGAGCCATAGGGATGTTACCACCGATGTGGCAAAGCTCTTCGATAGCAATAGCCATGGTGACGTGATCGCAAGGGGTTCCGCCGTACTCAGCAGGAATACCGAGCTTACCAAAGCCTTCGTCTACCCAAGACTTAGCGATAGCAGAGTCGATGCCGCGGTTCTTGTAAGCCTCGGCGATCTTCTCCTCAGGAAGATGCTCTTTACCCCATTTACGGATGTTCTCACGAAGCAGCTTTTGCTCATCAGAGTAGCTATAATCTAGCATGTTTTTCCTCCTTCAGGAAATCTTTCCTCTTGAACCTAACTTCTATCTTTAAGCGGGCAAAGCTCCAACATTGCCCGCTCAAGATCAAACGATTGTGGTCTTGCGACCAGGGTCACCTACTTATTTGGTGACATCGGGACCAGGAGCTGCCTGCATGTCGACAGGAATCTCCTCGTTGATGGTCATACCGATCAGATAACCGTCGCGAACAGCCTCGAGAAGACGCTTGTACTCGTCGGTCTTGTAAGGATCGTGCGGACCAACGCCAGCCCAGGTGGTGTGCGGCGAAGCATTGCCGATAAGATGGAGGTGACCCTCAGGGACAACACCCTTCATCTGATCGTAGAGGCTCGTGTTATCGACGCACTTGGTGCCGGTGATGATGGTGTCAGCAGGAACGGTGAATACCTTGCCCTCTGCATCTTCGCAAACGACGCCTTCTTTGTTGTATTCCTTGACCTTGGTAGAGGTGAGGATCTTGACGCCTTCGCTCTTGAGTTTACGAAGCTCAGGATTCTTGTCGATGATGCCGATCTCAGCGCCAGCCTTCTTGGCTTCTTCGATAACGGTAACTTCGCGGCCTTCGTTCATTGCAGATGCAACTTCGATGCCAGCGAAGCCGCCACCGATGACAGCCATGCTCTTGCCAACGAGGATGTGCGTGCCAAGGCCCCACTTCATGATGCCCAGCGGTGCGCCGAGAACATTCATGCCGAAGCAAGACATGGTCCACATGAAGCCCTTGCCCGGGGTGCCCTTGCCCTCAACGAGAGCCTTCAGAGCGTGAGAATCGATAACGTTCTTGTTGTCCTTGCCCGGAACATCAGGAGAAACCGTTTCAGGACCAACAGCAAGGATGACCTCATCTGCACCAAAGTCCTTGATGTATGCAGGGGTGACCTCGGTGTTCAGACGAACATCGATGTTGAGACGCTTGATCTCATTGTTGTACCAATCGACCATAGGAGGCAGTTCGTCGTTGAGAACCTGAGCGAGGTTCAGCAAGCCGCATGCCTTCTTCTTCTGATCGACAACGGTGACGTTGGTGTAACCGCGCATACGCATGGTACGAGCAGCCTCGAGACCAGCAGGGCCAGCACCGATGATGAGGATCTTCTTCTTTGCCTCGTCGCCAGAGACCTTGTGATCCTGCGGCAGGCCATACTGAGAGAAGTAAACGTTCGGGTTGACCGAGCACTTGCAGGGCTTGCCAACGAAGATGTTGTCGAGACAACGGGAGCAAACGATGCAAGGACGAACTTCCTCAGCACGATCTTCCTTGACCTTCAAGCCGATTTCCGGCTCAGCGATCCAGTGACGCGCCATACCAACAGCATCGCCAGAACCATCTTCGATGATCTTTTCGCAAACATCGAGGTGGTTGATACGAGTGCCAGGGAAGGTAGGAAGCTTGGTGTACTGCTTAGCAGCCTTAGAAAGGTAGATGAACTCACCTTCAGGAACGAGCTGGTTAGCAACAGGACGAGGAGCCTCATGGAAGCCTGCCTGGATGGACCAAGCGTCAACACCGTGCTTCTCGACAACTTCGATGACCTCTTTGAGGTCTTCGAGGCGCTGACCGCCAGGCATGAGGTCGTCTGCAGAATAACGAATGAGGATCGGATAATCTTCGCCGCATACACGATGGATCTCATCGATGATGTCGGTAAGGAGACGGCAGCGGTTTTCCGTGGATCCGCCGTACTCGTCAGTACGATGGTTGGAGTACTTGGAGATGAAGCGCATGACCATGTAGCCAATACCTGCATGGATCTCGATGATGTCGATGCCAGCCTTCTGGCAGCGCTTAGCAGCTTCACCGTACTGCTTAACGACGAGCTTGATCTCGTCGATGGTGAATTCGCGCTCCGGCATACCTACGAAAGGACCAGAAACAACGTCTTTAGAAGGAGCATAGCTCAGAAGCTCCGTGTTGCCATCCGGACGCCACTCGTAGCAGAGCTGCAGCTGAGCAGCGAGCTTAGCGCCATGCTTATGGCAAGCTTCTGCGGTACGGGTAAGGCCTGGGATAAAGCAGTCGTCCCAAACACCGCAAGCACCAGTAGTGGTGTGGTATTTAGGATGGGTGTCGAAACAGTCGCAAACATAGCAAGAACCGATCTCGATAAGACCAGCCCCACCGATTGCGCGCTGCTCGTAGAAATCGATCAGGTCGTCACCAATGGCATAGTTATCGGTTTTCTCGATGGTCATTGGCAGCATGACGAAACGATTGCGAATCTCTACGTTGCCGATTTTAAACGGCGTGGTAAGTGCTTCGTATTTCACTGCACAGCCCCTTTCTACAAGACTTGTTGTGAGCTACTCGTTATTCCTTGAAGCTGCTCGATCGTTAATTTCGATGGCAAGCGTTTAGAGCGTAAAAAACCATAGCCTCGATTAAAGACCATGGTTCGTACCTAAATGCTTGTTATCGGAAGTGACGAATCGTATCTCAGCTCCTTTGCTATAGATATTGTAATGCAGATGTTACGTTTATCGATGGGCATTATAGTTTTTTTGTTGGTCTATAGGAATCATTTATAGGTTTTTTCATTCAAAGTGGATGATACAACCTCTCGTCCTTCTATTGATACCGATGAATCATATCGAGTCCGTCTACCCAAATCATTGAATTTGACCAACGAATCGAGACAAGTATAATGTTCCCAGCAGCGATCGAGTCTTCCGATAACGCGCAGGATCGTTCTTATGAACAGGCGCTATAGTTCGTACGAAGGCAGGTCGCATCCGCGAATAGACCTGATGCCGCACGGGCAAGGAGAAATCACACGTGGGACCGCTCGATACGAAACTTCTTATCGCCGATGCATTTGTCGAACTTTGCGATGAAATGCCGCTCAAGAAGGTATCCATTTCGGACATCGTTGAAAGAACGGGCAAGAACCGCAAGACCTTCTACTATCACTTCGTCGATAAAGAGGCTCTCATCATTTGGCGCTTCCGCTACGATCTGGGCCTTGCACTGCAGCGCAAGTTTCCTGAGAGCATCCTGGTGTACGAAGAGCCGAGCAAAGATTCGGTAACCCAGTTCCCGTTCTACATCACGCAGAAATCAGGCGTGCGTTCGCTCGATCACTCGAAATTCTTCGATGTGTTCGCGAGCGTGCTCGAAAAGCGTCGCACCTTCTATACGCAGGCGCTGCTCGAAACGGGACCGCATGCCCTGCGCAACTATCTCTACGATCTTTATTTGCCGGCATTGCGCAACGACATCGATATCATCCTCGCGAATCGCTATCTACCCGAAGAGAATATCGAGTTCTTGAGCGAATTCTATACGTGCGCATTCCTGTACTACTTCATCCGCAAGTGCGATCAACCGGTCGTGAAGCACCTCATCAGCAACGCTGGACCCTTCGCAAACCTCATTCATAGCTCGCTTGAGATGGAGATCAAGGAAGCCCAGCTTCGCCGCAATCTCTAGTTCCCTATCTGAGACAAACCTAAAACCTAAGATTCTTTCGCTGGACAGAGCAGTCTATCCTCCCGCCTTAGCACTATGAGAATTCGATTTCGCACGTAGCGCGGGCAACTTGCCTAAGGACAACGGGGACGTAGCCTATTGTCCCACCCGCGCGCAGACTGTGCGGTTCAGCACGTTCGTATTCTCAGGCTTCATAACGGGGATGGGACAATAGGCTACGTCCCCGTTGTCCCGCCCAAAATGAACGAGCCTCTGAATAAGGCTGAAAAACACAAAAAGAGAGGCACCTTTGCGGTGCCTCTCTTCGATTCAGGTTAGTCTCTCTCTGACTAAATAGGAAGCTTATTTCTCGGAAGCGAGCGTGCCAGAAACAAACTTCTCTGCAGCATCCCTCTTGCCTGCGTTGTAGCAGAGCGTACAGAAGATGTAGATAAGGATCATAACCACGATGTCGAGGATGAAGAAGAAGTCCCATCCGAACATCTGATTAACGAGAGCCAGACCAGATGCTGCGAAAGCGCCGACCAAGTTGACCGGAATCAGGATGACAGAGTAGATCTTGTCATAGTGAAGGTCGCCAAAGATTTGACGCGTTAAGTACGGCAACAACGTTGTTACGAACGCGTAGATGAAGCCGTAGATCAGACCGCCGCCGAAGAGGATCGGGAGGATCTTGTTGTAGCCGCCGAACCAGATACCGCAGATACCGAGAACACCAGTTACGACACCAACGATAAGAGCGAGCTGTACGGACTTGGACTCGAGGATACCAGTACAAATCTTACCGATCATCATACCGACCATCGAGAATGCCTCCAGGGTACCGGAGATAGCCATCAACTCAGGAATAGCAGTTTGCGTACCCGGGATAACAGCAACGACGCCCTGATAGAAGTTCGTGTAGTGCTGCGGATAAATACCGCAGATGTTCATCAAGCAGCCTGCGATGATGAGTACGTAGAAGTACCAACGGGTGTAAGCAACCTTGGGCTCCATACCCTTGAGGACTGCGTGCTCTTCAGCAACATCTTCGCCCTCAGCGATAGGTGCACCATATGCCTTCAGTCCAACGTCCTCAGGAGCGTTGCGGAGGCAGAGTGCGGTCCAAGGAATGGTACCGAACAGGCAGATAACGCCGAACACCATGTAGAGGTTACGCCAGGTTTCCTCGACGAGCAGGTTCGGACCAAGAATGGTCTGACCAACGATGTTCAGGATAGCGCCGCCTGCACCAGTCATTGCATAAGAAAGACCGAGCGCAAAACCAAGCTTCTTCTTAAACCAACGACCGAGAACGCCAGCAGTCATCAACCAGAGCAGAGTGATCTGGGAGAAGCCGATGAACACACCAGCGATGTACCACTGCCAGATGACCGTGAACTGCGACATGCAAAGGTATGCAGCAGTTACGAAAACACCTGCAAGCGTACAGATGATTCGAACGTCGAACTTCTCAAGCAATGCACCGACGATTGGCGAGAAGATAACCTCGAACAAGTAAACAAAGGACATGTAGAGAGAAACGTCGGAAACCTGAATTCCGAGCTGCATGGCGACCGGACGATATGCCAGACCCGGGCAGCTGAAGGTAATAGCACTAGATGTAAAGATACAAATCATGCAAGTAAACAGAACCAAAAAATGACGAACTGTAAACTTCTGAGTTTTTACATTTTCAGCCATAACCCCTCCTTCTTTTCCTGGAGCACTTGCGCACTCCTGCTTCCTTTACATGCAATCACTCTTTGAGAGGCTCGGTGCACTTCTCTCTAAGAACCATTGCACGCAAGAGCATATTTGCTCTCACAAGCTATTCTGTTCCTCCACAGGCTCTACAAAAATGGTCAGATGTTTGATTTTGTCCAATGGAATTATTTCTTGAACGCGTTATACTACCCCGCTATTTGAACATGTTCGTTTTTATATAACCCCAGTTCAAATGTGTGTTTTATATTCTGTTCACTACAACGATACAGTGCGCGCTAGTAAAAAATATTTTTATTACGCCCAAAATCCCGATGATGCGACGCAAAAACCTATAGCTTTTCGTAATGAAACGGTTACTTATCGCCGCATTCAAAATCAATATATCGTGCTAAAAAGCAAGTTGGGCACCCGGCGCAATGCCAGATGCCCAACCGAGCGAACTTACCTATTGATAAGCGTTTATGCGATCGCGAATGCGATTAGTGCATGGTACCAGCAGCCTTGTCGCCACGGTAATCCTTCATGCCCCACTTCACGACGATGAAGCCGAGAACGAAGCAGATGACCGCAACGCAGAGACCGACAATGAAGTACCAATCCCAGCCGGGACCCTGGTAAATGAGAGCCAGACCAGATGCTGCGAATGCGCCAACCAAGTTAACCGGCATGAGGATGACAGAGTAGATCTTGTCGTAGTCCTTCTCGCCGAACAGCAAGCGGGTGATGTAAGGCAGCGCCGTGGTAACCAACGGATAGAGCATGCCGAAGATGAAGCCACCGAAGAACAGAACCGGCAGAACCTTGTTCATGCCGCCATACCAAATGCCGCACAGGCCGATGAAACCACAAATCGAACCGAATGCGAGAGCAACGACGATGTTGCGCGATTCGATAGCACCGATGGTGACCTTACCGACAGCCATACCGATCATGCAGCATGCCTCGAGCGTACCAGACATGATCATGAGATCCGGAATGGTGATACCCGCCGCGTCAACCGCAACAACGGTCTGATAGAAGGTGGTAAAGTGCTGCGGATAGATGCCGCCGATGTTGAACATGCAGCCTGCAAGGATGAGTACCCAGAAGTACCATTTGCCATAAGCCTGCTTTGCCGGGATACCGGGAAGATCGAGATGCTGAGCATCGATGACCTCACCCTCGGTGATCGGAGCACCATATGCCTTCAAGCCGCAATCCTGCGGATGCGAACGAATCGCGAAGAGCGTGAAGGGGATGGAGAGCACTGCAGCAGCGATACCGTAGAACATATAAAGGTCACGCCAGGTGTCTTCAACGAGCAGGTTCGGACCGAGGATGAACTGACCGATGAAGTTGAAGACTGCACCGCCAAGACCGGTCATTGCATAAGAGATGCCGAGCATGAGACCGAGCTTAGCCTTGAACCAGCGGTTCAAAAGACCTGCGACCATGAGCCACAGAAGCGTGATCTCGCCAACACCCATGAAGAAACCGGAAACATACCATTGCCAGAGCTCGGTGTAGAACGACATGCAGAAGATGCCGCCCGAAGTGAAGACTGCAGCGATGGTGCAGATGATGCGTGCGTCGTACTTCTCGAGCAGCGCACCGATGATGGGAGAGAAAATAACTTCAGCGAAATAGACGATCGACATGTAGAAGGACACATCTGAGACCTGAACACCGAGGTAATTTGCTACTGGACGGTAGCAAAGACCAGGGCAGCTAAACGTGATAGCTGCGCAACCGAAGGTGCAGAAGACACAGGTGAGCACTACAAGGATATGACGCGCCGTCATTTTCTGAGTTGTAGCAGCAGTTGCCATAACTTCTTTTCCTTTCCGGGCGAACCACGACAGATGCCGTGAAAACGCCACACTTTCCTTTACATTCAATACAGCAAGTGCGAGATCACCTGGTAAATCTGGCGCGTTTCACCACGTGATACCGCAGTGGGGAAGGTTCCCCTGTACTCTATTTTGAAAGTTTATTTTTTTCCGAAAAATAGCCAGGTTTCAAAAACTGACCACTTGACGGGTTAAAACCCTTATGTAGAAAACGATTTTGTTTTGGTTTTTATGAATGAATGCCCAAAAAATCATAGGTATAACCAATAAAAGACGGGCAAAGTGATAATTCTGTCCGATTTTGAACATGTTCAAAACGCGTTCAAACATCTCGTGAACATGTTTTGAACCCGTTCGCGGATTATCATAAAAAATGCCGCAAGAAATCTTGCGGCATCAATTGTTGCTTATCTGTAATTCCGGACAGCTTTGAGGCTTAGCGCTTCTTTTTCTTCTTGCCGCCCTTGCCCTTCTTTTTCTTGTAAGCCTGACGGGCGCGAACGTCGATACGAATAGCCTGAACAACAAAGTAGAGGAAGATGCCATAGCCGATGATGCCGACACCGATAAGGTTCAGCAGATTGAATCCTGCGTTGAACATGTAATAGATGATGAGTGTGGTGATCGGGTTGATGACCAGCGCGTAGATCCAATACTTCGTGCTTGTTTTCATAGAGCTTCTTCCTTTTCGTATTTGTCGAGAATGAGCGGGGCTGAAATGTAGACCATGATCTGGTCGGTTCCTTGGGCGATCTGATTACCGCGGCAGTCCTCCCAAATCGAACTGACTCGCGAACCTTCAGTATACCCGAGTCCGCCGAGAATTTGCATCGCATTGCTTGCGACCTCGGTGGCGGTCTTCGGGATGAAGCGCTTCATGAGCGCGACCGACAAGCGCTTATCAGGGGTGTCGTTTTCGATGTCCCATACTGCCCGGTAGAGCATGAGGCGCATGCTGGTGAGCGACACCTCCATATCAGTGAGCATCTGTTCGATCTGCTGGAACTGGCTGATATGCTTACCGAACGCGATACGCTCCCGCGCATGTGCGACCGCATCTTCCATCGCAGCTTGCGCCATGCCTACCGAAGAGGCGCAAATGAACACGCGTCCGAATTCGAGCAACCGGAAAAGCTGCTGGAAGCCTCCTTCGTTACCGCTCAAACGATACTCAGGCAAAAGCTCGACATCGTCGAACGCGAGCGAAGCGAACGGCAGCATGGACTGCCCTATCTTGTTGATCGGATAGGCACGTACCCCTTTGAGCGTGCGCGGGATGAGCCAAAACGCAAGCGCAGGATACTTGCCTGGGTTCTGCACGTCCTTATCGATCGCAGCAACCAAGATGTTGGGGGAATACTCGCCGTTGTTCACATAGTTCTTTTGGCCATTGAGAACGATCTTGCCATCGACGGTTTGCGTGTAGGTATGCATGCCCATCGTATCCGAACCGGCAACGGGCTCGGAAATGGCGAACGAGAACATGAGACGCCCTGTCTTGCGATAGAAGTCGAGCGCATCGGAAAAACGTGAGGACTCAGCGAACCAATTCATGATCTGAAGATTGAAGAGATCATTCTGAAACGGCAGGGTTGCTCCAGCACAACGCGAAAGCTCTTCAAGGATGAGCGTTTGACTCATGACGCTATGGGCGAACGACTTCCCTACCGTAGAGGATTCGAAGCTGAAATAGAGATCGGTGAATCCCTTCACGACCTCATCTGGCAGACCCTGATCGCGCTTCCACTGGAATACGCGTTCGGGCAAGAAAACGCTTTCCCCAAACTCTCGGAATGCAGCGACAAGCCGCTTTTGCTCGGATGAAAGAGCAAAGCTATACATAGTTCCTCTTCTAAAAAATGATCGCAGTTGTTCTTCGTATACTAGCGTAGCTAAACAAAGAGGCTTTTTGAAGCATCAAAACGCCTTCTCTGTCCGACAATCCATAGGGCAATCCATTATTTAGGCGTGAATGAATTCCGTATAATTGAACATATCCGAGAACCAAAAGAGAACGAGGTATGCCATGAAGATTCTCGCCATCAACGGAAGCCACCGCGTAGGCCAGAACACCGACTACTTGATCAACGAAGCACTGAGCGCCGCTGCAGAGCTCGGAGCGGAAACTGAAGTGATCGAGCTTTCCGAAAAGAACGTCGAATACTGCACGGGCTGCAACCGCTGCTTATTCAAGCCAGAATGCAGCATCAGAGATGACGACATGGAAGAGATCAAGCAGAAGATGCTCGAGGCGGATGGCATCATCGTGGCTTCGCCCGACTATTTCTCGAACGTATCTGGCCGCATGAAGACCTTCATCGACCGCACCCGTCCTATGCACATGGTGGCGAACCAGCTCAAGGGCAAGGTTGCAGGCTGCATCACCATGGCAGGCCTCGATAACTGCGGTGCAGAACCCACCTATGCAGCACTGAGCCAATTCTGCTCGACCCATGAGATGATCCAGATCAATCCGCGCCCCGAAGGCCCCGTTATCGCTTCGGTGGTTGCCGGTTCGCTCATGGCAGGCATGAAGGACGGCAAACCGCAATGGCGTCGCTCCGTTTCCGAAGATCCGATCGCGCCTGCAGTCGCACGTCAGCTTGGCATCGATATGGTGGAGTTCATCAAGAAGCTGGCATAGTGCGCTCGATCCATTGGACCTGGGCCGCAAGCTCGCAAAATAATAGAGCATTCTTTACAAGCCTCCGTCCTGCGCGGAGGCTTTTTCGTGCGCGCTCCAGCCGAAACGATCAAACGAAACGATAGATCGGGCAAAACCGAATAGACAATCCTATGTGTCTGTCCAAATCTTGCAAATCTCTTTATTTATTGAAATCGAGATACTAATATCTGCTCTAATGGCACGAGCCGAACGTTATTCCAAAGGGAGAAGGGGCAGCAATGGATTTTAGTCTTACCGATGATCAGGAACTCATGATCGAAAGCGCACGCGAATATGCAGAGCGCTACTTCACCGACGAAGCGGTGAAGCAAGCCTACGAGGTCGATCATCATATTAGCGTGGAAGCAGCAATGGCCTACCGCGAGGCGGGGTTCATGCACATGGGCCTTCCTGAAGATATCGGCGGCATCCCTGTCGACAAGCTCACCGAGATCCTCCTTGTCGAGAAGCTCCATGAATTCACCGGCGTGGTGCTCCCCTTCGTTACCGACTTCAATACCATCACCGACGTGATCGATTTTGGCACGAAAGAACAGCAAGAGCTGATCATGAACGCCATCGAAAATGTTGAGAGCACCTGCATCG
Organism: Eggerthella sp. CAG:298; assembly: GCA_000435675.1. GTDB lineage: Bacteria > Actinomycetota > Coriobacteriia > Coriobacteriales > Eggerthellaceae > Anaerotardibacter. Next base: position 45,802 of record FR895150.1, on the reverse strand, counting down.
CCTGTACCGCCATCTCCGAACCCGCCGCTGGATCGGACAATAACGCGATGACCTGCGTCACGCGCAAGCAGCCCGATGGCACGTATCTTCTGAATGGCCAGAAGACCTGGGTCACGCTTGGCGGCCTTTCGCTCTACACCATGGTCGTTGCGAAGGACGAGGACCCAAGCTACGAGAACGACAAATATTCGCTTTGGCTGGTACCCAACGATGCCGAAGGCTTCACGGTCGCCTCGCTTGAGAAGGTTGGCCAGCAGGCCATCCCGTTCGTTGACCAATTCTTCGACAACGTGGTAGTCACCGAAGAGCAGCGCATCGGCGAGGCTGGCATGGGCTGGAAGCTGCTCATGAAGAAGCTCGAGTTCGAGCGTTGCTTGGTGGTTGCCTCTTCGCTCGGTTTGGCGCAGGCAGCCCTGAACGACGCTGGCACTTATGCCAACGATCGCGTCGCGTTCAAGGAGCCGATCGCCCGCATCTCCATGATCCAGCAGCATCTCTGCGAGATGGAGAACATCATCGAGAACGTGCGTTGGCGTTTGTATCGCACGGTCACCATGCTCGACAACGGTGAATCAACGCGCCTCGAATCTGCGCTGCTCAAGGGATACGCCTGCCGCGAGCTCACCCGCGTGGCCGATCTGGCGATGTCGATCTATGCGGCTATTGGCTACACGAAAGAAATGCGTATCGGACGTATCTGGGCAGACCTTCGCGGTAACGAAATGGGCGGCGGTACGACCGAGGTCATGGAATATATCGCTGGCCGCCAGCTCGCGAAGAAGTACAAGGCCTAACGGGCAGCACAAAACAAGCGACAGAGGGCGTGCAGAGATCTTCTACACGCCCTTCTTATAAGGGGGTCATCATGAAAGACGAACGAACAGGTGGCGAAGATAAGCCGATTCGCTGGGGGATCATCGGGTGCGGCAATGTTGTCGAGACCAAGAACGGAGTTCCCACCTATACTGCCGATCATTCAGAATTAGCAGGTGTCTGGAATAGAACCGCAGAAAAGGCGCAGGCGTGGGTCGATGCGCAAGGCCATGGCAAAGTGTACGAGACCATGGAAGAGCTTCTGGCCGATCCTTCGATCGATATCGTCTATGTTGCCACCACGCCGAACTGTCACAAAGAGCAAGCGATCGCGGTTGCCCAGGCGAATAAGCATTGCTATCTCGAAAAGCCGATCGCCCTTTCCTGGGAAGATGCCCAAGCGATCAAGCAGGCCTTCGACGAGAGCGGGACGCGTTGCTACGTAGCGCACTACCGTCGCGGCATGCCGCGCTATAAGGAGCTCAAGCGTCTCCTCGATGAAGGCGCGATCGGCATGGTGCGTGGCGTGCAGCTCATCAGGACGCAACGTCTCACTGCAGAAGAATGCTTGCCCGAAGATCAAAAGCCATGGCGCGTGCGCCCCGAAGTATCTGGCGGGAGCCACTTCTACGAAGGCGATGCGCACATGCTCGACCTTGTGGACTATCTGGTCGGTTCGCTCACTACCTTCAACCTGTCTGCCACCAATAGAACCGGTTTCTACGAAGCAGAAGATGCGGTCTCGCTTTCAGCGATCACCGAATCAGGCGTGCTCGTCTCCGGTATGTGGTGCTATGCCACCTACAAGGCGATCGATCGCTTCCTCATCTTCGGCGATAGGGGCAGCATCGAATTCCCCTACTACGACAATGCAGCACCGCTCGTGCTCGAAACGATCGCAGGAGACCCCGAAGACGCGATCGCCCATGAGGGCGTTATGGGCGGCGTACGCGAAGAAGCACCTCTCGAGAGAACCGAGATCTTTACTGATGTTGACACCTACCCCGGCTTTGGACAGATCCAAGACATTGTCAACGAACTGAGGGGTGTGCCAGGAGCAATTTGCACGAGCACGCTCGACAATGCAATGAAGACTTTAAAGATCACGCTCGCCGCACGAAACGCCCGATAAAAAGCCATTTCACACTAGTGCGATTCCTTCCATCACCCCTGGGGCGAAGCTTCGTTTCAAGGGTGATGCGCATAAATGCGCTCTTCTTTTTAGCGGAGGTAAAAAATACTTCTTACAATGAAAAGACCCCGCTGGAACGTATCCAACGGGGTCTTCTTGTGAGCATGTGCTAAGCGATTACCAGTTGCAAGGTGCTTCGCCAGCAGCCTGACGCTTGGAAACGAAGATGCGGTCTTCGATTTCCGGACCGTCGTAGACAACTACGCCGCCGTCTTCAGCGATCTTAGCGATCTCTTCATCGGAATAGCCGTAATCATGCATGAATTCAGCAGTGTGATAACCGATGGGCTTGGAGAGAACGACCGGGGGATCACCATAGCTACCAAAGCGAACCGGGGTCATCGGCAGAGCGCGCTTGCCATAAGCTTCGTACTCGACCATACGGAGAGCATCGTTATCGTATGCTTCTTCGTCCTTGACGACGTCGGTGTAACGGAAGCACTTCTGAGCAGGTACTTCGTTCTCTTTGAAGATCGCCATCCACTCATCGAAGGTCTTCTTAGCGAATGCCTTCTCGAGCCAATCGATAACCTCGACGTTCTTGCCAGAAGCCTTGAGCGAGGTGAGGTTGTTGGTGTCAGGATTCTCGATCTGATCCTCGTGACCGAACAGACCCATCATCATCGGGTAATACTTGTCGTACTGCGGCATGCAGATGTAGATCCACTTGTCGTCATAGGTGCGATAGGTATTGTTGAAGGGGTTGGGAACGTGCTTACGAGATTTAGGATAAGGAGCACCGAACTGCGTTGCGCAGATACCGATGTTGCCGCCCCAAATAGCGCCAGCATAGAGGTTGGTTACGACCTTCTCGCCCTTGCCGGTACGGGTGCGATTGAAGAGCGCAGAGACGATACCGGTTGCCAGCATGTGGCCAACGTTGTAGTCGCCGAATGCCTGAGGAGCGATTGCAGGAGATTCGCCATCCTCACGGAAAACGTTTGCAACGCCACCACGAGCAGCCCAGCAGACTGCGTCGAAACCGGGGCTGTCCTTTTCAGGACCATACTCGCCATAACCGCGCATCTGAGCCCAGATGAGGGTAGGGAACTCTTTGTGAAGCGTCTCATAGTCGAGACCCATCTTGTTAAGAGCTTTGTCACGCAGATTGTTCACGAAGATATCTGCGTCAGCAAGAAGCTTCTTCATGAACTTCATGCCTTCTTCGTTCTTCAGATTGATAGAAACGAAGTTCTTGTTGGTGTTGTTAAGGTCGATCGTAGGATCTTCCATGTCGGTCTGCTCGCAACCAAAGCCAGGGCCCTGAGTACGCTGAGCATCGCCGTAGGGCGGCTCGACCTTGATGACCGTTGCACCCATTTCAGAGAGACAACGCACACAAGCAGGAGCAGCTACCCATTCGCAGAGTTCAACAACTTTAACGCCAGCGAGTGGGCCATAGCCATTGAGCTTTTCTGTAGTTGACATACAGAATTTCTCCTTTCATTCCACAACCAGTTATTTTGGTTCTTTTCTAGTATGACGTTCGGCTCATATGGTTTGGATGGTCAGTAATGCGTGTTTGTCCAAACTTGAGAAAAAAAGTTTACCAAACTGTTTATTTTTGGTGCCATTTTCCGCTTTGTCATTTGGTTTTGGTGGCGTTTTGAGAAAAATCGAGATTCGGCATTTAGACAATTCTATGATTTTGTCCGAAACTTCTGGGACAAATAGCCTTGTTGCGCACCGTCCGCACTTCTTCATGACACGCATCTCACTTGTGATTTAGTGCGCTGTGCTTTTCTAATCCCTCTTCGAACGCGGCCCGTAGCTAGGGACGAACACCGATTCGGGCATCTCTTCGCCGCCATAGCAGAGCACCGAGGTGCCATCCATCTTTCCGATCTCATCGGGCGTGTAGCCATAGGCCTCCATGATGCGTGCGGTGTCGTAGCCGATCGGACGGCTCTTCCTGAGCACGGGATCTCCCATCGATTCGAAGCGGATCGGAGAGGTGGGCAGGACCTTCTCGCCGAAGGCGTCGTAGTGGACGGAGCGCAGGATGTCGTTGGCGTAGGCCTCCTCATCGTTCAAGATGTCCTGGGCCTGATAGAGGCGCTGGTAAGGGAAGTCATTCTCCTTGAAGATGCGCTCCCAATACTCCCAATCCTGGGTGGCGAACTGATTCTCTAGGATCTTCACGACCTCGGTGTTGATGCCGCGTCCATCGTTGATCACGGAAGAGCGGTTGTAGCGCTCGTCACCGATGAGGTCATCGAGGCCGATCGAGCGCATGACATGGTCGTAGAAGATGTCGTAGCTGCCGTAGCAGATCATGAACCACACATCGTCCTTGGTGCGGTAGGAGTTGTTCGTCGGGCAGGTGACGTTGTAGCGGGACTTGGGCCACTTATCGCCGAACTGGGTGGAGGCGAGCATGATCTGCATCGCCCAGAGCGCGCAGTGGTACAGGTTCACCGTCACCTTGTCGCCCTCCCCGGTGCGATCCTTGCGCACAAGGGCGCCGAGCACGCCTGCGGTAAGGGCCATCGAGGCGTTCCAATCCCCGATCGCTGCCGGCCAGTTGATGGGCTGGAAGTTATCGGCTTGCGGCAACGAGGCGAAGAAGCCGCCGCGCGCACCATAGGCCGTGGTGTCGAATCCCTTGCTGTCGCGCTCAGGACCGTATTCCCCATAGCCGCGCATCTGCGCCCAGACGAGGTGGGGATGGCGCGCATGCACCGCTTCGTAGTCGAGGCTGAGCTTCTTTAGGGCATTGTCGCGAAAGCTCGTGATCATGACATCGGCATCCGCTAGGAGCTTCTCGACAAACGCCGCACCCTCCGGGTCCTTCAGGTTCACGCTCAAGAATTCCTTGTTCATGGATGCCAGGTCGAACGCAGGATCGTCGATATCGGTCTTCTGCATGCCGAATCCTGGGCCATTGGTGCGGTACTCATCGCCTGAGAACGGTTCGATCTTGTAGATGGTCGCTCCCATCTCGCCTAAGATGCGCGGACATGCCGGAGCTGCCACATACCCGGTGAGCTCGACGACCTTGATGCCTTCCAAACCTTTCATGCACTCCCCTTTTCCTTCCACGGCTGCTTCACGCTCGCATGCCGTGCTTGCTCACAGCGCGCGAACGCGTTTGCAGCATTACCTATTCGAATCACTTGTCCTAGCCCAAGACTAACAAAAGACCCGACACACAGGCCGGGTCTTTTGCATTTTATGTTGTTCACTGCGGCGAATGCGTTGTGCAAACGTGCGCGGCAAAACGTAAAAAGAAATGGCTTAGAGGTTGTTCGTGATGACGTATTTCTCGGGATGAGCCTTGACCTCTTCGCGGTTCTTCGGGTTCATCTTCTGCATGCCCCAGTAAGCGTCCTGAGTGTTTGCAGCGAGAACCTGGTTGCGGTTCTCCATCTTGACCTGGTCGGCAAGTGAGAGACCATCGAGCGAGCTCTGGAGTGCTTCCTTGGTAAGACGCAGACCGAACGGAGAAGTCTCGCGGCAGATCTCCTCAGCCAGCTTGACTGCTTCTTCCACAACTTCCTCATCCGGAACGACCTTGACTGCATAGCCCCACTCAGCGAGGGTCTCAGCCTTGAAGCGGCGCGGGTTCATGAGGATCTCGCAAGCACGTGCATAGCCGACGATCTTCGGGAGATAGAACGAACCGGACATATCGGTGCCGGTGTAACCGATGGAGAGGTAACCAGCGTTCATCTTGAAGGATTCGCCGAGGATACGCATATCGCAAGCAGTAGCGATGGAAAGACCGCCACCAACAGCGAAGCCCTTGAGAGCGCCGATGATGGGCTGCTCGCACTTAGCCATGTTGAGCACCTGATCGGAGCACATGCGCTGCATGACATAGAAGTCACGCTGGATGCGGCCCATGTCCTCAGGAGGATCGAGGAACAGGTCGTTCAGGTTGAAGCCAGCACAGAAGGACTTACCTTCGCCGGTGAGAACGATAACGCGGCAATCCTTGTCATAGCGAACGAGGTTCAGGAAGTCGTTGAACTCTGCCATCTGCTCGTAGGACATTGCATTGAGGTTACCTGGATCGTTGAAAGAGCAGATGTAGACCGGACCACGCTGTTCGATCGTCAGCTTCTCATACTTATCGTAGGTAAACTCTGGCAAGTGATATGCCTCTTGGTAAACGCTCATACGTTACCCCTTCCATTTCTGAAACTAATAGTTTTAGCGTTTATTCATCGTAGTTTTCTATGTTTGGCTTGTCAATAAACAATCGCCGCGACTTGGGGAAAATTCGCACATTTCGCCTTATCAAGGGCAAAGACACGTGTGAAGCGCGCGCTCGTTGCTAAGCAATCGACGAATCGAAGCTTTAAGACCGAAAAATCGAGCAAACTCTAGTAAAGTAAAGACCTACCATTTTTCATACTCGTTCGAACAGGATCGCTCTATGACTCAACTCAAGAAGCGCACCGTTGCTCTTATCGTTCTGCTTGCGTTCGCGCTGTGTTCGCTCTGTGCGTGCTCGCAAAGCAAGGAAGTGAAATTCGGCACCGGCAACAGCGAAGGCATGTACTATCAATTCGGTTCGCTTTTGGCTGATGAGAGCCAAAACGAAGCAGAGGTGCCCACGATCACCGTCGAAACCACCGCGGGCTCGAGCGCGAACCTTCGCTTGCTCTCGCAGGGCTTCCTCGATATGGCGATCGTACAGGCCGACACCTTGAACGATGCCTACAACGGCACAGGCTTCTTCTCGAATTCAGGTGCCTATACGGGCTATAGCGCCGTAGCAGGGGTCTATACCGAGGCGTGTCAGATCACCGTTCCCGCCGATAGCCCGATCGAATCGATCGAGGACCTGGCGGGCAAGACCGTAAGTTTGGGCGAACGTGAATCGGGCGTGCTGCAAAACGCGCTCCAAGTGCTCGATGCCTACAACCTTCAGGAAAGCGATTTCACCCCGGAATACCTGAGCTTCTCCGAATCCGCCCAGGCGATGAAGGAAGGCAAGATCGATGCCGCGTTCATCACGGCCGCTATCCCTACCCCAGCGGTCACCAACCTGGCCGATAGCATCGGCGTGCGCGTGCTCTCGATCGACCCGTTCGCGGTGAATGTGCTCACCAAGCGCCACAGCTACTACACGCCTTGCACGATCCCTGCCAACACCTACGCAGGACAGAGTGAAGCAGCGCAAACCGTGGGTGTGCGTGCCGTGGTCGTAGCGCGCAATGACATGCCTGAAGACCAGGTGAAGGGCATCATGCAGCTTCTCTTCAATGGGCAGATTCCCTTCGCGGAAAAGCTGAAGAGCTCGATGCAACCCACCCTTGAAGAGGCAACAGAAGGCGTTCCCATCGCGTTCCACCCTGGAGCGGCTGCCTATTATGCCGACAACGACATCACGGTGGACGTGATGAATTCCTCCGATGAAGGAAAGAGCGTCAGCGGAGGACAAGACGACTAGCGGGCAACGCGCAGGCGTGTATCCCGCGCGCATGCAGGGCGCTTGGCATATGCGCCTACCTATTTGATAGACCTGATGGAAAACTCGTTATAAGGATCAGCCTATGGCTCAAGTTTCTCTCGATATGTATCAAACGCTTGCGATCGCCGTTGTGGCGCTGCTCATCGGCGCTTGGCTCAAGACCAAGATCAAGGTGCTCGATCGCCTCTGCATCCCCTCCCCAGTAGTAGGCGGCCTGCTCTTCTCGATCATCACATGCGTGCTCTACGCTACCAGCATCGTTGACTTCAAGTGGGACGACACCCTTAAGAACGTCTGCATGGTGATCTTCTTCACCTCAGTTGGCTTCCAAGCGAACGTGAAGGTACTGAAGAGCGGCGGAAAAGCACTGATCGTTCTCTTATTCTGCGTGCTCTTCCTTATCGAAGCGCAGGACGTGATCGCCGTTGCGGTCTCGAATGTGATCGGTGTCGACCCGCTCATCGGCCTTGCAACCGGTTCTATCTCCATGGTTGGTGGCCACGGCACGGCAGGTGCATTCGGCCCCGTGCTCGAAGACATGGGCGTAACGGGAGCCACCACCGTTGCCACCGCGGCAGCAACGTTCGGTCTGGTTGCCGGCTCGCTCATCGGCGGTCCTTTGGGCAATAACCTTATCAAGAAGAAGGATCTTCTGAAGACCCGCGTAATGGGCACCGACGATCTGCTCGTTGAAGAAGAGGAGAAGCACCATCGCTCGATCTCCCAATATGCACCGGCAGCCTATCAGCTCGCCATCGCAATGGGCATCGGCACGCTCGTTTCCTACCTGCTCTCGCTTACTGGCATGACCTTCCCGATCTACATCGGCGCCATGATCGTTGCCGCCATCATGCGCAACATCGGCGAATACACGGGCAAGATCGACATCCGCATCGGCGAGATCAACGACCTGGGCGGTATCTGCCTTTCGCTGTTCTTGGGCATCGCGATGATCACGCTCAAACTCTGGCAGCTGGCCGACCTGGCACTTCCGATGATCATCCTGCTCGCCTGTCAATTCGTATTTATGGTGCTCTACGCGCGCTTCGTTATCTTCAACGCGATGGGCCGCGACTACGATGCGGCCGTGCTCACGGCTGGCAGCTGCGGTTTTGGCATGGGCGCAACGCCGAACGCCATGGCGAATATGCAGGTTTTGACTGATAAATATGGACCTTCTGTTAAGGCCTTCCTCTTGATTCCGCTCATCGGTAGTATGTTCGCAGACTTCATGAATAGCTTGAGCATTACGCTCTTCATCAACTTGATATAGAGGATGGTTAACATGACTGAAGACCAGACGAAACGATCATCTGAATCCGCACCTGAAGGGCATGTGCACGAGGTCTATTCCGACCATGTTGCTGTACCTGAAGTGCGCACGGGTAAAGTTGACCTTGAGGGCGACTTCCATAAGGACCAGGCGCGCCCTCATAAGAGCAGCATCAGCTTCGACACTGTGGCCGTGCCGGAATACCACACGGGAAAATGCGCTGAGTGGGATCCCGGCGAAGAGAAGCACGAGCACAAGCACCACGGGATGCTAGCAGATCTAACGCGCACACTCTTCAACGGAACGCCCGACAAATAAGGCGGACGTTAAGCGTTGCAAGCGCATCACTGCGCAGCTGCGCACGACTCAAATGAAAAGGGGCTGAAGAGCCCCTTTTTTGCATCGGTCTGGGCCTGTGCTAGTGTGCTAGAGCGCCTTGATGACCGCTTCGACGGAATCCTTCGCATCACCCAAGAGCATGTCGGTGTTCTCGTTATAGAACAGCGGATTCTCCACGCCCGCGTACCCTGCATTGCCGATCGAACGCTTCGAAACGATGACCTTCTTCGCATCCCACACGTGCATGACCGGCATGCCCGCGATCGGCGAATTGGCATCGGTCGCAGCAGAAGGGTTCACCGTATCGTTCGCACCGATGACGAGCACCACATCGACATCACCGAAATCGTCGTTGATCTCGTCCATCTCATACACGTTGTCGTAAGGGACCTTCGCTTCTGCTAAGAGCACGTTCATATGACCGGGCATACGTCCTGCAACAGGATGGATCGCGAACTTCACATCTACACCTTGATCGATGAGCTTACGAGTGAGCTCAGCCACCGGGAATTGCGCTTGCGCGACCGCCATGCCATAGCCAGGAGAAACGACCACGCGCTTTGCTGCCTTCAGCATATCCGCCACCTGTTCAGGGCTTACTTCGGTGTGCGTACGACCCTCGAGCGAGGACGCTTGCGACGAAGAGGACACCGCACCATCGCTGCCGAACCCGCCCAAGATGACCGATACGAACGAACGATTCATGCCTTGGCACATGATGTAGGAGAGGTAGGCACCGGAAGAGCCGACAAGTGCACCTGTGATGATGAGCAGGTCGTTCCCGAGCGTGAAGCCTGCCATGGCCGCCGCCCAACCCGAATAGGAGTTGAGCATCGAGATGACCACGGGCATATCGCCACCACCGATAGCGAGCACAAGGTGCGCGCCAAGAATGAGCGAGATGACCGTGAGGATGACAAGCGGCAAGGTGCCTGCGGCGATGCCCTCGGTAGCCACGAACCAGCCGATGCACACGATGCAAACGATGACCATGATGAGGTTCAATAGATTGCGTCCGGGAAGCGTGAGGGGCTTGCCCGAGATACGCGCGGAAAGCTTCAAGTTCGCGATGATCGAACCCGTAAAGGTGACCGCGCCGATGAACACTGCAATACCCACTTCACCCATATGGAAGGCGCCATCGTAAGAGCCATCGCCAGGGGTCATGAGGAAGGAATTGATGCCTACGAGTACCGCAGCGGCACCGACGAACGAATGGAGCAATGCCACCAGTTCGGGCATGGCCGTCATCTGAACACGACGTGCTTTCCAAACGCCGATGGCCGCACCGATGAGCATGGCCACGATGATGAGCCCAACGGTATAGGCGGGGAATTGGAAGCCTTCGATGGTGGTTGCAACGATGACGATAGCGAGCGCTACCACCATGCCGATGATGCCGAGCACGTTGCCGCGCATCGCGCTCTTCTGCTTGGAAAGCCCTGCCAGCGCAAGGATGAAGAGAAGTGCCGCAACGATATAGGCAAGCGACTGCCCGCGCGAGAGCACGTCTTGAACAGCGCTTACGGTATCGGTCGTAACGGTTTCGACCACCAGAATCGTCTCGTTCATTCTGAGCTCCTTTCGAACATCTTCAGCATTCGCCTCGTAACGAGGAAGCCACCGAAGATATTGATAGAAGCAAGCGCCACCGCGATGAAAGCGAGTACCGTAACGAGCAGATCGCCCGAGCTGATTTGCAACAAGGCACCAACGATGATGATGCCTGAGATCGCATTCGTTTCCGACATGAGCGGGGTATGGAGCGAATGCGAAACGCCCGTAATAACGTAGAAGCCGACCACGCACGCGAGCACGAAGACCATGAAATGGCTCGACATGTGCGCGGGTGCTGCAGCGATGAGCAATACCGCAAGCGCTCCGAGCGCGATCTTCCACCACCACTTGCGAAAAGCAGAAGGCTCCTTTTTGGAAGCTGCAGCTTCAGCTGCTTGTGCAGGTTCAGAATTGCTCGCGCTTGTTTGGGCGGCCCCAGCAGGTTGCGCAGCCTTATCCGTTGTCGCGCCAGGTGAAGGCGCCGCTGAAACTTGCACCGGCGGAGGCGGCCACATGATCTGGCCCTCACGCGCAACGAGCATGCCGCGGATGACCACGTCATCCTCGTTCCAAACGGGCTGGCCATTCTTATCGGGCGTGACCAGCTTCAGCAAGTTCACGATGTTCTGACCGAAGAGCTGCGAGGCCTGCCCGGGCAAGCGCGCAGGCAGATCGGTATAGCCGATGATGATGACGCCATTTTCGGTGGTGATGACCTTGCCCGGTTCCGTGAGCGCACAGTTGCTGCCAAGATCGGATGCGCCCATATCCACGATGACCGAACCCGGCATCATGGTCGAGACCGCCTCAGCGGTGAGCAACAGCGGCGCAGGGCGACCGGGAACCTGTGCCGTGGTGATGACGATATCGCTCTTCGAAGCTTGGTGCATGTACACCTCTTGAGTGCGTGCCTGATCGTCTTTATCGAGCTCACGCGCATAGCCGTCAGTTGATTCTTGCTGCACCGGAATTTCCACGAAGGTGGCACCGAGCGATTGCACCTGGTCGGCCACATCAGAACGAACATCAGTAGCGAACACCTCAGCGCCCATCGAACCAGCCGTGCCGATAGCGGCAAGGCCAGCAACACCCACGCCGATCACATAGACCTTCGCAGGATTCACCCTGCCCGCTGCGGTAACGGCACCGGTGAATTGGCGACCGAAGGCATTCGCAGCTTCGATGACCGCACGGTATCCGGCAACGTTCATGAGCGAAGAGCGCACGTCGAGCGATTGCGCACGAGAGATACGGGGCACCGCATCGAGCGCAAGTGCCGTGATCTTGCGCTTCGCGCACGCTTCGAGCAGTTCAGCGTTATTCTGCGGATCGAGGCGTGAAAGAAGCGTGGCACCTTCCTTCATAAGAGCAAGCTGCTCGAGCGAAGGCGCATCGAGACAGACGACGATATCGGCCGCCCACGCTTCAGCGGTACTCACTAAAGAGGCACCGGCTTCTTCGAATTGTTGATCGAAATAATTCGCAAGTTCCCCTGCACCTTGCTCGACCGAGACGGTATAACCGAGCGCGATGAGCTTCTGTACCGTGTTCGGCGTAGCGGCAACAAGCGTTTGACCTGCACGTATTTCCTTTGGAATGCCAATGAGCATTGCAGATTTCCCCCTCACGATTTTGAGATTCCTATTATAGCCCCGTCTTCGTGAATTGATAGAAAAATCTGATGCGTTTTACAAGCTGTTACTTTGCCGATTGCACTAGCAGTTGCGCAGTTCAAGTCGGAGCAAAGGAGTAAAATGGTTTGATAATCTAACCATTTGCAATCGATCGGATGACACAAGAGAGGAATCATGCCTACGAAGATCTATTCCGCGATCACCGAGCCCACGCAATCGCACCCTGAGCGCGCACTGTACAAACAAACCTACATGAACACGATGATGGCCCTCTTGCCCGCTCTCATGAAGGTAGCTCCGCAGGTTTCCACCACGGTCGCGCACGAAACGCTCGTGCTGGGCCCCGGTTTCACGTTCGCGATCGACATCGATGGATTCGGCCGGGCAATCACGTTCGAACAGCACAGCAGCAGCTGGCGTGTTGCTACAGAAAAAGAACCCGACTTCGTGATCGAATTCCGCGATCTTGATTACGCCTTCGATGTGTTCTCGGGCGGTATCAGCCTGAAAGAAGCGCTGGCTGCACGCCTGTTCGCCACCCATGGCGCGAACAGCAAGGGGGTCGCCATCACCTACCTGTTCGATACCGTGCTGCGCACCTTCTTCTGCTGGCGAAGCGCGTACCGCAGATAACGCCGCAACTACAGCCTGCCAAACGCCCGCGCTTTGCGCACCTGCGTTCGACGCGCTCACCCACCCCATCCGAATTTCTACGTCCTATCCGAACTGTTGTTAAGGAGAACCTTCATGAACGCTTTTGAATTTCACTGCCCCACCCGCATCATCTGCGGCGAACATGCGCTCCACAAGCTGCCCGTCATCCTCGTCGAGATGGGCGTGACCAAACCGCTCGTGGTAACCGACGCGAATCTCGTGGCGCTCGGCATCACCGACCATGCGATCCATCGCCTGACCGAAGCGGGCTTCCCCTTCGCTTTCTACGATCAGGTGCCGCCTGACTCTTCGCTTTCCGTGGTGAACGATGTGGCAGCCATCTACGAACAGGAAGGATGCGATGGCTTCATCGCGTTCGGTGGCGGTTCGGTCATCGACACCACGAAGGGTGCCGCCGCCTCGATCTCGGTCGGCAATCGCGACATCGCTGAGCTGCAAGGTGCCGAGATCCTGCAGAACGACCTCGATCCGCTCATCGCCATTCCCACTACCGCAGGCACGGGCAGCGAAGTTACGCTCGTTGCAGTCATTGCCGATGAGGAAGCGCACGAGAAGCTCTCCTACACTTCTTATAAGCTTGTGCCGCACGTTGCCTTCCTTGACCCACTGCTCACCGCTTCCCTGCCGCCGAAGCTCACGGCAACCACCGGTGTGGATGCACTCACTCACGCGATCGAGGCCTATACCTCCATCCAGAAAAACCCCGTCTCTGATGCGCTCGCACGCCAGGCGATCGCGCTCATCTCCGAAAACCTCGTGCGCTCTTGTGAAGAGCCGGGAGACCTTGATGTGCGCACCTCGCTCGCGCTCGGCAGCTTGCTCGCAGGCGCCAGTTTCTCAAATGCTATGGTGGGCATCGTGCACGCAATCGGCCATTCGCTCGGTGGCATCTGCCACATCCCCCATGGCCAGGCCATGAAGATCTTGCTTCCCTACTGCGTGCGCTTCAACCTCGAGCGCGGGCATCATGCGGGGCTCTATGGTGAGCTCTTGCGCGCCTTGCGTCCCGATCTGGACAAGAGCAGCCTTACCGCTGAAGAGCGCGACATCCTCTTCAGCGCAGCGCTCTTCGAGCTCAACCAATACCTGCACGACCATTACGATGTGCCCATCACCTTGTCACAGCTTGGTGTCGAACGTGCCATCTTGCCCAAGGTCGCACGCCAGGCGCGCTACGATGGTGCCGCTCTTTACAACAAGCACGAAGTGACCGAAGAGATCGCACTTCATATCCTGGAGGAGGCATACTAATGGCTACCGCTCCTAAGCAAACGGCGAAGAAGGCAGCCCCAGCGAACGGCGCAACGACATCTGCAACCTCGGCGAATGTTGCGAACACGCTGCCCGATTATGCGACCGGCGCAGGCGCACTGAAACTCGAATCTGCCGCTGACCTGCAGGCGCAGATTGATGCCATGCGCGCCTTCTTCAAAACGGGCGCCACGCAAGACGTGAACTTCCGCTTGCAGCAGCTCACCCGTCTCAAAAGCTGGCTCAAGTTGCATGAAGCCAAGGTGCTCGATGCGCTCGAAAAGGACTTGGGTAAATGCGCCTACGAAGGCTACATGTGCGAACTTGGCCTCGTGTACGACGAAATCAACATGATGAAGAAGCACCTGCGCAAGTGGGCACGTCCGTATTCGGTTCCCACGCCACTCGCGCATTTCCCAGCAACTTCCAAGGTCTACCCCGTGCCTTTCGGCGTGGCAGCGGTGCTTTCTCCCTGGAACTACCCCATCAACTTGAGCCTCGTTCCCTTCGTCGATGCTCTAGCGGCGGGCAACTGCATTCTTCTGAAGCCTTCGCACAGTGCCTCTGCGACCGATAAGGTGTTGGCGGAGATGTGCGACGAACTGTTCCCTGCCCACTACATCACCTGCATTCACGGATCGCATGTGAACGACTGGCTGCTCGAGGTGAACGTGGACAAGATGTTCTTCACGGGTTCGCAGAACGTCGGACGCGAGATCATGGGCGTGTGTGCGCAGAATCTTACCGATGTCACGCTCGAACTGGGCGGCATGAGCCCATGTTTCGTCGATTGCTTCGCCGATATCCCCATCGCAGCTGAGCGCATCGCGTGGGGCAAATGTTTGAATTCCGGGCAAACCTGCGTGGCTCCCGACTACTTGCTCGTGCACGAAAGCGTCGCTGACCAGCTTGTTTGGGAGCTGAACAAAGCGTTCAAGAAGTACTTCGGAAACGACATCCTGAACAATCCCGAATACCCGCACATGATCAGCAAGCATCATTTCGACCGCGTGTGCGGCTTGATTGATAACCACGGCGAAGCTGCGCGCGTTGCCGTTGGCGGCGGTCGCGATCCCGAAACCTTGAAGATCGAGCCCACGGTCGTGACTGGCGTTACGCTCGACGATTCTGTGATGCAAGAGGAGATCTTCGGCCCCGTGTTGCCGCTCATCACTTGGCGCAAGATCGATGAGGCGGTTGCCGTAACAGAGAAGTTCGGCCATCCGCTGGCATGCTACATCTTCAGCAACGATACCGATTTCCAGCAGTATCTGCTGCATCGCATCCCGTTCGGCGGCGCAACCATCAACGACGTGGTCATTCACCTGGCGAACAACCACATGGGCTTCGGCGGTTTCGCACAATCGGGCATCGGCGCTTACCACGGCAAGGTGGGCTTCGATTGCTTCACGCACTATAAATCGACCATGAAGAAGACCCCGCTGGTGGAGATCCCGATTCGCACCGCGCCCTATGCAGGTAAGCTGCCCCTGCTGAAGTTGTTCATGCATTAAAAAATGGGGGTCAAGAAACACTATCAAACGATCATCGTGGCGTGCGCCTTCACGCTGCTCTTCGTGAACACTGGCTTCACGTCCACGTCGTTTTCCATCTACCAGTCCTATATCGTGGATATTCCCGGGGTTGGCGATGTAGGCGGCTCGGTCGTGGTGACCGTGCGCACGTTCGTGTCGCTCATCTGCATGTTCTTCACCGGAGTGTACTTCCGTCGCCTCAACCCGCGCATCGGATTCTTCATCGCCACGCTCTTCACCGCGCTCGCGTTCTTTCTGTTCGGGCGCGCGTATAGTCTGGCAGGCCTGTGTGTGGCCAGGGGGGTTGGGGGGATTGGTGTGTGGCCAGCGCGTTTGCGGGCATTGGGTATGGTTTTGGCGGCATGGTGGCATCCACCTACCTGATCGGCAACTGGTTTCGCGGCAAAGTGGGCTCGGTCTCGGGCATCGCTACGATGGGAAGCGGCGTGGCTGCTATCTTCATTCCGATCCTGGCGGGTTGGCTGATCGATGCGTTCTCTCTTTCGCTCGCTTTCTATGTTGAAGCAGCGATCGCCTTCATCCTTGCACTGTTGCTGTTCAAGTTCGTGCGCGTGAAGCCCGAAGACGTCGGGCTCGAGCCGGTCATGGCGCGCCCGAAGCCGAATCAGGCGCCAAAAGACCTGGCGGCAAAGAGCACTCAGGAAGAGGTCGCTGAAGCCACGATCGAAGAAGTCGACGAACAGCGCGCAGCAGCCAGCCCTTCAGCCGGCGAAGAATCCGCAGGCCACCCAGCGCTTGAACAGCACGAACACGGCCATATTCACAAGGCACACCATGCCCATCACGCTCACCATCTTCACCGCAAAAGAGCGCTTGGCCGCCCACGCGTGAACCTTGCTTCTATGCCACTGCCACGCGGAGCGTATGTAGCGATGATCTTCGCCCTCGTGTTGCTCGGCGGCGTTTCCGTTGCAGGCTACAACTACTTCGGCATCCTGCTCACGACCCAAGGGGTCGATGCGGGCGTAGCGGCGCTGCTCATCTCGCTCGCAGGTATTTTCTTGACCGTATCGAAATTCGTCGTGGGCATCGTCTGTGACAAGTTCGGCACGCTCACGGGGTCGTTCTGCTTCTTCATCTTGCTCACCGCTGCCATGCTGCTCTGCGCGCTTGTCGGAATAGGTGGCGTGCCTGAAGCATCCGCAGCAGCAGTCGTGCTCGGCATCGGCATGCCGCTCGGCACCACGGGCATCGCGCTTTGGTCGCTCGAGCTCAGTTCCGCTGAACAGATGCTCAAGACCATCCGCCATTTCCAGATCGCCTATGCGTTCGGCGGCTTTGTCTTCAACCTCATGCCGGGCGTGCTCTGCGAGCTGACCGGCACCTACACCACGAGCTATTTCATCATGATGGGCATGACCATCATCTGCGCCTTCATCGTGGTCACGGTCTACGCGCACCACATCAAGCGCACACGTCAGGCAGTCGAAAAGGCCGCACAAGAACAGACACGAACGAACAAGGCCGTATAATGAACAGATGCAGCCGAAAATCGGGCGAGTCTTCTTCCCCGTTTTCTCGCGCGACTGGCAAGAACAAGACCGAAAGGCCCTTATGAGCGTGGCTTCCCAGGAAGAGACCGTATGCGAGAGCGCGAATAACGCGCGCACCTTCACGATACTGCGACGCGTAGACGCACCCGTTGCACCGCTTGTTTCGGTGGTAGTACCCGTGTTCAACGCCTCTTCCACACTTGAAGAGGCGCTTTGCTCGATTACGAACCAAACGCTCGAAGACATCGAGATCGTTTGCGTGAATGATGCCTCGAATGATACTTCGCCCGAGATCTTGCAGCGCTTCTTCGCCCAGGATGCACGCTTCACGATCGTGAACCACGCAGAGAACGCTGGCTACGGGGCGGCGATGAACGACGGCATCCAAACAGCACGGGGCACCTGGATCGCCATCCTCGAACCCGACGATTTCATCCTGCCTGCTATGTACGAGCGCATGCTTGATTTCGCAAGCGCGTTCGAGAATGTCGATATCGTAAAAACTCCCTACATGCGCGAGTTGCGCGCTGAAGGGGTAGCACGCGGCGGCAAAGCGCTCACCACCCTCAACTGCTCGTATCGCGGCCGCATCAAGCCAGCCCAGCAGCCCTTCACCCTGCACGATGCTCATACCGACCATCTACTGCGCCACCACCCTTCCATTTGGTCGGCGCTCTACAGGCGAGACTTCCTTACCCAAAAAGACATCCATTTCGTCGAATACCCCGGCGCAGGTTGGGCGGATAACGAATTCTTCTTCGAGACCTTGCTGGCAGCTGAGCGCATCGTCTATTTGGATGAGCCGTTCTACGTCTATCGCGAAGAAACGGCCAACGAGGCAACCAGCTTCTTGCGCACCAACAAACGCCTTCCCTTCGATCGCTGGCATGCGATGGACGAGATCATGCGTAAGCGTGGCTTTGGAAACGATACCAACGTACGCCTCGCGCATACTGCGAAGGGCTTCACCTATCTTGGCAACCAGCTTGCAGCGAACACCGATGAAGAGGGCAACACCAACGAAGAAGTGCTCGATGAGATAGGTCGCATGTTCGACGCGATGGATCCTGCGCTCGTTGCACGCGAAGCGAGCATTCCCCCGCATCTTAAAGAGATGTTCATCGGGTATCGCGGCAAAGAAGATGCTGCGGACATCAGCACGAGCAAGCTTTCCTATTACGCTTCGTTGCTCTCCGAATTAGCCTACACACTGCGCAACAATGGCCTTGGCTACACGCTCGACACCATCAAGAGAACGCTCCGAAAGTAAGAACTAATCGAGCTCGATCTCCTTAAAACCTGCGCTGCCCGTTGCCACCATGCGATCGAGCGGCATAACGATAAGCCCGATCTTGGGCGTATAGCAATATACTTCCATGCCACGCTTGCAACGGAACGTGCATTCCAAGCACGGATCTTCGTCGCAATACGCATAGGCATCCTCATCGGCAAACGCGAACACGATAGGCGGCCACTTCTTCGGCGTAACATATTTCGTCATGATGCCGGTGAAGGTTTTCACCGCGAACCAGCGCGGTTCGTAGCCTGGCTCCTTCACCTTCCAAGTAACGCGCAAAGCGTTGTGATCATAGCTGCCGACGATCTGATAATCCAGATCGAGCTTGTCCTTCACCTCAAGATGCGAGATTCCCTCCAAGCGCTCCATCGGCTTGCCGCAGCATTCGGGATGAAAATCGGTGTGAGCGTAAGGAAGTTCAGCCACCTGCGAGCGATGATTGTCGCTCATCGTGATCTCAACATCGCCATCGACACCTTGAAGCACCGCACCACACTCTTGACAGCGGGAATACGGAACGGGAACCGGCGTGACACGCGGCTTCCAAGTTGCATGGGTGCGCGTGGGACTGAATTCGGCCATGGATTATTCCTCCTCGTTTTCCTCTTCGTCCTCGTAAGGATCGCTCTGGACGTAGAGGTCGTTCTTTCTGGTGAAATAGAGCGCCATGATAACGACGATCGCCACTACAAGGAACGTTACCGCGAACACCGCGCTTTTCGTGAACATGCCCGTGATAGTCGCGCACACAATACATAAGATAATGATCGCAACGGGAACCGCCATGATCGTGCGCTCACGCGCAGCCTGTGCGCGTATGAGCGCATCCTGGCGCAGCGATTCATCGTCACGACGAGCGCGCACATCGCGGTCAGCCCACTCCATGATCTTGCGTTGAACCTCGGGCGGGTAAGCGTTGAAAACATCAGGATGGGGCAAGAGAAGATAATCGGTGTCGGACTCGACTACCGTGGTAGTTCCTGCCTGCCCTTTTGCACTGCGTTTGGTGTCAGCAGCTTCCCACAGAAAATCATAATTGGACCCATTGTTCCATTGGGTAGCATTTGCTGTATTCGTCGCATTTGCCTTCTGCTGGGCAGCTTGATTAGCCTTAACATCGTCTGCGGAAACCGCGGGAAAACCATAGGCAGGGGTCGGCTGCGAATCTCCTGCAACATCCTTTGCTTTCGGCGTCCACTTTTCTGCTCCCTCCGAGGAAGCATTTCCAAAGTTACGCTGGGCATTCTGTTTTTTAGATCTAGCACTCATAAGGTGAGCACTCCTTGTTCGTTCAACAAACGCGTACTATTACGCTTTTTTCGTAACCCCCATGATACCACGGCTATATAAGACCCATTCTGCTTCATGCGCTCGACAACAAACGTTCCCTTTACAACTCGTCCGCTTCATCGAGTCCAAGATACTTCTCCCAAAACTCGGTCGAGGTGAGATAAAGTTGCGCTTCTTTATATGCCGCACGCACTTCATCTCCTCGTTCTTTCAATTCGCTTTTGAGCGCCTTCCAGCGATCCATGATTTGCTGATAACGCTCACGATCCATATGACGAACTGCACCCTGGTTACCCTCAAGGTCAATGGCCACTAACGTCTTAGTTCCGATGGTGCGAGGAGACAAGATCGAAAGTCCGCTATAAAAAACCGCTTCTGGTGTGTCGCGCAATAAAACATCTGGAAGTAAGTGCCGATCATACGGAAGCGTACGCATGAGTTTTAAGAAGGGTTTGATGTAAGACTGATCGCCAAGCAGTCGTTTGTTGTAAGAAACATTGCGATAAGGTTCCGCGAGCTCATCAAGCGGCACGAGTTTTTCGTTCTTTTTTGCATTGCGCTTGATAACCTCTTCACCATTCAACGATGCAAAATAGTCTGGACCCTTTAGATAATCCGCGATCCCATCAAGAATCAAATCAGCCGCATCATAAGACATCACGCGCAATTGAAGACGGAGGGCACGCTCCATACGCAGCATGAATAAGTCTTGAGAAGAGCAATCTGTCATCGCGATCATAATCAAAAAATTTCGTACATATTGATATGAGTCTACTGAAGCTCGCGAACGGCCCATGAATCCATCATGCCAGACACAAATACCATTCATGGTCATATAAATGGGTTTCGCGCGCATACCGTATTCGACATCATCACAACGGACAAAAAGAGGCAGTGGTAACCCGACTTGCTCGATCGCGCTTACCGGGATACAGCTAAACCACCAGGCACCATAAGCTTTTGGAATCTCAACATCGATATGCTCATTACGCACAATATACTGCTGCTGATCCATGTAATACTTGTTTGACTTAACAGAAGCATACGCTCCCGAATTGACTACGTATGACACGTCTTCAAATTGTCGATTAGGTTCTTCTGCAACGAGCATAGCACCATTGATGAAAGCATTCTTATACTTACCCGTTGCCAGAGAAAGCAAGTTGAACGTACGTCTAAGACTTTCAGTTGAGATACTTACATCGTCGTCCATCAACAAGACATGCGTGAAATTTTCATCATGTTTCATAGCCTCCATCATGCCGCGTGCAAAACCGCCTGAACCACCAACATTAGGATTAGGAAGTACGGTCACGCCTTCATCAGACAGCGCCTCAGCATCAAGCGTGCGTCCATTATCGATAACAAACATATGAAAGTTTTTTGCTATCACATCATCAGCCGCTAATACTTCGTTCTTTACTAGTTCGATATTGGGGATGATGTAGTCTTCCTTAAGAAACGTCGTAGTACAGAGCGCTATCTTCACGGGATTGATTTGCTCTTCGGCAACGCGCGCGTAATAGTGCGCTTTTTCAAGTACCACGCCTCCACGAACATCAAGCGCAAATCCGATTACTTCGTAATCAGTCTCGGGAATAAGCAGATCAAAAACCAACGAGCCGTTTTCTTTGGTCTTGCCCATCGTCGAAGTCAAGCGCACTCCACTTGCAAGCGACGATGCCGCCGAGTCCAGATAAGACCGACCAAAGAACTGGATCGTGCATGCATACTCCTTATTGATCGCTTCATTCGCAAATTCCAAATGGAGGTACACGCGCTTAATGCCTGCGTATTTCTTCCACTTCGCAAGCGAACAGGCGTTGAAATAGGTAAAGAAGTCCACCGAACCCTGAAGCAAACACCCGTTGATTTCAGGAGCGCAAACACTTCCTTCAGGCGTCTTGATATACAGATCCCATCCTCCTAATGGTTCGGCACCTTTAGGCAGAACGATATTCGAAAGCGTATGATCGATATAGTTCATGAGCGTCCTTTTCAGAGTTAAACGACCTAGCTTGGTTCTACTATCTTATACAATCTCATATCCCCTTCTGAGAGAACAAGCTCGAAACCAGGCGTATCCTCAGTAATTCTGGTGATGCCTGTCCAGTTTTCAGGAAGATAATCGGGCCACGATTTAGCATAAGGATCAGGTGAATTCTTATGATGCGGAATGTGCCCATAATCAAGCGTGAGAACATATTCTGCTCCCAAATTATCTACTGCTTGCTGCACGTCTTTATTGGAAGAGTACTCATACAAGCTCGATTGTAGAATTTGCTGGTCTGCGTTTTGACCAGGCCCTGTATAAGGAAGACGATAGATCGTATGCAGCCCATCGGACTGATACGCAAAGAAGCTACCATCGTAGGGAAGGTTATAAACAACTTTGTCTCCCACGATCTCTTTCACCTGGGTAACGAACTTTCGCTCAGACTCAGAGAAGATCACTTCGTCATCACCTTGATCCATTGAATAATACTGATACATCATCTCATCGAAATACCCGAACGGTGTCTGCACCTGCATAATGCCACGAAGCAAGAAATTCGGCATGAACAAGAACACGATCAGAAGAAGGGCCAGACCGATGTTCGAAAAAAGATTTAGTTTAGCGTGTCGAGCAATCAGGCCATAAAGATGGGCAATCCCCAATGCAGCAACAGGAACAGCGATCATTGCCTGAAGCGCAGCCGTCCTTCGCCAATCTGAATACCAAAAGCCTGAAAGAAATTGATCGATAGTGCCCTCAAGACAGATGCTAACCCAATAGATTGCAGCTGTTATGACTAAAGCAGTTGCAAGCCATCCGTACTTGCGCTCGCGCCACATAGCATACAGACCGACCCCCACTAAAACAGCTACTACAAGCGAAACTGGTGCCCAGGAGTTCGAAAACAAGAGCGTATTGATAAACGCTTGGGATGGGTTGGTGGCTGGAGGCCAGATGAAATGAGTTACCGCGTAAAGGAATGGCGCCTTGTAGCAAATAGCCCAAACGACAAACACTACAAGCAGAAATAAGGCTACGAACCCTGCTCGCACCTTGGTTGAACGAGGCCTCTTGCTCTTTTGTCCAGTGCTGTCCCAAATACGCCAAACAAGATACGGTACAGCAAACAACATGACCGCAAAAAAGGCATTCGGCTGAGCAAAGACGCAAAAGAGTGCACTTACAAAACTAATCGAAAGGTAACGCGCCCTATCAGCACGCGATACCTCCGAGCCAAAAAGCTGCATGATAGCAGCGAGCATGACCGGTACCATGATAAAGCCGAACAAATTCGACTCCAACACACCATATACCGTAAAGAACCATGGAAACGAAACGAACCCAATAGCAGCAAAAGCGCCCGCTACGACTACTCGATTACGCCGTGAAAAGATCTGTCGCATAAGACATAAGCAACTGAGCGGATAAACCACGCAACAGCAAACATAGTTCATTGCATTCGTTGCTTCTAGATTTGATGTACCTGTTGCTCCTGCAACCATGGCAGTAATCAAATGCCACGCAGCTGGATAATAAGATCCAACTTCCCCAAGATCCTGATATACCGATGCTGCAAGCGCTGAATAATGACCCGATTCGAGAAAGCTTTGCACCAACCCGAGATGTGTGAGGTTGTCGTAAGTTTCGTTAAAGCATGCTGGGCCGTCAAGGGCTTTAACAAAGACAAAAAGCCCCACGAAAAGCGCAAGCCCAACATAAAGAACTACCATTTTCAGATCAAAACGAAAACTGTTCTTGAGCTCGCTTGCAGCTACAGCATTTTTTTGTGTCTGACCTTGTCTTCGTCCATACAGCACACCAATACCACATACTACTGCGCCCAGTAGAAGCGATGGTACAAAAAAAACCGCCCAAGAAGCAGCATGATTCAACTTATCAAAAACAATCGCGAGAATCTCGAAGCAAAGTGTCGAGACGATAGGCGCCGCCGCGAGCGCAAAAAGGTTGGAAAATTCGAAGCCTTTAAGAATCAAAAAACCAACGAGGTAGAGAAAAACGACTCCTACCAAGCTCGCCAGAAAGAACATGCCCCACGTTTCCAATTCTGAATCCTTCTTAACCTACAGCTAACTAAACTGACTTCACTTAAATACCCAAATGCTTTTGCATGATACGCCCATCGCTTAGCCTTTGCGCAAGATTGCCTTTATATAACCATATTGCCTTGTCGCAAGATATCCCAATGCGATGACCCCAAGAACCACAAGCATTTTACAAAGTAAGCTCAAGATGATGTTGTCGGGCATAAAAGGAGTAAGGAGCAAGCATGCTGCTCCTGCTATTAAACCGATGCCAATTTCAGGCAAGAACTTTACAACGCATCTATAGCCTTCATGCAAGGTGCGCTTTAGTAAGTAATAAGCACTGGGAATCACATGAAGGCAGAAGGCGACCGACAAGCAAAGCGCAACCGCTTCAAGGCTACCAAACGCAATGCCGATCACAAGGCCGCAGACCGTCAGGATTGTTGACATACATACTGATCGAAAGAGCAAATCAGCCTTTCCTGCACTTAAGAAAAAAGCACCGGAAACACTGTTTACCATCTGAAAGTAGATACAGATCGAGAGGAGCTGGAGCAGCGGCACTGCGCTTCCCCACTGATCGCCGTACATGATGCCCACTATTTCTTCAGGCGCACAGAAGAAAATTACCGTGATGGGGATACCTATCAAAGAAAGGGCTTTGGCAATCTTGAACCAGTAGGAAAAGAGCGCCTTAAGGTCGTCTTGATGCTTTGCCATATAGGGTTGAATGACCGAGATTATTACGTTTGACACGCCATTAAGAGGATAGGTTGTCAGTCTATATGCTTTATCGTAAAAACCTAACGCAACCTCATTGAACGCTTTGCCGATAACCAAATTGGGAAGGTTGGTTGAAAAATAATTCACCATGCTCGAACCAAACTGAAAGACTGAATACGAAAAGACTTTTTTCAGTGATGCCATGAAATGAATGGTGAGATGGCGAATAGGACGTGAAAGATAGTTCCATAAGAAGGTGATGAGACCAGCAATGATGTTATGCCACACTAATGCATAAACACCCCATCCAGCAAACGCCATAACAATGGCTATCACGCCTCCCACCACGGTAACCACGAAAAGCCTGATGCCAATGCTAATGAACCGTTGGTCTTTGAGTAAAAGGCCATTTGGAACCATGTTCAAGGTAGCGAACAGCAGCGACAAAGAGCCAAGCAAACAAAGTGGCACTAGATCGGCGTTGTTGTAGAACAGAGAAATAGGCACGGCAGCAACGCAGAAGAATACCGTAAGCAACAGAGCGAAGAAGATAGAGAACGTGAACAGTGCGCCATAATCACGATCATCAAGATCTTGATACTGAATGATGGCCGCACCTATTCCCATGTCAGCAAAAGGGATGAAGAAGTTCAAAAACACCAAGATGATGGCAAGCGTTCCGAAGTCTGCCGGAGGAAGCATACGCGCCAAGATAGCGGTAATGAAAAGCTGCGCGAATAGACTCGTATATTTCGAGGCAAACTGGATAACGGCCGCTGTTCGCATGCCCACTTTTCGCTGCTGTCTCATATCTCTGTATTAATTCCTGACGGACAAAATGTTTCTTCATTTTTATTAAGCAAAGAAACATCAACCAGTGTCTTTTAATTGTAATTATACGGCATAAGAAAAACTCGATCGCAAGCACAACAGTTTAGTGTAATCAATCAGAACTTGCCGCAAGCTCATCCAGGGGCATCAAGCGAAAAAGGCGCATATCTCCTTCCGAAAGGACCAATTCAAAACCTGGTGTATCTTCATTGATTCCTTCGAAACCAGCATCGTCATCCAAGGGGGAATTTGACCATTGTCTCCAATAGGGTTCGTGCCCTTGATCGAGCATCAACACGTATTCAATGCCTAAGTTCTCTACAGCCTGCTGAACTGACTCGTCTGAAGCATAATCATTTATGCTGTGATTAAGAAGTATTTCCTCCCCTGTTTTGCCAGATGATTGAGTCCTATGATAAGTGCGCAAACCATTGTACTGGTAGGCGAACAGGCTTCCATCTTTGGGCGTATTATACACACGAGCATTTCCAACGAGATCTCTCGCTTGATCGACAAAATCTTGCTCTTCTTGCGAAAAAACTGCCTCATTATCCGCCTGGTCTGAACGATATAGACTGTGCAACTCATGACGCAAATGGCCAAAAGGAGTGTCCACAATCGTTAAACCACGAAGCGTAAAAGAAGGGAACAAGAGAAGGACGAAAAGCACAACAGTAAGTGCGATCCAGATTGGCCTCTTGTAGTTTTTTCGCTTCCTAATGAACGAATAGGTTTTTGCCAGCCCAAAAGCAATAAGCAAGGTTTGAACGATTGCAAGGAGAGCAGAAATGCGAAATCTGTCGGTATACCAAAATCCGGTAAGGATCCTATCGAGTGAACCATTGGTAGCTACACAGGCAACATACATGATCGTAACAAAAATGAACAATACGGTTATCCAAAGATGGTTACGCTCTTTAAACGTTCCAACGATACCAATCACCAAAAACAGCGCAAGGACCGGAGAGATTGGCGTAAGGGAGCTACACACGAATAATGTATCAACGAACGCCTGAGGGATTGTTGAGAGCGCAGGCCAATCAAAGTTCACTACACTTTGCATAAAGGAAGCGTTGAGGCAGAACGCCCAGACGACGATTATGATTACGAAAAACGCTCCCATCCCACAAAATTGTAAAAGCCTTACGTGGGAAGTCGCATGATCGCTTACAACATTCCAAACTCGATATGCTCCATAAGGAATGAATAAAGTAAAGACACTAAATACAAGATTGGGCTGGGCAAACACCGCGAGCAAACAGCCTAGTAAAACAAGGAAAAATGCTCGAGCTCTATCTCTTTTTTCTGTTGTGCCGTCAAAAACGGCATAAGCACAAGCAAGAATAAGAGGCACAAAAGCAAACCCTATGAGGTTTGCCAAAAGGCGCCCGATTATCAAAAAACCCCAGGGAAAAGCGAGAAGCATCAAACACATTAAGACGCCAGCTATGACGGCTTTCTTGTTGGTTTGAAATACCTGCAAGAGCAGCATGAGCATTCCGAGTGGATAAAGCAAAGATGTAACAAGATAATTGAGAGCATTTGCTGCCAGCAGCGGAGAAACATTCAGCGCTGATGCAATCATTGCTGAAAGCTGATGCCAAAGAGCAGGATAATAACTCGTTAATCCGTCAGAAAAATCAGGATAAATCGTGGTAGAAAAAGCAGAATAATTTCCAGTTTCCACCATGGACTGAAGGATACCCAAATGAGTTATGTCATCATAGCTCAACCAAACACTCTCAGGACCATCAAGGGGCTTTACGTAGATATAGAGGCCCAGTAGCAAACCTAGTATTACGCAAAGGATGATAGCCTTGAGATTGAACTTCGTATCGACCCACGACGATATCGCACTAGCCTCTCGGTTTTCTTGCTGCTTGCAAAAAAAGAATTTGGCCGATTGTTTCTCGCGGGCTTTCCAAAGAACAATACTAATCGCTAACAGCACGAATCCGCCGATTGCGGCCCATAAAAAAAGAATCGTCCCATTAAGAACAACCCCCGTTTGCCCACACACAACAGCAGCAAGAGCGTAGAAGAGACACGTTGGAATAGGAGCAGCAATAACACTCGTCGTATTAGAAAACCGTAAAGCTTTGAGTGCCAAGATGCCCGGCACATAGAGCATAACAGCTCCGATAAGGGTAGCAAGAAAGAAGGTGCTCCACATGTACTAAGCCTTATCGTTTCCGAACAAGTCTATCTGATCACGCGGATTATCACTGCTCTTCTCGTGGTCATTGCAATATCGTTCAAATTTTTCTATCGCAAGTTGCTGAGTAAGCTCTTTGAGCTTCGTATCTGTCTGCGATAAGTGCACGCTTAGATTGAACCCCAGAATGAGCAAGATAAAAATAAATACAAGAAACACCAAATTCGCAGGTGATATAATTCCAGCAAAATCAGAAATAACGAAGAAGATTTGCGGAAAGATACTCAAAATGAGCAGCAAGCCCGCCACACAGAACCAAAAGATCGAGTCCTCAAGTCGTACTTGCGCATTACGTACTTTCCGGGTGATAAAGATAAGGGTAAGAATGGAAACAACAATTAATCCAACGCGAAGAACAACGCTCATCTGCCATCACCATCGATCTTCTTACGAAAGAATTGGATAAAGAGAATTGAGATAGCCATACGCATCATATACATAGCTGAACTCCATGGCCTCAAATAGCTTTCTCCAGCTTGTCGCTCTTGCATCTCAACAGGAACCTCAACAACCTTTGCACCTGCGCGCTTAATAAGGTAAGAAACCGTATCGGGTTCAGGCCCATAATTGAGACCATTCGCCATATAGGCAATCATACGTTTATTAAAGGCACGCATGCCTGATGTGGGATCTGTAATTGTTTTCCCGGTTGTAACCTTAATCGCCCATTGAATAAGGTCACTGCCGAACATACGCAAAGAATGCGGTTTTTTTCTACCTATAAAACGTGATCCAATTGCAATATCGTAGATCTTTGTGGCCTGCGCTAGCTCTTCAATATACTTGGGAAGATGCTGTCCATCAGCATCGAACTGGATCGCACAATCATAATCATGTCGATAAGCATATTTCAGCCCAGTTTGAAACGCACCCGCCAAACCAAGATTGGTTGCAAGATCAAGGAAGGGATACTGATTTTCTCTGCAAACGCGTTCGGTGCCATCTTGCGAGCCATCATTGACAACCAGAAAATCAACGCTAGGAGCCTCCGCGCGCACGGCGTCAATCGTTCTTTTTAACGATTCTTCTTCGTTGTATGCAGGTATGATTAATAATGTCTTCACGAACATCCTTAAAGGGCACCCCGTGAGGGAGGTAATGTTTAGACAACTAACATCACATTATACGGGATAAGCACAGTGATACCATGAGCAATACGGTTTGGGGCTCAGCGCTCTTCGCTTCTGGGTAACTTTATAGAGAAGCTCTGCCTTGCGCAATAAGACTACTGGAAAACAGCAAGATCCTAACCATCAAAGGCTTGCGAGAATAAGCCTCCTCACCTTATCGGCATAGCTCGAAGAAGCTATGATGCTCTTAGCTCCAGAACAGATCGCTACTGCGATCCTCTTCTGAGAAAGAGCATTCATCGCTTGCTGGAAATAATCATTCGCCTGGGAATACTTTCGCGCCTTCTTTTCAGTATAAGCACGCTCAACATACTCTTTGGCGCGATCGACATCAACAGCTTTACCCTGTGTGTATGCTTTTGTCAGGCACCTTTGATAGAGATACTGCTTATAGAGACTGCTGCGCGACAAGCCTTCATCGGATAAACGATAATTGAGCGCAACTTCCTCACAATTCCCCAGCTTAAAGCCTTTTAATACCGCACGAATTTGAAAGTCATAGTCTTCACAAAGTGGGATCTCACGGTAGCCCTGCGCAAAAACTTCTTTCCGTCCGAACCAGGTTGGGTGAGCAAGGCAATTATTCCATTTCAGTGCTTTTGCAACTTTTTCAGGAGTACAAGGTGGTTGAGGAGTCATATAAAGAAATTCTCCTTCTGCGTCCATCACATTGACGCGGCCTCCTACAAGATCAAGATCATGCTCGCGCAGATAAGACAGCTGCTTTTCAAGGCGATGTGGCTCGGCAATGTCATCCGCGTCCATACGACAAAGGAAGTCCCCCGATGCATTTTCTATTGCACGATTCAACGACTGTGCAAGTCCCAGATTGTTCTTATTCCTTAATACTCGAACACGATCATCTGATAAGAGATTTTCATCGACCCATGAAGCAAGTTCTGTGTTTTCCGGATCGTCTAACACCAAGATCAATTCAAAAGAAGGACCCTTTTGATCAAGGATGGAAGTTACTGCAGGGACAAAAACCGAAAGATCCTCTTGATAAGCAGACATGATGACAGAGATCATTCTTTCTGCCCTCCTTAAGCAACTTACAAATTTTCGCTATCATTGAACGATCATGATAATAACAATGATAAAGGGGCGTCATGGAAGTCAGCATCATAATTCCTGTATATAACGCTGAAAAATACGTCGCACGTTGTCTCGATTCTCTCTTCCAGCAAACCGTCCAAGACTTTGAAATCATCTGCATCGACGACTGCGGAACGGATGATTCAAAAAGCATCCTTTACGAGTATCAGCAAAAATACCCTGATCAGCTAATCATTCTTGAGAATAAGAAGAATTGCGGAGCGGGCCAAAGCAGAGAACATGGTATAGCACAGGCTTCTGGAACTTATTTGGTGTTCGTTGATAGCGACGACTATCTTGCGCCTGATTATCTGAAGACCTATCTCGAAGCAATGAGAAAGCATCCTTGTGACATCATGATCGGAGGGTTTATCAAGGATCGAGGGGGCAGACTTGAAAACCATACCGTCTCTGATTCAGTGTGGAGCGTTGTGACCTATCCTATGACCTGCGCGAAGATGTGGAAGAAGGACTTCATTACCAAGAACGGTATTCATTTCGGCACCACTTCTTGCGCCGAAGACACCTACTTCAGCCTTACAGCGTATATCCACAACGCGACCTATCACATCTTGGATTACGAAGGCTACTTCTACTATCAAAATCCTCAGTCCGCAATCGAGAGCACGAATTACACTATGGATCACGAGCGAATGATCTCGAAAGTATTCACCGATCTCATGGCACAGCCCGCCTATCGACAATCGACCAGCGAGCAAAAACAAGTCATCGAATATGCCTATTTAGCAAACATGGTCGACTCGCTAGTAAACTACAACAGAGGCTGTGGTAAAACGCTCATGAAGGAGAAATTCCACTATGTCATGAATGATCTTTCCGAAAAGTTTCCTAACTACCTTGCGAACCCCTACGTTGGTTTCTTTAAGCCAAAAGGCCAGACCCGCATCATTCGTTTTGGGGTAGGAGGGTTTTGTCTTCTTCGAAGGCTTAAGCTTGACAAGCTTTTCTTCTCAGTTATCGCTCGCCTTTAATCTCTAATCGAATTCAAACATACGCTCAGCAACTTCTCTGATATTTGCCGCGTCGAACGCTTGCGCTTTTTCAAGAATGAGTGAATTTTCAGTTCGCTGTGCCCTGCAGATAGCATCAACCCATTCATCAACGTCCATCAGATTGATAAATTGAGTTGTTGTCGCTATCTTCGTTTCAGTCGATACCCCGTCCGACATAACGCAAGGAAGTCCATTGAACTGGGCCTCGAGCGCAGCAAGAGACAAGCCTTCATAGAGCGAAGGAAAGACATAGCAGTCAAAGGCAGATAAAAACTCTGAGATATTACATTGAGCAGGGAGCAGCACCACTCGCTCTTCTACACCAAGGTCTTGAGCAAGCGCCTTGAGCGAATCACGCAAAGGCCCTTCTCCAATGATCACAAGCTTGATATTCGGAATACGCTGAACCAGACGAGGAAGCAGCTCTATCAAAAACGATTGATTCTTTTGTTCGCTCAGTCTTCCTACCGTCCCAACAATGCAATCATCGCTCCATCCGTACTGCGAGCGTATCGCATCACGAGCAGACGGATCAAAAGCAAACTTCCTAGCATCAACCATATTGGGAATTATTTTAAAACTCTCTCCTTCAAACATAAAAGCACCAGCAGCCTGCGAACAAGCCCACCGTTCCGTAACGACTCGCTTTGCTTTCTTGCTGTTGATCTTTGAAAAAAGCCTGGTGATGAAACGCTTTGGAATATTACCATTGTGGCTGTGCAAAATCCTGTGCTTGATACCTTTCTTCTCGGCGGCAAGTAAGATATCGATATTGGATATGTCGTTCGCATTGAACCACACCGCTTCATATTCATTTGCATGCTCATCCATGAAGGAAGCAAGCGCTTTTCGGTGCCTGAAAGGGTGAGCTATCTTAATAGGCAATTTGAATACACGATTGCAAGAACTCTCGGAAAACAGGCAGCCATAGTTGACGGGATCGTCATAGCAAAGAAAGTCAAAGCTATACTTTTGAGGATCTGCTGCACGAACATAAGCCTCGATGACCGCTTCCGTACCAGCACGATTATTCGATAACCCCCAAACTAAGACCCGCTTCATCTGTTTAAGCCTTCCACCATAGAATCATTCTCTAGTATTCATTATTTTACCGCGCTTAAGGAAAGAACGAGCGATCGAAGCCATGCGCTATAATTCAACCATAGTGTTAGGAACATTCGAATTCATCTGGATGGATACTGCATGGCAAGCCAAAGCCCCGCGCCCTTAGTAAGCGTCATCATTCCTGTATACAATATAGAAGCATATCTCGAACGATGTGTGCGCTCCGTGCTCGATCAGTCTTATAGTCACTTAGAGATCCTTCTCATTGACGATGGTTCAACAGACAATTCCAGCTCACTCTGTGATTCTCTTGCTCTAACTGATTCACGCATTATCGTCTTCCATAAAGAGAATGGCGGCCTCTCCAGCGCACGCAATATGGGTCTTGAAGCAGCGAACGGTGACTACTTGGTGTATGTTGATTCTGATGACCT
Organism: Eggerthella sp. CAG:298; assembly: GCA_000435675.1. Taxonomy (GTDB): domain Bacteria; phylum Actinomycetota; class Coriobacteriia; order Coriobacteriales; family Eggerthellaceae; genus Anaerotardibacter. The sequence continues at coordinate 13,463 of FR895150.1, read as the reverse complement.
TATCGGATCGGAGCACATCTTCAATCTTCTTTCAGCAGCTGTCGGCTTAAAAGCAGATATGGCGATCACTGGGTGTACCCATATACCAGATATGGATTCTCTCGTTATCACCTCTAAGATCGAACCTTCTGATTATCGACTTTTCAATCCAGTCGATGCAGCGTGTGAGGCTCTTTCTCAACCAGATGCTCTGTTTAGAGAATACGCCTGCGGAAAAATCTATTCATCCGCTATCAAACCACATCTTTACTTTCCTGAAGGAAAGCTCTTTGAAGATCAGTTCGTCATGTACAAGGCAATGCTCGCCTCCAATATGATCGTTTACGAAAATGCAAATGATTATTACTATACGATTCGCCACGCCTCTATCACCAATCAACGCAACCGCAGACATCTCGACACGCTTGAAGCGAGACAAGCCATCATTGAATACGCTAAAAACAACGACATACCTCAGCTCAAAGATGCAGCAGTGAATGTTTATTACAGTAATCTTATTGGCGAATTCGCTGGATTTTGTTTAAGCAACGACACTGAAACAAGCGATCTTTTGCACCATCTGATCATTGAAAATCGTATGCGCGCGATCACTTCATCTACCATTTCGCGTTCGACTAGATACGCATTTTTACTTTCGTTTTTACCTAAACGATTATTTGCATCGATAATGAGATACATTGAACGAAAAGGGAAAGAACAGGACATAGTGACTTCCAAAAAAGCGATTGAGCAACTCGAGTCGACCATCTTATAGCTTGTTCTAGATATCCGTCATTTAGTTGGTAAATCTCAGAATGATTCTTGGGTAGGATTTATGGAAGCAAAAATAGACCAACCTTTAGTAAGCGTAATAATTCCCGTTTACAATGCAGAAGCATACCTTGAACGATGCTTGAACTCGGTGCTCGATCAGTCTTATGATCAACTAGAAATTATCCTTGTTGATGATGGATCGACTGATAGTTCGAGTTCGATCTGTGATTCTTATGCCACAACCGATTCGCGCATCTGTGTGATCCATAAAGACAATGGGGGGCTTTCGAGCGCTCGTAACAGAGGTCTCGAATCGATCCACGGGGACTACATCATGTATGTTGATTCCGATGACTTTATTGGACCAGACCATGTTATTAATCTGCTAGCAGCAGCCCTCGAAACAGAAGCCGATATTGCAGTCACGAGCTTCACCCCAATTCCTGATAGTGCAAATATCCCGTCCATGCCAGCATGGCGACCTTCTGAATATCAGCTTCTTAGTCCCGTTGATGCAATTTGCGCATCACTACGAATTCCCAATCCTCCTTTTGCCGAATATGCCTGGGGAAAGCTCTTCTCTGCGTCCCTAGCTCCTTATCTTGTTTTCCCTCAAGACAAGCATTTCGAAGACCAATTTATAATGTATAGGGTGCTTTACTCAGCCAACAAAGTAATCTATGAAAATGCGAACGACTACTTCTACACCGTAGAGCGCGCTTGTTCAATTACCCACCAATTCGACGAAAGGCATCTTGACACACTTGAGGCGCGTTTTGGGATCATTGAGTTTGCTCGAAAAGAAGGAATACCTAAGCTCGAAGAGATCGCTCTTCAGCGCTATTACAGTGGACTCATAGGAGAGTTTGCTGCCTTTAGCTTGAACGGCCAAGATAATCTCTCTGCCCAGGTTTATGAGCGGATCAGGCGCGAAAGAGACGATGCTTTGAGTTCGCCCGCTGTAGCGCTAACCACCAAAGCAGCATTTATTCTTTCTTATTTTCCTCATGCGATCTTCAGGGCAATTGCTTGTTATTCAGAAAAGAAATACAGCGAAGAGGATCAGCGCATCGCGCAACAAAACGCCGAAAAGTTCAAAGTTCAAGTCTGAACTTGGCGCTCCTCAATATAAGATCGTATAATTCGTTGAAAGAAACCGAAATGGACCGCTGGCTCTTTTTTGCAGACACTCCTCTTCAGATGTACAATGCGGCTTTGACCGCTTCAGCCCTTATTGAGCAAGGTGACCATGCCTCCTTGCTCGTCTATGATCAGTTTGCGCAGGCCTCTGATCTCGCCATCGTTTATGAAAAGATAGGGGTATTCGATGAGATCGAAGTAGTTCCTCATCATCTGATTCACGAATACCGCCAGCAGCTCATCTGGCAGATCGGTTCTCGTTTTGGGAAAAAGAACCTTGCAATCAGGATGATTCTTGACTCTTCTTACGACCATCTCGCAATCGCATGCCCCACCCCTGCAACTTTCGAAGTTTTTCAACGTCTTCTTGCGCGCAATAAGAAATTGCGTGTCTCATTCTATGAGGATGGAACAGGTTCTTACAATGGAGCAGTGTTCAAAACGGTATATTCTTTTGACGAGCCTCCGCTTATCGATGAGAATGAGCCCCCTAGAATCCACCAACTTAGAGCCATCATTAACACGCTCCGTCTCAAGCGCTTTCTTTACCGCCCTGAACGATTATTTCTTAAGAATCCTAGCCTACTTGCACCTGGTATTGATATTTCTACTTGCCAGATCAATCCTGAGCAAAACGTCCTTGATAAGCTTGAAGCAGCGTTTGCGAAAGAGCCTTTGTCTTTGCCACCTGCAAAGAACATCATCGTACTCGATACAGCACGCTACCAAGAGCCTAACCCCGAAACGGAAGCGATCGATCACCTGCTTGAACAGATCATCGAACTAGAGATAAGTCCTTTTTTGCGAAAACATCCACGTTCGGTGACTGATTCAGTCTATACAAACAGTTGCCAAGATCTATCGGGTGGTTTTTGGGAACTCTTTTGTCATAAAGAAGCAGCTATTCTTTCTGATGATCTGTTGATAAGCATTGGGTCTACTGCTCAGCTTTCACCGATCATCGAGGGAAATGCAAAGCCTTTTCTCATGTTTCTTTATAAACTCGCCTTTTCAGAAACAGATTCTTTATTTAAAACTTACGAATACACCGTCTGCATAGCGCAAGATTGTTACGGAGCAGACTCTGATCGAATCCTCATTCCAAAATCGCTCGAAGAAGCAAAAGACCAAATCAGGGCTTTTATTTCCTAAGCACGCACGCAAAAAAGATGCGCAACACTATTAGCGAATCATCTCGTCTTGGATGATCATATCGTCATCGATAGCGCAGGCAGCCACTTTCCCGATGATTTCATCAATCCGCTGTGGTGATATTCCAGTCCCTGGTCGCTTAAACGTGAGCATGTCACGCGTGAT
>FR895150.1:0-10185 GCA_000435675.1 Eggerthella sp. CAG:298 | reverse complement strand
AGCGTCGTGCGTTTTGTCGAGCAGCAACTTCAGACTCAGAATAGCCAAGTTCAGGCGAGCCACTTATCTCTTCGACAAACGCTACTCCATCGATAATCTTTCTTGCGTCTTCAGGGTCCATGGCATGATAATGGTCGTTTCCTTGCAAAGTCTTATCAAGCGTGAAATGCTTCTCTACCACATGCGCGCCCAATGAATAAGCCGTTTTAATCACATCCGCACAAGCATCAGGCTTGCAATGATCAGAATACCCGATGATAGCATCAGGAAATGCTGCCTTCAAAGAAGTGATGCGACGAAGATTCGCATCTTGGTACGGAGTCGGATATTCGAGCACGCAATGCATCAAAACAAGCGGTTGATCATTGAAGCGTCGCACAGCCGCTACTGCAGCTTGCATCTCTGCAAGATCACCTGCACCCACCGACATGATGATGGGCTTTCCCTTTGCGGCTTGATATTCGATAAAAGGAATATTTGTCAGGTCTGATGAAGAGATCTTATAGACATCCATCATCGAATCAAGATAATCTGCTGATTCAAAATCAAAAGCCGTTGAGCAAAACGCAATCCCAATCTTTTCGCAATAGTCTGCCAGCTCTTTATACTCCGCTTCGCCGAAGGAGTCGAATTTCTTGAAAAGCTCTCGCTGACTTGTGGTTGGTTCTTCTGAGGTATCCCAATAAGAAGGAGAATCAGCAGCAGCAAGTGTTTCTGCTTTATAGGTCTGGAACTTCACTGCGTGGATACCTGCATCTTTTGCCTCGCAGCACATTAGCTTTGCCGCCTCAAGAGGAGATATGCCTCTCTGCGTGGCGATGTCGTAATAATTAACACCGATTTCAGCGATCAAGGTGAACTTTCCTGAAATGATCCTTGAAACTAGATCAGACATACGCTGCTCCTTGCTATTATTCTGCGCCTAACGCCTCGCCGAGAATAATTTGTCGAACACGACTAATACCACTTTTAAGGTCGTTTGCAAGCATACGATTCCTCATCTCGCGCCTTACCGAAGTTGCTGCCATAAGCCAGGTGATAGTAGTTTTGATATCTTCATCAATTACTTCACTGCCAAGTCCAAGATTAATGAAACCGTTGTCCATCTGCGCAAAAGTATGAAGCTGCTCTCGCTCGTTTTGAGCGAGAACGATAGCTGGAACACCCATAGCAGCTAGTTCATAGGTAGTTCTACCCTGAGAAGACAGAGCCATATCTGCTTTGCGCATGTGATCGCTCACTCGAACCACATCATGATTTACATAGATCCCCTGTTGCTCGATTGGAACAATAGAGTCATTGCTATAGCCAGGACCAAGCAGGAAATCGAATACGACTTGCACCTCTTCTTCGTTGAGCTCTTTGGCAATTCGATACACTCGCTCAGTTAAGTCAAGCGGATCAGTTCCACCAAACGAAACAAGGATCCGTGAAACCTCTTCATTGAATTGCGCGGGGATTGCCGCTTGAAATTCATCTCGTAAACAAACGTATTTTTTGCCTTGGTAGGTGTTGTGATGAGGCGAAGCTCCTTCGTAAAGGGCATTTATCACGGTATCGGCAACGCGTGCACCTTCTCCCATATCCTCAAAGCTCACAAATCGTCCTACGCGCTCCTTGACAGCTTGCACATATGATGGCGCTGTATCGAGCAGGTCGTTGACGAAGATGTCAATCTGCCGTTCATCAAGCCATGAAAGAAGCTCGTCATCATTCGCTACTTCAACGACCTCCATGTTCGCGCCCTTGAGCTTCTCAATACCCAAAGGATGATGCGCGTCACATATGAAAACCACCTCATGCTCGATCAAATCATAGGCAAGCGTAAGCGCTCGATAGATATGACCAAGCCCAAGCTCGCGATACCCATCGGCACGAAATGCGATGGTTTTCTTTGCAAGCAGAGATTCACATACGATCCAGTCTTGTTTCGTATCGATATCAGTTGCCTGGTCCTCAGGCACTTCGAATACGGTCACTTCATTGCCAAGACGACTTGCCTTGCAAACAGCGTCGCGCTTGCTGATCAAGAAAGCACCCGTCTCGAGATAATGAGGCGGAAGCATCTGCCTGTTCAAGCGCTCTTCGTAATCAGGAACAGGTCTTCCCTCTCCATCAAGTATCCAACTAAGATGTGGAGCATTCACCACACTGATCATAGAATCCCATTCACCTGATGAAAAACAACTCAGAGCTTCATCGAGCGTCCCTACGGTTAACAAAGGAGAAGTTGGCTGAAGCGTGACTACTATATCAAATGAAATATTCTGATCTTGTTCTGTCCTCAACACCGCATCATAGATGACAGGATCGAGCGTGACCGCATCTTCGGCAAGAGCAGAATCTCTATCAAGCGCGATAACTCCCTCATATTGCTGGGCAAATTCTCTGATCTCCTCTGAGTCAGAAGAGACAATAACCGTGTCGATAAAAGCACTTGCTAGAGCGTTCTCGATCGAATACGCAATGAGAGGCTTACCATTCATAAGCCTCATGTTCTTTCGAGGAATGCCTTTTGAGCCGCCACGAGCTGGTATGACCGCTATTGTTTTCATGTGTTCTCTCGCTCTATCCTGCAAACACCTTGCTTAATCTTCGATACTCTTCAATATCGACAGATTCAGTGCTTACCTTTGTTTCTCCATTGTATAAGCCATCGCGTGATTTTGGCAGCACTTCTTGCCCCGAAGACACGGACGAAAAAGCTCAAGACCTTCTCGCGAAAGTCCATCGACTCTCTTGGAACAAAAAGGTCTCGGTATCGATCAACAATTTCTTCAACCGTAGCAAGATCCTCCCCGTCGAGCCGTTCGATATGCTTATAGAACTCTTCCACGCTTCTTCTTGCAGCTTCATTCTTGAGCGCGTTCCTAAAGCGCACATCTAAAGAAGAATCGTTACCAAATCGATCGAACCATTCTTGATAGAGCGTGAAGAGCACTTCGACCTGTTCGGGTCTGCGTGCAGTCACGATTGAGCCTGCACGCCCTTCACGATAAAGATATCCTGGATTCTCATTGCTGCCCATCTTGACATCAAGAGAGAACAAACGAGGTGTCCACTCTTGATCTTCAGAATAGAGTCCCGGAACGAACATGAGATCATTTTGTATCAGAAAATCGCGTCGGTAAAGCCCTCGAATGCCCATACGAAAAGCGCCTCGTTCTTCAAACATACGCGCCATTACCAACTGACTTTTTGCAAAGTATGTCCATTCATCAGGGATATAAACTTCATCGGGCTTGAAGTTACTAGAACCATCGACAAACCAGGTCATTCTTCCCTGAATGAACTCAACGTCTCCTTCGTGTGCCGTAAGCACGGCTAAAAATGACTCGATAACATCTGGCGCAAGAATGTCGTCACCATCAACGAAGTACACCCAGACACCTTGCGCATGCTCGATGCCTGTATTGCGTGCTGCTGACAAGCCTGCATTTTTTTGATGTATGACCCGAATGTTAGTATTCTTTTCGGCATATTCGTCGCAGAGGGCAGATGATCGATCCGTAGACCCATCATCAACAAGGATGATCTCTTCTGGCTGAATCGTTTGGTTGATGATGCTATCCACGCATTCACAAATATAATCTTCGATATTGTAAACAGCAACGACGACTGAAATGCTCTCTTTACACTGGTTGACAGGGTGTTTTGCAGTGGGGGTGTTCAAAATCGACTCGCTTGTTACCGACTTCTTAGATCAGACAAAATCGTAAAGCATTCTTGCAAACCACGCAATTTGAAAACACGAGAACAAGCAAGATAAACACCAACGTAGATGACGATCTGCAAAAGAAGCTGAAGCGCATAAGAAATATCGAATGCAAGGGGAACGAGCGCTAGTCCAGCAGCTAAAAGAGCAACGAACAAAGTGGGCATTACACTTCGTATCTGCGATAATGACCCCAGCCCGTGCATACGTTTTGCAGGAGCAAGATCGATGAAAACGCAAAGAAGTCCGTGCACGCAGGCAGCCAAAGCTACCCAGTAGATGTTATGGAGCAAAATGGCGATCCCTGAGATAATGACCAAACCCGATAGAACCTTGATAAGCTGAAGCTTCAGATAAAGGCCAGAATGCCCGAGCGCCATATACGCGCGCAAATTCACAATACCCAACATAAGTCCGAGATTCTGGACACAGACCAACTGAAAAACAAGTACGCAGGCAAGCCATTTTTCCGTTAACAGCAAAGCAACAAGCGGTTCTGCTGCCACCGCAACGAGAAGCGCCGTGGGCATGATAAGGTACGAACCAACCACAACCGCTTTTTGAATAGCGCCTCTCAAAGCTTCTTTATCTGATTGAATCTCAGCAAAAGCGGGAAAGAAGACATTCTGTAAGGCATTCGAGACCATTGAGATCGCAGCATTAGGCCATTTTCTACCTTGACTGTACACACCCAAATCTGCCGGGCTGCACACCTTGCCAAGGATCAATTCCGAGAGACCCAAATAGAGCGTATTAAGAATGCCAGTAACACAGATCTTCCACCCGTATGAGAAAAGCGCACGCGCTTCTGTGGTCTCAAAATGAAATGATGGGCGCCAAGGAACTTGGATAAGCATGACGAAGCACGCAAGAAGAGCTTGGCTGAGCGCTTGAGCAACGAGCGCCCAAACTCCAAACCCCAAAAGAGCAAGCGTAACGCCAACCACTCCTGAGCCGATCGAGGCAGCGATGTTAGAGTTGAAAAGCGCTCGAAAATGCATCTCTTTTTGCAGATAGGATCGCTGGATACTATTGAACGCCTCAACAAAGAGGATAAGCGCCAAGACCCTCAAATAAATAGAGAGATCCGCCATGCCATAAAATGCCGCAAGCGCAGGAGCCGCAAAGAACACAATGCTATAGAGAACGGCAGCAAAACAGAGACTGAGCCAAAAGGCAGTTGTGAAAGATCGATCTGTAGCCTCTTGGCGCTGAATAAGCGCTGCTCCAAAGCCGCTTTGGACAATGGTATTTGCGACCTCAATCAAAACAAGAAGGATTGCCATAACGCCAAATGCCTCAGGCATCAAAATGCGCGCAAGGACAATCTGCAAAATGAGCGAGACGATCCTCGTCCCGCCTTGTTCAAGGAACGACCAGAAAAATGATGAGAGCAGCCTATTCTTCGTGCGAACCACCTGTATCACTCATATCGATCTTGCTCATCTACTCTCGCGAAACAATCCTGCATATACCTATGATTTAGCTAAGCCTCAAAAACCTATCGAACGAACCGGCTCGGAATCAGGCAGCATTGATCTTCCATTTTTGATTATTACCATCATTGCTGCTCCAAGCAGTCACGTTCGCACCAAGGGAAGGCGTTTTACCATGAGCATCAAGAACAAGATTGGAATTCGCCGCATTTCTGATTACCCAGGAGCCCTTTCCATCTGATTCAATGGTCCATTTCTGATTAAGTTGGTTATTCTTTCTGCTCCAGACCGAAATATTTGCGCCTAAAGCGGGATTCGCGCCTGCCGCATCAAGCACATAGTCTTGATTAGCGGCGCTCTTGATAGTGTAATATCCCTCTCCATCAGGCATGAAATACCATTTCTGGTTGTCCCCTCCATTTTTCGTCCAAATGCTCACGTTCGCACCAAGAGCAGGTTTCGCGCCTGCCGCATCAAGGATAAATCGTGCATTTGAAGCTGAAGTAATATTATACCGAGAGCTATTAGACAAAGCAGGGGGATCGACAATGCGCATGGTGCCTACGGTCTTCGTTCCAGTGTAAGCCCCTTTGCCTTTTATGCTCACCGAGTAATTGCCCGTACTGGTGGGAGGGGTTGTTCCGCCGTTGTAGAGAATCGTATAATCAGTGCCTTCTTTGAGCTGCTTTCCGGCAAGGCTCGTCGAAGTAGTTACTTTCAACTGCTGACCTGTCTTGTTTCTCACCATGCCTGATGGTGTAACGACCGCCGCAGCCAGATCGTTCATCCTGCTGATCTTCCACTTTTGGTTATCGGAATTCTTGCTCGTCCATGCTGTCACATTGGCACCGATCTTTGGATTCGATCCTGTCGCATCAAGAGCAAGGCTGTTATTCGCGGCATTTCTGAAGACAAAAGACCCGTTCGACTCAACCAATATCCATTTTTGATTATTGTTGTTCTGCTTCTTGTCGGTCCATGCAGTAATGTTGGCCCCATTCTGAGGACTTGAACCTGTGGCATCTAGAACGAGGTTTTGATTTGCTGCGCTCTTCACCATGTAATATCCGTTGCCATCAGGAACGATATACCACATCTGATTATTTTGGTTCTTGTTTGACCAAAGGCTGATGTTCGCACCAACTTGTGGAGAAGCTCCGGCTGCATCTAAAAGGAGGCTTTGATTCGCAACAGATGAAAGCCTACAGGCGAAAGAGGTGTCGATGTTTGGTTTCGGGTAGATAGTCATGTTGCCTAGAGACCTGACACCCGAATAGGTACCAGTACCTGTAATGGCCACTTCATAGACTCCTGCAGCAGAGGGTGCAGTTGTGGTAGCAGAGCTTGTACCTTGTTTTTTATAAGAGATTGTATAATCGGTGCCTGCTTTGAGCGTCTTACCATCAAGTTTAACAGTAATGCTGGGACTAAGAGCCTTTCCAGTAACGTTGCGCATCATGCCAGAAGTACTTATCGACGCAAAAGCAACGTTGAACTTCGGCTTCATGAAGGTGTAATCAAGATCAACTGCTTTGCTGTTAATGCCCGGAACTGTTCCGTAGTCAGAGAATTGCCACATACCGTTGCCGGAAGTAAAGTTCGAGAGGCCTGTATAAGTAAGACCTTTCGAAGCATTCCATTCCGCAACCCACTTCGTCCAAGAATCAAAACAACTTGCCGTGAGTTTCTCATTGAACCATGTCTTGTTCGCATAAACACCCGGAACATAACCGGCCGCCTTGATCTTGTCGCAAAATGCGGTAGCCATTGCAGCATAATCAGAACCTATTGTAGACGCATCCTCCATATCGAAATAAATCGGATACCCCACTTTAGAAGGATTGAGACCAGCATCTTTCAAGCAGCGCAAAACATGATCAGCCTCGCTTGCAGCTCGGGTGGTATTGGTCGCATATGAATAAATATAAACTCCGAAAGGAATGCCATTATTGATACATCCTCTTACGTTATTAATCCATTGATCATCATCTTGACTCTTACTGTTCTGCCCATATCCACAGCGGATGATCGCATAGTCCACACCTGAGGCCTTAACCGTCTTCCAATTGATAGTGCCATTGTGTTCACTCACGTCTATGCCTTTGTAAGCATTTGTTCCCGTGTAATAGCCTTTAGAAAACTTATCGAACCAATTGAACACGGTATAACCTTCAGGGTTTACGACTGCTGAAAAGGTCGAAAGGATGCTTTCAGTATCAGTGGCAGCGCCATCCTCGCTTGTAATGCGTTCACCGTTCTCAAAACGATAGCTATTTTCCTTCTGAGGGTCTGAGGTCGAATCAAGCGTTGGTCCAATCTCGACATCATATTCTTGAGGCGTTGATTCTAAAACCGTCTCATCTGCATATGCAACAAAAGGAGAAAGGGTAAGAACAAGCAGAAGAGCGATAAAGGATGCGAGCAACGATTTAGCAGTAATTTGCATTCCAAGCCTCAACTTTCTGTCCAAGGACTTTGACATAACCTCATACACAAGCCTATCCAAATTGCCAACAAGACAGGCGGAGCGCGCGGTCGAACTTCTCTGGCATCAAGTCTTTACGTCGGATTCTTCATTTTCCTAAATTAACGATTCGTTATCAATAGTTCTACGGTTCAGAAACATATCTTCCGCAGAAGAAACATGTAAACGGCATCTCTGGCTCTTTCAAGGACAGAGGCGGAAACATCATGTTTCCGCCTCTGTCCAAACTCTCCTGATAAGATTTGTTAGTTATACAAAACAACTGTTGTTCCTCTGCCTACATTGTTGTATATCCATTGAGCGCTTGGGATGGCAAGCCTAACGCAGCCATGAGAAAGGCTGTTCCCTAATTCGCTCTCGGAAGCCAAAATCGTATGGAAGAAATAGCCGCCGCTAATCTGCGTGCACCAACGAGCACGACTGTCAGTCGTCAAAGACATTCGCTTATAGCCTGTCGTCCGATAGACGCCAGTAATGGTTGGCGATCCAGGCGCACCCGTCACGCAACTCCAGTAATGCTGATACGACCAATTACCTTGAGAGCCTTTAAAGACACCAACTTTATGAGTGGCGCGGTTGACCATGATCAAATAGCTCGTTCCGCTACTGTAGCCCTGAGCCTTATTGAGCATATCGCGCTGGGGCGCTGGCATAGGTGGAACATAGGTTGTTTTTTCTAGCTTGAAATGCTGCGAGGAAGCATTAGTATCCTTCACCAGACAGACATTGGCTCCATTGGTAGGACTTGAGCCATTGAATCCGATAACCACCTGCGAATTCGCCGCGGAGACAAGCTTGAAACCTCCATCGCTGTTGTAGACAAGATACCAACGCTGGTTCTTTTGATTCTTCTGGTTGAACTGGGCGATATTGGTTCCTGCGCTCGATGCTCCCTTCGCGGCATCCAACGCCTTTCCGCTGTTGCAGTTCACAACGGTATAGGTGCCATCCGAATTACGCGTGAAATTGAATTTCTGATTGCCGCCACCATGGTATTTCCACATAGCAACATTGCCATTATTTCCTGTCGAAGATCCTACGATTTCCAAGACTTGACTTGTGTTCACGCGAGACCGAATGATATATGTTCCATTCGGTAAAGGAGCGGTCGTTACGAGGTTCCATCTTTGATTCACGCCATTCGTGATCACTTTTGTGCCAACATTAGTACCTGATGCCACCTTGGAGTTCGTTACATCGAGCGCTTTACCTGTCTCGACATTCGTAAGTACGTAGGAACCACCAACGATCGAAGCCTTCCATTGTGATTTCGTATCGATGCCCGATGCAACCTGCACCGCATTGCCAAGACCGTTATCAGCGAGGTATTTCCCTGAACAGACTGCTTGTAACGTGTAGACATTTTCTTTTCCTGCTACTGCTTGGATATTCCATTTCTGAGCAATTCCTGCATTGTTCGTCCACGTCTCAATGTTGGCGTTATTAGCTCCTGATCCTGCAGTTACATCAAGAACTTGTGAAGCATTGAGTGCTGATTTGAGATTGTAAAGGCCGGTAGGCATAAGGTTGGTGACGCGCTCGAGCTTGAACTTCTGTTCATTGCTCGTTGGCGAATACCCCGACGTGCAAACATTCGTGCCAGCTTTTGGCGAAGCAGAACCTACATAAAGAGCGTAACCATTTTTCTTATTGAAGAAGGTATAAGAGCCATCTGCGTTCTTCTGTGCGCGCCACAATTGGTTATCAGCAGTGTTTGCTGTATACATCACAGCATTCGCTCCTGGAACAAGAGAATTATTCTGTACTGTAAGCGCTTTATTCGAGTGTACGCTGATGATGCGATAATACCCATTCACATATTCGAAACGAAACAGCTGCCAGGGCATCTTGGTTGCAGACCAAATTTGAACATTGGCATTGTTTGCTGTTGAAGCAGCATTTACATCAAGCTGCAGATTATTATCACGAATCGATTTAATACAGTAATATCCCGTGGTATCGATGGTATTTTCACATTTTGCAACCTGTGCAGGAACGGAAACCAACTTGAACTTTTGAGCTTTGGTCGAATTGCTCATCCAAGTTTCAATATTAGTACCAGCTGCGCTCTTTCCTGCTTGCACATCAAGAGAGATGCCTGTATAAAGCGCTGAACGAATAGAGAATGAACCGTCAGAATTTTTGAGGAAGATCCATTTTGAGCCTCGTACGTCCGCGTTAGCCGATTGGATAACATTAGCTCCGCTCAAAGAATTATTAGAGGCAACACTCAAATATTTTCCTGACCGCTTGTTCTTGATGAGTACATAATTCCCACTATGGGAAATTTCCCATGCCTGATTTGCTGAAGCATTCGATGCGGCAAGTTGGATGTTAGCGCCCTCATTGGTTGCGCCATTCTTAACATCAAGCACCGGATTCCCACCTACTGCAGATGCATAGATTACATAAGTCCCATCCGCGATGACGCTCTTGTTTTGCACAGCAAGACTATCAAGACTGGTGTAAACATCGTTCAATGTTTTGATAGTCCACTTCTGATTATTATTGTTCTGGCTCTTAGCGCTCCATACGCTCACGTTCGCTCC
>FR895149.1:75814-76901 GCA_000435675.1 Eggerthella sp. CAG:298 | reverse complement strand
CGCTTCTCATAGTGCTTCCCATCAGAACCGCGGTAGATATGGCTCTCGCCGCCCTTGGGTGCCTTAATCTTACCCTCAGCAATGAGCCGCCGGCGCTGCTCGCGGATACGCTCCAGGAGCGCAGATGCGGGCTCGTCATTTGGATCTTGCGGCACAAGCTTGCCTTGCACCGCCATCTGGAGAATGGAGCTCTTGAGGTCCGTTCCCATCATTTACACCTCAATTCCAAGAATTTCACAAATTTGATTGAGCTTCATATCGATTTCCAAGTCAAGCGTCTGGCGTTTTGCCCGGTACTCTTTAATGAGCTCATCAGGTGGGAGTATTTCAATCTCTTCATGAGGAAATCCGCACTGGTCAAAATTGAGTTGAAGGTCTTTAAGGTCTTTTTGAGTAAAGTATTTCGCCTTAGGACTGCCGTCAACAATTATCTCTTTACGATCGTTCCACCATTCAATTACGGGGTCGAAATGCGAAAGCTGTATAGGCTTTGTCTTACTGAAATGCTTGTATCCATCTGGCATATCCATGCGATAGAACCAAGTGCCTTCGGTGTTTCTGCCATTATCAAAAAAGAGGATGTTCGTAGTAATGGAGGTATATGGCGCGAACACGCTACCAGGAAGTCTAATAATCGTATGTAAGTTGAACTCATCTAGCAGCTTTCGCTTAAGCTCAAGCTTAGCGCCATCCGAACCGAAGAGAAAGCCATCGGGAAGAATCACAGCTGCCCTTCCGTCAGTTTTCAATCGATACATTATGAGCCCCATAAAGAGATCTGCAGTTTCAGAGCTTCTGAGAGCAATGGGGAAATTCGCTTTAATGACATCCTGTTCACTCCCTCCATATGGAGGATTCATGAGGACCACATCAAACAAGCCATCCTTTGCTTGATTTCTATATTCGCGAATATCTTTATCTAGAGAGTTGGTATGAAACACACGAGGGTTGTCGATGTCGTGCAAAAACATATTCGTTGCACAGAGAAGATAAGGCAATTGTTTCTTTTCAAGACCATAAACGCTTGCACTGTATAGCTCACGATCATGCGGGGTTTTCACTTGACCGTCTAGAATTTTCAGTACGG
>FR895149.1:37747-75776 GCA_000435675.1 Eggerthella sp. CAG:298 | reverse complement strand
CAGGAAGCCTCCTGTTCCGCAAGCAAAATCTGCAATTGATTCGCCAAGCGTTGGTTGCAGCATTTGCGCCATGAAGTCCGTAACTGCACGAGGAGTGTAAAACTCACCCGCTTGACCAGCTGCTTGTAAGTCTTTAAGAATCGTTTCATAGATTTCCGCAAATGCGTGCAGTTCTTTATACTCGGTAAAATCTACAGAGTCGTTAATCTCGTTGATCACACGACGCAATAGGATGCCATCTTGCATGTAATTATGAGCTGATTCAAAGGCATAACGGACGATTGCATGGCTGTTGGTTGTCTGAGGGGTTATTGGAAGCTCTGATAGCGTTGGAAAAAGCTCATTATTAACGAAGCTCAATAAAGCAGTTCCAGTTAAAGCGTTTCCATCGGCGTTATCAACTGCCCAATTCCTCCACTTCAGATTATCTGGGATGATTGATTCATAGCTCTCTTGCACGAGCTCCCATTCTTCTTCCTTTGCATCATATATTTTTAGGAAGAACATCCAAACCATCTGCTCGATGCGCTGTGCGTTACCGTTTACACCAGCGTCTTCTCGCATGATGTTTTGAATTTTTTTAACAAGTGAGCTAACTGCCATAGACTAACCCTTCTTCTATACTAAGCCGCCATGCGATAAAGCTCATTTTCAAGTGCTTGTGCGGTTTTCAAGAACTGCTCTTTGCCTCCAAAAACCTTCACAATATTTGGAACTGAACCGAGTTTTTGGAATTCCTTAAGCTGAAGCACCCTGATATCGTCTAAATCCTCAATAGACGAGCTAGCATATTTCTCTAGTAAAGTATCGAGAACCACCTTCGCTGCCTCATTAAACTGATCAAGATACCCGCTATCCCTTACAGCTTGGGCGCGTTCACGACGCGTCATTGCAGGAACGTCGTAGGCGATATGACAGATTAAATCAAAATCGTCCATATCGTCTCTACCCATTTGGTCGCGTAACTGGTCTAGGAAGACGCCTTGCTTCTCTAATTCCTCACGAATAGCTGCCTTCTTTTCTTCTGATGTCCAGCGGTTGATGAAGTCATCGAGAGTGCTGTATTGCTTATGAATGCTTTTCTTCGTGTAATCGACCAAACTTTCGGTATGAAGGCTTCCCATCCAATAGTATTGGACATGCTCTCCGACCACCTCTACCGGAAGATCGCTAACATAATACTTTATAGTTCCTTGCGGATAAACAATAGGGGGATCAGATGAGCCAGGGTTGTCTTCCGGCTTTGACTTTGGCATCTTAGGGTTATAGATCACAGGCGGATCGCCATCAAAATCTGGATCAGCGAAAAGTCTGGTTGCATCTTTGAAGTCGAGGACTGTGAAATAAAGCTTTTCTTTTTCTTCCTTAATTCTGGTTCCGCGGCCCACGATTTGCTTAAACTCCGTCATTCCCTGTTCGCCAAAGCTGTTGTCTAGAACGATGCACTTGCAAGTTTTGCAGTTTACCCCTGTGGTAAGCAGCTTCGAAGTTGTAAGGATCGTTGGAAATGGCTCGTCGATATCCATAAATTTATCAAGAATGGCTTCGACACCTTTGATTCCGCTAGTGCATCTTTGTATGCAGTCTGGATGTTCGGCAACCATATCAGAATTGGCATTGACCAAAGCTTGTCTCATGCGCTCCGCATGATCAATATCCTCACAAAACACGATTGTTTTCTGCATTCGTCCTTCATGCTTAAGATATTTCGTGATCTCCTCGGCTACTAGCTGATCGCGCTGAGTAAATACAATGGAGCGATTGATGTCCCTTTGCGCGTATTCTCGCTGCTCAATCAGCTCACCATGATCATCGACTCGTCCATCTTCTGGAATAAAGCCGAATTTATCAACGTCGAGGTGGATGCGCTTAACTCGATAAGGCGCAAGGAAACCATCTTCAATACCCTGCTTTAGGGAATACGTGTAAAGCGGATTTCCAAAATAATCCGATGTCGATATTCCCTTTGTTTCCTTCGGGGTAGCGGTCATTCCTAGCTGTACCGCCGCATGGAAGTATTCCAGAATTCTGCGCCAGCTTGAATCAGCGCGGGCGCTACCTCTGTGGCATTCATCTACGATAATTAAATCGAAAAAGCTTGGGTCAAATTGCTCATAGGGCTGCTGTGCATTCTCGTCTTCTTCATCGACCAACTGCTGATAGGTAGAGAAGAAAACTTCATAAGCGCTATCAAGCTTTTTTCCTTGGACTTTGGTAGTGACTTCATTTAAAGGCTTAAAATCTCCGGATATTGTCTGATCTAAAAGGATGTTTCTATCGGCAAGATAAAGGACTCTTTTCAACCCTAATTCTCTTAACCTCCAAACAATCTGGAAGGCAGTGTAAGTCTTTCCAGTGCCTGTGGCCATGACGAGTAAGAGTCTGTTTTTGCCTCTAGTCACCGCTTCAACAACTCTATTGATTGCTATTCTTTGGTAATACCTTGGCGAGATGGAGTCATAACCAAAGTGATAAGGGATCGTTGTTTCTTCTGCTTGCTCTTCTGTGAGGTCGTGAACTTTGCAGTGCCGAGCCCATAGCTCATCAGGTGAAGGGAATTCATCTAGTGGTATTTCACGTTCTATGCCAGTTGAAAGATCATGCTCCATAAAGGCTTTACCATTTGAACTATATGCAAAATCAACATCGAGGATGACTGCATAATCAATAGCTTGTTGGAGACCCTCGCCAACAGTTTTTTGATAGTCCTTTGCTTCTACTACAGCCAATGGCGTATTAGCATTGGGATAGCATAACTGATAATCAGTTTTATTACCCTTACCAGCACGCTTACCATCTTTGCCGTCGATTATCACCTTCCCATCAGAGAAGAAATAATCCTCGCATGAAATGCGCTCGAGATCCCATCCAGCTTGCGTAATAGCAGGAGTGATATATCTCAGCTTGGTTGTTTCCTCTGTTAATCCCGACATTTCCAATCCTCTAGACTCTTAGCTAAGACCAGCAGGTAGCTTTTCATCTTTCAAACCTTCAGGCCATGAATCTTCGCAATTCCTTCGAGATCTGCGATCCAGCCGAAAAAGCACGATTTCTCATACCTTACGATCGCCTTTGCAGCCTTGCAATGACACTCATACGTATCGATAGTATCTCCTAGGCAATCCATAACGTTCTCAATACTATCATCCTATTATACGGCCTGCTTAGGCATCCTCTTAACTGCGAACCCTTCATTCTCGTAATTCAGAATTATGAGCAGCCAGAATAGGTTATTTCAGGCTTCTTCAATCCAACTGATAAATCGAGCACTGAGCTGAATTCTTTAAGTTTATTGCCAATATGATCCCCTTCGTCTCGCTGAGTAAATGGAAACCGAATCCGAGACTTGCACAGCACCCCTACGCTATGTAGTTGAAGATTCTGGCTAAATAGACAAAATACTCGCTGCCAAAGGTATCCCAAATAATTCCCTTGGCACAATAAGACTTCTCACGCACGAAGGAAAAAATCTGTGTTAAATCATTAAAAAGTAGCGACGTAGTACATAAGGTAAAGCTAGCTGATCGCAAGCACAATCACATAAGAAAATAAAATAAGGCAATAAAATCGCTCAGTAGCTAACCAACCTGTTTGATTAAAAGTAAAGGATTTCTGACAGGGACCAGATGTACTAATTTTTATAAACAAGGCCGATGGCGAACTCTTCTACATCGTTGAAGAGGAAGTGCATGCGGTCGATGTGCTTGTTGATATGCCAATGACCGCAATACCAACGCTGATAGGCAAGTCGGCCTTCGATGGTGTCGAGCCAGTTTTCGGTAGATTTGTCTACCTTGCTTTGATCGATGCCCGAGAAATATGCTTCTGTGGGTGTGTACTTCGCGGGACAAGTATGCGAGAGCACCACATCCACCTTCCAGTCGCGCGCCGCGAGAACCTGCTCGACATGCTGCTTCATCTGAGCACTTGGCTGCTCGTCGGCAAACCAAGGCAGGTCGTTTTCGCGGCGCCAGAGCTTATCGATGCTGTACGCTCCTCCGATCGCGATGGTGGAGAACCCTTCTATGTCATAGACCTCTCCATCCACGGCGAAAAGGATATTCGGGAACGTATCCTCCACCAAAACGGTTGCCCCGAAGCGCTCTTCCTCATGATAGAGTTCAGGGAGCGACTGCGGGCGTGCCTCATGATTGCCATGGATGCACAGCAGGGTCGCGGGAATGCGCGCCGCCAGCTTTTTCGCCTTGCGATCGCGTCCATGCAGGTAGAAGTTGAAACCCGCGTCGCCTAGTATGATGATGGTATCCTCGGACGTGAGCGAATGAGCTTCGCTAAAACGAATCAGATCCCGCGGGTCGCCGTGTATGTCGCCAGTGATGTAAACCATTCAGAACAATTGCTCTTTTATCTTGATGCATCAGAGATCCAAGCTATTAATCAAATAACGCATCGATATTGCCCATTTTATCTGCTCTTCTATGTATTCCGGCCATTTCTCAGAATTGCCCTTTATGTCGTAGCCACTCTTATAGAAGCGTAATCCCGAGGCCTTTTTGGCATCAAAAGGTCGCGCCTCAAGGCATAAGCATTCCTCAAATTGTTCTTTGGCAGCAATGGCGCGATGGCCAATCTCCTTATTATCAGGAACGTAAAACTCGATCCCAATACACTTCTTCTGCGTGTCGATCAAAAGCGCAATATGATAATCAGATGTGCCACATCTAAGTGTGGTCCAGTGATCTTTAGAAGGCTTTTGTGGGTTGAATAACTGCAAGAACTCAGGATTGCGTTTAGCAATTTCGTTATATTGGGTCCAGTATGAAAGCTTCACGCGCTCTGTTTCGGTCAGCTCGGCCGAGAGTTTAATCATCTTCGTCCACTCGTTTGGCTGTTCAACAATATGAAATCTTGGAGCTGCTTTTGAATCGCCGATCTTCCAAAGCTGAATCTCGATCAGGAAGAAGCCGAAATTGTTGTCAGTATGCTGATTCAGCCATTCGATCGCTTGACGATGCTCATCTCGAGCACGTGCAACGATCCAGACTATGATTTCGGCATCCTTGCCCGACGCATATGTGATGATCTTGCCTAAATGGTCATGATTCGTATCTTCCAGCTGATTTTCGATAATAACCTTGCGGCTGGTCCCAACTTCATTTGCGAAGATATCCACATTAAAGGAGCCGACTGACGATTCTATTTCGATTAGCTCTAGCTCTGTGCCGATCGTATCGCCAAGCAACTGGAGGTTTTCGTCCTCTGCAAGCCACTTTGTGAAATCAAGAGCTTCATGAGGCCATATCTTACGAAGCTCAACTGTTTCGATCTTTCCTAGGTCATAGTTGTTTGTCATTCAAGCACCTATTCCAATGTTTAAATCGTTACCGGTTGAATAATGCATGTTTCCCATGGTATATCTTGCGCTGCTGGCATAATCCTATCTTAGGAACTCACTTTTTCACAAATAAACGTATACAAAAGCTATAACCCCTTTATTGATTCTTTCATAAGCTAAAGCACTATGGTGACCATTTTTGTGGACACCCTGTATCAAGCTTATGGCATACCATCTTCGTCATGGACGCCAAAGAAAGGAAATCCATGACTAGCCTGCGAAACATTTTCAGAAAAGAACACCGATTTGGTGCTAGTACACCGGATCGAAACAACGAATCACACGTATCCAAAACCGGATCACTCGGAGATCTGTCTGGGCTACTCTTAAGTAGAGTATTCAAAGATGGGGCCAACCCTGTCATTTCGCCGTCCTGCCTCTATCAAATGCTCGCCATGCTGGCTGACATCTCGTCAAACGATACGCGTGAGCAGATCGTCTCAGTGTTGGGTGATCAAGAGGAGATGCGCTCGACTCTTGATGCGATTACTGAAGTAAAAATCTCTGATTGCAACTGCAGAGATTTCCATTATTCAAGTGGCGCATCACTCTGGTTAGACAAGAGCGTTCGGGTAAATATCAACTACAGCGAAGCGGAGCATTTAATCCCAATTGAACTAGGGCGCGTTTCACTCGGGAACGAAAAGGCTCTTGCCTCTATGGATAAATGGCTCTCGGATAACACGGGCGGCATCTTCGAATCTGCCCCTGGTTCCAAAGATGGCGACTTGCTCGTCGGATTAACAGCCATGCACCTCAAGGATTCTTGGGACAAAGATTTCAAGAAGGAAGACAAAAAGGGCTTCACCCTCGATAACGGCACTAGAGTTGACGTTGACTTCATGCTCGGATGGGACCACTATGATCTTCTTGAAAGAAATGGTTCGCTGACATTCTCGAAAGACCTTAGTTCAGGGTGCTTCATGGTGGTCTCGATTCCTCCCAAGGATATAAACCTTGAGGATTATATCGCCAGCGGCGAGGCCTGGCTAAACATGGACGCTTACGCTTCGGGCGAGGTCACAGAGCAATGGCGAGAGTGCAAGGTGTACATGCCTAAATTCAATCTATCGTCCGATGAAGTTGATCTTGCAGACATGCTTAGGGATATCGGAATCAACAAGATATTCGAACCTAATGCTGATTTTTCTCCACTTTCAGATGATGCACTCATGGTTGATGATATTTTTCAAAGCACGCGTTTAAACATTGACGAAGAAGGCTTGGAAGGCGCATCATATGTGGCGATTGTTCTATGCGGATGTGCGCTTCCAGAAAATCCTCCTGAACCGCGTGAGATCATTGTCGACAGGCCGTTTGTGGTGTCAGTCTTCACTAGGTCAAAAAAACCTCTGTTTGTTGGCGCAGTAACATGTCCGAAGTAATCCATGCCGTAGATAAAATGGGTTAACTAGTCTTCGATGGTATCGAGCCGGTTCTTGGTGCGTTTATCTGCCATACTCTGATCGAAGCCCGAGAAATACGCTTGCAGCGAGACACCTACCGTTTTAGTCGGGCTATTGATGAGAGTCTTGAACTACACCTCATTCCCTGCTCGAACAATTAGACAATTCCTATTCATGAAATACATGCTCATTACCGAACACCGCTTTGCAATTAGGAGGTTGCCATATACCACAGCCCCTAGATATCTCTTGTCCATATCGAATTGTGGAACTCTCATCGCTTAGCGTGTAGTTGAGCGGCCTATCTAACTCTATCTTATCGAGAGCCCTGATAAGAACATTAGAGCCGCTCCATAGAATCTCGTCTATAGCTTCAATACCGGAGGCTGCATCCCTTTTAGCAGCTCTCTCAACGATGCGTTCAAGATTCATTTCGAAGATTTCGTTCAACTCCTCATCTAATATCTCAAAAGCCAAGGGGTCGTAGCGATAGCTTTCCCCGTCATCTTCGTCAAATATTTCGAGCCAGTAGTCATCCACTAGCTCTGCATCGTATATTCTGCCTTTTTTCAAATAGACATTGTAGTAGTCACCGATATATTTGACCTTAATGTAGGCTTTGTTAGCCCGCTCTGAATATAAATCGCGCAGTCCCATATATATCCATCCTTACACTACTGTTCTAATACATCTCGCAAAGCCTCGTAGAATCTTGTAGGGCTATCAGATGCCGCCAAACCTGAAACTTGGCCATCTCCCGTCTCAATGATTGTCCAAGATCCATCTTCTAGCTCTGCATAATCGATCGTGCAAAACGGAGAATCAAAAGCATTGCAAGCTTCGAGAAGTTCAACGGGAGGTACAGAACAGTTGCTTGGCTGATTAGAGTTGCGATTAAGTCCAAGGTTTACCCCATTAGCGAAACAGAAATTCCGCCATTCATTGGTGACGCCGCCATATCTTTTCAGATCCACGTATTCCTTAACAACGATTCCTCCAACAAACAATGAGCCCCTTATCTCTATAAACTTTGTTACCAGATCATTAAGATCATCTTGGGAGATCGGTGTTTTCACTGAAGAAGGAAAGGCTGTATCCTTGGCTGATTTAACAAAATCTTTAATCATGAATCTATCGAAAGTGACATTAATTAAGTCGGCATCAACATTAACTGCACCATCGTTCATAGGAAAGGCAAGATAATTGGGCGTTCGTTTGAGCGTTCGTCTTTCGAGCATTTTGGCGGCATTTGGAAAACAATGCATCTGCTCATAACAAGCAGGTGTTGTTAGTGGTTCAAAGCCTAACAATCTAAGATCTTCATAGAATTTATTGTATCGTTCAGGACTCATCATCCAACCACGATATACAAGAATGTTCGGCAAAGTCGAAGCGTCTTCATTAAGGACCAAAGATGCACCTTCTATATATTCATCAAAATTGAACAAAGCTGCTTCAAGTCCCTCTGTTGACACAACAGCCTCAAACTCAGAAAAATAGTTTTCGTTGGGACTCCTCGGAGAAAAGTAGTCGCTAGGAAACAGTATCGTTGCATTCATTGTCTCTTCTATCTATCTTCATTTGCGATGGAATTTGCTTTGGACGATTTGCACCTTATACAAGGGACTTGTTTATTATTCCATCTTCCATATCATGCTCAACAAACAGCTAACATGCCATCTAATGCTATTAAACGATTGACTATTGTTTTTATTTTCGCCGTATGCAAATCTTCACTTCTTTTCATCGGGCATGTCCATTCTTTGTGTGAACAAATTCATTCTAGGAAAAAATGGGCGTTCAGATGGCCCTTATATGGGACACCGTCCTGATATTGAAAAGAATAGAATGGAAACAATGGACACGGCATGCATCATACCCCGAGGCCCATTTGCATAACATCCCTATAAAAGATAAAGAGATTCGAGGTCTCAAAATGACAAAGAATGAGAATTTAAGATGTCCCAAATGTGGGTCAAATAATATAGCTGAAATATTGTGGGGCCTGCCAGCATTCACTGACGAGCTTAAGAAGCGTCTTGACGAAGGAAAGGTCGTGTTTGGCGGATGTTGCATTAGCGACGATGATCCTAAATACGAATGCAATGAGTGCAAGCATAGGTTTGGTCAGAGCGGATTTGCCGAAGAAGCAAGAGAACTCATGGAGAAGCGCGCTCTTAAGGGAATCGTCTATGGTGCAGCGATCGGCGATGCGCTCGGTGTACCCTATGAATTCCAAAAGCGCGATACCTTCACTTGCAAAGGGATGACGAGCGGAGAGGCGCACCAGATGCCGAAGGGCACGTTTTCAGACGACACTTCGATGCTGCTTGCAACTCTCGACAGTATTCGTACATGCGGTCACGTAGACGTGGAAGATATGAGGAAACGATACTTAGCGTGGTTTCGTGAGGGTACATACACACCGAACGGAAAAGCATTTGGCATTGGCAACACAACAACCAAGGCTCTTATACAGGGGCATGGCTGCAGCGACGAGCGAGACAACGGCAATGGCTCCCTTATGAGGATAGCACCGCTCGCCTGGACGGATGCAACGGATGACGAGATAAGATCGGTTTCAGCCATTACCCACGCGCATCCCCTCTCTACGGAGGCGTGCGTATCCTTCGTTCACATACTCCGAGCCGTAATCGCTGGCGAAGATCTCAAATCTGCCATAGCAACGAACATACCAGACGATCCTCGCTTTGCTTTCATTCGAGAGATCGAGGATTGGCTGCGAGACGACGTAAGGTCAACGGGATTCGTCATAGATACGCTTGGTGCCGCACTATGGTGTGCTCTCAATACCGATTCTTATGCCGATTGCGTCCTTGCAGCCGTCAATCTGGGCGACGATACAGATACGACTGCCTGTGTTGCTGGCGCTCTGGCGGGAGCCATGTACGGCTATGATTCGATTTATAAAAGCTGGATCGAGCAACTTCGTGGCAAAGAAGTAATTGACCGATGCATTTTTGGTTAGGAAACACCTACACTTCTCAAAGTGCTCCTATGCCAAAAAACTATTTCAGAGGGCGATCCTTGCCGGGCGTATCGGAGATTGTTCGAAGTCCGTTTTCTGGCGGCTGAGCAAGAGGGAACCAGTATTTCCATGCTCCCAGTTTATGTGCACCTGTCACTTGGCTCACACGACGAAACGCATTACGTGGAATAAACGTTCGCAACCGTTTGCCACTTTCAACTTCCAAAGAGACGCCGCCCCGCGCAAGCGCTTCGATCACAAACGTAAGGCAGTTGTATGAAAAGAGATCATAAACACCAGGATCTGCTCGCTTTTCTTCGGCAAATGCTTGAATCTTGCCAAAAGCTTCCTTCGTGCACCAGAGCGCAAGTGCTGCATTCACATGCTCGTTCCAGTAATTGCCAGGCTGTCCATGCACGATCCAACCCGATGAAGCCTCAATCTGCGCGAAGGTGAGAGGGCGCTCAAGACACGCCATGAGCGCTGGTGCTTTGATAGCAGTACCTTGCCGATAGAACGAATACGTTTCAAGCGCGCCATCCATCGGGCCAAGCGCCAATATCACGTGGCCGAAATCATAAGCGGCTTCGAGATTGAAAAGCAAATAGACACTAAAAGCATCCGACGGCGCAGGCGTTTGAAGCTGCTTCGGAATCTCTTCACGCTGTTGATCGGCATGAGAACGATCCAATATATCAAGGCTAAAACCCTTCACATAGCCCCCTTCCAACCACCATCGTCATGCTTTCACGCACGTTTCTTTTGCAGAAGACCGAAAGCGAAGCCGCAAAAGAAATCGAGACGATTCATGCATATCAAAGAATCATGAGTGAACATCAACTATATCTTATACGTGCAACTTGCGAACATTCGCTGATACTATTGAACCATGTGTAAAAGATGCATCATATTCACCTACGACGAAGTGCTCGACATCGTGATGAAGCTCGAGGTTGGAGCTCCGCTGAACTTCAATCCAGACTGGCCGGTTCGAACGACGGAAGCTTATCCGAAGTCGCTCGCTCCCCTCATTGTGCCTGCATTCGATACCGGTACGCCTTCACCATATTCTTTTCTAACGCCAGAGACTCCTGCAACAACAGTTTCTGCTCCAACTTCTGGAGCAGCTACCCCTCCAACATCTACTTCGGTAGCAGAATCATCCAGCACGTCGCTCCCCGCCTTCGCGCCAGGATCACTGGGAGTACGGGAGCTTTCGTGGGGATTCGAGGAATCCTGGAAACCAGGAGTCGTGTTTAACACACGAATCGAAAGCGCCACGAAGCCAACTTGGCAAGAATCCATGCAGCATCGGCGCTGCATCCTTCCCGTTCCTGCTTTCTTCGAGACACATCGCGAAGAAACCTATCCCTCGCCCAAAACCGGAAAGCCCATCAAACGCCAATACGAATTCTGCGTTTCTGGAGAGGATATTATCTTCATCGGCTGCACCTGGCGCGAAAACACCTTTTCCATGGTAACGACTGACGCTAACGCGGACATGGCACCCATCCACCATCGCATGCCTCTCATCGTCCGCCAAGAAGAACTGTCACTGTGGTTCGGACCAGATTACCAGCAGCTTGCAGACCGATCGGGTATTCGCCTAGAAGCACAACCCGCTTAATTTTCCAAGCAAGCGTGCTGCTTGCGCTCCCCCGCCACCGCCGCTTTCAGTAGGATGCGTCTTCTGCCAACCCGAACGTCTTGCTACTTCCACAAGAGCGAGGCGTTCGGATCGCGCTCAAGACAAAGGTCACGCAACTGATCGAGCTCATCCTTGTAGTCTGCAGGATCATCCGATTCGTCACGATAGTCGAGCGTCTCCAGCACCTCAACTACAAAGCCCTCTTCGCCGTGGCGCTCCCACAACTCCAGGAGATGTCGGTTGGGATGATAGCCTGAGTTCAGCTTGAACGTCACACTGTTGGTGTCGGCCGAGATGTTGCACGATGCCAAAAGGAAGCTTTCCCCCGTAGGCTCACAGCGAAACGCCAGCACACCCATAGGAGGTCGGCTGTTGCGATACGCTTCCTTCAGTTCTCGTTTGCGCTGTTCGTCCATTGATCACTCCTGCTTTATCTTCCATGATATAAACTACTCTGAGGTTCTGATTCTACCAAGAAGCCAAGCCATCCTTCGGCGCTTTTGTTCAGGGAGATCCGCTATGGAAGGAATTCCAACATGACGATGAAGCTTTTCTGGCAAGCGCTCCTGAAATTCCTTTGCGGCGTAGTCATCGTCGGCGTTTTATTGTTCCTACCCGCCGGCACGTTCGATTATTGGAACGCATGGCTGCTCATGGGTATCCTGTTTGTCCCCATGTTCTTCGCAGGCATCGTGATGATGATCAAGAACCCCGCGTTGCTGAAGAAACGCCTTTCAGCCAAAGAAGAACAGACTGAGCAAAAAAGCGTTGTTGCGTTCAGTGGCTTGATGTTCATGCTTGGCTTCGTCATAGCAGGCTTGAGCTATCGGTTCGGATGGCTCATCTTTCCCTCTTGGGTATCGTGGGTGGGCGCTGGTCTTCTCCTGGTCAGCTACCTGCTCTATGCCGAAGTCCTAAGGGAGAACACCTACTTATCCAGGACTATAGAAGTGCAGCAAGGTCAGCGGGTCATAGACACAGGGCTGTATGGCATCGTTCGCCATCCAATGTACAGCGTCACCATCATCCTGTTCTTATCCATGCCACTGGTGCTGGGATCTTTGCTCTCCTTCGTCATCTTCCTTGCATACCCCGCCATCATCGTGAAGCGACTCAGAAATGAGGAGAAGGTTCTCGAAGCAGGACTACCTGGATATTCAGATTACGAGAAGAAAGTGCGCTATCGTTTGATTCCTTTTGTCTGGTAGTGTTCTCGATCGATGTAGAACAAAAGCCGCTCGGTTAGCATCTAACAAAAGCAGGCTAGAATGGAAGGGAACCAGCGAAAGCGAGGAAGCAACATGTTCGATTTCAATCACGGTGCCGAAGCACTCTTTCTTTATGGAGCTTTTCAGCACTTAGAAAAAGAGGGCGAAGAGCTTGATGAACTCGAGGTAGACAACGAACCTCGGAACATGCATCCATCTACTTCCTTCAACGACGATCTCAAAGGCTCTGACGATTTCGATGATGACGACTTCTATGATGAATACAGCGATGAAGATGATGACTTTGATTTCGATGACGACCTCGACGACGACTTCGACGATGAGTATGACGAGTACGATGATTACGATGAGGACGACTACGAAGACGACGACTTCGACGACGATGATGGAATCTTAGATGACTTTTAAAGAGGACCGCTCTGAAGAGGATGGATGACAATCCTTCTTATGGGCAGGATCACCTAAGTAGTTGCGCTTCTGAGCGTGCTCCTTGCACTCCCCCGCCACCGTCGCTATCAGTAGAAGGCTTTAAGCACTTCGGGTATAAGATACTCTTCGCCTGGTGAGGCCCACCACCATTCCGACCAGGGCACCCACAAGTGCGAAAGCGAGCCAACCAAAGCCCATCGAGGAGAGCGGGAGCACCTCAAGCGGAACGACGATCGCCACATTGGTCACGGCCAGCTCGACCACGACCCCACCCACAAGCGCACCTAGGGCAGCCCCCTGATAGACTTCGCGCCGCTTGATCTGCTTCCTGAAGATAAGAAGCACCACCACGGTGATGAAAGGCGGGTACACCACGCCCAGTACTGGATCAGCAAAGCGAATGATGTTATCGAGGCCGATATCGCAGATCAGCGCACCTATCACGCAATCTATGATCAAAAGCGCCTGATAGGATATCTTGTTCTTGAACAGCCGACTGAAGAAATCCGCAGCCGAGCTTACCAGCGCAACAGCCGTGGTCACGCATGCAAGCGCTACGATCGCGCTCAACAGGATCTTGCCTGCATCCCCCAAAACGCTCTCAACGATAGCAACGAGCAGTCCAACCTGCGACATGCTCGTCCCCAGCGACACCGATGTCGCGCCGAGGTAGGTCAATCCGCCATAGACCAGCCCAAGCATCACTACTGCCCCGATGCTCGCGCGCGCAAGAAGCGCCGAACTCCTACCAGGATCGGTGTAGCCCTTCACAACAGCAGAATCCAGGATGATGATGGAAAATGCTGCGACCCCAAGAACATCCATGGTCTGATAGCCCGAGCGAATGCCTTCCTGGAATACGAAATCCGTTTGCGGAGGCTGAATCTCTCCTATAGGAGCAACGATCCCTGCCACGATCAACACGAGCACGCCGACCAGCAACGTCGGCGTGAAGAACTTGCCGATGATGTCAACAACGCGCGACTTCCTGCAGGTGAGCAGATACACGATCACGAAGAACAAGATTGAGAACGGAACCAAAAAGGAATTCGCGTCTTCGCCGAGATAAGGCGCGACCGATAGTTCGAAGGTGGTAGCAGCCGTACGCGGCATGGCGAAAACAACGCAAAGGCACAAGATAGCCACCGTCGTTAGGATCGTGCCACCGATCTTTCCGAGCGTTCCATCGAAGGCGCCACGCGGGCCGCCCAGACGGCTCACCACGAACACGCCGAGGCACGAGAGGACCGCATCAACGAGCAGGAACCCGACCAATCCCCACGCCCAAAGGTCGCCGCTCAGCTGCCCTAACGTTGGTGGGAAGATCAGATTGCCCGCACCGAAGAACATCGCGAAGAGCGAGAACCCGACCACGATCGAGTCTTTTCCAAGCGTCGACTTTCCCTTTGTTCTTCCGATGTTCCTCATGCTAGACCCATCTGTGCTGGCTATTGTATGCCCTGAATTACTGAATGTCTTAAACAGCCTTGATTCTAGAACAAGCAATCGCCAGCTCAGACACCGCAATCAATCGGTCGATGATTTGTGAACATAAGGAAACCCTTAGGGAAACGCAGCACAGATCTTCTTAGTGCTCTACAGAACGCCTTGCCGTCCGCAAGATAACGTTCTCCTGTCCCTTTCTAGCGAAACGCTCCGTAACGCGCAATCATCAAGACCGTAACGCAAACCTGCCGTCGTCGAACTAAAGCTCGCCGGTATCTTAGACTTGAAGCGTATTGGAATCACGAAAGCGAAGCTGGCGAACATACGGCTGGAGGGGCGAACATGAAGATCAATGTACTGAGCGCATATCAAACAACCGCAGAGGAATTCTTCAACAAGATACTTGGATGGAAGGCAACGCTCGTGCTCGACATTCGCCTCAAGAACACGAACCAGCTTTCAGGCTTCACCAAACAAGAAGACCTCGAATACTTCACCCACGTGATCGCCCATGCCGATTACGTGCACGACGTTGAATACTCCCCCACGAAATCGCTGCTCGACGCCTATTTAGATGCAGGCATGCCCTACGAAGAATACTTCAAGAAGTACGCTGCAGAGCTCAAGGAGGATAACGCGATTCCCGATTTCTTCAAGAAATATGGCAGCTACGATTCCATCGCCATCGTGGGAACAGCTACCAAGAAACGCCACTCCCACGCAGAAGAGCTGCTGGAGCTTTTAAAGGAATACGACCCGAGCATCACCTCGTAAGACATTTACCGTAAGCTAAATGACGGGCAACTCACCACGAACAAGCCGAAACCCACCGAAGAGACGAACGAGGGGAAACACCATGTCAGAGCTAGATTTGATTGGAAAACGAGTAGTCATCGCACTAGGTGGAAATGCGCTCGGCACCAACCCGAAAGAGCTCACGAAGAAGGTTGAAGCAACAGCGCGTCAGATCGCACTCATGATAAAAGAAGGCATCAATGTTGTGGTAACGCACGGAAATGGCCCGCAGGTTGGCGTCATCAATGAAGCGTTCACCATTGCCTCGAAAGACGATCCAGACACGATCCCTTTCGTTCCACTGCAAGACTGTAACGCGATGAGCCAAGGCTATATCGGCGCACAACTCACCGTAGCGCTCATGAACGAATTGAAGAACCAAAACATCATGCGATCAGTAACGGATGTGGTCACGCATGTTGTTGTCGATGCGAACGACCCCGCTTTCACCGATCTCGAAAAGCCCATCGGATCGTTCATGACCGAGGCCGAAGCAAAAAAGCTCAGCGCTACCGAGAACGTTCCCGTGAAAGAAGATGCTGGTCGCGGCTGGCGACGCGTAGTGGCAAGCCCTCGCCCACAGCATATCGTTGAGATCGATGCGATCCGCGACCTCATGGATGAAGGCTATGTGGTGGTTGCTGGTGGAGGCGGCGGAGTGCCCGTAACGGAACAAAACGATATCTACACCGGAGTTGAAGCGGTCATCGACAAAGACCTGGTCAGCTCGATCCTCGCTTGGAAGATGAAGGCTGACATGCTCATCATCCTAACTGCCGTTGAACATGTCTTCATCAACTACAACACCCCTGATCAGCGTGCACTTTCCACCATGACCAGCCAGGAGGCCCGCGAATACATCAAGCAAGGGCAGTTCGCTCCCGGTTCGATGCTACCGAAAGTTGAAGCCTGCATCGAATTCGTCGAGGCGCATTCTGGCGGTAGTGCATTGATCACCTCGCTCGATCACGCTGCTGAAGGCCTTAGAGGCGAAACTGGCACTCTTATCACCAGCTCGCTCTAACAGCAAGCACCTGGCGTACGTTTCGTCATCCACGATGATTGCCCAATCATGGCCATGGTCGAACAAGGACCTGCCGTGAGCTGCTCGCATCCGCTGTGCATCTTGGCCCTACGGCAGTGCATTTTAAGCTCGAAGTGCTTCCCACAGACACTCCCCTTCGCTATCGTTGCAAACAAGAAGGAGGAGCCCATGAAGTTGAGCATCCAGACAGACGAGGACTTAACCGAAACTGAAGTGCTGATACGTTGCGTCGAAGTGGATGAGCACATTGCCGCGATCGTAGCCACGCTGCGCATACATGACCGCCGCATTGTCGGAAAGCACGATGGTACCTCGGTCATGGTTCCCGCCGGGGATGTCCTCTACTTCGAATCGGTAGACCGCCACACGTTCGCCTACACGGCAGGCAGTGTGCTAGAGGTCACTTTCAGCATCTCGGATCTTGCACAACGGCTAGAAGGCAGTGCTTTCGTATATGCCGCCAAAGGCTGCCTTATCAACCTGTGCCGAGTCACGAGCCTGCGTCCATACGTGGGCGGCAGGCTTCTCGCCCTGCTGGACAACGGGGAAGAAGTTGTCGTTTCTCGAAGGTACGCAAAAGACATCAAGCAATGTCTCGGCGTTTAGCACGCAAGAAAAGGAGAAGGCAATGACGAACAAGATCATAGACCCAGAAAGGGCATCGGCAGGCAAAGTCGTGAAGGATCTGGCCATGAACTTCTGTATCATGTTCACGCTGTTCACGCTCTTCAGCTGCATCTTCGGGCTGATATTCGCCGACAAGGCAGCAAAACCTGGCATCATCATGTGCCTCTCCATCGGGGTTGGGATGCTGGTCTGCGCCGTGCTGCAATCCGTGTTCTTCACGCCAGTCCTCATTAAGCGAATGGGTTATGGGCCGCGCCTTGCTCTCTTCGGCGTGTGTCTCTATGTGCTGCTTGCTGCATTCGGCGCTATTTTCGACTGGTTCCCAGCGGATAACATAGGGGCGTGGGTAGGTTTCACCATCACGTATTTGGTGATCCTTGCCCTCATGACCGTGCTCTTCACAGCCATCAACCGCCGCAACATCAAGGCACTCAACGATGGCTTGGCGCGCTTCAAGGAAAAGGAATCTGGCGACTAGATCATCGTTTCGAACGCCCGATCTCATAGGCCTTCTGTAGAGAACTAATGCACAAAATATGATATAATTGTCATACGTCATACAGATTTAGGAGGGCATCAATGAGCAAGATGATTTCTGCACGAATTCCCGATGCTCTCTATTCGCAGGCGAGCATCCAATTAGCATCACTTGGAGCTTCCACGAGCGATCTTGTGAATGCTGCTTTCGAATATGTTCTTGAAGAGCATGCGTTGCCAACAGCTCACCCATCTAAAAGCAAGCAAAAGAAAAGAGCTTTGTCGAAAGACCAGAAGCAGTTGATCAAAAGCATGTTCAAGAACTGCATGCTCGATCTTGATATTCCTGATGATGTCAAAGCAGACAAGCGATATGCGCAAGCAGTAAGGGCGAATAAATATGAAGATATTGCTTGATACCAACGCGCTCATCGATCTTGTTGCGGTCAGGAGACCTTACGTCAACGACATTAAGAAACTATGCTTCGCTGCTGTTTTTGGTGACCTGCAGATATGGGCAAGCACGCAGTCGTATGCTGATGCTTATTATGTTTTAAGAAAGCATGCTCCAGCAGAAGAGGTAAAGCATGCCCTTCTAGCAACGTTGGATATTTTCATGGTGTGTGGCACCTATGCAGCAGATCTTCGTGGAGCACTGGAGTCCGACTGGAACGATATAGAAGATTATTTGATCGCACACGCTTCAAAGCATATTCCTGCAAAGTATCTGATAACACGCGACAAAGAGCTGGTTGGAAAATCGCCTATAAAAGCTATGTCTGCGCAAAAGTTCTTGGACTTGCTAGAGCGTGATTACGGATTAACCTACGATGAAGGCTCTCTCAAATAAGATTACGCACAGTTGCTGCAGCCTTCTTCTTTCAGATTTTCTGTCATTTTTTTCCAGGTTGAGAGAATTACCTGAGGCTGATATAGATTTCAGCACTAACCCAAGAACGTTCAGGCTTTTCTCTTCTACCGAAACTTCGCGTTCATAACAGCAAAGTCCGCATCGATCACAGATATCCTCCCAGGCCTGCTGATCGAACAAATACATCTTTATTGCAGCGAATAGTTTCATGGTCTTAGGATAACAAGCTTTCGATAGTTCATGCGAACACTCCCCTAAGTGACATAGTGTCGTTTGAAGAGACCATTATAGAGGATGGACGATCGGACTACCACCGAATAAAGACAGCTGTGCAGTTTGCCCCTCCCGCCAGGAGCGAGCCGGTATTATCCCGGCAGGTAGTCGTAGGGCATCTTGCGGGTGATGAGATAGAAGACCAACGTGAACAAGACCACGATCTGAGGAAGTGCGAAGAGCGCGATCAAGAAAGCACCGCGCACCAGGTAGAACAGCACCCGCTTACTCCCCGAACGCTCTCGCGTCTCAAAGCTCATGCGCACAATAAGACCGCCAGGCGTACTGCCGTTCTTGATCCAAGGAAAGATGAATTCAACCCCACTGAAAGCGATCGCGAAGCACACCATAGCCAATACGCTCTCCGTCTGAACAGCATTCATCCCGAAAAGAGAAAACGCCTTGTCAAAGAGCACTTCGCTGGCAAGGTCGAAAAACATCCACGGGCCAAACGTTACCAGCGCGATCAAAATGAGGTCGATCCAAAGCGCAACGACCCGTCGGATCAGCCCTGGATCATGCGTGATCTCGGGCGAGCCGACCGGTGCTTGTGGCAGCGTTCGCGCGAAGAGCTTCGCGCAAAACCACCCCAACATGCCACCTAAGGTGTTGAAGATGATATCGTCCACTTCAAAAGTACGATAAGCATAAGGGTAGATACCAAAAAGTCCCGTGAGTTGCGCGGTCTCGATCAAGCAGCTCACGACAAGCGCCAGGATGGTCGCAGCAGGCAGCTTTATCTGCAAGAACCGCCCTGCGATAAAACCTAACGGCAGGAAGAGCACCACGTTGAAGAACGTTTGGAATACCGCTTTCCAACCATCTTTCACGATGTCGAAGATGAAATTGAGCGGATTGAGCTGGGGCGGAATGCCATAGGTGATGCCCGGTCCCGCATCGCCTGTTGGAAGTGGATAGAGCGTGAAACAAGCCAATCCCGCGAGATAGAGCACACTACAATAGGCGGCCGCCGCCGATGCGAAGCGCAGCCTTCCATCACGATGGTAGAGGAAAGCTAGGATGGGCATCGTAAGAAGGAAAGACAGGAAAGGCCACATGATCACCGCAGCCGTGAAGCTTTCAGAGAAGCTCGAGAGAAAAGAGCCTAGAGCACCCATCTTGTCCACCGCCTTTCGCCATGCGCTTTCCTGGAATTCGCCGAAGGTAACGAATTATCCAAGACACCTAACTACACGATGCAGTCTAGCGTCCAGAAGTCACGCTGTGCGGTTTATGACGGGATTGTAAGACGCTAACGATCGCTTCAGAAGGCACCGAGCGAACACGCAGGTTCGTGCCAAAACGATCACCTTGCGATATGGGCGGCAAGAGCAATTACGAAGTAATGATCTCGGGTGAAGCTACGAACTTGCCTTCGATCGGCGCGGCGCATTCGTAGGCAAGCCCCATAGCGGGACCCACATGCACGCCGATCACGGGGCTTGCAGGAAGCACCATCACGGTCTTCCCCACCAAGGGATCGATCACCTCGCGTGCCCACTCGAACGCAGGAGCGCACGAGCCGATATAGTGAACGGCAACATTGCGCAACCCATAGTTCTCTACATCGCGCTTGAACACGTCGACCATCTTGGTGAGCGCTTTCTTTTGGGTCCTTACCTTGGAAAATGTTGCAGCCTCTCCATTCTTCACCGTAAGGATAGGTGAGATGTTCAACATGTTGCCCAACAGCGCAGAAGCCTTACCGATCCTGCCACCCTTCTCCAGGAACTTGAGCGACTCAGGCGCGAAGATGAAACGCGTCGAAGACATCGCATGCGTGGCCGCCTCGACGCACTCCTCAAGGTTTCCACCCGCATCGCGCGCCTCGCATGCTGCGACGACCGCCCAGCCTAACTCCATGCAATTGGTCATGCTGTCGATGAGCGCATACTTGAAATCGGGATGACGCTTGGCTGTTTCTCTCGCTGCGCGCGCAACCCCCTCGAACGTGCCCGACATCCTTCCGCTAATGAAGATTCCGAGCACTTCATCGCCAGCCAGAGCCGCCTCTTCAAGCGCAGCCTCCACACTTAGCGCTGAAGGCTGGCTTGACGTGGGAATATCGTCGGCCATCTCGTAGATATCAGCATAGAACGCATCGAGATCCATCTCCCCTTCCACATGGCTAACGCCGCCATGATTGACCACAAGATTGAGCAGATGGATGCCATGTTTCTCACGCAGATCCTTCGGAAGCGATGAAGTGGAATCGGTGATGATGCGGATCATAGGCTAAGCTCCTTTGAAAGAAGTTCCAGGTCGGTCAATTCGTTTCAGGCTATTCGCCAAGCATTGCTTCAGCCTGAGTGCTACCTCCTGTCCTCATCTATTACAAATTGTAACGTTTGATAGAAGGATCTTTTGGCTCCGCGATGTGAGGTGTTACTGATGAGCTTTCGTGATGCACGCACGCGTTTCAGCGCGCGCTGGATTGACTGCTCGTGTCTCCTCTGCCATAACGAACAAACTCCCGCTACTGATCAGCCCCACACGGGAAGGCTGCTTCGATGAGCGCTCGATCTCTCACCACAGTCTCGAAATAGCGGAAACCTCCTGCGAAGTTGTATGCATCAAAGCCATTGCCCGCCAGGATGCGACACGCCACATAGCTACGCAGACCACTCTGGCAGATCACGTAGACGGGCTTTTCGCGATCTAACTCTCCCACACGTTCGCGCAAGGAATCGAGCGGGATGTTCACGAACCCAGGAATGCGCCCGTGCGCGATCTCGGCAGGTGTACGTACATCGAGCAGCGTGACCTCTCCGCGCTCGCTTCGATCCTGCAGCTCTTCAAGCTGGCCTAAGTACCACTGCTTCACGATGCCCTCTTCGATGTTCTCGATCATGAAGCCCGCCATGTTCACCGGATCCTTCGCCGACGAATACGGTGGCGCATAAGCCAGATCGAGATCCTTAAGATCGGTCGCGCGCAGGCCTGCGAAGATAGCCGTTGCCAGCACATCGATGCGCTTGTCAACGCCCTCATACCCCACGATCTGTGCACCGAGCAGGCGATACGTCTCCTTCTCGAACACCACTTTCATGGTCATGAGCTTACCACCCGGATAGTAACCCGCGTGGCTCATAGGCGAGAGGATCACGTGATCGACCGCAAGCCCCGCCGCCTTCGCCACTGTCTCATTGACACCTGTGGAAGCCGCAGTGATGTCGAAGACCTTGATGACACTGCTCCCCTGCGAACCGCGATAGGTGCTCGGGATCCCGCAGATGTTGTCAGCCGCGATACGCCCTTGCTTGTTCGCGGGACCCGCCAGCGAGATGAGCGTCTCTTCGCCGGTCACCAGGTGCTTCACCTGCACCGCATCGCCCACCGCGTAAACATCGGGTGCGGATGTTTCCATATGGTCGTTCACTAAGATGCTACCGCGCACGCCCATCGCAAGACCTGCCTCGCTCGCGAGATGCGTATCAGGCGTGACACCGATGGCTAGCACTACCATGTCAGCCGGGATCGGATCGGTATCCGCTAAGAGCATCTCCACGCCATCACCCGTCTCACGAAAGCCTTCCACGGTATGACCGAGCGCTAGCTTGATGCCGTGCTTGCGCGCTTCAGCATGGATGAATGCCGCCATATCGGGGTCGAAGGGCTTCATGAGCTGCTGCGGGCGCTGAACGATGGTGACCTCCATGCCGATCTCGCGCATATTCTCAGCCAGCTCAAGACCGATGAAGCCACCACCCGCGATCACGGCTGTGCGCGGATGATGCGCGTCGATGAAGTCCTTCATGCGGAACGTGTCTTCCACGGTACGCAACGTGAAGACATGTTCGAGCCCCACTCCGGGAAGGCGTGGCTGCGTGGGCTTCGCACCAGGCGAGAGGATGAGCTTGTCGTAGAACTCCTCGAACACCTCGCCCGTAAGCAGGTTCTTCACGGTGAGCATCTTCGCCTGAACGTCGAGCGCGGTCACCTCGTGGTTCACGCGCATGTCCGCATCGAAACGCGCGCGGAAGCTCTCCGGCGTCTGGAGCGTGAGCGCAGAAGGTTCGGCGATGGTGCCACCGATAAAGTAAGGCAAGCCGCAGTTGGCATAGGAAACATAGCCCGAGCGTTCGAACACGATGATCTGCGCGTGCTCGTTCAACCGTCGGAGACGTGCTGCCGCCGTCGCGCCGCCCGCTACTCCACCAACGATGACCACTTTCATATCCTACCTTCTTTCTATTTGTGCTTTCTAAGCTTATGCGTTGCATCTCTACTCGATGCTGAGATAGCACCCAAGACGCAACGCACGCCATTTCCATCCGTTGCTTACTGCGAGGCACAGAGCAGCGTGGTTCAGCACCCGCTTACCTGAACGCGCACTAGACTTGCTCTTCTTTCTTCATGTTGATGTATTCGAGCAGCTCGCCGCGCTTATGGATGCCGACCTTGTCGTAGATGTGCCGAATATGCGTGTTGACCGTATGCGGAGAGATGACCAGCTTGTTCGCAATACTGTTCACGGTATTGCCCCGCGCGATCAACTTCAGGATCTGGCCTTCACGCTCGGAGAGCTTGAACTCTGCGATGATCTGGGAGCAGATCGTATCGATCTGCGAAGGAGCAACGGGCGCCGTAGTGAGCGCAATGAAACGCGGTTCCAGCTTCCCGACCGGCACCAGCACGAACGCCAGGACACAGATGAAGATGAGCGTGGTGGGCGTGACCGCAAACTGCGCGATATCAGCATGACGTTCGTAGAAGAGCCCGAGGCAATTTCCTAGCGCGATGCCGATACGGATCGAAGCGACCGAGAACGTGACCGCGAGCGCCGGCGCGAAGAAGCCACGGCGCATGAGCGTTCCGAAGTACATGATGAGCGAGATCTCCAAGAGCGATGACACGCTCAAACCCACCACGAAAGCGAGCGGATAGAGCGATTCGTGACTCTGGAACAAGGTAAGTCCCACGATAGCGAAGACCAAATAGTACGGGAAGAGCTTGAACATCGAAGCCTTCGCCTTGAAGAGCACCGAAAGCCCTGAGACGAGCAGGATGAGCAGGGCGCCCGTTACCACCCCGATCACGAAGATGTGCTCTCCTACCGCAAAATGCTCCCACGGTACGATCGCCACCAAGTAATAGCAAGCAACGCCCGTAAAGCATCCAACGCTACAGACCGCCAATACGCTCGAAAAGGTTGGCTTGACCGTATCGCGCGGCAAGAGCACGGGGTAGGTTGTAGGAATCTTCTTATGCGCATAGAGGAACACGCCCGACAGCGCTGCGAGCAACATGACGAAGAGCGGCGAGAAATCAGCAGGAACGAACAGGCTTACGACCATCACCACCAACACGGTCGCGCCGAACGTGGTGCCGATATGCACCACCGAGAAGTTCGCTCGCGCGCGTGTCAAGGATTCGCCCCATAAGATCCACATCAGGCCCTCAAGACCGCCGGCGATGAAGCTGAATATGTAGATCACATAGGAAGAGCTCGTGATAGGCGCCCCATAGAGCAACAATGCGGTCGCAACGATCAGAAGCACCGTAACGATCCTCATGACCCACGGGTAATCAGAAAGATGTCGCTTGCGCCCCAAGAGGACCACAGCAACGATCATGAAGAATGCCGTACCGACCAGATTCCAAAGCCATGCCACCGTAACGCTCGCAGCCAAAAGGTCGGTCTTGAAGAAGCTCGACGGGCAAAACCACATCAGATAGTGATAGGCCATCAAAAGCGAGAAACCAAGGTACTTGAGCGCTGGATGAACGGTCATCAAGCGATCAACAACGGGTTGTCTCGTAGCATTTTTTGGTGATTCGCCCAAAGTGTTCTCGTCAACACTCTGAATCGGCTCATGCTCTTCCACTTCGTCAAGAGCTGATCGAGTATCTTGCATAGTGATCTACCTTTTTCGCTACCCTTCCTCAAAACGAACGCACGCTGTTTATTCGTCGGATTTTCATTCTATGTATAGTATCAGCATACAGAACATAAGCTCAGGAGCATCACTAGTTTTTTAGTATGTCGCTCGCTCACCAAAAAAAGTCCACTCCCCACTTTGGTCGCAACCTCATAATCCCTCGCATCAGGTGATGCGCTCATGAACGCGTTCAATCAAGATGATCCCGTCGGTAAATGCTGGCAGCTTACGTCTTTTTCGTTGGTTCATAAGATCCAGTTCGCGAACGAATCAAAGCAAAGCGACATACGAACAACAGATCGCAAAACTGGGCACTATGAGATAACGAACGAACGTAAAACGAAGTAAGCAGAGGGGAAACAGAAGGCGGCACTCTGAAGAGTAGCCAAGGAAAAAGGAAAGGGGACGCTAATGTCACTCCTAGCAAAGAGCAAAGGTGAGGTGACGTACCGCGACATCTCAACGCTCCACAAGTGGGCGCTCGTGATCTTGATCTCGATGGGATCATCGATCATCTACGCACCAATGTATTTGAAGAATGTATTCTATGATCCGCTGATGCAAGCACTCGGCTGTTCCAATGCAGACCTCGGTCTCATGGTATCTGCCTACGGCATCGCGGCGATGATCTGTTATCTACCTTCAGGCATCGTAGCTGACAAGTTCCGCATGCGTACCCTGGCAACGGTCGGCTTCTTGACCACAGCGGTCTTGGTAGCGATCTACGCCACGCTTCCTTCGGTGCAAGTCTGTTTCGCGCTCTTCGTCGCCATGGGCGTCACCTCCATCCTCATCTGGTGGGGCACGCGCTTCAAGGTCGTCAGGCTCTGCTGCGAAGAGGATGAATACGCGTCCAAGATCGGTATCTCCTACTCTATCTATGGTGTTACCGGCCTCGTGCTCGGCCTCATCAACGCGGGCATCATCGCATCCATCGCGAATGCTGCCACCGGTGTTCAGGTCATGCTGATCTTCTTGGCAGTGATCATCGCGGTTCTGGGCATCATCGCTTTCTTCTTGATCCCCGACTTCAAAGGCGAGATCAACAAGAATGCGAAGCTCTTCAGCCTCGCTGAGGCAGTGCAAGCTTTCAAGCACCCCGGTGTTATCTGGGCATGCGTCGCTTACTTCTGCGTGTACGCGGTCTATCAGGGCGCTACCTACACCACGCCGTATCTGACCCAGTGCTTCAATGCAGATGGCAACCTCGTTAACGTGATCGGCCTCATCCGTACCTATGGTATTGGTCTTCTGGCTGGCCCGATCGTCGGCTTCATAGCGACGAAGATCAAGAGTCCTTCGAAGGCGATCATCGGCGGATTCGTCCTCGCGATCGCAGTACTGATAGGATTCATCTTCTATCCGCATGATCCTAATGCAGCCATCATCGTATCCATCATGGTCGTACTGTTCGGCTTCGCAACCTACGGCGCGTTCTCGATCGGTTCGTCCCCGCTCTCCGAAGTGAAGATCCCCATGCAGATCTTCGGTACGGCAGCTGGCCTGCTCTCAGTGATCGGCTTCCTGCCCGACGTCTTCATCCACACCTGGTATGGATCCATGATCGACGCTCAGGGTACCGCAGCCTTCAACGGCATCTTCGGTATCGAGATCGGTCTGGCAGTGGTCGGCATCTTCTGCCTGGTCATGTTGCTCCGCTCCATCAAGAAGCACCGCAACGACATCATCGAGGAAGAAGTCGAATCAGAGATCGAAGCGGACGTGCAAGCGCAAGAAGCGTAAGGTTCGCACGCTCGATCAGGTGATCTTGAGACACGATCACCGAACAAACTCCCCACTGTCTCTGCTCAATCTACCGTCCAAAGGGGTGCCTTCCCACCGAAGGCACCCCACCCAAAGAAGGAGAAACTCGTGAACAAGCTTGATGTACTGGCTCGCATCAATCCTCAGATGAAGGCGATCCTCGCGAAAGAGGCCACCCTCGCCGGTGATGCGAATGACACCTCGGTCGGATTCGATGTCATGCGTGAGAACTACGTGCTCGGCCGTGAATTCTGGGTAGAAGGCGGCCCGGTCATGAAGCTCTCCTTCGATGAAGAGCTCACCGGCCCTCATGGCCCCATGGCAGTACGCTTCTACTATCCGACCGACGAAGCGCTTGCTGGCAAGGAAGCTCAAAGTCCAACCAGTCCGGTTATCGTCTACGTGCACGGAGGCGGCTTCGTTCTCGGCAACCTTGACACCCATGATCGCATCTGCCGCATCCTCGCCCGCAATACAGGCGCGATCGTCGTGGCAGTCGATTACCGCCTCTCCCCTGAAGCGAAATTCCCTTCAGCCGTGGAGGAGGTCGCCTTCGTTGCGCAGTTCTTGCACGAAGAAGGAGCAGCCTATGGCATCGATACCGAGCGCATGGGGTTCGCAGGCGATTCAGGTGGTGCGCATCTGAACCTGGCCGCAACCTTCTATCTGCGCGACACCACCGATTCGATCGCTCATATCAAGTGCCTGCTGCTCTACTACGGCTGGTTCGGCCTTACCGATTCGGGCTCCATGCGCTTGCTCGGTGGCCCTTGGGATGGCCTTGCCGAAGAGGACTGGATGTTCTATCAGCAGCTCTATGCGAACGACATCGAAGAGCTGAAGACCTCGCCTTATGCGAATCTCTTCTTGAACGATATGACGCACGACATGCCTGCATGCTATATCGCAGCAGCAGAGTATGACCCGCTGCGCGATGACTCGAGCACACTCGCAGCCATCTGCGATCAGTATGCGATCCCCTATCGCTTCGAGATGTTCGAAGGCGTGATCCATGCATTCTTGCATTACACCAAAGCGCTCGATGCAGCTAACGATGCGCTCGAGCACGGCGCCACCTTCTTCAAGGAGCAGGTTGGCATCGCAGAACCCGGTCTTGCCTAGCACGGCCGCCCTACCCCACTAGCGACACGCTTGCTATGAAGGCAAGCTGGCGATCGTCTTGAGGTGGTTCACGGGGGTAAACAGTGAACTCCTCCAAGACAATAAGGAAGAAGTTTGTTACCGCGCAGCGCGCAGTAGCACCCCAAAAGGAGGAAAACAATGGATTTCAAACTAAGCGTCGACCAGGAACTCATCGTCCAGGCTTATCGTGAGTACATGGAAAGCGAGCCCTGG
Organism: Eggerthella sp. CAG:298; assembly: GCA_000435675.1. Classification (GTDB taxonomy): domain Bacteria; phylum Actinomycetota; class Coriobacteriia; order Coriobacteriales; family Eggerthellaceae; genus Anaerotardibacter. The sequence continues at coordinate 48,183 of FR895149.1, read as the reverse complement.
GATCAGTACTTCCAGGAATGCGACGAAAAGCATGAGTACCCGCTTCGCTGGGTGAAGGGACTCTGCGATCTCGGTTTCGATCAGATCATGCTCCCCGAAGATCGTGGCGGACTCGGCCTTGAGCAGCCGCTGGTCACCCTTATGGCAGTCTATGAGGTGCTCGGTCAGTATGGCGGCCCCACCTACGTGCTCTATCAGCTGCCCGGCTTCGAGACCATCATCCGCGAAGGCACGCCCGAGCAGATCGATGCGGTCATGGCCTATCTGGGCACCGGCGAGCAGATCTGGAACTCCGCCTGCACCGAACCAGGCGCAGGCTCCGATGTCTCTGCTCTCACCACTAACTACAAGCGTCGCGACGGTCACATCTACCTGAACGGCACCAAGACCTTCATCACCTCCTCCAAGGGCGTGAAATGGCTCGTTGTCATGGCGAAGAACGCCGATGACCCCAGCATCTTCACCGAGTTCATGGTGGACATGAGCAAGCCAGGCATCGAACTGGGCCCGCTGGATAAGCTCGGTCTTCGCATGGATAGCTGCTGCGAGGTCTACTTCAACGACGTGGAGCTCGATGAGTCGGATATCTTCGGCACGGAAGGCAACGGCTTCAACCGCGGCGTCTCCGACTTCAACTTCGAGCGTTGGCTGGTAGGTGCTTGCGACTACGGCAACGCCATCTGCGCATATGAGGATGCGCTGCGCCATGCCAATCAGCGCGAGGCATTCGGCAAGACCATCGGTCGTTTCCAGCTCAACCAGCTCAAGATCACCGAGATGACCATTCGCCTGAACGCCATGAAGAACATGCTCTACGAAGCAGCATGGAACGCTGATAACAACAATGGCGAATTCGATGCCGGCGAAGCAGCGATGTGCAAGTACTACTGCGCCAACGCCGCCTTCAAGGTAGTCGACGATGGCATGCAGATCATGGGCGGCATCTCGGTCGCGAGCGAGCATCGCATCAACCGCTTCTGGCGTGACCTGCGCGTCGACCGCATCTCCGGTGGTACCGACGAGATGATGATCCTCACCACTGCAAAGAACGCTCTGAAGAAGTATCGCTAAGCCTTAACTTCGAACCTAAGAGAAACCACAAGGAGGAACCTCATGGCAATCCCAACTGAAAAACCAAGCTTCGGTGTCTTGGATGATGTGAAGGTCGTCTTCGCCGCCATGGAAGAAGCAGTGCCGCGCGCCTGCAACATCATGGCCGACTGGGGCGCAGATGTGACCTGGCTCGAGAACACGGGCTACGGCGATACGGTCCGCGACGCGAAGAACGCAGCTCAGGCTGAACGCCGCAACTGCCGCTCGGTCGCGCTCAACCAGTTCACCCCCGAAGGCAAAGAAGTGCTCTTGAAGATGCTCGCAGACACCGATATCTTCTTCGAGTCTTCTAAGGGCGGCACCTGGCAGCGCAAGGGCATCACGGACGAGGATCTGTGGGCCGCGAACCCCAAGCTCGTCATCGTGCACTGCTCAGGATTCGGCGCCTATGGCGACCCGGACCGCGTGAAGCGCGCCGCCTACGATGGCACGGTCGGCCCGTATGCTGGCTTCACTTGCCAGAACGGCACGCCCGAGCAGCCCATGATCACGATGCCCTACTCCGGTGACTACATCAACAGCTACCTGTTGATCGCAGCAACGCTCGCAGCACTGCACAAGGTCGAGCGCACTGGTCAGGGCGAGAGCATCGACTGGGCGATGTACGAGGGCATCATGTATATGAGCCAGTACTACTTGGTCGATTACCTGAACGACGGTGTGAAGTGGCCGCGCGCAGGTGCTCGCAACCAGAACCTCTGCGGCATCGGCGTCTACAAATGCGCTGATGGCTTCATCGCGCTGAACCTCTTCGGCATCCGCCAGAACAAGTGGATGCTCGAGACCTTGGGCATGGGCGATGTGTGGGGGTCGCCTGAGGTGCCGGATGATACGGCATCGCTATGGCTCTCCATGCCGATCGCGCCCGAGTTCGAGAAGCGCCTCGAGAAGTGGCTCTCTGAACGCACCAAGCTCGAGCTTGAAGATGTCCTGGCAGAACAAGGCATCGCTGCTCAGAGCGTATATGAGTTCGAGGACATGGTGGCAGACGAGCACATGAAGATGCGTGGCAACTTCATCGAATGGGAGACCAAAGATGGCGACACCTTCAAAGGCCTCTCCCCCATGCCGCGCTTCGAGCAGACGCCAGGCCAAGTATGGCGTCCGATGCCTGAGCAAGGCGGCGACACCATCGATGTGCTCACCAAGCTCGGCTACACACCTGAGCAGATCGACGAGCTGATCGCGGCCAACGTGGTCAAAGCGGGCTAGCTCACCGCCTGGCAACAGTGCCAAGCTTCACGGGTTGCGCGCGCCGCCGCGAGCTGCAGCGCTCCCGATCTTTCCAAATGATCCCCTCCGGTCACCTGCCCCGGAGGGGATCCGGGGGGAATCCTTAGGCAGGTCTTCTTCTCATCACGAACGAGCGCTCAAAGGGTCAGGCGCAAGCGTTCACCATGAGCTTTCAGGACATACGGGCTCGGTCTCGACCATGAACGCCAGATAGCACTGCCACGCGTGCGTTCGTTATGAGAAGGGGAAATGAAAGTCTACCAGCATCTTTTCGTAGGAGGGGACGAAAATGGCCGACATCGTAGGAAACGAAACGCTCCGTGACCTGTGGCAAAGCGTGGTCGAGCGCAAGGGAAGGCGACACTTCCTCACGTTCCAGAACCGCGTGGGCGATGTGTTCGAATACACCTACGCCGCATTCGACGAGGATGTCAACCGTATCGCCAATGTGTTTCTCGATCTCGGTATCGAGAAAGGCGATCACGTTGCCCTCCATCTCCACAGCTCGCCAGAATTCCTGATGTGCCTGTTCGGCCTTGCGAAGATCGGCGCAGTGGCAGTGCCCATCAACGAACAGTATCTTGCTGACGAAGCCGAGTACATCCTGGAGAACTCGGACGCGATCTGCGTCGTGGTCGAGCCGCTCTTCTACGAGACGTACCAAGAGCTGCTCGCACGCGGCCATTACTTCCCCAAAGGCGTGGTAGTTGCGCGCGCTGGCACCGAATCACCCAGGAGCAATATTGATTTCTCGAGCATCTACACGCCGCTCGGCACGGTCGAGGAAGGCCAGCAGGGCATCTACGACTTCTGGATGATGCGCTGCGAACAGAGCGCTATCCTGCGCGATTCCTGTGAGCTCGCCTCCGACGATCCCGTGCAGATCATCTACACCTCAGGCACCACCTCCCGCCCGAAAGGCGTGGTGCTCACGCACGCGAACATGGTGTTCTCAGGGCTGTATGGCGATTGGGAAGTCTCGCTGCGCGGCAGCGACCGCGTGCTGACCTCGATGCCCGCGTGTCACTCGAACTTCCAGCTGGCCGCCCTGATGCCCGTTATCACCGCAGGTGCATCGCTCATCATCATCGAGAAGTATTCGGCGACCCGCTTCATGAAGCAGATCCGCCATTACAAGGCCACCGTCATCCAATGCGTTGCCATGATGCTTCGTACGCTGCTTCTCCAGCCGGTCGACCCTGAAGAGAAGAACCATTGCGTGCGTGAGGTGCTCTACTTCATCCCCATCACGGATGCGGAGAAGGAAGAATTCGAACAACGCTTTAACATGAGGATCATGAACACCTACGGATCGACCGAATCGATCGGCTGGGCTATCACCGACCCGCCCGTTGGCGCACGTAACTGGCCTTCGGTGGGGCGCGCAGGGCTGGGCTACAAGGCGCGCATCTGCGACATGAATGACAACGAACTGCCCCCTGGCGAGGTTGGCGAGATCCAGATAAAAGGCGAGCGTGGCCGTTCGGTGATGCTCGAGTACTACAACAACCCCGAAGCGACCGAGAATACCTTCAGCGTCGACGGCTGGCTCAAAACAGGAGATCAAGGTTATCAGGATGATAACGGTTGGTTCTACTTCGTCGATCGCAAGGTTAACATGGTTAAGAGGTCAGGAGAGAACATCTCCACTACCGAACTCGAGGAGATCCTCGAACAGCATCCTGCTATCGCTGAGGCTGCGGTGATCGGCGTTCCTGATCCGATCCGCGATCAAGCCATCAAGGCGTTCGTTCGATTCGCGCCAGGTGAGAGCATGACGCTTGCGGAAGTCGAGCAGTACTGCAAGGACCACATGGCATCGTTCAAGGTCCCCACCTTCTATGAGGTCGTTGAAGATTTCCCGCGTGCTTGCAGCATGAAGATCGAGAAGAAGCTCTTAAGCTGAGCCGCACGATAGACAACAGAAGAACAGCACAGTAAGTCGCAGTAACAAGTATGCGCATCGAGTTAGCAAGTAAGGTGAGAGGTCATGAGACGAGCGATCAAGAAGATCACGCAAGTAGTAAGTCCACCACAAGCAGCACCCGTTGCCGCATCGGCAGGCGCGGCTGCTTCGGCGCCTACATCTACTACATCGGTAGCTGCGTGTAGCGCGGTAGCAGCTGTTTCGGGAACTGCGTCTGCTCCTGCTTCAGGAGGTGCAAGCGAACGCGCGACCAATGCCACCGTCGATGAAGTAGCAACTAAGGTCAAGAAGGCCGTCAACAAGACCATCGACGATGTCAAGATGACGCCCTTCTTGCGCAAGATCACCTTCTTTTCGAGCGGCGGATCCTTCCTGGATGGCTACGTCCTTGCCATCATCGGCGTAGCGCTCACCCAGATCACCCCTCTCTTCGCCCTCGATACCCTGTGGAGCGCCGCGGTTGGCGCTTCGGTGTTCTTGGGCATCTTCTTCGGCACGATCTTAGGCGGCTGGCTGACCGACCTGGTAGGCCGGCGCGCCATGTTCATCATCGACGTAGTGGCCATCGGAGTGTTCTCGGTGCTCTCGGTCTTCGCCGCCGATCCACTCCAGCTCGTATTGGCGCGCTTCGCGATAGGTCTCTTCGTAGGCGCAGACTACCCCATCGCCACCTCGCTCATAGCCGAATTCACCCCGAAAGCGCACCGGTCCATCTCGATGGGCGCGGTCTCAGCTGCCTGGTATCTGGGCGCAACGGCCGCAGCTTTCGTCGGTTTCGCGTTGGTAGGGATAGAAGATGGCTGGAAATGGATGCTCGGCAGCGCGGTCATCCCCTGCATCATCCTCTTGATCGGCAGGCACGACATCCCCGAATCCCCGCTCTGGCTGCAGAGCAAAGGGAAGTTCGCTGAAGCGCGTGCGGTCATGGACCGCGTGTTCGGTGAGGATATCGAGATCCATGAGGACGAGCAGCCCACGAAGACTTCGCTCGGATTCCTGTTCAAGGCAGGTTACTTCAAGCGCATCATCTACCTGGGCATCTTAACGCTTTGCCAGGTCGTTCCTATGTACGCGATCTACACGTTCGGCCCCGATATCATGAGCGCGTTCGGCCTTTCGGAAGGACGCATGTCCATTCTGGGTGAGAGCGCGGTGAGCCTCTTCTTCCTGATCGGCACGATCCCAGCCATGTTCTGGCTCAATTCCTTGGGCAGACGCCCGCTTCTGATCGGATCGCTGTTCTTCATGGCTGTCGGTCTCGTGATCTTGGGCATCTTCCCTGATGCACCGATCTGGGTCGTGATCATCGCATTCGGACTTTACGCATTCTTCAGCGGTGGCCCGGGCATCTTGCAGTGGCTCTACCCCAATGAGCTCTTCCCTACCCATGTGCGCGCATCAGCGGTGGGTATCTCCATCTCGATCTCGCGTATCGGCACCATCATCTCGACCTACGGCACGCCGATCTTCCTCGAGAACTTCGGCGTTGGACCGACCATGCTGGTAGCTGCAGGACTCGTCATTTTGGGATTGGTGCTTTCGGTCATGATGGCACCGGAGACACGTGGACAATCGCTCCAGGAATCAAGCATGTTGAACTAGCGATCGACGGCGCCTTGCGCAACGTTCAAATTTCGTAATGGCGCTCAAGATCCGTTTGGGCAGGTTCGTCTGGTAAGCTGACATCTATGTTCGAACAACAGCCTCAACAGCACTCCTTGCACACGCACGAGCACCCAGACGAGCCGCAGCCCGAATGCCATTGGGAGCTGGTCTGCGAAGATCCGCTCGTCTATTCAGCCCATGTACGCTTCAAGAATCTCGGTGATGGCGTTTCCAATAGCTATCTGGTCTACGACGATGGAGAGTGGCTGATGGGAGATGCCGGTGCGCCAGGCGAACAGTCCTACCACATCATGCGCGAGGCGCTCGAAGCGATCGGGGTCGATCTCGGCAAGCTCAAACTCTTCTTGACGCACCAACACTTCGACCATTCTGGTCAGGTGAACGATATCTTGGCGCCAGGTACGCCCATTTACGGATCGCAGATCGGGTTCGAGAGCAGGCATGAGCCGATCGCCTCCGAGATCGATGAGCTCTTCTTCCGACGCATGCTGGCGATGGGTGCGAGCCCTGCTGATGCGCAAGCCTACGAAGCCTGCAATCGCGAGACGATCTTCATCGACGAGGAGCGCTTTGATATTCGCCCCGTTAAGGAAGGCGACACTATCACGGTCGGGAATCGCACGCTCCAGGTCTTCGAGGTGCCGGGGCATTCTCCCGACTCTCTCGTGCTCTTCGATGCCGATGCGGGCATCCTGTTCAGTGGTGATCATGTTCTTACCATCACCACACCTGCTATCGATTCGTTCTTCACCGGTGAGGACGGTTACGAGCGCTATTTCGAGAACCTGAAGAAGGTGCAGAAGCTGGAGCCCCGCCTGGTGCTCCCTGGTCATGGCAGCCCGATCAAGAAGGGCTTCTCGGACCGCATCAACGAGATCATCGATCGCAAAGCTGAGCGCCGTCGTGAGGTACTGCGCGCCATCGCTGCGCATCCCTATTGTATGGGAGAGACGGTGGCCCGCCTCTGTTCGAAGCGCCCTGAACCTGAACAGTGGTACAAGCTTCCTGCGGTCGCGCGCTACTACCTGCTGCTTGAAACGTTCGTCATGATCCAAACGCTCGTGGCGCAGGGCATCGTCCAGCGCATGGTACTCACAGACGACGGGATCTACCGTCTCAAAGCTGCGAGCGGTTTCTAGCAAACCCTTCACGAACAAAAAGCCAGACCGCATGGACTGAGCAGGCGATCTGGCCCATAAACGAGGAAAAGGCACCTCCGAGCATGTGCCTTTTCCTTATCTTTAGGAGGGTATGTTCAAGCTGTTGTCTTGCGGGACGATATCCGTCCAAGGACTAGCGGCCGACCCACTTCGGCTCGCGCTTCTCGGTGAAAGCCAGCGGGCCTTCGATGCCATCTTCTGTCTTCTCGAGGAAGCGATACGCAGCATCGCAATAGCGCATAGCATCCTCTTCGCTCATCTGGTCGCAAGCATGGACAAGATACTTGGTCCATTTGAGCGCGAGCGGCGCATTCTGCAGGATGGTCTCAGCGATCTCGATCGCCTTATCCATGACCTCATCCGCAGGAACAGCATAATTGATCAGGCCAAGCTCTTTCGCCTCAGGCGCTTTGATCTTCTTGCCGGTCAGCAGCAACTCCATGCAGTCCTTGCGGTTGATGTCGCGAGCAAGGCGCACGATACCGCCCGTTGAAGCGATGATGCCAAGGCCGACTTCGGTGCAGCCGAACTTCGCATTCTCATTGGCGACCACGATGTCGCAGGAGATCGCGATCTCCATGCCACCACCTGCAGCACTACCATTCACTGCCGCAATGATCGGCTTCGAGCAAACGCGCGCGGTCAAACCACCGAAACCATGTTCGGTGACCGTCTGGCATTCGCCACCTTCAGAAAGCTCCGAAAGATCCTCGCCAGCGCAAAATACCTTGCCCGTACCCGTAACGATGATCGCACGGACTGCTGGATCCGTCTCAGCGTGGTTCATGATATTCTCCATCGCGCGAGACGTTTCGCCATTCAAAGCGTTAGCAACATCTGGTCGATTGATGCGCATGATCAAAAGGCCATCGTCACGAAGGTCTGAAACGACCGTATCAGTTCCGTAGTAATCTGCCATGTTATTCCTCCTTGTAGTAAAGGTTCCCCCTCCTGCTTGACCGCCCGCTGAACATGTTCACGCAAAGCTTGCCAAGCACGATTTTCATAGTATAGGTCGCGGGACACAGGGGCATCACATAAGGCTACGTATTGTTCAGATACCGTAAAACAATACCCTCACTACTTATTGAGTAGAGGCCATTGATTAGGCAGTTCAGCGGCAAGTTCAGCGCGAAATGCATTGCATTACCACCCGAACAACGAACAGGATGCAATGATCAAGAAGGCCGTGGTGGAAGCACTCTTCATACAATTGTTTTATGAGCAAACTTTTTTATAGAACACTGGTTCATCTCTGGCCATGATACGACCCATGGTTGGCACCATGGCCTCTACCTGCACCATGGCCCCGACCGTTATCAAAGTCCCTATGCGCTCCATTGTTTGCATTCTGTCCCTGATTTGACCCTGTTGGATCATCCGACGCGCAGGCAGCAATGCGATCATGCAACTCGCGCATGGATAGGCGAGAGCACTCCTCGAGCGTAGTATCGGGGTCCAATTCGATCAGTTTGACGGCTGCAGCATACCGGCCGCAACCCATGCCATGACTATGAGCCTCTTCATAGAATTGCTGGCTTGCAACACTGCATGTACTCCTGCAAGGAACACTCGCAAGCCATGCTTCACTCGCATGGATCAAAGCCTGTTCCTGAGCCTGATCCTGAGAAGATACGCTCACCGTAACGAATGCATCTTCTTCAAAATACGGAGCGAGAGCATCGCTTTCAGCCAGTGTTTTCAGCGCTTGTTCGTAGCTCATACCTTCAAGAGCAACCTTTGAAAGAGCCTCTACTCCATCATCATTGATGCCTTCGGAATCCACTACTGTTCCCGACTGGTCCAGTTTTAGCTGGATCGAGGGATTGATGTCTATGTCTACGAACGCCGTAGGTTCAAGGATTTCTTCTACCGTTGTTTCATGCTGAGGAATAGCGAAGAGAGCAGCCGCCACGATAAGGCATGCAGCTAGTGCTCCGCTCAAGATCGTCATGGTCTTTCGACGCTTCATCCTCTTAAAAGAAGGCTCGATGACAGGGGCTTTTTCATTTGCACTCGATAAAGCTGACCGATCCACATGCGCATCAGCAGACGAGCGGTCAAGAACGCGATCAAGCGTCTGCTGCTTTACCGTTTGAGGCAGCTCGATGCTATCAAAGGCAGCTTTAACCTGTTCTTCCAGCTCATGATCTCTCATGACAGCGCCTCCTTCAACATCTTCTTTCCACGCGCTATCCAGGAATAGACCGTGTTTACAGGAGCATCTACTATCTCTGCGATCTCTGGCGCGGTATAGCCTTCATAAAGCGATAGAAAAAGAGGAAGGCGCGGCGGATCATCCAACGAACGGAATGCCTCCACTATCTCTAAATGTCGTGATTCTTTTGGGTCTTCATCCACAGAAAACTCGCAGCATGGACTCTCAGTTTCCTGATCGAACGAATGGTCTTTTCGATGCGCCGCACGCAGCATGTCACGACATACATTGGACGACACCTTGATGAGCCACGCCTTGCAATGCTCGTCATCCTGGAAATCCGTTTCCTCGGCAAGCGCATACTTCAAGAATGTCTCCTGAAAAGCATCTTGCGCGTCGTGGCTATGCCGGAAGAAGGTAACGCATACACGCCACACCGTTGACCCAAAGGTATCTATCGCTCTCTCAATGTCGTCACTCTTGCGCACATCATGCCTTTTCGCTAATACTCGTTATCAGGAATGTCTGCCATGGTGGCCACGATTGGCTGCTTCGCAATTAGCAGTCCCTCGATTGTCACACACTCCATCACCATCTGCATCAACATATCCTTGCCCACAAGCTGGTTCATGTCTATTCCCTGATGAAGGTCCTGCAGAGGAATTGGGGCCTTTCCCTGCCCTCCCCTGTCCTAAGCCTTCAACAGCACACCAAGAAGAATCACAGGTTCCCTGTTCATAGTGATCGCAAACACCATTACTATTCTCGTCGATGAATCTTTGGCTATTTGCAGCTGGACGAGATGCCTTGTTCGTAACCGCAGCAGACCGATCATCCGCGTTCGGTTGAGCGGACTCAGGTTGCTCGTTCGCGGCTGGAACGGTCGTGTCAAACTGATCGACCTGCCTCTCAATACCGAACGCGCTCTCAGCTTGCACTGCGTTTTCGGTTGAGAACACGGCCGCCGAACCGAATGCGAGCGCAGGGATCGCTAGAACAGCGCATACCGCCACTGCTAACAAAGCAAAAGACCGCTTCTTCATGTGCTTCTTCATGAGGTAACCTTCCTCTTATACTTCCTCTCTTCTCTTAACACGATTCAGCGCTGCAAATCCTTGCAAAAAAGAAAGAAGGGAATCAAAAACGGAGGATATTTACTTCTGTTATTGATGCCGCGTTTGTACTCGTAGGAGAGCTTAGAGCGCTGCTGAGGATGAAA
>FR895149.1:19375-37669 GCA_000435675.1 Eggerthella sp. CAG:298 | reverse complement strand
TATTCCGCATCGAGCGACGGGATCATCTCAGCAGTCGAACGCTCAGAGGATGTTTCGCGCTCCGCCCCCGCGAAGTCGATCAGCGCCGCACTCACGGCTTCCCAAGGGCTCTCATCAAGCTGGAGCTCTCGATCGATCTTGCGAATGGGTTCGATCGTGCTCTCGAGCCAGAGCATGGCATCTTCACGCTCGAGCCCTGCGATGAACTCAAGGAAGACGGGCAGATGATCCGGCAATTCGGTGGTGGTCAGATCGAGTCCATGCTCTTTGTAGAGCCTGTTCAGCTCCACCATCACGTGTCCTCTATCGCGCGAATCGCCCTGCGTGTGCTCGAAGAGGTTCAAGCTCGCATGCTTGCCGATATCGAAGGTCGACACATAAGCGGACTGGAGCGAGGTAAGGTCCGTCCCTTTGACCCATGCGACGAACTCATCCAGGCGCTTCTTCGAGCCAGCTTCCAACTCTTCGCTCTTCTGCAACACCGCATCGATCTCGGGAAGGCTTTCCAGAAGGTCGTCATCCGGATAGAGCAGAAGACAGGCAAGAGCTTTCAATTCCCAGATCATCGTAGAGTCCTTTCAAACACGAACAGGCGCTCGGTATCGACAAAAACAGTGTTCAACTCATTATAGGCAACCTCAACCGAAGAACGAATGAGCATCCAAGCTCGTAGGGCACAAGGTCTCACATGAAAACGCAGGCGAGCAGCATAGGTAACAAGTAACTAACAAAAGACCTACAGAAAGATTAGAACAATTCATCATGCACTGTTGAATTAACAAGATTAGGTATGCTCATGGAGGGTTTATGTAGACGGCATTTCAACCGCTGTTTTGAGGCCGTTGCATTCACTAAGAACGGAAGTGATCGCCATGAAAGCAGATATAAAAGAATGGGATCCTGAAGACCCGAAGAAATAGGACAAGCGCTTAGCTTGGACCACGGTATGGATCTCCACCTTCTCGTTGACCTTCGGCTTTTGCGCTTGGTATCTGGTGCCCTCGCTGGCGCCGCACCTCAACGCCGTCGGTTTCCATCTTGATGCAAGCCAGCTCTATTGGCTCGTGGCGATGGTGGGCCTCTCAGCAGGCACCTTGCGTATCTTATGGACCTTCTTACCGCCCATAATGGGTACTCGCAAGCTAGTCTTCATGTCGACCATCTTGCTGCTCATTCCGCTTGGGTGCTGGATATACGCGGTAACGAACCCAGGGCTTCCCTTCGAAGTGTTGATGCTGTTCGCCTTCCTTGCTGGTATTGGCGGCGGCACCTTCTCAGGACTCATGGCGTCCACCAATTACTACTTCCCGAAGAGCAAGCGCGGCTTTGCCCTCGGCGTACAAGGCGGCCTGTCGGACTTCGGCACCTCGCTTGTCCAATTCGTAACGCCGATCGTCATCACGTTTTCTGTATTTGGGATCTTGGGCTCTCCGCAGCATGAGGTCGTAGCAGGTCAGGTCAAAGAGATCTGGCTCCAGAACGCCGGCTGGATATGGGTCCCGCTCGTGGTGATCCTCTCCATCCTGGCCATCGTCTTGCTGCGTTCGGTCCCAGTTACCGCAAACTTCAAAACGCAATTCTCCATCTTCAAGAGCAAGCACACCTGGTTTATGACGCTGTTCTATTACGGAACGTTCGCCACCTTCGCAGGTTTGGGCGCACATTTCGCACTGATGGGCGATGGCGTATTCAATCACATCGAAGGTGCCCCTTCCGCTATCGCCTTCGCATGGGTCGGTCCTGCTATCGGTGCCCTTTCTCGCGTCGGCGCAGGCAAGGTCTCGGACAAGATCCGCGGCGGGCGCGTGACCACGATCATGGCTGCGGCAGTGATCATCGGCCTCATCTTCCTGTGCGTCTATAAGCCCGACTCCGTTATGGGTTGCTGGATCTGGATGATCGCGATGTGGTGGGTGTTCTTCTGGACAGGATGCGGCAACGCCTCCACCACTCAGCAGATGGCCGTACTCTTCCCGCCTGTTCAAGGTGGCGCAGTAGTTGGCTGGACCTCTGCTATCGGAGCATACGGCCCGTTCACCATCGGCGTTCTGCTCGCATCCACGAGCCCGCTGGTGATGTTTGCGGTATCCGCGGTCATTTTCGCCGCCATCTTGGTGATCAACGTCTTCTTCTACGACAGGAAGAATGCGCCGAACCGCTGCTAGGAAAGGCTGCTTCAACACTAGGGCTTCATGCCAAGACCAACATCCACGTGCTCGAGCAGCAACCACCGCTCGAGCCATGATGAATAGGGGTTCATATGTCGAAATTCACCGAAGGTTCGCTGTTCTTCAAGAAGCGCGTTGGGAGCTACGCCGACGGGTGGGGCGAAGTCACCGACGAGAACCGCAACTGGGAAGATGCCTATCGTGATCGTTGGGCGCACGACAAGATCGTGCGCTCTACGCATGGTGTCAACTGTACCGGATCATGTAGCTGGAAGATCTACGTGAAGGACGGTATCGTCACGTGGGAGACTCAGCAAACGGACTACCCTCCTACCCCTTGCGGCGTTCCGAATCACGAACCGCGCGGGTGCCCCCGTGGCGCAGGGTATTCGTGGTACCTCTACAGCGCAGCACGCGTCAAGCATCCTCTCATCCGCGCTCAACTTCGCGATGCATGGCGCAAAGAGCGCGCTCATCATGAGCCCCTCGAAGCATGGAAGCGCATCGTTGAAAACCCCCAGACGCGCGAGAGCTACGTGAAAGTGCGTGGCCTTGGCGATCTGGTTCGCACGAGCTGGGATGAAGCCACCGAGATCATAGCGGCTGCCAACCTCTACACGATCGAGAAATATGGTCCCGATCGCATCGCGGGCTTCTCGCCGATCCCCGGCTATTCCATGGTCTCCTATGGCGCTGGCGTTCGCTATCTGTCGCTCATCGGCGCAACGCCCCTTTCGTTCTATGACTGGTATTGCGACCTTCCACCTTCGTCACCTCAAACCTTCGGAGAGCAAACGGACGTGCCCGAGTCGGAAGCATGGTACTACTCCAACTACATCCTCTGCTGGGGCACGAACATCTCCATGACACGAACGCCCGATGCTCACTTCATGATCGAGGCGCGCTATAACGGCACGAAGCTCGTCAATATCTGTCCCGATTACTGCGAGAGCACGAAAGACGCAGACTGGTGGCTGCATCCCAAGCAAGGCACCGATGCTGCTCTGGCTCTCGCGATGAACTTCGTTATCTTCAAGGAATTCCACCTGGACAACCCCGATCCTTACTTCACTGATTACGTACGGAAGTTCACCGACCTTCCCATGCTGGTCTGCCTCGATAAGCGCGCGGGCAAAGATGCCTATGTGGCAGGGCGCACGCTGCGCGCGAGCGATCTTGAAGCCTACGCCAAGGCGGGCAATAGCCAGTGGAAGACGGTCGTATGGGATGAGACGAGCGATGCCCCTGCCGTGCCGCAAGGCTCGATCGGCTACCGATGGGAGCAGGAAGCGAACGGCGATGAGGGCAAATGGAACACCCTCGAGATCGATGGAGAGACCGGCAAGGACATCCATCCTCGCTTGAGCTTCATCGATTCCTCAGACGAAGTGGTTGCGCTGAACGTCCCCTATTTCGGCGATGAGAGCATCCCGCTGTTCCCTGGCAACACCGACGATGGCCCCGTGCTCGAGCGCGCAGTGCCCGTGAAGCGTATCAAGACAGCTGAAGGAGAAGCCCTTGTCACAACGGTCTTCGATCTCTTTGGCGCGTTCTTGGGCATTGACCGCGGTATTGGCGGTCAGGTGGCCAAGGGCGAGATGGATAACGTTCCGTTCACGCCTCGTTGGCAGCAAGACATAACCGGCGTACGCGCTGAAGACGTGATACGTCTCTCGCGAGAATTCGCAACTGCAGCCTCTACCACCAAGGGAAGAGCATGCGTGCTCATGGGCGCTGGACTCAATCAGTGGTATCAAACCGACAATGCCTATCGTGGCATCATGAACATCCTCATGCTTTGCGGAACGGTAGGTGTTCCTGGAGGCGGTTGGTGCCATTACGTCGGGCAGGAGAAGATCCGCCCCGAAGCCGGATGGGCAGAATTCTCATTCGCACAGGACTGGGTCCCTGCCTCACGCCAGATGAACGCAACAAGCTACTTCTATGAGCATGCCGATCAGTGGCGCTATGAGCGTATGCCGCTTTCCTACATGCGCTCCCCTCTTGCTGACCCGAAACGCTTCAGCGGCACGTACCTTGATTACAATCTTCAAAGCTCGAAGATGGGCTGGCTGCCAACAGCACCCGAGCTCGATGTCAATCCCATCAAGATCGCCGAAGAAGCGAAGAAGAACGGCCAAGACACGCAAGAATACCTGGTCGATGCCCTTAAGAGCGGCAAGATCCATTTCAGCCTCGAAGATCTCGATGAGCCATTCAACTGGCCGCGAAACCTCTTCGTTTGGCGCTCGAACATCTTGGGGTCTTCCGGCAAAGGCCAAGAATATTTCCTCAAGCATCTCATGGGCGCTCAAGATGGCATCGTCGGTGAAGAGCTCACTGCCGAAGAGGAAGATCTCAAACCCGAACTCGTGAAATGGAGAGAAGCGCCCGTTGGCAAGCTCGACCTTCTGGTCAACCTTGATTTCCGCATGTCAACCACAAGCCTCTACTCCGATATCGTGCTTCCCGCGGCTACCTTCTACGAGAAGAACGACATCAACACCACCGATATGCATAGCTTCATCCATCCCTTTGTAAAGGCTGTTTCATGCCCGTGGGAAGCAAAGAGCGATTGGGAGATCTTCGAGCTGCTCGCCAAACGCATCTCGCAGCTCGGCGGTGCCTATCCCGAACGCTTCGGCGCCGTTAAGGATGTGCTGCTCACGCCGCTCGGTCATGATACGGCATCCGAGCTGGGACAACCGCTCGAGGTGAAGCGCTGGTACGAAGGCGAATGCGACCTGATCCCTGGCAAGACCGCCCCGCATATCGTTGAAGTGGAGCGCAATTACGCCAACATCCACGATATGTACTGCTCAGTAGGCCCACGCCTCTCAGAGAACGGCGGCGGCAATCGTGGCATCAAATGGGGTCTCGATCAGGAGATCGAGGAACTGGCCGAATTGAACGGCACGATGAAGGAAGGCGTTGCCCAAGGTCGTCCGAAGATGGATTCCGATATCGCGGCAGCCAATATGATCATGCGCGTCTCGCCCGAGACCAATGGCACTCTCGCCTACAACAGCTGGGATTTCGTCGAGAAGCAAAGCGGTGTTCCTTGCAAGCAGCTCTCTGAAGAGCATCGGGGCGATAAGCTCACCTTCTTCGACCTTCAGATCCAATCGCGCAAGACCTTCACGGCGCCCGATTGGTCCGGAACCGAAAACGACGAGATCCCCTATATCGCGTTCTGGCAGAACATCAATCTGAACCTTCCGTGGCGAACGCTCACTGGCAGGCAGCATTTCTACCAAGATCACGAATGGATGCGCGCCTTCGGCCAGGAATTCCCTCAATACCGACCGCCCGCAGACCAACGAGCATTGGCTGGCTATCAGCATGCTGCCGATAATGGCCATCCTACCATCATGCTCAACTTCACCACGGTCCACCAGAAATGGGGCATCCATTCGACCTATTACGACAACGAACGCATGCTTTCCCTCTCGCGAGGAGGCCCCACCATCTGGCTCAACGATAAGGATGCGAAAGCTGCCGGTATCGAAGACAACGATTGGGTCGAATTCTGGAATGCCAATGGTGCGATGGTGGCGCGCGCCATCCTCACCTCGCGCATGCCAGAAGGTCTCTCGATCCTGCAGCATGCAACCGAGAAGATCATGAACACGCCAGCTTCGAAGGTCACGGGTATTCGCGGTGGCGACCATAATTCTCCGACCCGCGTCGTGATCAATCCAACGCACATGATCGGCGGCTATGCGCAGCTCTCGTTCCACCTGAACTACTATGGGACCATTTGCCCGAATCGCGACGATTTCATCTGGCTCCATAAGCTCGACTCTGTTGAGTGGCTCGATGAAGAAGCTGAGACAGAAGCCGATATTCTGACCAAGCGCGTCGTCGCGAAAGACTGCTAACCCGAGGCACAAGGAGGAAGACGCTACTATGAAGATACGCGCTCAAGTTACGATGGTCTTGAACCTCGATAAGTGCATCGGGTGCCATACCTGTTCGGTCACCTGTAAGAATGTATGGACGAATCGACCAGGCATGGAATACGTCTGGTTCAACAATGTCGAGACGAAGCCGAGCACCGGTTACCCGAAGCAATGGGAAAATCAGGACAGATGGAAGGGTGGCTGGCAGGTCAAGAACGGAAAGCTGCAGCTGAAGCGCGGGCCCCGCTCGTGGCTTCTAGCCGGCATCTTCAGCAATGGACTGTTGCCGACCATCGACGAATACTACGAACCTTATACCTTCGATTACCAGAAGCTGCAAAAGGCCCCTCTCATGAAAACGGCGCCTACCGCCCAGCCAGTCAGCTACATAACGGGCGAGGTGATGGACAAGATCGAAGGGAGCGCTGCCTGGGAAGACGATCTGGGTGGCGTAGATGTTGAAGCGGTAGAGGACATCAACCTCAAGGGCGTCCAGCGCGAGATCTACGCGCAATACGCGAATACGTTCATGTTCTACCTCCCGCGCCTTTGCAACCATTGCCTGAATCCCGGATGCGTAGCAAGCTGCCCATCAGGCTCCATATACAAGCGCGAAGAGGACGGCATCGTCTTGGTCGATCAGGATAAATGCCGTGGCTGGCGCATGTGCATGACCGGTTGCCCGTACAAGAAGGTCTACTACAACTGGTCGAGCGGAAAAGCAGAGAAATGCATCTTCTGCTATCCCCGTATCGAGAGCGGATGCCCGACCGTATGCTCCGAATCATGCACGGGACGCATTCGCTATGTTGGGGTCGTCCTCTACGATGCCGATAAGATAAAAGAGCTTGCGAGCACCGAGAACGAGGCCGATCTCTACGAAGCGCAGCGCAGCGTTTTCCTCGATCCGTTCAACCTTGACGTTATCGAAGGAGCACGCGCTGAAGGAATCTCGGATGAATGGATCACGGCAGCGCAGAAGTCGCCCGTGCGCAAGCTCATCGAATGGGGGCTCGCCTTCCCGATGCATCCCGAATACCGCACGCTTCCGATGGTCTGGTACGTTCCCCCCTTGTCCCCGATCGCGAACGCCATCGATGCAGGCAAGCTCTCAATGGATGGCATGTTGCCAAAAGCAGGGGACTTGAGGATACCGATCCAGTATCTCGCCAACCTCCTTGCTGGCGGAAACACCCAGGTCGTCCAAGATGCTCTATCGCGCTTACTGCTCATGCGCTCCATCGTAAGGCACTACAGCGATTCTGCAGGGCTCGATCAGTACCTGAAGAGTGAATTGCCACTCGAAGCTATCAAAGAAGCTCCCGAGATCGACGAGCTTCGCGCGCTCGGTCTTACGCCTGAAGACGTGTGCGAGATGCATTCATTGCTTGCCATCGCGAACTACGAGGATCGCTTCGTGATACCCACCGCTAACCGCGACCACGAGGCGAGCGTTCTCAAGCAAGGTGAACAAGGCATGAACATGGGCGGCGGTCGGGATCAGCGGTATCGCGCATCGAAGATCTTCGGAGGCCCGATGGATAGGAAGATCGCACCTACGTTCAAGGATTATGAAGTAGCTGCCAAGCCAAGGAAGCAGAAGTGATGACTATGGATACGGATCTTACACACCTTCTCTATTTCATTGTTTATCAGGTATTTCCCTATGTGGTCATCACGGTTTGGCTGGTGGGAAGCTTCATCCGCTTCCTCACGCACCCCTACACGGTGAAAAGCCAGAGCTCGGAGCTTCTGGGCGGTAAGAAAGAGATCAACTGGGGCGCGCGATTCTTCCACGTCGGCGTTATCGGACTGCTCTTCGGACACCTCTTCGGGCTGTTCGTACCCAAGCAATTCCTTCTGGATATTGGCATCACGCCGCAAATGACCCAAGTACTCGAGATCATCGCAGGCGGTGCCTGCGCAGTGCTCTGCCTCATCGGCATCACGCTGATGATCCACCGACGCATCACCAACCCACGCATTCGCAAGACCTCGCGTCCGAGCGATTGGCTCGTTTTGGTAGTGGTTGGCGCAGTGCTCATCATGGGCGCAACGAGTGTTGTCAACGCAGCGCTCTACGACAAATCAGGCGAAGGCCTCTTGGATTTCGTGAACTGGGCCATCGCCTTGGTCACGCTCCAGCCTGATGCCTACACGCACCTGATCGATGCAGCCACCCCGCAGAAGATCCATATCTTCATCGGGCTTTGCGTCTTCCTCATCGTTCCGTTCACCAGGCTGATACATATCTGGAGCGGATATGCATCGCCGATCTATCTTATGAGGAACATGCAGAAGATGCGCATGAATGGCGCCCCCATGGGAAGCGATCGACCCGTCGATCGCCCGGTGCGCGCTGGAGAACGAGAACTGGAATGATCGGGCAGGAATCGCTTCGGTGATCTTCCTGCAGCTTTGCTGGTGGACTGCTTAGCATGAACACCCAAGCAGTCCACCGTTTAAGGAAGGAAAGGACTTGACCATGGCTCACGTGAATGACGTTCTGAGCGATCGTACGGTTCATAAGTGCACGCGGTTGCGCGAAGCGAAACGCGGCACTACCGTATGCCAATTCTGCGCAGTAGGCTGTTCGCAGCTGGCCTTCTATAAGGACAAAGAGCTCATCGAAGTTGAAGGCGATCCGCGCTCCCCCATCAATGCGGGACGTCAATGTCCCAAGGGCATGTCGACGTTCATGCTGAACCGCAATCCCTATCGAGAGACGCGCGCGCTCTACCGTGCACCAGGTGCGAGCGAATGGGAGGAGAAGAGCATCGATTGGATGCTCGATACCATAGCCGATCGCATCTGGGAGACCCGCAACAAGGGGTTCGTCGAAAAGGACGAGAACGGCCTCACGATAAACGCGGCGACGAACATCGGATTCATCGGCGGATCGGCTCTCGATAATGAAGAGTGCTACCTCATCCGAAAGCTCTTCACGGGAGGTCTGGGCATCTTGCCCACCGAGAACTCCGCACGATATTGCCATTCCACCACCGTCGCAGCGCTTTCGCCAACCTTCGGATTCGGTGCCTGCACCAATCCTCCGCGCGACCTTATCAATAGCGACTGCATCCTGATCATGGGATCGAACATGGGAGAGGCTCATCCCGTGGCGTTCCATTGGCCGATGGAAGCGAAGCGAAAAGGTGCGATCACCATCCATGTCGATCCTCGTTTCACGCGTACCTCTGCGGCATGCGACCACTACGTTCATACGCGTCCTGGCGCGGATATCGCTTTCATCGGAGGCCTCATCAATTACGTCCTCGAGCATGATTATTGGTTCAAGGAGTACGTGATCAACTATACAAATGCAGCTACGCTCATCGATCCCGGTTTTGAGTTCGATGATGTGCGCGGTTTCTTCAATGGATGGGATCCTGAAACCAATTCGTATTCTCAGGCTGGAACCACTTGGGATTATCAATACGAGATGAATCCCGATGGCAGCTATGGGCAGCCCAAGCAAGATCTTACCCTCCAAGACCCGCACTGCGTGTTCCAGCTGATCAAGAAGCAGTCAGCTACTATACACCTGAGGTAGTGGCCGATATCTGCGGGTGCCGCCCAGCAGATATCGTGAAGGTCGGCGAGCTCATCGGCAGGAACTCCGGACGCGATCGCACCACGGCTTTCTGCTATGCGACCGGCTTCACGCAGCATTCCAGCGGCTCCCAGATCATCCGTACCGCCGCTATCTTGCAGCTATTGCTCGGCAACATCGGTCGCCCTGGCGGCGGCATCTTAGCGCTCCGCGGGCATTCCAACGTACAAGGCGCCACCGATGTCCCCACGCTGTTCAATGTCTTGCCGAACTACATTCCTCAACCAGAAGCACATCCTGGCAACGCCACCTTGGCCGATTACCTCGCTAATGGCCATGGCTTCAGCGGTGCGCTCGACAAGACGAGCGATGGCATGTGGAAGCTGGAGACCGAACGTGGTTCGTGGGCATCACTGCCGAATTACATGGTCAGCTTGCTCAAAGCTTACTATGGTGAGAACGCCACCAAAGACAACGAATATGGCTATCAATGGCTCCCGAAGCTCAGTGACAACGAATCGCTCACCGTCTCCATGGAAAAAGCCCTTCGTGGCGGTATGGATGGCATGGTGGTGATCGGCCAGAACATCGCCGTGACCAACCCCAACACGGGCTGGAGCCGCGATGCGATGCGAAATCTCGAATGGCTCGTGGTGATGGATCTCTTCGAGAATGAGAGCGCTTCGGTCTGGTATGCCGACCCCAAAGGGCCCTCGCCCGATGAATGTCAAACCGAGGTCTTCTACTTACCGGTATGCACCTGCTTGGAAAAAGAGGGCTCGGTCACGAACACCGAACGCGTACTGCAATGGCACGAGCGCATCCAAGAAGCACCCGGAGCAGCTCATGCGGATTCGTGGTACATCTACCAACTGGGCAAGAGACTGCAAGCAAAAGCGAATGCAACGACCGATGAACGCGATGCGGGCATGCGCGCGCTCTATTGGGATTACGATGCGAACGGTCCTACCAGAAGCGAGCGAGAATTCGAGCTCACCCCTATCGAAGGCGACTTGGATATGATGAAGGTCGTCAGAGAGATGAACGGATTCAACATCGATGACGGCTCGGTCTGCCAAGGGTCTGGCACGCTCAAAGACGATGGCTCGACGGTATGCGGATGCCGCCTGCTCTCAGGTATCCTCGGCCCCGAAGGCGAGAACCTGATGAATCGCACGGAGACAGGAGATGTCCATAACGGATCGATCTTCTCGGACTATCGTGTGAGCTGGCCCGAGAACTCTCGCATCCTCTACAACCGCTGCTCCGCCGATCCAGAAGGCAAGCCTTGGTCAGAGCGCAAGAAACTCATCTGGTGGGATGAACAGCTCGAACAATGGGTAGGTTACGACAAGCCGCAGTGCAATGCGAAGAAGCCGCCAACTTACCAACCAGAACCGGGCGCAACAGGCGATGCGGCGCTTGCGGGCGATTGCCCCTTCGGCGCTCATTCGGACGGCAAGGCATGGCTCTTCGTGCCCTACAGCATCAAAGAGGGCCCCATGCCGGTCTACTACGAAACCACCGAATCGCCCTATGAGAACAAGCTTTGGGAACAGACGCGCGATCCTGGATTGGTCATCGTCGACGATGTTGAGAATCCCATCGCACCCGTGGGCGAGCACGACTATCCCACGATCATGACCACCTACCATGTGACCGAGCACTGGCTCTCCGGTGCGCAAACGCGCACGATGCCGTGGCTCGTCGGATTGCAGCCAGAACGCTTCTTGGAGCTCTCTCCCGAGCAAGCAGCAAGTATCGGCGTGGAAACAGGAGATTATGTCACCGTCGAAAGCGAACGCGCTAAGCTGCAGATCCGAGCCCTCGTAACGCCCCGCTTGCGCATCGGAGAGGTCTACGGACAGAAGGCGACCGTCGTTGGCGCGTTCGTCGCATCAGGATACAAGGGCTTGATGGTCAGCGACATCACCAACGACCTCAGCCCCGCCATCATGGCTTCCGATGGTCTGATTCCCGCATCTAAAGGATTTGCGGTGCGGATCACCAAGGCGGACCCGAACGACCTTCAGAAGCTCGACCCATATCCGTTCGAATACGACCCCTTATTCGATGAGCCGATCCCTGATACCCCCTGGCCGGCTCAACCGGAAGGGAGGAACTAGCCATGAAGCCGAACCCGCGAAACATACTCAAGCTTTCCGATAAGCGCTACGACGCGAAAGAGCCGCGCAAGAATCGCAGGCTCGATGTTGTCTACTCCTTGTTCAAGCGCCGCGATCCGCTTCCTGCGCAAACGGAGATGGCCTTCTTCACCGATACCTCCATCTGCTCAGGATGCAAATCGTGCGAGATCGCCTGCAAGCAGTGGAACATGCTCAAGACCACAGATATCCAATGGTCGGGGAACAGCTACGACAATACCCGCGATCTCTCTTCAGAGAACTGGCGCCATGTCAAGTTCATCGAGCGCTTCTCAGAGGTCAATGAAACGGACCGAACAGCCCCCACCTCGATGAATGGGTTGCTTCATGAGCCGAAACAAGGGCAATGGCTCTTCATGGCCGACCACTGCAAGCATTGCCAGGAGTCACCCTGCCATGAGGCCTGCCCCACGGGCGCGATCATTCGCAATGAATTCGGAGGCATCTATTACCAGACCGATATCTGCATGGGCTGTCGTATGTGCGTGGCTGCCTGTCCCTTCGGCGTCCCTGAAGTGAGCAAAGAGACCGGCCATTCAATGAAGTGCGCTGAATGCTACGACCGCTTGCGCGACGGGTTGGAGCCTGCCTGCGCTACGGCGTGCACCACCGGCGCGATCCAGTTCGGTCCGCGCGAAGAGATGGTCGAGCGTGCGCGTGCACGATTGGCCCTTCTTCACGAGCAAGGTTTCGAGAAAGCCAACCTGTATGGCGTTGATCCCTTTCAGGATTACCAACCGCTCAATTCGTTCTACCTGTTGATGGACGAGCCTGCTGTCTATGGCTTGCCAGCGCAACCGAAATTGCCCGTAAGCTTCATGATCGGCGATTACGCCAAAGCTATAGGAATGCTTGCGATCGCAGCCATCACGATCGTTGTTTGTCTGCTGTAGGAAGGAAGATGATCATGGATAGAACATGGGTTGAAGGCGAGCCTTCTGCATACCAACAGCACGATACCGTTCATTTTCCTGACTGGAAGAACATCATCGTGTGGGATCTTTTCTTCAACAATCTCACTGCGGGCTTCATGTTCGTGACGATGATCACGTGGCTCACAGCGCCTACGCTCTTCGGCCCCGTCATGCCGATCGCGCTTACGCTCGCGTTCTTCATCGTCCTTTTCGATCTGCTCTTGCTCGTTGCCGACCTGGGCGATCATGTCCGATTCATACATGCCATGAGGGTCTTGCATCCCACCTCCCCCCTATCGGTCGGCGTGGTGGGCCTGATCTTCTATTCGATCATGCTATTCATCGCGCTCGCCATCTACTGGATCACGGTCGCATTGCTCGCAACCATCGGGCTGCCTCCCGAAGCAGTTATAGTGCTCGATGTGCTCTTCCGTCTTTTCGCGGTCTTAGCGCTCATCGCAGCGTGCGTGGTGATCTGCTACAAAGGCGTGGTGTTCAGCTGCACATCGCAGCCCGGCCTTAAGAAAGCGCGTTGGCTCACCTGTTGGGTAGCGAGCGATGCTCTTACGATGGGAATGGGTCTTCTGATCGTGCTTTCGCTCGTTTTCGGACAATTTGCTACCATCGAAGCACTTATCATCCCGTTCATCGCGCTGATCGTGTTCCGCTGCTTCACCTACGCACTGGTGTGGATGAATATCCACGAACGCGCCTCCAAGATGTACTCAAAGGCGGTTCTTGCGGGCAATGCGATCGTTGTCTATGGCATCGCAGGCATCTGCGCCATCGCTGCATGCTTCTTCGGACCACTCGGGGCAGCAACCGCGGGAGTGCTCTGCCTCCTTGCAGGTGTCTGGGAGCGCTACTGGGTCATCTATGTAGCTCACCCGCATTGATGCCGCCTAAAAGCAACAATATGTTTCTCTATCAGAGTCGTATAGGTGCACATACGCATTGATGCTATCCTGTCACAAGTACCTAATGGAATGACAAGAGCCTACCCGTTTTTAGCAAGGAGTTCCCGTGATATACAACGAACGCGATCTGCGCGAAGCCCAAGCACTCGATATCGCCCAAAAGATGCTCGTTGCAGCACGCACTGCTCCGAAAGGAAAGGGCATCGATGTGCTCGAATGCGCTGTTGTGAACGGCGATGAGAAGGAAGCTCTCGCGGTCGCCATGGAAACCATCGGCAAAGAGCGCGGGCATGCGTTCTTCCTTCGTGATGCAGGATGCGTCTGCACGTGCCAATGCGTAGTGCTCATTGGAACCAGACCTAAGGTTCAATCTTTGAACTGCGGTTATTGCGGGTTCCCGACCTGCGGCGAAAAGCCCGCCGAAGCACCTTGCGCGATCAATGTGGTCGATGTGGGCATCGCGCTCGGCTCTGCCGTCTCGCGTGCGCAAGCCTACGGAGTCGATACGCGCATCATGTTCTCCGCTGGCACTGCCGCTGCACACCTCGGCTTACTTGGTGAAGGTGTTCAGCAGGTTCTTGCCATTCCCGTGAGCATCAGTTCGAAGAGCCCCTTCTTCGATCGCGGATAAGGAAGGTCCATGGCATTCGACTTCAAAAAGGAATACAAGGAATTCTACCTGCCCAAACGCAAGCCCGAGATCATTGAAGTTCCTCCTATGAATTATGTTGCCGTTCGAGGCAAAGGCGACCCGAATGAAGAGGACGGCGCATACAAGAACGCGATCGGCATCCTTTATGCCATCGCCTACACCATCAAGATGTCGAAGATGGGCGATACCCGCATTGACGGGTATTTCGATTTCGTCGTCCCTCCCCTTGAGGGCTTTTGGTGGCAGCAAGGTCTTGATGGCGTTGATTTTTCGAACAAGGAAACGTTTGAATGGATATCAGCTATTCGCCTTCCCGATTTCGTCACACCTGAAGTATTCGCCTGGGCACAAAGCGAAGCTGCGCATAAGAAAGGTCTCGGCACCTCAAGCGCCGAACTGGTGACCATAGACGAGGGGCTTTGCGCGCAGATCATGCACCTCGGAAGTTACGACGAAGAACCCGCCACGATCGCGCTGCTCGACGATTTTGTTACCAGCGAATGCTATGCGCTCGATATGTCGAACACCCCCGAAGGTCGGCATCATCACGAGATCTATCTTTCGGACCCGCGTCGCACCAAGCCCGAAAACCTCAAGACGGTCATTCGTCATCCGATCCGTAAGCTATAGACTGGATTACGAGCTTTTCCGAATAGCACGTGCGCTAGTGCTTCTTCTTCCTGACGATGCGCGAATACCAGAACGAGAGCACGAACCCTACCGCAATGATGCCGATGATGATGCTAAGCGTGATCTCGAAACCAGATGCATAGGCGGTTGCCCTTGATGCGCCCGCAGCGCTAAGTTGCTCCATCTGCCCCGACATGATTCCCACGAAAAGCGCCGTACCGATCGATCCTGCGATCTGAACGAGCGTTGAGTGGATCGAGGAAGCATGCGAGGACAGCGTTTGCGGCACGGCTTCGAAATCCACGCTCTTGACCGAAGGGTAAGCCAGACCGATCCCTCCATATGCCAGGGCGGTGAAAACCAGCACGAGCACTATGTTCCCCAAGGAAACGCCGCCATACACCAGGATGAAGCCGAGCACCGCAAGGCCGAATCCGCACGAAACCAAAGGCCAAATGCCCCGTTTGCTGAGCACTTTGCCGCTTACGATGCAGAGCGTCGCATAGGTGCAGATCGGGATCGAGAGCAAACAACCAGCGATGAAAGGCGTTTCGCCCTGTACGCCTTCTAGATACAACGGCACCACCAAGCTTACGAAGAGCGACCCCATATAGGCGATCATGATAAGAGTTTCTCCGAGCGAGAAAACCTGATATTTGAACGGCCTCAGATCGAGCAGGGGCGTAGGGATACGCAGCTGGCGTCTTACGAACACAGCGATCATTACCGCGCCGAAGAGCATGAGCACGATCGAAGGCAACGGATCGTGAGCGACCTCATTCAGGCCACACATGAATGCTCCCAGCCCCACAAAGCTGAGAACAAGGCTTGGGATATCGATCTTCCGCTTCACTCGCACGTAGATATTGTGCAAGGTGAAATAGCAGACGACGCCCAGAACGAGCGCACAGGCAGCAGGCACTAAGAACAGCGCCTTCAAACCTCCATACGTTAACACGAGACCAGCAATAGGCGGCGTGAGTGCGAACGCAAAACCGCAAACTGCAGAGTTGACAGAAAGCAGGATGCCCGCTTTGCCCTTTGGCGAAAGCGTGAAGAGCGCTTCATTAACCACAGGGAAGAAAAGGCCCGTGGTTACTGCCTGGATCAAACGAGCCACCACGATCAGCGGGAACGAAGTTGCGAAGAAGCCGAGCAACGACCCTGCAAGCGCAAACAGACATCCTGTTAACATGATCTTGCGAATGCCGAAACGACGCAGAAGCGAAGCCGCTGTGGTAATGGCCGTTGCGTTCACGATGGCGAAGCCAAGCACCACCCAGTTCGCGAGCGAAAGGCGAATGTCATACTGTGTCGCAATATGATCGAGCGCGATGTTCATGAGCATCTCAAGAAAGCAAGCGAGCACATTGCAGACGAGCAGCACCACGATCATGATCGTGCGGGTTGAACCAGTTGGCAGATGAGGGGTTGTCGCAGAATCGCTCATAATGCACTACCCTAGCGCATGACCGGCCTATCTCGCCCATTTGCCCATCAACCTTAAACAAGTTGTTTCTTTGGTGGCTCTTTGGCGTAATCAGCTGCTTTGCAAGTTAGGTCATGGCCCTAGGTAGCAGCCTCAACGCGCGTGTCTCCACCGTGGCGCTGTTTTGCCCGGCGGGATTACGTAGGTAGCAGGCTGCAGAAACTATTCTTGTGATTGCGCCGCCAATTTCGCTGCCGCCTCTTCGCGCTCGCGGCACAAATCGGCCCACTTCGGCATCTTATCGAGCGTAGCTGCCAGGTCTTCGAGCACCGCTGGGATGTCGATTCCCTGCGGACACATCTGCACGCACGATTCGCACTGAATGCAGTCTTGAGCACGCTGACCTTCAGGCACAGCATCCATCTGCATCGATACCGTGAAGCTGGTGTCGAATTGAAGATCGTTGTAGGCGTTCATCATCAGAGGAATGTCGATCTCTTGCGGGCAGGAATCAACGCAATAGCGGCATGCAGTGCACGGAACACCGCCCTTGAGCGATTCTGCCACATCCATCAGCACGCCTTCTTCAGCTTCCGAAAGCGGAGCCGACTCCTGGAAGATGCGGCAATTCTCCTCCACCTGAGCAAGGTCCGACATGCCACTCAGGATCGTTTTCACGTTCGGGATGCCGAGCAACCAGCGAAACGACCACTCCACCGCCGAACGAGCAGAAGAATTTGCGCCGCCAAGTGCACTCGCGTTCAGCTGCTGCATCTGAGCATCGTTCAGGTGAGCAAGCTTGCCTCCGCGCAGCGGTTCCATGACCACGATCGGGATGTTCATGCTCTCAAGTAGCGCCGTTTTCGCAGCAGCGTCCTGCAGGGTCCAGTCGAGATGGTTCAGCTGGATCTGGCAGAACTCCATGATGTTATTGCCCGCGAACAGGGCTGCAGTTTCGGGATCGCGCTGCTCGAGCTCGGCGTACTTGCGCGCACCGTAGTCAAGGAAACGCTTGAGCGTTTCAGGGCGACCATGACACGAAAAGCCCAGATGACGAATACGGCCGTTCTTCTTCTGTTCGACAAAATAATCCGCAATGCCCCACTGTTCGTCCAGATAGACTTCGATGGATGCCTCGTAGATGTTGTGGAGCAGGTAGAAGTCGAAGTATTCGGTACCGCATTTGGTCAGCTGCTCTTCGAAGATCGCGGCGGGATCATAGGTGTCGGCGATCTGGTGGCCAGGATACTTGGTGGCGAAGAAGTAGCTATCGCGTGGATAATGCGCAAGCGAGCGGCCAAGCGCGATCTCGGACATGCCACCATGATAGGGATAGGCTGTATCGAAATAATTGACGCCTGCTTTGATGGCCGTATCGACCATAGCATCGAGCGTTACCTGATCGACGTTGGAAGCATCGCCGCCTATGACGGGAAGGCGCATGGCCCCGAATCCCAACCGTGCAATGTTGTCACCTAAGAAATCATTCGTGAGCATGTCTGTCTCCTCAGAATAGCGAAATCTGCTGATGAGAGTCCGCGTCCGTCTATGCGCTTAAGACGATTCGAGCGTTTGCAAATCCGCACACTCACGAACGCACCATCTGCCCAAGCACTGACCACATCAGCACCCTCATTGCATTACGAACCTCTTCATCGCATTCATTGTAATATAAAAGACACACTGTTGCTAATATATAACCGATCTTCTTCTCTAGCTGTGCTATTTAGCGATGGGACGAATACAGTACATGCGATGTTCGTTTCTTTTCTTAAACTGAGCAATGATCTAAAGATGTAGCTTTATATCCACAAGCACAAAGTAATAAACCCTGATAGAAAACCTAAGCCCAGCTTCAGTGCGGAAAGGACCGAAATATGAAACCTAGTATCAATCTTTCAAGGGGGGTTATTGGGGATCGCGAAATAAAGCGAGGACATCTGAGGTCGTTTGCCAGATTGGAT
>FR895149.1:9178-19315 GCA_000435675.1 Eggerthella sp. CAG:298 | reverse complement strand
TGCACGAAAGAGTACTCTTTAGCATACGTCCCTGACCAAGACAAATGGTATGGAGACGTAATTGCATATGGACAATGGCTTGATCTCACTGAAGAAGAGCTGTTGCAGCTTCGCGATGATTACAAGCTGGACGAATTAGTCAACGCAAAAGTATTAAATAAAATAGATAACGCGAACGAGCTCCATGCATAAACATTTTGTCTAAGCGTTAATACCCTGTCCTATCTCCGTTTTCGTTGCGATAAAAGACATAGCATTGCTAATATGACGATTGTCCTTTCAATTTTACAGAAATATCAAGCACCTAAAGCATTTGCTATTACAGAAAGTAGTTCTTTACCTCGTTCTACAATCAGCCTAGTAGCCTCGTCGGTTTGACCTTGACCAAGACACTCCTCAGCGTAATCGATTTGAGGACGTAATGGATAACGATTCATTTCAAGGTACTGTTTCGAATACTCAATTCCTTCATGATCACACAATGCATAGAGATTGCGAGATTTTTTGCCACGATTAGTTTTCGGAATCAAATACATTAGATTTCCTAAAACTCCACCAGGTATCCCCGTAGAATTATTCTTAAATTTATCCTTAGCTATAATGTGCTCAATATCATATTGTTCTGCTGTGTACTCACTTGCATATTGGCTCGCAAAAATACAGAGAAGCATTCGTGAAATCTTATCAATATTTACACTAGCTTTCGATGTAGCTTCATCATACCAATTCAATAATCTTTCTCGGAGAAGCTCCTTTTCAATTGGAACATAATAACTGTTTCTAGCAGAACAATCAGGAATATAAAAACTCGCTAACCTTGAGTCTCCCGCCCCCTGCCACTGATGATTTACGACATCAGACACACAATATGCAACGAGATTCTTACGAGATTGTTCATAGCCTTTTTCTTTGTAGTGCTCAATTACTCCAATGTTAAGATTGCGCTCGTCGATAAAATAATGCTTATGCCATAATTCAGCGAAAAATGAGAGTGCTTGCATATCTGCAATACAGGCAGTTTCATACTTACGTTTGCTCGTTTGACCAGGAAATTTAAGACGCTGTTCAAAAGCAGCTTGAATAACTTTATATTCATGTAGTATTTTTTCAACTAGTGAATCTATGAAGCCTTCTGCTCGAAATAAAGACAGCTTGTCAGGAAGCTTTCCTAATGATCGATTGTCTACACCTAATGCAATTGCCGTGGACACATAACCAATAACATTAATAGTGTCTTCTTTTTTGCTTAGATCTTGAGAAAAAAGATCTCCCCAAAAGACCTTTGAAGCTTCTGCGATCAACTCTCCAATAGCAAAACAAAATTCGGAAAGATTAATCTGATGGCTCTCGTACATTTCTTGAGCATCAAAGCCATCAATCTCAAGATCTCTTTCATCAATAAGCTTCTGATATCGATCTATAACTTTTTCCAGCAGTTTATTCCCATTTTCGGAATCTGGTAATGTAATCGAATGATGACTCCATTGCGCAGCAAGAACCTGATATTTTGAAAGCTTTGTCCCACCCTGATTTAAATTTGCAAATACATCGGGTAGTTGATCTTCTGGGCCATTAAAAACAATGCACGGAATCACGAGATCGTCTAGATCAAGAAACTGCTCTGCCTTCTTAATCAAATCCGCCTGAAGATCAATTAAATCATCGCCATACAAATCATCGCTATACTCTTCTTTAGAGGGATAAATCGAAACATCGTTACGAATCATGTCGCGAAGACTACGGGGGCTTCGCTCACTGTTTTTCAACACCGCGCGTATACATGCGCTTATTTCTTCCCTAAGTTTACGCTTTGAATCCTCTGCAAGTTCAATACTGCGTCCCTGTTCAATATTGGCAATAACGTGATCCACGTGTTCAGAATAGTTAGTAAAATATTGCTCTGGGTTCTCTTTATACCCTCTCAGCGTGCTAAACCTTTGCAAGCCATCTATCAGGCTCAGCTCTTTCTCGCCTTCATAACGATACAGAAGAATTGAGCCGAAGGGAAATCCTCTACTAATATTGTCAATAAAATCTTTCTTTTGCTTGTCACTCCAAACCAATCTTCTTTGGTATGGAGGAAGTTTTACTTTGCCATCTAGATCGCTATATTTCATGCGTTCAATATCATACTGGGATTTCATTAGTTTCCCTTTAGCGCTCGTGATTTCACAGACGCTTGTATGATCTCATAACTGCTCTATTAGATCAAAAAATCATCAATTGACAAGCAATTTAATCAAAAAAAGCTGCGACATACCGCAGTTAGACATCCAGACATTTCGATCTTTTAGATGCTACCTTTGAAGATCAATCGCTTTGGAATACTTTCAGAAAAGCCTTCTCCGAGGTTTATCGGGACTCTTGCTGCATGGTTGCTCCATTAATGTTCTTGCAGAATCTCAGACGCATTTATCTAGGCAGAAATAAGGGGATCCATCATCGTCGAGCAATGATGGTAGGCCGAACTCTTCGATCTTGGTCAGAAGATCCTTGAGCAATGAGGGCATGGTGTTGCAGCCGAAGCACATATAGTAGCGTTCGTCTGCGTAAACACCCAACGTCCACGAATACCTATCAAGCAGAAGATGCTCATGCAGGAATGGATCCGTCCAAGAATCGGTCTCGGCCGCAAGGAAGCACTGACGCAAGCACGCAGATTGTTGCGACGTGAGCGTCTTTACCACATTGATATGCCGCGAAGCGTTGTAAACATGGATGCTGATCCGATCGCCCTTTTCCTGGATGAGCTCGAAATGGGCGCACTTCTCCAAGTGCGCCCAATCTTGCACATCGAACTTGATCTGCTCGAACTCTCGCATGACCAGCTCTCGTTCATTCGCATTCACTTCAACCATCATCATCCCTCCTATTCAGCCAAGGAAGTCCTCATGCCCTCTTTTTTCGCTTACTTCTGCTTTGATTCTATGAAGCTTTCCGAAATAAATTGTCCCTTTTATGGGACATGAATGAAAGAAAGCGCACTGCCTCTTATCGCGCGTGGAGGATGGACTCGTTATCGGTTCGATCGATGTGCCAGCGAACGGTTGAGATGGCATGCAAGAGCTGCTCGTCGTGCGTCACGAGGATGATCGCGCCAGGGAATGCTGCGAGCGCACGCTCGAGCGCTTCGATCGAGCCCACATCAAGATGGTTCGTCGGCTCATCGAGGATGAGCAAGTTCGGTTCCTGCAGCAGCTGCTCGGCGATGAGCAGTTTCTTCAGTTCTCCCGGGCTGGTGTTCGGCCCTTCTCGCAATGCATCAGGATCGCTATTCAACCCTGCAACCAAAGAAAGCACCCGTCCCTTATCCGCATCATCGAGCGCGCGCAGGCGCTCCAGCGCTGCCTGCCGCGAACGCTCGTCAACTTCTTGCGGAATGAATGCACATTCTACCTGTTCAGGAACGAGCTTCCGCACAGAGCGCAAGAGCGTGGTTTTTCCCACGC
Source organism: Eggerthella sp. CAG:298 (assembly GCA_000435675.1). Taxonomy (GTDB): domain Bacteria; phylum Actinomycetota; class Coriobacteriia; order Coriobacteriales; family Eggerthellaceae; genus Anaerotardibacter. Next base: position 15,866 of record FR895149.1, on the reverse strand, counting down.
CGTTTTGTCCCGACACGCCCACATGATCGCTCGGCCCCACCCAAAGCTCGGGCATATGAAGCATCAGATCGCCCGCACGCAAGTCACCCTCGGGCACATGCAGCGCGAATTTCGAGCGCACGGCATGCCCCGGCAGCTGGATCGCTGTATCATAGCGCTTGCTCACCCGGCTCTCTGCGGCCGCCTGCGAAGCGCGCTCAGACCGACTTGCCATCGCTCCTGCCGCTCTGCCCGCTATCGAATCCTTGGACGAGACTTTCGCCCGCCCCAGACGTTCGCGTCCGTCGCTATCATGCTTGTCCAAGTGTCTCGCGCTCAGTCGCGAGCTCGAACGCGCAGCCTCTTCGTTTCGCCGCTGCGCCTCAGCTTTCAGCCGCCGTTCTTCCCGGCGCGCGTTCTCGTGCTGCCGCACGCGAGTCGCGTGCGCTACCCGCATCTGCTCAGCAACCTTCGAATAGCCGCCTGGCCGCATCACCACATGCGTTTCCTCGAACACAGCGCACTGATCGACTAGCGCATCCAACAGCGCACGATCATGCGAGATCAGAAGGCCGATTCCTTTGAACGCCTGCAGGCTTCGCTGTACGCTTTCGCAGGTTTGCGCATCAAGGTCGTTCGTCGGCTCATCGAGCACGAGCACATCGGGACGCTGCCAGAGCGCGCAAGCGATCTGAACCCGCTTCTTCTGACCGCCGGAAAGGCGCTCATAGTCCCACAACCACGCATCTTCGATGCCGAGCGCGTCGCGGATCTGCAATGCTTCGCTCCCCCAATCGGTCGCAAGGCTGCCGAGCTCGGCAGGTACGATCGAAGCGTCTTGTGGGCAATATGCGGCGAACAGCTTCGGTGCGACCAATCCCTCATCGGGCGCGATCAGTCCGGTCGCAACGCGGGCAAGCGTGCTCTTGCCACAGCCGTTATCGCCGATGATACCTGTCCAACCCTGCGGGAACGTCACACTCACGCGATCGAGCGCAGGTGACGCAGCGCCTTCGTAGGTGTAGGAGATGTTAGTAAGATTCAATTGCATGGCAGCCTCCAAAACTTGGAGGTCACGCGGGTGGGATCGAGGGAATCAATCTGCGAAGAAGAGACCTATGCAAACGGGGTAAACGAGAATCAAAAACGTGCAGGATCACATAACGATGCGGCACCCGAGCGACCGGATGGATACGGAATAGTGGGTTGCCTTTGCGGCATCGTTAGTTCTTCATGCACCTAGCCTTTCTCGGGGCGTCGCTTGCCAAAGGCTCCGCCAGAATAGTGAGTCGATTGTAGCATCTTCGCGAAAAAGGTTAAAGGCGAACTAATAGCAAGGTCTTGAAGGCTAGACTGTACCTATGGCATTGCAAGCACTATCTTGAAAGATGAACGGATACGTTTTGCCAGAAATAGGATCGACAGGATCGGCTGAACTCATGATATTCGACCAGTTGGAGCATAAAGAATTCGCCACCCCCGAAGGATCGATCTCCTATTGGGTGACCCCGCATGCCGGTAACGATTCGGAAGACACCACAAATCCCTGTGCTCACGGGGCTGCGCCTGCTTGCGATACTTCGCAAGCTGCAACCACAGAACACACCGCAGCTTTGCAGGATGCAGCTTTACCAGATTCCGCAATTTCGCAAGCAACCAGCACCCAGCCCTGGCTCGTCTTCCTACCTGGTCTTACTGCCGACCATCGCCTCTTCGAGAAGCAGGTCGAGCACTTCATCGACAAGGCTCGCCTGTTCGTTTGGGACCCACCTTCACACGGGGAATCGCGCCCGTTCGCGCTCACGTGGACGATGGATGATCTTGCCCACTGGCTGCACGAGATATTCGCCACCGAAGGCATCGCACATCCGATCCTGGTCGGTCAATCGATGGGTGGCTACACAGCGCAAGTCTTCATGGAGCTCTTCCCCGGCAAGGCAGCCGGGTTCGTCTCCATCGATTCATGCTCACTTCAACGGCGCTATTACACCTGGTGGGAGCTTGCTGCGCTCCGTCACACGAAGCTCATGTATCTCTCGTTCCCATGGAAAACGCTCGTTCGTTTAGGATCGACTGGCAACACCACCACGCGCTATGGCAGCGAGCTCATGGAAACGATGATGCTCGACTATCAGAAACGCGAGTACTGTGAGCTGGCTGCTCATGGATTTCGCGTGCTGGCAGACGCGGTATCAGCCGATCGTCCCTACCAGATCAGTTGCCCCTACCTGCTGATCTGCGGCGAAGAGGATCGTGCAGGTTCTGCCAAGCGCTACAACCGCGCATGGGAAGCACAAGAAGGAACGCCCGTTCATTGGATCGAGAACGCGGGACATAATTCCAACTGCGATAATCCCGTTGCGGTGAACGAGCTGATCGAAGGGTTGTTGGACTCGCTTGCGTCCGTCTAGCTGCTAGCGACCCACACCGCCGAATGCACGCCTCAAGCGCACAGCTGCAAGCGTCACTTCAAATTCGCTGAACAAGGAACGCTACTGCCCAAGCGAGAATCGCAGGTAGACCGGGTTATGATCCGAGAACGCGAAATCCAGATCGAGCGTGCGCTGCTCGATGCAAGTGACATTATCTGAATAGATGAACGCATCCATGACCCAGCGATCGTTCGTGCCATCATACGGCCGTCCTGCATCGCGACAGGTCGCAGCCAAATCGAACGTTCCCGCATCGAGCTCACTCTTCGCAGCAACCACAAACCCCTCTGGCACGCTTGCGAAATCGAACGGCTTTGCCCAGCTGGCTTCCGTATCGGTCACGTTGCCATAGACCTCATTCGAAACACCTATCATATCGTGATTGAAATCGCCACCCGCGATCACGTAATTCCCTGCCTCGTATTCGCGCTGCATATCCGCGAACAGCATCGATCGCTGACCCTCGAGCACCTCCGCATCTGCACCATACGCAGACAGGTGGACGTTGAAGACTACCAGCTCTTTGCCATCGGAAACCGTAATGCGCGAGATCGTATAGCAACGATCGAGATCGAGGAACTTGCTGAAGCTCTCCGAAACAGGAAGGCTGCGACGCAGCGTGCTCTCGATCTGATAGCGCGAGAAGGTCGCCATTCCTGCCTTGTTCTTGCCATGCGGCGCATAGAGCGGCCAAGCAAGGTAGGGCGAGTCGTAGTTTTGCGCGAAGACCGAACACAGCGTGGGGAAATCGTTGCGCAAGAGTGCGTACTCATCCACGCCATGGCTGCGCGTGCCATCGATGTCCACTTCCTGGAAGAGCACGATATCAGGATCGAGGCCCTTGATCGCACCAGCCGATCCATTGACGTTATCGCTCACGTATTGCGCGCTCGGTGCAACCGAACCACTGCCGCCATCCATGAAGAAATCGAAATCGGGACCATACGCGCCGAACCCAAGGTTCGCGCTCACGATCGTGAATTCCTGAGCGGTCCCTTGGCTGTCAGCATCTAGCTCGATCGCACTTTCGACCTGGCCTTCTTCGGGTGCAGCAGTTTCGAGCGAAAGAGAATCGTCCAGGCGATAATAGCTTGCCATCACGTAGACAACGTAGATGACAACGATCAACACGAGAGCACCGAGCACTCCCCCAACGATCTTCAGCACCTTCTTCGCCATGATCCTCCTTCGTTGCTTCCGGGCATACAATGAGCAGAGCAACCTGCATAACGACCACCTTCATCGAGAGCAAGACATCTGCTACCATTTCACTGCTTCTATGATACTCGTCTTTCTGTTTTGCTTCCTCCATTTGGCTCATTTCGATAGCGCGATGAAATTGCAGTAGAATACCCCTATGAGACTCTTCATCGCCATTGAGATACCTCCCGTGCTAAGAGATGACATGGCTATCATGTCCAGGCAACTGCGCGAGCGTATTCAAGGGCGTTTCATTCCTCCAGAGAACTACCACATCACCTTGGCGTTCATCGGAAAAACGCTCGAAATGAGCATTCCACTCGCGATCGACGCCATCGATGAAGCTACGAAAAACCTTGATGGCATCTTGCTCAAGCCCGATCAGCTTGGAAAATTCGGACGGAGCGAAGACGCGACGCTTTGGCTCGGGTTCGCAGAAAACCCCGAACTCAGCGCGCTTGCTGCCCACATCCGCGAAAGTCTCTATGACTACGGCATCGTCTACGATCACAAGCCCTTCCGTGCCCACGCAACGATAGCGCGACGCGCCAAACTGCCAAAAGGAGCGCTCCCTCCGTTCTCGTTCCCAGATCCCGCACGAGCTTGGCGGGTGACCCTTTTCAAGAGCACGCTCTCAAGCGAAGGCGCCTCCTACAAAGCGCTCTATACCAAGGAAGCCCTGCTGCCAAAATAGCCGACAGCCAACAGTAGCTCGCCTGACCTTATCGCTGCGCCAAAGCGCAGCATGGTCTATAAAAGAGACCAACTGGGCGAAAAACGAAAACGAAACGCCCGCATCCATCAAGACACGGGCGTTTGCTGTTAGCTAGCCTGGGAAAACCCTTCAGTCACATCTCGAGCACCAAGCTTTCTTGAACAAGGGATCTCGTCGCGGGAAACCCCCACAAGCGGCCCAGCTCTCCAAGCTTACGCTACGCTCGTTCGCGAACGCCTTGCACCACCATCGAACGGGAAACGAAATAGGTGATGAGCAAGTAGCCGCCGTAGATGACCACAACCAATCCCGCAGACATCAGGATAGTCGGCAAGAGATTCACACCGAACGCCTTGAAGAGCGTTTCAGAAAGAATGCTGATCGTCCATGCGCTATGACATACCCCTACCAGCAACGGTAACAGGAAATAGATCGTGATCTGCGCAAAGAGCGATCGTGAGAGCATGCGCGTATCGCAACCGATCTTCGAGAGCATGCGATAGCGCTTGAGCGAGTCGATCGTGAGCGAGAGCAACTGGATCGCGAGTATTGCTGCAACAGCCAAGAGCATGACCAAGCCGATATAGAGCGCCAGATAGGTGATAGCGAGCTTCATACCCTGCATCTGACCGATCATCTGCGCACGTGTATACGTGCTGTTGATCTGCGCAACATTCGCTTCTTCGATCAGCTGAGGAAGCACTTCTTCAGCATTTGACCCCTCTCGATAGTTGAGATTGATGAATGAGCTTGAGATACCGGTGCTCGGATCGAGCGCATCCACGACCCTATCGGGGACAACAAGGAAGACCGCATTCGAGAGCATGGACATATCGTTAGGCTGGACATCGATCACTTCTGAATTAGGTATCAAAGTTTCGCTGCCTGTATCGAGCGAATAGCTCTGATCCACCATTGCCTTGGCAAGCACGTCTGTGGCTTCGACGTTATTAGTCACCAGATAATGGCCATCATCAAGATCGACCCCTGGTTTATCTTGAAGCTCGAGCATCCTATTGAAATCGGAGATGCCGATCACATCCACATTGCTGTTCACTGCAGTAGCGCTCGGAATCTCAACGCCTGTTGAATCGAGGATATCCTTATAGGTCAGCGAAGGAAGGTCGTAAATGATGATAGTGCCTGACTCGCTCACCAACTGGTCCCAGCCATCAATATGGCTCTGCAGATAGGACTCAACATCCTCGATCGGAATGTTCACCATGTCCTTAGCTTCAGCCTTCGATAGCATCGGATTATTCTCAACCGGTCGTACCGCAACGGAAGCATCATAGGGGTTCGCTTCCTCGATATCACCCACGAACATCTGGACCAATCCCATGCCCGTTGCGAACGTGGTGATCGCAAGGAAGAGCAGCACGGAAACGATGCCCATCGAAACGAACGAGGTGTTGACCTTGGAAGCAACCTGTCGGGTGGTGAACGGGCGCAGTTTCTTCAAGTAGAAGCCACGTATGCGCGTGACCACCGCAATGATGAATCCGGCAAGCGAGAAGAAGAGCAAGAACGTTCCCACGAGCATTAGGATCGTGGCGGCTTTGAAGTTATCATCCATCAGCATGGTCATGCCATTGATCTTGAGCTGCCAATACGCTGCCGCCAACAGCCCGATTGAGACGATGAAGAGCACCAGGCAGACCCACGGATTGCGGACTGCGACCTTCTCGCTCTTCGAATCAGCGTTCATCAGGTCGATCAGCTTGCAGCGACGGATCGAGAACACATTGAACACCGCTACTACGAAGAAGATCACGCAGAAGCATACGAGCGTCATGATGCAAGCATCCATCGAGAAGCTGAATTGGTAATCGGGCAACGCGATGCCGAAGATGGCTGCCGTGGCAAACGAGAGCAGCTGCGAGACCAGAACGCCCAAGCCCAAACCAAGCGCGAGCGATATCACGCCCACCAGCACCGTTTCATAGATGATGATGCGCGAAACCTGTATCGGTCTCATACCCAGCATGAAATACATGCCGAATTCTCGCTTGCGGCGCCTGATCAAAAGCGAATTTGCGTAGATGATCAAGAATGCCAATACGAAGGCGATGATGTAAGAGAAGAGCGAGACCATCTCGCCAACGAACTGCGAGACATCCATGTGGGAAGACTCGTTGATCTCGGTCATGACCTGCTGTTCAGAAATGGAGTTGAACGCATAGAAGAGCGTTACCGCCATGAGCAGCGTTACGAAATAGATCGCGTAATCCTTCACCGAACGGCGAATATTACGCAGAGCGACTTTACCCAACATGGCGCGCCTCCCCTCCTAGGAAGGTCACGACCTCCATGATACGTCCGAAGTAGTCCTCGCGCGAAAGATCGCCACGGCGCGCCTCAT
>FR895149.1:0-9080 GCA_000435675.1 Eggerthella sp. CAG:298 | reverse complement strand
AGGATGGTGGCGCCGAAGTTCTTATTCATGCCCTCGAGCGTTTCGAGTATGACCGTAGCATTATGCGAATCGAGCGCACCGGTAGGTTCGTCCGCCAAGATGAGTGACGGATCGCACACGATAGCACGCGCTGCCGCAACGCGCTGACACTGACCGCCCGACATCTGGTTCGGATACTTGTTCAGCTGAGCATCAACGCCGAGTTTACGTGCAATATCGTTGATGCGCGCCGGGATCTGCGAAGACGGAACGCCCTTGATCGTGAGCGCAAGCGCGATGTTCTCATAGGCGGTAAGGGTGTCGAGCAGGTTCGAATCCTGGAAGATGAAGCCCAGTTCGTCGCGGCGGAATTTCGCAAGCGCACGCGTGCTCAGCTTCGTGATGTCGCGCCCCTTTATCAAGATGCGCCCGTTGGTCAAGCGATCGATCGTCGAGATGCAGTTGAGCAGCGTAGTCTTGCCGGAGCCAGAAGGCCCCATGATCGCAACGAATTCACCCTGAGCGATATTAAGGCTCACCCCATCGAGTGCGTGCGTCAGATTCCCCTTAGCGCCAAAGACCTTTTCGGCATGCTGAACGGAAAGGAGCGATGATACCGCGTGAGCGCCCACAACGGTCGCAGGTGGGGTTGCAATGGTTTCTGCCATGGGAGTTACCTTTCTACGTGGGGTAATTCAAGAGAGGTGAAGGTGTGGAGCGCGATCATGAGCACCGTCGCGCTGAGCGCTGCTGCACCAACGACCGTACATGCGCCCTTGAGTATCTTCAGTGGTGACATTGCTTCCGTCCTTTCATCGTGAGATTCTTGCGCGGAATCCCCGAGAAGGGGCTGTTAGGTGTTTCGCGAATGTCGACTTCCGCGAATGTCTCGGAAATGCTTCTCAGAGATCCCGCACTTTCATCTTGCACGCGCAAGCGAAACGCTACCATCGATTTGCCTTACATGCTCCTTACGCCTTCGTAAGGTTGCTCTTTTCAAGGAGCGCGCGGCGACGGTCGTGCGGGAAGGCTATCTGCACACGGGTGCCCACACCTTCTTCGGAAGCGAGCATGATCGAGAGTCCCATACGGGCACACATGCGCGCTACCAGATAGAGACCCATGCCCGTAGCAGACCCATGAGCGCGTCCGACCGCGCCGGTGAATCCACGATCGAAAACACGGGGCACATCTTCGGCAGGAATGCCGCATCCATCATCTTTGATCTCGAGCACGGTCGAGCTGGTCGACGATTCCTGCTGCGCTTCGAAGGCAATGAATGAAATAGTGTGCGCTTCATACTTGGCAGCGTTCACCACGATCTGCGTGATGATGAATTCGAGCCACATCTTGTCGGCGAATACCGTGGTATCGGGGTCGATCTGGAAATCGAGCGCGACTCCGAGCGAAGTGAGGTAGTGCATGTGCGATTTGCATACCTCTTTTGCAATGTCTGCGAGGTTCACTTCCCTGATGAGATAGTCAGCCACCAGCGATTCAGTGCGCGCAGCGAAGAGCGATTGTGAGATCAGATCGTCCATGCGCTCAAGCTCGCGCCGCAAGGCGAGCGCATCGGGACCGCTCATGCGTTTGGTGATGAGTTTCGCGGCCGAGAGCGGTGTCTTCACCTCGTGGACCCATAGCTCGATATATTCAGCGTTTTCGCGCGCATTCGATCTTAGCTCGGTGATCTCTTGGTTGTCGGCTTGCACGATCGCAAGCGCAGCCTCATAGGCAAGCCGCCCTTCAAGGAAGGAAGGCGGATCGACCAGATCGACAACGTGCGCGCCCTGTTCAAGGTTAGTCATTGCCTCTTCGACCTGATGCCAGAAGGATGCCCTGCGCGCATACTGAAGTATGAGGTATCCCGTAACACCTATGACTGCGATCAGATCGATGAAGATGATCCCGCCGGCCGAAGCCTCCAAGACGATCAAAACGAGCGTAAGGAGCACGATGAACAGCGTCGATCCTGCAAGAAAGAGAGCCTTTCCCCTAATGAAGGCGCTCGGCGAAAAGCGCGTACGACGAAGCTCGTTCACTCGATCACATACCCGAGCGAACGGCGCGTCTGAAGGAACTCCTCGGGCACATCGAGCTGTGCGAGCTTCTTGCGCAAGCGATTGATGTTGACCGTGAGCGTATTGTCGTCGATGAACGCATCGGACTCCCATAGATCGCACATGATCTCCTGGCGCGAGACGATCGTGCCAGCGTTTCGCATGAGCAGGGTGAGGATGCGCTGTTCGTTGCGCGTGAGCTGGCTTTCCTTGCCCTGATAGGTAACCGCACAGGTATTGAGATCGAGCGTGAGACCGCGGTGTTCGAGCATGGTGGCTTGCTGCGATTGCTCCCCGCGAGCAACGAGCACGCCTAATCGCGCGAGCAGTGCGGCTGGGCGATACGGCTTCATCACGAAATCGTTCGCACCGAGATTGAGCGACATGACCTCGTGGAATTCGTCGGTTGCCGAAGTGAGCACGATGATAGGAACTTCGCTCTTCGCACGAATGGCGCGACAGATCGCATGCCCATTGGTGCCCGGAAGCGTGAGGTCGAGTATCACGCAATCGAAATCGCCCGCGAGCGCCTCCTTGGCCGCATGCGCGAAGTCTTTGCAGCAATGCACCTCATAGCCATTGAGCTCGAGCAGGTTAGCCAGTTCGTCACGCAATACGCTATCGTCTTCTACGATGAAGATCGAAGACCCTGATGCATCGTTAGCAGTGTTCAAATAAGCCATGGAATTCTCGCATATCTACATTCGGTACCGTCAGGGACCATTGTACGGAGGCCGCAAGCAGAGGTGAAGCGGTTTGGTGAATTCTTACAAAAACGTATGCTTTCCTGCACTAAGCGCTCTTGCTGGAAGACTAGCCGATCGTGGTGAGGAAATACTGCGCTTTGCCCTTTTCCTTCGCCTGATAGAGCGTACTGTCAGCAACGGCATAAAGATCTTCGAAGGGCATAGGAGGAGCAGCGAGGCATACTGCGCCGATACTGAGCGTAGGTGAAGCACGGAACTTATGCCCGTCGGGCGATTCAGGTGCAATGTCGGTCGAACGTTGAGCGGCAAAGGGGCCGCGTGCAAGGTGGCTTAGAACACGATCGGTCGCTGGTCCTGACGCAAGACCTGGGGCGAAGATGATGAACTCATCGCCACCAAAGCGCGCAACGATATCTTCCTTACGCATGACCTGCTTCATGAAGCGCGCAAGCTCCTTCAAGACCGCATCGCCCTCAAGATGCCCGTACGTGTCGTTAACACCCTTGAAATCATCGACATCGACCGCAATGAGCGTACACGGACGCGTTTCGGTACGCAGCGCGGTTTCGATGCGATCGATCGCGGCCGAGCGATTATAGAGCCCCGTGAGCGCGTCACGCTCCGCCTTCTGACGGAATTGGCTTTCGCGCTGAGCTGCCTCATTTGTGTCGAGCAAGCGCCCCACATGACGCATAGGCTTGCCCTCTTCGTCGTAGAGCACCACCGACTGATAGCGATACCAGATGGTCTCGCCGTCTTCATTGGTGGTCGAAGTTTCGAAATCAACCAGCGAATTCTCACCGATCTGGCTCAAGAGCGGCGAAAGATCATGCGAAATGATATTGAGGGTACAAGGATTATGGCAACGGCGACGAACAACGAAATCCTCCTGGACTGGTTCACGCCCAAAACGCCCTACGAAATCGCCATAGACGTTCGCTTCCCCGGTTCCGCACTGGATATCGAAGAGCACGTCGTTCGAAAGCGCCGTGATGATCTCGAGGCGCTCGTTCGCCAAACGCAAGCTCTCATTCGCTTCGTACAGCTTTTTTTCGTCGTGCACCTGACCAGAGATGTCCATGAGCGTGACGTAGAACCAGAGCTTCCCGTTCGAATCTTCGACGAGCTGTCCCCAGTCTTCGACCCAACGCACTTCCCCATCAGCACAGCGGATGCGGTAACGCAGATGATCGTCATTGCTCGAGAGGATCTGCGACTCGATGCTCGCAAGAGCCTCTTCGCGATCCTCTTCGAAGATCATGCCGGAAAAGGTATTGCCGGTAAGTTCGCGGAATTGCTCTTCGTTCTCGCAGTGAAACATCCGAATGAGGCCGCCGCTCACACGATCGAGCGTATCTTCGCCTTGAGCAGGATAGCGGAACAGCCCTCCCGGGAAACGGTCGAGAAAGCCCCAGTGCGATTCCACATCGGTTACGGTCGATGCGTCTGATGAAGATACTTTGTTCGGAGAATCCGTTGCAGGATCTGCATTTTCCTGCGAAACCTTGTCTTCGCCTCGACCAAAAATATGATGCCAAGCCACGATGTGGCCTCCTTTTTCCTACCCCCGAGAACAGAGGACGGCATCCTTACACCGCCTTGTTTTTGCTGTGGAAATAATACCACTCCCACAGGGGGCTTTAACAGAACAAATGAAGCTTAATAGCACAGAAACACAAGAGCGCAGGGTCTTTTCAGATAGTTGACGTGCTGCCCTTCTCGGCGCTAGGAAGCGCTGAGCGTATGGATCGCGGCCTTCAGCGCTTTGATGTCCACAGGCTTCGCAACATGAGCGTCCATACCGCTCGAAAGGATGCGGCGCACATCTTCACTGTGCGTATCGGAGGTTACCGCGATGATCTTCACAGTCTCGCCGCCCTTTTCCTTGCAAGCACGAATGCAGCGCGTTGCCTCATAGCCATCCATGTTGGGCATGTGGATATCCATCGTGATGATGTCGAAGAATCCCGGCTCGCGCTCGAGGAATTCGTCATAAGCAACCTGACCATCTTTCGCGGGAACAACGTTCGCGCCTTCCATCTCGAGATATTCGCACAGTATCTCGCGATTGATCTGGTTATCTTCGACCACGAGCACGTTCTTGCCCTTGAGCGCATCCGTGACCGATGTCTCCCCCTCCCCTTCGTCGATCTCGAGCTGAACACGGATCGAGAACGTAGAGCCTGCGCCAAGTTCGCTGGTGACAAGGATGTTCCCACCGAGCGATTGGATGAGCTGCTTTGCCGTAGAAAGACCGAGCCCCATATGCGGGATATCGTCATCGAGACGCGTGTCCTTCACGCGCACGAACGGCTCGAAGATGCGGGTAAGATCGTTCTCTTCGATGCCGATGCCCTTATCGCTCACCGAGATCTCATAGAACCCGAAGCCCTGGTTGAAGGAATCGAGCTCACGTGCACGCAGCACGATCGTACTTCCTTCGGGCGAAAAGGTCGAAGCGTTTTCGATGATCGCTCGCAGAGCGCGATTGAGATAGCTGAAATTCGACTTCACATTCGGATGCTCGACCTCGATCGAGACCTCCACATTCTGCTGGCGTTTGTCGAGGCGGCGTGCCGTTTGATCGCGTGTGACCAAAACGAGCTCGCGCAAACTGAAGGGCTGGTTGTTCTGGAGCATTTCGGCAGTATCACCATGAAGTTCCATCGCACGCCCGACCATGTCCATGAGGCGCGTGGCAGCATCGTAGATGAGATAGCAGCTGTTCTTGGTCTTTTCGTCGGTGCAGCCCGATGCCATAAGATCCGCAGTCCCAAGAATGGTATTGAGCGGGGTGAACATGTCGTGCGAAAGCTTCGAGAGCATCTCTTTCTTGAACGCATGCTCTTCCTGGATCGAGCGGAAGGTTGCCACCCACACGCGCCTACCATCATCGAGCACATTCACCGTGCACTTGCCCGTGAACCAGCGGGGTGTGTTGTCCTTTGCGATCATGCGGAATTCAAAATGTTCGAAAGAGCTATCGTCCAATGCCTTTTGAACGACATCGCGATCTTCTGGAAAGACCACGTTCATGAAGCTGCCTTGAGAAAGCGCTACGAACTCTTCGACCGTATAGTCGAGATTGTTCAGTGCGAATTCGCTGGCGAAGTAAAGCGTATAAGCCTCATCGAAGAAGCCGCACATCGCACCGACTGCTACATTGGCCGCAAGCAGATCGTCGACCTGCTGCCCGAGCGCTCCTTCTCCAGTTGCCTGTTCATCGGTACCGAAGAAGAAAAGATACTCTTTGTAGTACGAACGGTGGATTTTCATGCGTTGTCCTGCTGATACGTCAATATGATGAGATGCCTGTCTCGCTTTATCATAAATAATAGTCCGATTCCTCTCGGAGTGCAGGGAAAATGTGCCTCAAGCTCATTTTTTATACTGATTTGTTTCCCTATCAGCGCAAGTGAACGCTACAATATACAAGTTGCATAAGGGGTGAGGGCGTATGTATACTGCAAAGCTTCATATCTATCTCATAGGGTTTTCGCAGGATAGTGTCACGCTCATCTCGAACATCGAACCCCTTCCGAGCTTTCAACACAGCATTCATGCAAGTGAGAGCATCGATGCCAACACTATCAGCGAGGCCGACCTCATCCTCCTTCGTTCGAGCGGCCCTGAGGCGGCGCAACTTGTGAGCAGCATAGCGGCACAACGTAAAAGCGGCGCCGATATCGTCCTGGTAGCTCCCGCTGAAACGTTCGCCGAACTCGACGAAACAGCGTGCCTCCTCTTTGATTTCTGGGAGGCGCCACTTGACGATGCGCTGCTCGCTTTCCATTTCAAGAAATGGCAAGCCGATCGAAAGCTCCAGGCCGACCTCTGGCAAACCGACCAATTCCTCAACACCACCATCGATTCGATCCCGAATCTCATCTGGTACAAAACGCGCGATGGCATCCACGAGAAGGTCAACGACAGCTTCTGCGCCACCGTACGCAAGACCAAAGAGCAAGTTCAAGGGCAAGGTCATGCCTACATTTGGGACGTGGAACACGATGATCCTGCCTGCATCGAATCGGAGAACGAGGTCATGGCATCAGGCAGAACGTGCGTTTCTGAAGAAGCCGTGCAGACTTCTGAAGGTGACCGTTTGCTCACCACCTACAAATCGCCGCTCTACAACATCGATGGCACGGTCATGGGAACGGTGGGCGTTGGTATCGACATCACCCAAGAACGCGCCTACGAGCAAAGCCTCATCGACAAGAACCAAGCGCTCGAGACCATCTTCCGTTCGCTCGACTGCGGCGTACTCACCCACAGCGTCGATGGCACGCGCATCTTGGGCGTGAACCAGAAAGCGCTCGACATCTTAGGGTATGCCACCGAACAAGAGATGATGGACGATGGATTCGACACGATCGCTCGTTCGGTGATCGAAGAAGATCGTGACCGCATGATCGACCAGATCCATCAGCTGCGCAATGTGGGCGACAGCAATTCGACCCAGTACCGCGTGCGTCACAGCGATGGCTCGCTCATTCACGTGATGGGCGACATGAAGCTCATCGAAAACGATAGCGAACGCTACATTCAGCGCTTCTTGCTCGATATCACCAAGCAGAAGAACCTCGAGGCACAGAAAGAGCTCGTGCACCATAGCTTGATCCAAGCGCTCAGCAGCGATTACATGGTCGTCTGTTCATTCCAGCTCGATTCCGATACGGGCGAAGTGCTCCAGGTATCGGAAGATCTCGATGCAGCACTGAGCGACATCTTCGCAGGAGATATCGCGCTCGATCAAACGATGAATGCCTACATCGACAAGCGCGTTGATGCTGAAGACCAAGAGATGGTCCGCTCCTTGCTCACCCCCGAGAACATCCGTCGCGAACTTTCCTCGCATAACCGCTTCGACCGCATCTATCGCGCCAATGTGAACGATGCACTCCAGTATCGCCAGCTCAGCGTTACGGGAGTGCGCGCCGGCGAAGAGAACTTCATCGTAGTGGGTCTGCGCAATATCGATCAGCAGATCCGCGAAGAACTCGAGCAGAAGACGCTCCTCGAAGAAGCGCTTGGATACGCGAACCGCGCCAACGAAGCGAAGAGCACCTTTCTCTCGAACATGAGCCACGACATCCGCACTCCTATGAATGCGATCGTCGGCTTCACCGAACTAGCAACACGCCACATAGGAGATCCCGAGCGCGTGGAGGAATACCTCTCCAAGATCAAGACTTCGGGCAATCATCTGTTGAACCTGATCAACGATGTCCTTGACATGGGTCGCATCGAACAGGGTAAGCTTTCGCTCGACGAAGGTCCTTGCGATCTGAATGAAGTCTTTGCCGCGCTCGAAGAGATCCTTGCTCCTGAAGTCGAATCGAAGCAGCTGGAGTTCGATGTCACCACAGAGCTCACCCACAGCGAAGTGCTCTGCGACAAGGTGAAGCTCAATCAGATACTCATGAACCTTTTGAGCAATTCGGTGAAGTTCACCCCCGCTGGCGGCACGGTGCGCCTGAGCCTCACGGAACTGCCCGCGAACGACATCGAAAGCGGCTGCTATCGCGTGATCGTCTCCGATACGGGCATCGGCATGGCACCCGAATTCCTCGAGCAGATCTACGACCCGTTCGAACGCGAACGCACGCAAACGATCAGCGGCATCCAAGGAAGCGGCCTTGGCATGGCCATCGTGAAGAACCTCGTTAACATGATGGGTGGTACGATCCAGGTCGAAAGCGAAGTGGGAGTGGGCACCACCTTCACGGTCATCTTCACCTTCAAGCTCGTCTCTGCGCAAGACACCACCGCAGCGAAGAAGGATGAGCGATCGGCACTCTTCCAGACCGAACGCGGCAAGAACTATCATGTCCTTTTGGTCGATGACAACATGCTCAATCGTGAGATTGCCGTGGAACTGCTCAGCGATGCAGGCTTCGCCATAACGACCGCGATCGATGGCAAGGATGCCGTTGAACAGCTCGCTTCATCTGAGCCGGGAACCTTCGATCTTGTGCTCATGGATATCCAGATGCCCATCATGAACGGCTACGAAGCGGCGCGCGCGATCCGCGCCCTCCCAGATAAGGAGATCGCTTCGGTGCCGATCCTTGCCGTTACCGCTGATGCCTTCGACGAAGACCGCCAACGTGCGCTCGAAGCAGGCATGAACGAACATCTTCCCAAGCCGATCGAAGTTGACAAGCTCTTCGGCGTGCTTGATTCCTTGCTCGATTGACCACCTGGTGACAAACTACCCGGTCGTTCGACACCTTTTTTCGTCCGTCATCAGCTCGACCAGTGGAGAGGGTAAGGCACGAGGTTCCCCGCTTCCCTGTTCAAGAACCTGCATTCTGCAGGTTCTTTCGTG
>FR895148.1:112957-193813 GCA_000435675.1 Eggerthella sp. CAG:298 | reverse complement strand
GTACGCGGCGGCGGGTCCTTCGAAGACCTCATGCCATTCAACGATGAGGCGCTCGCACGCTTCATCGCACAAAGCCCGGTGCCAATCATCACGGGCATCGGGCATGAGCCTGATACCTCGATCGCCGACATGGTTGCCGACGTGCGCGCTTCGACCCCAACAGCTGCAGCCGAAGCGGTCAGTCCGAGCCGTTTTGAGCTTTTGGAAGCACTCGATTCGTTCGGCGCACGTATGAGCCAGGTTTTCTTGCATCGCATCGAGCGCTCGATCAACTACGTGAATGCTTTTGAGAACCGTCCGCTCTTTAGGGATATGCACTATCTCTATGCGAACGACCTTCAGTGGCTCGATCATACGCAGGCGCGTTTGGAAAGCGCTCTTGGGCGTTTTGGAGAAGCGGATAAGGCGAAGCTCGAAGGTGTGGGGTCGCGTCTTACGAGCGCGCTTCCACATATGATCGCCTCACAGCTTCAATCGCTCGATCATCTGGCGCGCACCTTCGCTACGAGCCTTGATGCCCAGTTCACCGCACGCAACCATGATCTGTCGCTTTACGATCTTGCGATGGCGAACACGGGCAAGACCGTGCTCGAGCGCTTCTTCAACCAAGCAGCGCTTGCGAGCGCACGATTGAACGATCTCTCGCCGCTGGGAGCGCTTGCGCGTGGTTGGTCGATCACAAAGGATGCTTCAGGTGCGCTGGTGAAGAGCATCGAAGGCGTTAAGCCGAATGATAGGCTGTCGATCCAAGTGTCGGATGGCGTTATCGATTGCGCGGTTGCTGCTACGCATGAAGAGGTCATCATCGAATTCGGAGAGACGAACTGATCCGTTTTGATTCGTAAGGTTTGGCCCTGTAAGCCCTGTAAGGAGAGATTATGGCAAACGAAGAGATCACCCTCACGTTCCGTGAAGCGATGAATGAGCTCTCTGCGATCGTAGAGGCGCTCGAGAGCAATACGCTCGAGCTTGAAGAGAGCCTTGTGAAGTATGAGCGCGGGGTCGCGCTTCTGCGCTATCTGAAATCAAGCCTTGCTGACGCACAGCAAAAGGTCGAGGTACTCATGGGTGAGCTTGATACGAACATTGACGATACGCAAACCGACACAGAACTTTCCAAGGCGTAGTCCCGCCTGATAGGTGTGAGGTATTCCGTTCGGGTTGTGTGCGCAGCCGTCCACCCAGTCACCGATAAAGCCATCGCACGTTAAGAAGCCTTCCAAGGTCAGAACGTATAATTATTCAAAGGCTTTCGGAAGGAGTTTCGTTGAAAACCCTCGTTATCAATGCAGGATCTTCGTCGCTCAAGTATCAACTCGTCGATCTCAATTCCAATAAGGTGCTTGCGCGCGGTCTGTGCGAGCGCGTCGGTTCTCCCGATGCTTTCCGCAAGCATCGTGTTGACGATAATGAGGTCTTGATCGAAGAACCTCTGAAAGATCACACTGAAGCACTCAAGCTCGTCATCGATTCTCTTCTCTCTGGGGACGATCCGGTCATCGCGTCGCTCGATGAGATCAGTTCGGTCGGGCATCGTGTCGTGCATGGTGGCGAATACTTCGATCGCTCGGCCTTCATCGATGATGATGTCATCGCGAAGATCGAGGAGCTGGCAGAACTTGCTCCGCTTCACAACAAAGCTGCGGTCGCTGGCATCAGAGCTTGTCGAGAGCTCATGCCGGACACCCCGCAAGTGGCGGTGTTCGACACGGCCTTCTTCCAGACCATGCCGGCAAAAGCATATATGTATCCGATCCCGTACGAATACTACGAGAAGTACGGCATCCGCAAATATGGGTTCCATGGTACGTCCCATAGGTATCTTTCCGAACGTGCCGCTGCGATCCTTGGTGAAGACTTGAGCGATCTGCGCATCATCACTTGCCATTTGGGCAATGGTTGTTCGATCACGGCAGTCGATCACGGTATCCCGGTCGATACTTCGATGGGCTTCACGCCGCTCGATGGCCTTATGATGGGTACGCGTTCAGGCTCGATCGACCCTGCGATCGTAACGTTTCTGATGGAGCACGAAGGGCTCTCTACCGAAGAGGTCAACGATGTGCTCAATAAGAAATCGGGTCTTTTGGGCGTTTCTGGCATCAGCAACGATCTTCGTATGGTGCGTGACGCTTCGAATGCAGGCGATGAACGTGCGATTCTCGCGTACGAGATGTATTCATCGATCTGCAAGAAATATATCGGGCAGTATCTTGCGCTCATGTCTGGCGCAGATGCGATCGTGCTCTCTGCGGGTGTGGGCGAGAATTGCCAGAAGATGCGTCGCATGATCTTCTCCGGTTTCCAGCCTCTCGGTATCATCCTCGATCCCGAAAAGAACAAGCAGCGTGGTTTCGAACGCATCATCTCGACCGATAATTCAGATGTGACCATCATCGTCATCCCGACCGATGAGGAATACATGATCGCGCGCGACACGTACGAGATCGTGCATGAAGCTTCGCAGATCATCCCTGTTTCATCTGTTCAGGATGAATTCAGCACTGAGGGGCGCTAAACGTTTCGGGTATTCGACCTTCTTATCAAAACACTGTGCACCAAACGAGCGATCGGGCGAGCATCATGTGCTCTCACCTGATCAGAAAGCGAGTCGTTCCAATGTCAAAAGGCGCTTATGCACTCACTACGCCTATCTACTATGTAAATGCAGCTCCGCACCTGGGAACCGCCTATACCACGATCGCAGCTGATGCGCTTGCGCGCTATGAGCGTATGAATGGCTATGATGTTTCGTTCGTTACCGGCATGGACGAGCATGGTCAAAAGGTCGCAGACACGGCTGCTGCTCACGATATGGAGCCGCAGGAGTGGTGCGATTCGATGGAGCCCGCATTTCGCGATGCATGGGACATGCTCGATATCACCTACACCGATTTCGTGCGTACCACTGAACCGCGTCACGCTGAGACTGTGCGCAAGTTCTGGAACGATCTGTACGAAAAAGGCTTTCTGTATAAGGGAGCCTATGAAGGTTGGTACTGCGTTCACGAAGAGACGTATTATGCCGAATCCGACCTTGAGAAGGATGAAGATGGTGTTTACGTTTGCCCCGATTGCAAGCGCCCTGTTCAGAAGACGAGTGGGGAAGAGAACTGGTTCTTCAAGCTTTCCGATTTCGAAGACAAGCTGCTCGAATTCTACGAGGAGAACCCTGATTTCATCCGCCCGGTCACGCGTAAGAATGAAATTGTTTCGTTCGTGAAGAGCGGCCTTAAGGACCTTTCCATCTCGCGTTCGACCTTCGATTGGGGCGTTCCGTTGCCCTTCGATGAAGGTCACGTAGCCTATGTGTGGGCGGATGCGCTTCTGGCGTACCTTACCGGCATCGGCTATAGCGATCCTGAGCGCGCTGCGGAATATGAGGCAGCGTGGCCCATGCAGTATCATTTCGTGGGTAAGGACATCATCCGTTTCCACTGCGTTATTTGGCCCGCCATGCTCATGGCAGCTGGTATGCCAATCACGCACACGGTCTTCGGCCATGGCTTCTTGCTCACCAAGGGCGAGAAGATGTCGAAATCGCGCGGCAATGCTTTGAAGCCCGCGGATCTGGTCGAGGTCTTCGGTGTTGATCCGTATCGCTACTATTTCCTTTCCGATGTGCAGTTCGGCCATGATGGCTCCATCTCGATCGAGCGCATGGTGCAGGTCTACAATGCCGATCTGGCGAATACTTGGGGCAACCTCGTATCGCGCGTGTTCAACATGACGAACAAGTATTTCGATGGCGTGGTGCCTACGCCTCCTGCCGGTGCAGAGGACAATCCGCTCGCTGAGATAGCTGCTGATCTGTACAAGGAATACGACGAAGCTATGGCGAACGTCGATTTTTCTGCGGCGGCCGCTGCGGTGCAGAAGCTTGCGAGCCGTGTGAACCTCTATGTGGAAGATTCTGCTCCCTGGAACCTTGCTAAGAGCGAAGAAACCGCCGATGAACTTGCCGCGGTCATCTACAACGCACTCGAGGCGATCCGCATCATCGCGTTGTTCATGGCACCGTTCATGCCTACCACTTCAAATGAGGTCTTCAATCGCATGGGTCTGGGAGATGTCACTGATATCACCGACATCGAAGCGGCCAGTGCTTGGGGACAGCTTACGCCTGGTCTTTCGGTAGAGACCGGTACGCCGCTCTATCCACGATTGGATGTAGATGCGATCGACTTCTCCCTCGAATAATCAAACCGACCTGCTCTCCTATTCCTTTGGAGAGAGCATGCCTCTTGCGGACCTTGCTCCGTTTGCGCGCGATATGCTCTTCTATCAGAAGCGCAAGAAGGAAAAGTGCCGTCTTGTCTCTCCGCCGAAGTTCGATGCGCCTATCGCCGATACGCATGCACATCTCGATATGCTCGGCAATCCTGCGCTTGCGCTCGCCAGGAGCGCGTTTTATGGCATCAAGTTCATCTGCACGATCGTTGATGTGCAGGAAGATGATCGTACCACCTTCGAGCAGCTTGATTCGTGGTTCGAAGAGGCGAAGCACATCTACGATTCCTACGAGCTTCCGGGTTTCGAGTTCGCCAAGCCAAAGGTGAGAGTCGGGATCGGTTGCCATCCGCACAATGCGAAATTCTACGATGACGCGCTTGAAGAGAAGCTGTTGCAGGATTTGCGTGACCCGCGGGTCGCTGCTATCGGTGAGGTGGGGCTCGACTATCATTACGATCATTCACCGCGTCCTGAGCAGCGTGAAGCATTCAGGCGCCAGATCTGCCTTGCTCACAAGACCGGACTGCCGCTCCTTTTGCATATGCGTGAAGCTCACGATGATGGTTTCGCTATCTTGCAAGAAGAGGGGTTTCCTAAAGCGGGGGTTTTGCTGCACTGCTTCAACCTTGACCCAACCATTCTCGAGCCGTGGGTAGAGGCTGGTTGCTATGTGGCGTTCGGAGGACCCGTTACCTTCAAGAAGTCTCCTGAGGTGGGTGAAAGTGCACTTCAAGTGCCGCTTGATCGTTTGCTCACGGAAACCGATTCGCCGTTCATGACCCCCGAACCGTTGCGTGGCATCGAATGCGGGCCAGAATTCACGATCTTCACCGCAGCCAAACTGTGCGAATTGTATGGATGCACCACGCTCGATGAGCAGCGCGGTTTTCTTGAGCAACTCTTCAGCAATGCCTGTTCGCTGCTTGATAGGGAGCTTACCCCATGGCAAGTTGGGTAATACTGGTAGGCTCTCCCTACGATCAGGGAAAATGCAGCACTGCTGCAACAAGGATCGCGAATGCGCTTCGTGAGCTTGGCAACAGCGTTGCGCTCTTCTCATGCGCTCGCATTGCTGTACACGGGTGCATCGGTTGCGACCAGTGCAAAGAGAGCTTCACCTGCATCTACTCTGATGATCTTGCGCGCATCTTTTCTGCGATCGATGCAGCGGATGCCGTTTTGGTGGTGAGCCCTATCTATTTTGCAGGCGTTCCTTCGCAGTTTAAGGCCGTGCTCGACCGTTTCCAACCCTACTTTTGGAAACGTCAGCAACAGATCGAACAGGGAAGGTTGCTCCCTCCTAAACGCGCACTGTATGTGTCGCTCGTTGGCGAAGGAGGAGATCCGTATGGCACTGCTCCTGCGCAGGCACAGGTTGCATCTCCTTTTGCGCTTGCAGATTTTTCAGTGGTTGACGCGCGTGATCTTATCGCCGTCGATGAAGATACGATCGTCTCTGAAGCTTTGCAGATGATCGAGCAGGGAAGAGGGGAGTAACGATAATGGCGCGTCTCTCTTCGCTTGCTTCTGTTGCAGATACCAGAGCGGTGCTCGACCGATTCGGATTGAGCACGAAGAAATCGTTCGGGCAGCACTTCCTCATCAATGATGGGGTGGTCGAGCGCATCTGCAATCTTGCAGAGCTTTCGCAAACTGATCGCGTGGTAGAAGTTGGTCCAGGGATCGGAACGCTCACTGAAGCACTCTTGAAGCGCAGCGGTGAGGTGGTCTCGATCGAGCGTGATACCGACCTTATCGAGGTGCTTGAAGAGACCTGCGCACCCTTTTCTGATACGTTCTCGCTCATCTCGGCTGACGCGTTGGATGTGCGAGCAGGCGAGCTTCCTTTCGCTCCGAATAAGCTGGTATCCAACCTTCCTTATGCGGTCGCTGCCACGATCGTGCTCGATTTCTTCGAGCGCTTCGAGAGCCTTGAGAGTGCAACGATCATGGTGCAAGCTGAAGTGGCTGATCGTATGAGTGCGGCTCCTGGATCGAAGAACTATGGTGCCTACACGGTCAAGTTGCGTCTTTTAGCGAAACCTACGGGGAAGTTCTCGGTGGCAGAGAGCAACTTCTTCCCACCGCCACGCGTGAAGAGCACAGTCATCCGTCTTGACCGTATCGCAGAAGAGCGCAGCAGCGAACTAACGCAGGCGACGATGCTCATGGCCGATGCTGCTTTCGAGAACCGTCGTAAGACCATCGCGAACTCGATGAAGCGCTACTTTGAGCGAACCGATCCTTCGTTCGATGCATCGTCGCTCCTTCCTGAGCTCTTCGAGCGGAGCGGCATCGATCCGAAAGTGCGCGGTGAGGCGCTTGCCGTTTCAGACTTCTTTAAGCTGGGTGAAGCATACGCTGCGCTGGTTCGTGCATAATCGAGCGCTCACCATCGAATCAGGATCCCGTTTCTTAACGAATAAAAAGCACCGCTGGTGAAAAAACAAACGTAGCTGTTATACCTGGATTTGAGCGCGTGCTATTATAAACGAGTTTTACTATGCCTTTTTGAGGAAGTGTTTATGGATTTAGCAAAGCAAGCACAGATTGTCGATAGCATTCATGATACCTTAAGCGATTTCGTTGGCCAGAAGCTCCGCGTTCGTGCGAACATGGGTCGTTCTAAGATCGTTGAGAGCGAAGGGGTCCTCATGCAGGTGCATCCCAAGCTGTTCATCATGGAGGTCAAGCGTAAGCGTGGTGTTGCGGCTCGTCAGTCCTATCAGTATGTTGATATCCTTACCGGCATGGTCGAACTGAGCCAGAACGGCGAAGCGCTCTTTGGTCCCTTCATCGAGGAGATCGAGGCAGAGGATGAGCTTGTTCCCGTTATCGCTGAAGGCCAGCAGGAATCGTCTGAGCCTGAACTGCAGTCACTTCCTATGATCTAAGCTCATCGCTCTACGATCCTCTGTAATCGAAGACCCCGCAACCAATATGGTGCGGGGTCTTGTTCTTCTTTCAGGTAGAAAGATGACGAACGACCGGGTAGTTTGTCATCTTTAAGCGTTCTTCAGGCGGGCGAAGAGGCGATTGTTGGTGTCGAGCCAGCTTTCTACCGTGCCGGTGTCGAAGCCATCTTCCTCGTTGATGATGAGCGCATACATCTCTTCTTCTTTGAGCACCTCGTCGAGCGCATCGGTGAGTTGAATCTCTCCGCCTGCGCCAGGCTTTACTTCGGCAAGGAGCTCCATAACGCGTGGGGAGAGGAGGTAGCGGCCGAATACCGCAAGATTGCTCGGCGCTTCTTCGGGGGCAGGTTTTTCGCAGAGCGCTGAAACTTTCCAGACATCACCTGCGATCTCTTCACCTGCGATCACGCCGAAACGATCGACTTGCGTCTCAGGAACAGGAAGCACGGCGATCACGTTGGCACCGTTATGCTCATCCGAGATCTCCTTCATACGCGTGAGCATGTTGTTCTCAGGAACGAGCACATCGCCAAGCAGAACGAAGAACGGTTCGCCTTCGATCTTATCAGCAGCACAATGAACGGCATGACCAAGGCCAAGCGGTTCATCTTGATAGACGTAGGAGACATTCAAGCTGCCTGCGTGAGCTACCTTGTCGGCGTAGCTATCCTTACCGCGGCTACGCAGTTCCGCTTCCAGATCGGGATCGGGAGTAAAGTGCGCTTCGATCGACTTCTTGTCGCGACTGTTGATGATGATCACTTCATCGGCACCGGAAGCGAGCCCCTCTTCAACAACATATTGAATAGCTGGCTTGTCAACAACGAGCAGCATTTCTTTTGGTTGTGCTTTAGTGGCAGGGAGGAATCGACTTCCAAGACCTGCGGCAGGAATGAGCGCTTTCATGTATACCTCGTTTTTGCTCTTGTTCGATGTGGAACTATTCTATCAAATCTTATAGAGCCAGGCGTCTTACATATCTCTAGAGGTTCGTGTGAGCAGACCAAAACGATAGCTCTCTAGAGGAGCTCAGCCGCTGCGCAAAAAAATCTGATCATCTTTCCAGGGCAAAAAGAAACCCGGCATTGAGCCGGGCACCTTTTTCGATATGCGGACGAATCCGAGATAGAGTGGCGAGATTATGCTTCGTCAGTTGCTTCTTCAACTGCAGCTTCTTCGGCTGCTTCTTTTGCATCTTCTTCGACTTCTTCAGCAGCGGGAGGATTGCCTTCATCGGCCGTAAATTCCTCTCGCGCCACCCTTCTCTNCAGCAGCTTCAGCTTCTGCCTTCTTCTTAGCGGCAGCAGCCTGCTCCTTTTGCGTCTTCTTGCGACGCTTATCCTTTTCCTTTTCAGCAGCAGCCTGTGCCTCTTTGCGAGCAGCTTTTGCAGCAGCCTTCTTGGAGCCGGTCTTAGCAGGAGCTTTCTTCTCTGCTGGCTTATATGCGGCGATGTCTTCAGCGGTGACGACCGTGTTAGCAAGCTTCATGATGCCAGACTTGCGGTTAGCAGCCTGATTCTTATGGATAACACCCTTGGTGACAGCGCGGTCGAGCAGGCGGCAAGCAGCGAGCGCAGCAGCATAGGCCTCTGCACCGTTCTTTGCTTCTACTGCATCATGGACTGCACGCGTTGCGGTCTTGAGCTCAGAGCGTACTGCACGATTGCGCAGACGAGCTTTTTCGTTGGTGATGATTCGCTTCTTTTGACTTTTAATGTTCGCCACGTTTTATCCTCCATTGAAATACAAGTTGTAGACGAAAGCCTTAGAATCGTATCACAACTTTCCAAAGCCGTGTAGTGCGCTTCGATAAAATGTTTGTCAGTGCTTGATCGGGCTGGGGAAGAGGTCGCAGGCGTTTCTTGCGCTTTTAGCGAAGAATGAGTGCTTGCGCACCCTGAATCCTGGCAGTGCTTGATAGAATCACGAAGTGCCTTGGGCGGCCTTGCTTCGTTGAACACCGGTAAGCAGGCGCTTGGCGATGAATGAATGACCCTCCGTTTTCTTATAAGAGAAGGATTGAACGATCCATGCCCATCGACCCGAAGTATATCCGCAATTTTTCGATCATCGCCCACATCGATCATGGCAAATCGACGCTCTCTGACCGTATCCTTGAACTTACCGAAACGGTCTCTTCGCGCGATATGAAAGAGCAGTTGCTCGATTCGATGGACATCGAGCGCGAACGCGGCATCACGATCAAGAGCCAGGCGGTACGTGTCGACTATCGCGCCGAAGACGGTGAGCTCTATCATTTCAATCTGATCGATACCCCTGGTCATGTCGACTTCACCTATGAAGTTTCCCGTTCTCTTGCAGCCTGCGAAGGTGCGGTGCTCGTGGTAGATGCCACGCAGGGTGTCGAAGCGCAAACGGTCGCGAACGCCATGATGGCGATGAATGCCAACCTTGAGATCATTCCACTCATCAACAAGATCGATCTTCCAGCAGCTGATCCTGAGCGCGTGCGCGCCGAGATCGAGGACTCGCTTGCCCTTCCTGCCGATGATGCCATCCTTGCCAGTGGCAAGACCGGCGCCGGCATCGAGGACTTGCTCGAATCTATCGTCTATACGATCCCAGCTCCAGTAGGAGAGAAGGATGCGCCACTGCGTGCGCTCATCTTCGACTCCTATTTCGATGCGTACCGCGGCGTGGTCGCGCTCGTGCGTATCGTGGATGGATCGCTCAAAAAAGGCCAAGAGATCCGCATGATGGCTACCAATACCACCGCGCTCGTTGAAGAAGCGGGCGTGCGCAAACCCACCGAGGTGCCCGTCGACGAGCTTGGCGTTGGTGAAGTGGGCTATTTGGTCACGGGTCTTAAGGATCCCGCGCAGGTGAAAGTGGGCGACACGATTACGAACGCCACAGGTGGCTGCACCGAACCGCTCCCAGGGTATCGCGATGTGAAACCGATGGTCTATACGGGTCTGTTCCCGATCGATGGCGACCAGTACGAACCGCTGAAAGATGCGCTCGAAAAGCTCTCGCTTAACGACCCTGCTCTTATCTATGAACCCGAAACGTCGCACGCGCTCGGATTCGGTTTCCGCGTTGGTTTTCTGGGATTGCTCCATATGGAGGTCATCAAGGAACGTCTCGAGCGCGAGTTCGACCTCGACTTGCTCGCAACAGCGCCTTCGGTGGAATATCACGTGTTCAAGAGCAACGGAGACATGCTCTCGCTCCATTCGCCACAAGATATGCCCGATGCTTCCGAGATCGATCATATCGAAGAACCCTACCTTAAAGCGAAGATCCTCATTCCGCCTGATTATGTGGGCGCGGTCATGGACCTTACCGTGGCACGACGGGGGAACTTCATCACGATGAACTATCTTTCGACCACCACAGTCGAGATGCTTTGGGAGATCCCGCTCTCGGAGCTGATCATGGACTACTTCGACCAGCTTAAAAGCCGTACGAAGGGCTATGCTTCGCTTGACTACGACTTCGACGAATATAAGACTTCGAAGCTCGTGAAGCTCGATATCCTGCTTGCAGGCAAGCCTATCGACGCGCTCTCCTTCATCGTGCACAACGACAAGGCCTATGCTCGCGGTAAGGTGTTGGTCGAGAAGTTAAAAGGCATCATCCCACGTCAGATGTTCGAGATCCCTATCCAGGCCGCGGTCGGCTCACGCGTGCTCTCGCGTCAGACCGTGCGTGCGATGCGCAAGGACGTGCTCGCCAAATGCTATGGCGGCGACATCACGCGTAAGCGCAAGCTGCTCGAGAAGCAGAAGCAAGGCAAGAAGCGCATGAAGAGCATCGGTAGCGTCGAAGTGCCCCAAGAAGCCTTCATGGCCATTCTCAAGGTCGACGAATGATCCGACGGTTCTAACGAGATGGAAGAGCTGTTCAAGGATAGACGCCTTATTCTTGCGCCGATGGCCGGCGTGACCGACGAGGTATTTCGCGAACTCTGCATCGAAGCCGGCGCGCAGCTCACCTATACCGAAATGGTCTCCGCAAAGGCGCTCAGCTACGGCAATGGCAAGACGCGCGATCTGCTCGTGCTGGCTCCCTCAGAGAAGCAAGTGGCCATTCAGATCTTCGGTCATGAGCCAGAAACGATGGCGCAGGAAGCCTATGAGCTCGAGCAAATGCTCGGAGACGCGGTCTTCTCCTTCGATGTGAACATGGGCTGCCCGACGCGCAAGATCGCGGGCAAGGGCGATGGAGCTGCGCTCATGCGCGACCCGATGCTTGCAAGTCGCATCGTCGAAACGATGGCGAACAAGGTCGAGCATCCGGTTACGGTGAAGATGCGCCGAGGCTTCGCTTACGGCGAAGAGACTGCCCCTGAGCTTGCCCGCATCGTTCAAGAGTCGGGTGCTTCTGCAGTTGCAATCCATGGACGCTATGCCCAGCAGTTCTACCAAGGAGATGCCTGCTGGGAGACGATCCGTCGCGTGAAAGATGCCGTGGGGATCCCCGTGATCGGCAATGGCGATATCACTTCAGGACAGCGGGCGCGTGCCATGCTTACCGAAACAGGGTGTGATGCGCTGATGGTCGGACGCGCGGCCGAAGGCAATCCCTGGATATTCTCCGAGATCAGATCCTATCTTGAGTCCGGTGTTGCTGCACCGGCGCCAAGCACGGATGAGCGCATCGATGTAGCGCTTCGCCATGCGCGCATGCTTTCGGAGCGCTTCGACGATCATATCGTGAAGATGCGCAAGCATGCCATGTGGTACCTGAAGGGCATGAGGGGAGCCACGGCGGCACGTCGTGCCATCAACGATGCGGTCACCTACGAAGATTTCGCCACGATCTTCCATGACGTTGTGGCGCTTCAGAAGAGCGGGGAGGAGCAAGCATGATCGATCTTCCTGGCGGCGAGGTGCTCGAAGGCCAGCAGCCCTACGAGGCGCTCTATATACACATTCCCTTCTGCAAGAGCAAATGCGCGTATTGCGATTTCGCGAGCGAAGCGATATCGGCTGATGATTCGCGTATCGAAGCCTATATCGATGAGCTCATCTTATCGATTCGCGCAGCTTCGCGCGCTGATCTGCTTGGAGATCTTAAAACGGTCTATATCGGCGGAGGGACGCCTACCCATATCGGCAACAAGCAGCTCTCGCGCTTGCTCTATGCGCTCTCGCTCTCGATGCATCTTACCCCTGAGGTGGAGTGCACGCTCGAGGTGAATCCCGAGAGCCTCACTGAGGCTATGGTGAAGGATCTGTTCGCTCTTGGCGTGACCCGGCTTTCGTTCGGGGTGCAATCGTTCGACGATGCGGTCTTGGCAACGCTTGGACGCGCGCATGATGCCGAGCAAGCACGTAAGGCGATCGAGCTTGCTCAGGTGCGTTTCGAGAACATCAGCCTCGATCTCATGTGTGGCATTCCCGGGCAGAGCATCGATTCATTTCGCTCGTCGGTCGAAGAGGCTCTTTCTCTTGGGGTGGCGCATATGAGCATCTATCCGCTCACGATCGAAGAAGGCACGCGCCTGCGCGACCTCATGGACAGATCGGCGTTCGTTGAGAGCGAAGATGCGCTCTCTGATGCAGCAGCGGAGATGATGGTGTGCGCAGAGGAACTGCTCGTGGCGCACGGATTCCACCGCTACGAAGTGGCGAGCTATGCACGCGCGGGGTTCGAATGCGAGCACAATAAGATGTATTGGACAGGAAAGCCCTACCTTGGCATCGGTCATGCGGCAGTTTCCATGAAGCAGAACGATGCAAGCCGCGTGCGTTTTAGCGATGGTCACGTTCAAGAAGTGCTCACGCATGAGCAGGCGCTCGTCGAGGATCTCATGCTCGGAATGCGCATGAGCAGGGGAGTGAGCGCAGAGAAGGTGCAGGCGGTAGATGCGCTCGTACCGAATACGCGCTCAGCGTTTGCGACCCTCGAAGAGAAGGGGCTCGTGCTCGAACGAGCCGGGCGCTTCGTTCCGAGTGAAAAAGGTTGGCTCTACGGTAACGAGATATTCGCAACCTTGCTCGATCTTGCCTGAATGCGAATTTCCTCCCTAGTTCGTGGACGATTTCAACCGCCCCTGCGCATAACCTACCGATAACAGTATTGTTTCGTGGAGTTTTAGCACTCTCATCCTCAGATTGCTAAAATGCGTTGAGTCGAAAGGTTGTGCGTGCTCTCAGATAGAAGACAATACGTTCTCAGGATGCTCATCAATGAGTACATCGCTCATGCGCTCCCGATCGGCTCACGCACGCTGATCGATCGCTATCACCTCGACATCAGCTCTGCTACCGTGCGCAACGAGCTCTCTCATCTTGAAGAAGCAGGGTATCTTACCTCGCCGCATACTTCTGCCGGGCGCGTGCCGACCGATTTCGGGTATCGCACGTTCGTGGATGAGCTGCTCGATAATCTCTCCGATGCTCCTAAGCCCGATATCCTGGATGAATTGCGCAAAGACGCTTCCGAGCTCGACGATCTGCTCGATCGGACCTCGCAAGCCTTGGCGCGTTTCACGAACTGTCTCGCTATGGTGGTTCCGCGCGGGCTCGTGAGTGTTCAGATCGCCCGCATCACGCTGGTGCAGCTTGGCACGAACCGCCTTTTGGCCGTTATCGTCAGCGAAGATGGATCGGTCTTCCAGCGTCAGATCGAATCGAATGAAGAGCTGAGTGCGGAGCGCTTGGGTGCGATAGAAGCCGCTCTGAATGATATCTATGCAGGTTCGACGATCAAAGCAGGGCAGAGCACAAGCGGCAGCGATGCACTACGCGAATTGAGCGCACGGGCAGACGTGTTGAATGATCCGCTCACGCTTCTTATCGAAGAGGAGCTCTACGATTGTTGCGCGCATCGCAAGAACGAAAGGCCGCACACCCTTGGCATCGCGCGCTTGCTCGATCAGCCAGAATTCTCCGACGCAACACGCCTCGTGCCCATCATCGAAAAGCTCGAAGATGAAACGATCCTCTTCCATCTTTTCAATGAGCCTACCTCGGGCGATCTGCCGCTCGTGCGTATCGGACACGAGAATGCGAGCGAGGAGCTTGCGGATGTTTCGGTGGTGGCAGCGCCCTATGGTGTGAAGGATGATCGCGGCATCATCGCGGTCATAGGCCCGACCCGTATGGATTATGAACACGCGATCAAGGCAGTGCGCGCTGCCCAGTCGCTTTTGCAAGATTCTTGATACAAAAGAAAGTGAACGAACAGCATGGCTCAAGATCTCTATGAAATTCTCGGCGTGGATAAGACCGCAACCGAAGATGAAGTGAAGAAAGCGTTCCGTAAGAAAGCACGTACGCTTCATCCAGACGTGAACAAGGATCCCGATGCAGAAGAGCGCTTCAAGGAGCTCAACGAGGCGTATGACGTGTTGAGCGATCCTGCGAAGCGCAACCACTATGATCGCTACGGCGCGATCCCGGGAGCAGGCGCAGGAAGCGGGTATGTCGATCTTGAAGACCTCTTCGGCGGCGGTTTCGGCATGGGAGATCTGTTCAGTTCGTTCTTCAGTGGTGGCGCGGGGCGTTCGGCAACGGTCAAGCGCGAAGGGCGCGATATGGGCGTTGGTCTGCGCGTAACGCTCGAAGAAGTTGCTGCTGGCGTGAAGAAGGAGATCATCTACGATCGCCTTTCTCCTTGTCCTGAATGTAGCGGAACAGGCCTGGGCGAAGACGGTGAAGAGATCACCTGCCCTGAATGCCATGGTCGCGGACGCGTGGTCACGGTTCAGCATACCTTCCTTGGCGACATGCAAGCAGCTTCTACCTGTTCTAACTGCCAGGGTGCTGGCGTGGTGATCGAGAATCCGTGCCCAGAATGCGATGGACAGGGAAGGGTTCCCGATCGACAGCGCTTATCGGTCGACATCCCCGTGGGCATTCACGATGGCCAGCAGCTGCGTTTGAGCGGCTATGGCGAAGCAGGCATTCGCGGTGCAAGTTCGGGCGATCTGATCGTTACGTGCCGCATCGACCCGCACGAGTTCTTCGAGCGTGTGGGCGACGATCTGCATGTGACCACGGTCATCTCGATGGTCCAAGCAGCGCTTGGTGCCGATATTGAGATCGAAGGCATCTTCGAAGACGAACTGGTGAAGGTGCCGATTCCGAGCGGATGCCAATATGGTCAGGTCGTCCGCGTGCGTGGGTTCGGCATGCCGCGTTTCCAGGACGATGTGCGCGGAGATATGCTCGTGCATGTCGAAGTCTCGATCCCCACGCGCCTTTCGAAGCGCGAACGCGAGCTGCTTGAGGACTTGGCTGACGAAATGGACGAGAGCTTCACCTCTGCGCGTACGCCGCTCGAGAAGCTACGCAACGCATTCAATTCGTAGGATTCGGCTATGTCGCTCCATCAGCTCTTTTGCACCAACGAAGCGATCGCTCGCGAGGTAGACTCTCCCTTTCTTTTGGGGATCGATGCGCGGGATCGCAACCATGTGAAGGCTCTGCGCCTTGAAGTTGGTGAACATATTGCGGTGGTGGATGCGAGCAGTGATTATTTCGAAGTGGAGATCACCGCGCTTCAGGGCGAAGAGCTCTGGGTGCGCATCGCAAAGCATCTTGACGCGCCAAACGACACGGTCCCGGTTATGCTCGTTCAAGGACTTGCTAAAGGTGACAAGATGGACACTGTGCTGCGTGCCGCTACCGAACTGGGTATCGCAGGGTTCTATCCCACTGAAATGAGCCGTAGCGTGGTGAAGCTCGATGCTAAGAAGAAGGATAAACGCGGCTCTCGTTTCGCGCAGATCGCACGGAGCGCTGCGCTGCAATCGGGTCGTCCGACCATTCCGGAGATAGGGAGCATACGCACGCTTGCGCAGGTGGCTGAGCAATTCGGACCGCACGATCTGGTCATCGTCTTTTGGGAAGAGGAAGACTTGGAAAGCAGCGTGTCAGCCTTTTTCGATTCACCTGCAACGAAATCTCTTCTTGAATCGCTCGAGCGTATCTGGATCGTTATCGGCCCTGAGGGCGGCATGGGCGCCGACGAGGTGCAGTGCGTCGAGGATTCTGAGGCCACGGTCGTTGTTCTTTCGCTCGGACCGACGATCTTGCGCACCGAAACTGCGGGGGTGGTAGCCTGCGCGCTGGTGCTCAACGAACTACGCAACTGTGTAGCGCAGGTCTCATGATGAGATTCCATGTGGTGAACCTTGGATGCAAGGTGAATAAAGCTGAATCCGATTCGATGAGCGCGCATTTGCTCGCTACGGGAAATGAGCTGGTCAGCCTCGATGAGGCTGATGCGATCATCATCAATACGTGCACGGTAACGGGAGATGCAGAGAAGAAGACGCGCAAGGCCGTCCGCCGCGCTCTTCGCGAGAATACCCATGCGCGCGTGATGGTCACCGGTTGCGCTGCAGCGATCTCTCCCGATTTCTATCGTGCGCTCGATTCTCGTGTGGAGATCATCGAAAAAGCTGCCTTTCTCTCGACCGACCCCGCGTGTCGCACCGGGCTTGCCTTTCCTGCTCGTGTGTCGGTGAAGGTGCAAGATGGTTGCGATCATGCGTGCACCTATTGCATTGTCCATGTTGCACGAGGAAAGGCCTTCTCACGCCCACTCGATGAGATCGTTGCCGAAGTAAAGGCGCTCGAGCACGCGGGCATCCGTGAAGTGATGCTCTCTGGCATCGACCTGGGATCCTATCGTTTCGAGAAGCAGGCGCTCGATGCGCTCCTATCGGCGCTCATCGAAGCTACCCACGAAATGCGCTTCCGCATCTCTTCTGTCGAGCCCGCTTCGCTCACTCCCGCTATGATCGAGCGGATCGCGCAAGCTGAAGGGCGTATCTGCCGTCACCTGCATCTGCCTTTGCAGTCGGGCTCAGACAAGGTGCTCAAGGAGATGAACCGCCCCTATGGTGCGGAGTTCTATCTGCGGCTTTGCGAGGATCTCTACAGTGCGCTTCCCACGCTCGCTCTATCGAGTGACATCATCTGTGGATTTCCGGGTGAGACCGATGCAGAGTTCGAAGAGACGCTCTCGCTTGCGAAACAGGCGCGATTCTCGAAGATCCATGCCTTTCGCTATTCGATGCGCGAAGGCACGCCTGCGGCAACGCGATGCGATCAGATCGATCCGCCCACAAAAGAACAACGTCTCAAAAGGCTTCTCGCGCTTGCTCGCGACCTGCGCAAAGAAGACGGCCTGCGCCGCATCGGAACGAGCGAAGCCGTGCTCATCGAGGCACCGGGCATCGGCATGAGCGAATCCTATTTCAAGGTCGAGACTCCTCGCGATATCCCACAAGGGACTCTTTGTGAGCTTTCCTTAACAGCACTTGATTCATCTTGTATGATGAAGGCATGCAAAAAGAAGTAACACAATCCATCAATCTGAATGACCCTCTACTGCTCGGCAATCTGCTCGGACC
This sequence comes from Eggerthella sp. CAG:298, assembly GCA_000435675.1. Classification (GTDB taxonomy): domain Bacteria; phylum Actinomycetota; class Coriobacteriia; order Coriobacteriales; family Eggerthellaceae; genus Anaerotardibacter. The sequence continues at coordinate 176,329 of FR895148.1, read as the reverse complement.
GAACGACGAGAACCTGCGTTTCATCCAGGATTCGTTCCAGGCGCGCATCACGGTGCGGGGCAGTCAGATCGAGATCGAGGGTTCGCCCATCGAGGTGGACAGTATCACCACGCTCATCTCGGACATGCTCGCCGATATCGATCAAGGCGTTGAGCCCGATGTCGAGTCGATCAAGCGCTCGCTCGCGCTCCTTCACGAAGGGGAGTACGCCCCTAAAGAGCTTCATGATGATGTGGTCCTTTCCTATAAAGGACGCGTGATTCGCCCGAAGACTCCTATGCAGAAAGAGTATCTCGACTATATCCGCACGAAGACCATCACCTTCGGTATGGGCCCTGCTGGTACGGGTAAGACCTATCTTGCCATGGCTATGGCGGTCGCTGCGCTCAATCGCAAGGAGGTCGGTCGCATCCTGCTCACGCGTCCGGTGGTAGAGGCGGGGGAGAACCTCGGCTTTCTGCCTGGAACGCTCACCGAGAAGATCGATCCCTATATTCGTCCGCTTTACGATGCGCTCTTCGACATGATGGATCCCGTGCGCGCCAATAAGCTCCTCGCCGAAGGGGTGATCGAGATCGCTCCGCTCGCATTCATGCGCGGTCGAACCTTGAACGACAGCTTCATCATCTTGGACGAGGCGCAAAATACCACGTCCCAACAGATGAAGATGTTCATCACGCGTCTTGGCATGGGTTCGAAGATGGTCATCACGGGCGACATGACGCAGACCGACCTGCCCAAGGGCATTTCTGGTCTTCAGACAGTACGTCAGGTTCTCGAAGGGATCGATGAGATCGGCTTCATCGAATTCCAAACGCGCGATGTCGTGCGCAATTCGCTCGTTTCGAAGATCATCGCGGCGTATGCTCGTGCCGAGGCGAACAACCTTCGTTTGTAGAGGGGATGGGTAAGATGGATATCGCTTTGCGTTTCGACTACGGCGAGGATAAGCTTGCCGGTCTTCCCCTTGAAGAGCTCATCGCGTTCGTGCTCGCTTCCCGTAAGCTCCCGCAAACTACCAGTGTTTCGGTCACCTTCGTTTCGAACGAACGCATCCACGAGCTGAATCGCGCCTATCGTGGCATCGATAAGCCCACCGATGTGCTCTCGTTCGAATGCGATAACATTCCGTTCGAAGGTGAGGCGATCGATCAGAACGAAGAATACGAACTGGGCGATGTGATCATCGCTACCGATGTCGCTATCGCGCAAACTGCAGAATTCGGTACCACGCTTGAAGAAGAGGTGAGCCTGCTCATCACGCACGGACTGCTGCATCTCTGCGGCTACGATCACATCGAAGAAGCTGAAGCGCTCGAGATGGAGGCGCTCGAAGATGAGCTCTTGGCGCAGTGGAACGAAGTCAAGGCGAGCTCTCAGGCGAGCGGTTCTTCTGAGTAGAGGTTCGCATGGCTTTCAAGGACTCAGATTTCACCTTCATCGCTTCCGTGCGCTGTGCGCTCAAGGGCGTGCGCTTTGCAAGTGGGGAGCGCAACTTCCGTATCGACATCGTCTGCGCGCTCATCACGATCATCCTCGGTTTCGTCTGTCAGATCTCCGCCTTCGAATGGTTGGTGGTGGTCGCTTGTTTTGGGCTGGTGCTCGGCGGCGAGGCGCTCAATTCAGCGTTGGAATACATTGTCGATCTTGCAAGCCCTGATTATCATGTGCTCGCGGGCAAGGCGAAGGACTGCGCTGCAGGAGCGGTGCTCCTCTTCGCGGCTGCATCGTTCGTCATCGGGTGCATCATCTTCATCCCGAAGTTGCTCGCCCTTGTCTTTGGAGCGTGATCATGAACGCAGAACAGGGTTTCAGATCAGGTTTCGTCACGCTGCTCGGGCGACCTAACGCAGGCAAATCGACGTTGCTGAACGCGATCATGCATAAGAAGTTCGCGATCGCTTCACCGACCGCACAGACAACGCGCCATCGCTTCCGCGCGATCCACACCACCGAAGACTATCAGCTTGTCATCGTGGATACGCCGGGGCTTCACAAGCCTCATGATGCGCTTGGAGAAGAGCTGAACACCACCGCGATCAAGGCGCTCGAAGGCGTGGATGTGGCAGCATTCCTGCTTGATGCCTCCGAGCCGCTCGGTACAGGAGACGAATGGGTGATCGCGCAGCTCGCGAATGCGAAGAATACGCCGAAGATCCTGGTCATCTCCAAGAGCGCTACGGCAAGCGAAGAAGAGATCGCCGCGCAGATCGAAGCGGCAAGCGCGCTTGCTCGCTGGGATGAGATCGTGGTCACGAGCGCGCTTGAGGGAGAGAATGTCGAGGCCTTCGTCGATGCTGTGGTGAACTATCTTCCCGAAGGTCCGCTTTGGTTCCCAGCCGACATGGAAACCGACCAACCACAGGAGGTTATCGTTGCGGAATTCATCCGCGAGAAGATCCTCTTCACGGTCTATGACGAAGTTCCTCATGCGATCGGGGTGGTGGTCGAAGAGATGGGTTATAACCGCCGTAAACATCTCACGCGCATCTATGCGACCATCTATGTAGAGCGCGATTCTCAAAAGGGCATCCTCGTGGGCAAAGGTGGCGCTACCATCAAGCACATCGGCACCGAAGCGCGCAAGGATCTCGAGGTGCTGTTGGGCACTAAGGTCTATCTCGACCTGCAGGTCAAAGTGAAGAAGAACTGGCGTCGCGACATCAATCAGATCCGTCGGTTCGGATACGGTGAGGGCATCTGATCGTTCATGGCAAGTCCTACCAAAACGGTCACTGCGCTCGTGTTGCGTCGTACGAAGCTTGGTGAAACGGATGTCATCGTCACACTCCTTGCCGAAGATGGTTCGCAGGTCAAAGCAGTTGCGAAAGGTGCGCGTAAGCCAACTTCAAGTTTCGCTTCGCGCCTGGAGCTTTACTCGGTTGCTAAGATACTGGTCGCCGAGGGCAATAATCTCGACATCGTGAAAGAAGTGCGCCTGCTCGAAGGGAACGAAGCGCTCAGGAACGATTTCTTCCGTTCGAGCGCATCGGCGCCGATCGTCGAGCTCCTTGCGAAGTCAACGTACGAGGATCAACCGACCGCGCGCTTGTTCGCGCTTTCGCGCGCAGCGCTTCATTCCATCGCAAACACTCCTAACGATCCGCTCGTAGCTACGCTTGCGGGGCTCCTGAAGGCACTGGCATTCCTTGGGTTCCGTCCTTCATTCACAGAGTGCGTAGGATGTGGTGATACGCCTGAGCTTGCAGAAGGAACGCGGCAGACCTTCTCGTTCTTCGACGGGGGAGTGGTGTGCGCTCGCTGTGCGGCGCACCATGAGACCACGCTGGTGAGCGCAGGAGTGCTCCAGTGGTGCAATACGCTGCTCTATTCAACATTTCAAGAGATCGAGGCGTATCATGTTCCTGCTGGGGTGCTCGAAGAAGCGCTCGTGTTCACGAACGAATGGATCCATCTTCACCTCGGAATCTCCATGAAATCGCTTGCGTTCCTGTTCAAGAATGTATTCAACTCGTCTATCTGATCTCGTTCGCGCCGCTCGCGCAAATCGTGTCTTGAGTTCGCCGGGCGTACCTCTATAATTAAACGGCTGCAAAACAGCGTTTTGGTACTTGGTCGATATGCACCACCGCTTATCAACCCAGTTCCAATGCCAACAACAAGAAAGGTGGAACAATGGCAAACAAAGACAGCATCTCAAAGGAGCGCACAGCAGAGCTCATCGCCGAATATGGCAAGAATGCTCAGGATTCTGGTAGTGCTGAAGTTCAGGTCGCGATCCTCACCGAGCGCATCCGTAACCTCACCGAGCACCTCAAAGAGCACCCCAAGGATCACCACACGCGCCGCGGTCTACTCATGCTCGTTGGTAAGCGTCGTCGCTTGCTCGTCTACATCAAGAACCGCGACATCCTCGAATACCGCGAACTCATCAAGAAGCTCGGTATCCGCGACAACATCTAAGGTCACCTTGAGCCCGCACCTCGCGGGCTTTTGTGTATAAACGGTCGGCATCGTAGAGACGGTGCTGCTCGGGTGGGCAGAACGCTTTGCCTGCGAAGAAGCTTCACTGCAATCCGGCAGGAAGAAAGAGAAAGAACGATACATGAAAAAAGTCACTAGAACATTCGAACTCTACGGGAAAGAGTACTCCCTCTCCACTGGCGAGCTTGCCAAGCAGGCATCCGGTGCAGTGGTCGTCACTCAGGGCGATACCACCGTGCTCGTAACGGCGGTCATCTCTGAATCTGAGAAGGACTACGATTTCTTCCCCCTCACCGTCGACTTCATCGAGAAGATGTATGCGGTCGGTCGCATCCCTGGAGGATATCTCAAGCGCGAGGCGAAGCCTTCCGATCATGGCATCCTCACCGCACGTATGATCGACCGTCCGATCCGCCCTGGCTTTGCCGATGGCTTCAAGCAGGAAGTGCACATCGTGGCAACGCCGCTCGTGCTCGATACGCAAGACCTGCCCGACTGCATCTCCGTTATGGGCGCTTCTGCTGCGCTCATGTGCGCAAGCGCTCCGTTCGATGGCCCTGCTGCCTGCGTACGCATCGGCCGTAATATCGAGACCGGCGAATTCATTGTGAATCCTACCGTTGAAGAGGATGAGAATTCCGATCTCGAACTCACCATCGCTGGTACCGCCGACTATATCTCCATGGTCGAAGCGGGCGCTCAAGAGATCTCTGAAGAGGATATGCTCGCTGCGATGACCTTCGGCCAGGAAGCTATCAAGGCATTCTGCGAAGAGCAGAGCGCATTCCTTGCCGAGGTTGCTCCTGAGCCGCGCGAATGGCCGGTTCATGTGGCGGATCCTTCCATCGCAGCACGTATCGAGCCGTTCTTCGACCAGATGAGCGCTGCGCTCAAAGACGCTGACAAGCATGCTCGTATGGCCAAGGTCGATGAGCTCAAAGCATCTATCAAGGAAAACGAATTCACCGAAGAGGAGCGCGCCGCTTGGGGCTCCGACATCGCTGCTGAGCTCAAGTCGCTCGAAAAGCACGCTATGCGCGCGATGGTCATCGAAACGGGCGAACGTGCCGATGGTCGTACCTCGACCGAGATCCGTCCGCTCCACATCGTTGCTGGCTATCTGCCGCGCGTTCATGGTTCTGGCCTCTTCCAGCGCGGTCAGACCCAAGCGCTTTCCGTTTGTACGCTCGGTATGCTCAATGAATGGCAGCGCCTCGACACCATCTGGCCTGAAGAGGGTAAGCGCTACATGCATCAGTACAACTTCCCGCCGTATTGCACGGGTGAGGTTGGCCGCATGGGTGCACCGAAGCGCCGCGAAGTCGGTCATGGTGCGCTCGCTGAACGCGCGCTCATCCCAGTCCTTCCGAGCGAAGATGAATTCCCGTATTCCATCCGCGTCGTATCTGAGGTGCTCGAATCGAACGGTTCTTCTTCTATGGCTTCTACCTGCGGCTCTACGCTGGCGCTCATGGATGCTGGCGTGCCTATCAAGGCTCCTGTCGCTGGTATCGCGATGGGTCTTATCAAGGAAGGCGACGATATCGTCATCCTCTCCGATATCCAGGGCCTAGAAGACTTCTTGGGCGATATGGACTTCAAGGTTTGCGGAACTGAAAAGGGCATCACCGCACTTCAGATGGACAATAAGGCACGTGGTCTCTCAGTTGATATCCTTGCACGCGCGCTCAATCAGGCTAAAGAAGGTCGTGCGTTCATCATGAATGCGATGCTCGAAGCTATCGATGCTCCGCGCAACGAGCTCTCACCCTATGCTCCGCATATCGAGACCATCCATATCCCCGTTGATAAGATTCGCGACGTCATCGGTACAGGCGGTAAGGTCATCCGTGGCCTTCAGGAAGAAACCGGCGCAACGATCGAGGTGCAGGAAGATGGCACCGTACACGTTGCTTCTACCAACGCTGAGAGCGGCAATGCTGCACGTGAAGCGATCCTTGGCATCGTGAAGGTTCCCGAAGTGGGAGAGGTCTACGAGGGCGAAGTGGTCGGCATCAAGGACTTCGGTGCGTTCATCCGTCTTACTCCTGGTAAGGATGGTCTGCTCCACATCTCGCGCATGGCCAACGGTCGCGTAGCGAAGGTCGAAGATGTGATGAATATCGGCGATATCGTGAAGGTCGAGGTCATCGAAGTGGGCGACAATGGCAAGATCTCGCTCGATCGTCTCGACAAACCTGATGTGAAGAGCGATGGACCGCGTCCGGGTCAAGGCTTCAACAACCATGGCAAGGAGAACGGTAACGGCAATCGTAAACCGCGTCGTCGCCACAATTAGTCTGAACATGGCATAAAGCGAATAAGCCCCTCACCATAAGACGTGAGGGGCTTTTGTTGTTCTTCACCGGCAGCACTTCGCGCGTCTGCGCGCTTTGTCGTACACTAGTGTTCAAACCTATTTCATTGGAGAAGAGGATTCGATGTATAGCTATAAAACGAGTGGCGTCTGTGCACGTGCGATCAATTTCGACATCGATGATAACGGCATCATCACGGCCGTTGAATTCGATGGCGGCTGCAATGGAAATCAAACAGGCATCTCGCGTTTGGTAGTGGGGAAGCCTGCCGAAGAGATCATCTCGATCTTGAAGGGCACTACCTGCGGCAAACGCCCCACGAGCTGCCCCGATCAGCTCGCCCGTGCACTTCAAGAAGCGATCGACGCACTCTAGATGATCGCTTAGATCCTCAATTCATCATCTAGTCTAAGGAGACACTATGATAAAAGTTGCTGTAGCAGGCTATTCAGGAAGGATGGGCTCTGCCGTCGTTGATGCGGTGAGCGCAGCAGACGATATGGAAGTCGTGTGTGGTATCGATCCGTATGCGACCGAGCAAGCATTCCCGACCTTCGCCACGATCGATGAGGCCCTCGCAGGCGCACAGTTCAACGTGCTCGTCGATTTCACCCAACCCGATGTCGTTGCAAAGACCTTAGCGGTCGCACTTCCTGCTGGCATCGATTGTGTAGTCGGTACCACGGGCATGAGCCAGGATACCTTGCAAGAGCTCGCTTCGAGTGCTGCTGATGGCGCTTGCTTGTTCTACGCTCCGAACTTCACGACCGGTGCCGTGCTGATGATGGAGTTTGCCAAGATCGCAGCACCTTATTTCCCTGAGGCTGAGATCATTGAATTCCATCATGCCAATAAGAAGGATGCCCCTTCTGGTACTGCAGTACGCACGGCTGAAATCATCCAGGAGTCCCGCAGGCGCGATAGCGTTGCTCCAGGCAAAGAGACCGAGAATGCTGGTTGCGAAGGCGCGCGCGGTGCCGAAGTGGCAGGCGTTCCTGTTCACTCGGTTCGCTCCATGGGCTATGTGGCTTCGCAGGAGGTCGTCTTCGGCTCGATGGGTCAGACGCTCACGATCCGTCACGATTCATGGGATCGCACCTCTTATATGCCAGGTGTCTTGCTCGGCATTCGCAATGTTGGCGCACAGCATGGTCTTATTGTCGGTTTAGAGAACTTCATGTAAGAGTTGCGCGCTGCTCATGCCATAATATGAGCAGCAATCGAGTGGCAACCGTTCCGCTCATATCTATTTGCGCGTGTCTTGGCTCGTAGTTAGGAGATAACAATGTCAGCAGCAACAGCGCCTCGTTTTGGTCGTATGATTCCCGCAATGGTCACTCCGTTCGACGAGAACCTCAATCTCGACCTCAAACAAGCGCGTGCGTTGGCTCGTCGTCTTGTTGAGAACGGTGCCGATGCGCTCATCATCAATGGCACCACCGGCGAAAGCCCTACGGTGTTCTATCCGCAGAAGATGAAGCTCTTCGAAGCGGTCGTCTCTGAGATCGATGGGGAAGTGCCCGTTATCGCCAACGTGGGTGACAACTGCACGGCTGACACGGTCGATTTCGCGCGTGATGTGCAGAAGCTGGGCGTGGATGGCTTCATGCTCGTGGTCCCTTACTACAACAAGCCTCCGCAAGAAGGTCTCTATCAGCACTTCAAGACCATCGCAGAAAGCATCGATCTTCCGTGCATCCTCTACAACATCCCTGGTCGTTGCGTTATCAATATGACCGCGGAAACGACCCTTCGCCTGGCGAACGAAGTGGATAATATCGTTGCGATCAAAGAAGCATCGGGTAATCTAGAGCAGGTCGCAGCTATTCTGGCAGGCGCGCCAGAAGGCTTCGAGGTGTATTCAGGAGACGATGCCCTTACCTACGACATCATGAAGCTCGGTGGTGCTGGTGTCATTTCCACCATCGGAAACGTAGCACCCGATCACATGAAGGAGATCGTCGATCTCTGCGCTGCGGGAGATTTCGAAGCAGCCGCGAAGGCTAACGAAGCCCTTCTTCCGCTCATGAACGAGCTTTTCATCACCTCGAATCCCATCATGGTGAAAGAGGCTTTGAACCTGCTCGGATTCCCTGTTGGTGGCGTGCGCTTGCCGCTCGTCAACGCAACGGCTGAACAATCAGCCGAACTCGCAGAGGTAATGCGCCAAGTTGGCGTTTTGAAGTAACCATCTATACAAGAAACAGCACGTCTAAGCGCACAAGGGCGTGCTGTTTAGAAATGAGAGGAAATGGCGCAACAAAAGACAGAATCGAAAAACCAGAACAAACGCAACAATGAAACTGTCAAGCACGTTCAGCTTGAACGAAAGCGCCCCAAGCTTTCCAAAGTAAATGGCTCAAAGCAGGGCAATAACAAATCGAACAATCAAAACAAGAAGAACAATAATCGCAGGCCGAAGCAAAATCAGACAAAGCGCGATCCTAAAGCAACGCTGCGCATCATCCCCTTGGGCGGACTCGATGCGATCGGCAAGAACATGACGGTCTTCGAGTGCAAGAATGACATGGTGCTCGACGATGCGGGTCTCATGTTCCCCGATGACGATCATCCAGGCATCGATCTCATCCTGCCGGATTACACCTACGTGCTCGAGAACGCTGATAAGCTGCGTGGCATCATCATCACGCATGGCCACGAAGATCACACGGGCGCTTTGCCGTATCTTCTGAAGGATCTGGGCAAGCAAGTGCCGATCTATGCGACCAAGCTCACGCTCGGCCTCATCGAAGGTAAGCTTAAAGAGCACAAGATCAAGAACGCGAAGCTTTGCGAGATCAAGCCAGGTCAGACGATCGATCTTGGATGCATCAAGGCAGAATTCTTCGCGGTGAACCATTCTATTCCCGATGCCGTGGGCGTGTTCTATCGTTCTCCTGCAGGCAACGTGCTCCATATGGGCGATTTCAAGCTCGATCAATCGCCGATCGATGGTGTTCAGACCGATTTTGCAGCTCTGGCACGCTTCGCCAAAGAGGGCGTCGATCTTATGCTCTCCGACTCGACGAACGCAACGAACCCCAACTTCACGCCTTCAGAAGCTGAAGTGGGCAAAGCGCTCGATCGCATCATCTCAGGCGCGAAGGGACGCGTGATCGTCGCTTCGTTCGCTTCGCACATTCATCGTATGCAGCAGATCTGCGATGCGGCTGTGAAGAACGGGCGCAAGGTCGCCGTTACGGGGCGCTCGATGGTCCAGAATACCGATATCGCGCGCCGTCTGGGCTACCTCAACATCTCCGACAAGGACATCATCGATGCGTACGACCTGAAGGGTATGCCGCCCGATAGCTATGTGGTCATGTGCACTGGCTCTCAGGGTGAGCCACTTTCAGCGCTAGCACGTATCGCCGGGGGTAACCATAAGACCATCTCGATCGATGAAGGCGACACCGTTATCATCTCGGCAACGCCGGTTCCGGGCAACGAGAAAGCGGTCACGCGTGTGGTGAACTCGCTCGCGAAGATCGGTGCGGATGTCTACGACAAATCGCGCGCATGCGTGCATGTGTCTGGTCATGCGGGTGCTGAAGAGCTCAAGCTCGTTTTGTCCATCGTGCGCCCTCAAGCGTTCTTGCCGGTTCACGGTGAAGCGACCCATTTGCGCGCACATGCCAATCTCGCTGAAGCAACGGGTGTTTCGCCTGAAGATGTCTTCATCCTTGAGAACGGTGAATCGATCGAACTGAGCTCTAAGGGGATCAAGATCGGCGAATCGGTGCCGAGCGGCATCGTACTTGTTGATGGTCTTTCTGTGGGCGACACGTCCGAAATGGTGCTCCATGAGCGTTCGAGCCTCGGTGCGCAAGGGGTGGCGAGCATCGCGTGTGCCGTGAATAGAAAGAGCCGTTCACTGGTAACGCCTGTTCTTGTCGAGATGCATGGCATTCCTGGCGGTGATGATCCTGAACTGGTGAAAGCGGTGAGCAAAGCGGTCTCGAATGCGATACAGCGTTCGCTCTCGAAGGAAGAGCCGCCGCGCGAAACGCGAAAGATCGCTCGAAGTGCGCTGCTTTCCGTGCTTTGGGAACGCACGAACCAGCGGCCGCTTGTCATCGTGAATATCCTTGAGCTTTAGTCTATAATTCATACAGAAACCTTTATCACACTATTAAACGCACTACAGAAAGGTTTACATGGCCAGGCAGCCCGACAATCGCTCGCGCGGAGCCTCGCAAAAAGGGAAGAGCGCTTCAACGAAGCGGTCTTCTGCTCAAGGCGCGGTCAAAGGAAAACCCGGTAATTATCAAAAGCAAGCACCTATGCAACAAGGTGCTTTGCTCGATTCACGCACAAGACACGATATCGCTGGCGTGGTGCTCGCGGTGCTTGCTGTGGCGCTGTTCATCACCGCTTTGCTTCCTCCCGATGGCATGGTCACCTCCTTACTGGGGGCGGGGCTTCATAATGCTTTCGGTATCGGGGCCTATGTGCTGCCATTCTTCCTCTTGGTAGTTGCGATCACCTATTTGCTCCGTTTCGATGCGGGTCTTGTTCCTGCGCGCACGGCGCTTGGATCGCTCATCATCTTCCTTACGCTGCTTACGTTGCTTTCGATGCTCATGCCCAATGCTGAGGTCGATCCCAACATCGTCTTCAATCCCCTTACGCTCGTGAATTACGGCGGCTACTGCGGAGGAGCGTTCGCTTGGGTGCTCCTGCGCTTGTTCGGCTTCACCGTTTCGCTCATCATCATCGTGGGGCTTTTCGTCGTCGGCATCCTCATCATCGGATTCTCGATCTCCGCGGCGTTCGAACGCATACGCGATGAGCGCCGTGCACGAGAAGAAGCAGAGGAGAGCGAAGCGGCGCTGTTCGCACGTATGAATCTTGCTCATACGCAAAACCAGCATCCGCTTGCGCGCCGTCGTCTCTCTCAGCGCATCGATCCTCGCAAGATCGAAGGGCGCGAATCGGTACGCCCCGCTCCTGCTCACGCTCCGCTTCCGGAAGAGGCGCTCAAGACCCGCGTGCTCGATCATGAACAGGCGAAAGAGGCGCAGTCTCTCACTCGAAAGCTTGGTCCGCGCAAACATAAGCTCTCCGATGCTCCCGAAACGCCCACAGCAGGCGCACACGAACAGAAGACGGTCCTGCTCGATGCAGAGGAAGTGGCAGCTAAGAGCAACAAGGCCGAACAGGCAGGGAAAAAGCCGAAGAAGAAGCGCGTGGCCGTCCCGAGTGCCATACCGCAGCCGCTCGATGGTTTCACGCTTCCCGATTTCAACCTCTTAAATGTTTCTTCTGCAGAGAACCAGCATGCAGAGACCGATGCCTCGCTCAAGATCGTGGCGCAGAACCTTGAAGATACGCTTCATGATTTCGGTGTCGATGCCGATGTGGTCGGGTGGGTAGCCGGACCTACGGTCACGCTCTTCAAGGTCGATCTTCCCTCTGGTGTGCGCGTCAATCGCGTTTCGAATCTCACTGACGACATCGCACTCGCACTAGCGTCGCCAGGTGTGCGTATCTTCGCACCGATCCCTGGTACGAACTATGTGGGCATCGAAGTTCCTAACCAGGTACGTCAGACGGTCTATCTTGGCGATGTGCTCAAGGGCACTAAGGGCGGACCGCTTCAGATCGCGATCGGTAAGGACGTGGAAGGGGAGTGCATCGTTTCCGATCTTGCCAAGATGCCTCACTTGCTCATCGGCGGTACCACCGGTTCAGGTAAATCAGTCTCCATCAATGCTATGATCATGTCGATTCTCATGCGCGCAACACCTGCTGAGGTGCGCTTCATCATGATCGACCCGAAGCGCGTCGAGTTCACTCCCTATAACGGCATCCCGCATCTCTACGTTCCCGTTGTGACCGAAGCGCGTGAAGCAGCAAGTGCGCTCGCGTGGGCGGTCGCTGAAATGGAGCGTAGGCTCAAAGTGTTCTCTGGCCTTGGTGCGCGCAACATCGGTCAATACAATGCGAAGGCTCAGGAGAGCAAGAAGGCAGCCGAGAAGGACCCTGAGAACGCTGAGGTGCTCGAAGAGCTGCCCTATATCGTCATCATCATCGACGAGCTTGCCGATCTTATGATGAACGTGGGCAAAGAGGTCGAGTTCTCCATCTCGCGCTTGGCGCAGCTTGCTCGTGCGGCGGGCATACACCTTATCGTCGCTACTCAGCGCCCTTCGACCAACGTGGTCACCGGTCTTATCAAGGCGAACATCACCAACCGTATCGCTTTCAACGTTGCCTCAGGCATCGACTCGCGTGTCGTGCTCGACACGCCCGGTGCTGAAAACCTCATCGGCCTAGGAGACCTTCTCCTTTCCAAGCCCGAACTGGCAAAACCACAGCGTATCCAAGGGTGTTTCGTTTCGGAGGACGAGATTGCCGCAGTGGTCGAGCACCTCAAAGAACAGGGTGAGCCCGAGTACCATAACGATATCCTCTCCACGAACCTCATCACACTGGGTGATTCCTCACCTGATGGCAGCGGTTCTTCGGGTGGAGTATCGGATGACCCGCTGGTGTGGGAAGCCGCCGAGATCGTCTGCTCGACCGGCATGGGTTCTACTTCGAATCTTCAGCGCCGATTGAGCGTTGGTTATTCCCGCGCAGGTCGTATAATGGATTTACTCGAAGCGAAAGGGATCGTTGGTCCGCCCAATGGCTCTAAACCTCGCGAAGTGCTCGTCGATTCAGTCGAACTTGAAACCATTCGCGCGTTTGAGGAAAACGATGGATAACTACTGGGAGGGTTACCGTGAACCATATAAGCTTTGGTAGCGTGCTCAAAGAGGCGCGCATCTCGAAAGGGTACGAGCTCAATGCGGTGTCTCGTCGCCTGCGTATCCGTCCCGATATCTTAGAGGCAATTGAGAACAGCGATTTCGATCGCATGCCTCCACGTGGCTATTCGCGCAACATGATCAATGCCTATGCGCGTTTCCTTGGTCTGAATGCGAATGATGTTACCCGCATGTATCTTGACGAGAGCTACGCTAACCAGATAGGTCGTGCTCACCAGAATGCGATCGAGAACCGCTACATGCATCAGAACACCTCGCGAGCTACCTCGCGCCCGGGAAAGCGCCAGCCAACCAACCAATTCAAAGCGGTCTCTTCGAATCGCCAGCGCGTCAACGATGGCGACACCACGCGCAGTGGAAGGCGCATCTATTCCGATATGCCCGATGACAACGATCATATGGCAGAAGTACGCGCTCGTGCTCAAGCGCGTCAAAGCCGTAGCGATGATCCGCAGCTGCATCCTGCACGACGTGAAGCGATCCCTGATGGAAAATACGTGAACCTCTATGCGAACCCTTCACGCGGCATGGGGCATGCGCCGCGCAATCGTATGCCTATCATCATCGGTGCAGCGGTCGTTATCATCATCCTCATCGTCGTTATCGTCTCCATCGTGTCCTGCTCGAACAATCAAAACGATGTTCAGAACATCCCTGTTACGGGAATCGAGAGCCAAGAGAACGGCGATGATCAGGCTAGCCAAGAGCCTCAAGCAGTCGCACCGACCGACTTCACCCTTTCCTATGAAGTACCTGCAGGCAAGGAAGCCTATATCGAAGTGATCGTCGATGGCTCCACAAAGGAGGCGGGCGATGTGCGCGGGCAGGCAACGCAGACCTATACGAGCTCTGGCAACATCAAGTTCGTTACCTCCAATCCGAACAACCTCGTTCTCAAGGTAGACGGAGTGGAGCAAACGCTTGAAGAGAATAGCCGCGGTGTTGCGAGCGTCTCGTTCAACTTCAACGAGATCTTGAACAAGTGGTACGCTGATCACCCTGAGGTTCAGCGTCCTCAAAGCTCCACTTCGGGCACGACACCTACGGCGAGCACTAGGGGAGATTCTTCAAGCTCTTCAGGTTCTTCCAGCTCAAGCTCAGGCAGCTCTTCTTCGTCATCTTCATCGGGATCCTCTTCGGGATCTTCACGTACGAGCGAATAGCGCGCTCACAACTCTTTACTATGAAAGGAACATCATGGCAAAAGACTCAAGTTTCGATGTAGTATCACAGGTCGATATCCAGGAAGTCGACAATGCGTTCGGGCAGGCAAAGAAGGAGATCGCTCAGCGCTACGACCTTAAAGATTCTGGTGCATCGATCTCTCTCGATAAAGCCAATAAGACGCTCACGGTAAGCGCACCGAGCGATTTCGTTGCTAAGCAAGTGATCGATATCATCTCTTCGAAGCTCATCAAGCGTGGGATCGACCTAGGAGCGGTGAATTGGGGCAAAGTTGAAGCTGCTTCTGGTGGAACGGTCAAGCAAACCGCTTCTATCGTAGATGGGATCGACAAAGAAACCGCTGGTAAGATCAATAAGGATATCAAGGCGACCAAGCTCAAGGTAAAGGTCACCATTGAAGGTGATAAGCTTCGCGTTTCTGGGCCTAAGCTCGATACGCTCCAGGAAGTGATCGCTTTTCTCAAGGAACAAGATTACGGCCAGCCGCTTCAGTTCACCAACTATCGCTAATGCAGGGAACTTCTCAAAAAAGAGTTTCGTTCATCACGTTGGGGTGTGCGAAGAACGAAGTCGATTCGGCTCATATGGCTGCACGTCTCGCGCAGGCGGGTTACGAGGTAGTCGATCAGGAGCTGCTCGAAGAAGCTGAAGACGGCAATGGTTGCACTACTGAAGCGCTCGATGCGATCATCGTCAATACCTGTTCGTTCTTGCGTGAGGCGATCGAAGAGAACTTGGATGTCATCTTCGATGTTGCGAGCCTTCCTTCTGTGGAGAGCGGTCGTACGAAACTGGTCGTTTCCGGCTGCCTTCCTGCGCGTTTTGGCGAAGAGCTCATCGAGGAATTGACCGAACCCGATCTTTTCGTCCCTTGCGCCGAAGAAAACTCGATCGCCATGAAGCTCGATCAGTTGTTTGGCGATCCCACGTGCGAAGACGCATGTGATGCTTCAGCTAATCCACCGCGATTGAATGCAGGCCGAAGTGAATATGTGAAGATATCCGATGGCTGCAATCGTTTCTGCTCGTTCTGTGCGATTCCTTTCATTCGTGGTCGCTATCACAGCTTTTCTTACGAAACCATCCATGCTGAAATTGCGCAGCTCGTTCGCCAAGGCACGCAAGAGATCGTGCTCATCGCACAAGATACCGGCATCTGGGGGAGCGATCTTGAGCCAAAGCGTAGTCTTGCTTGGCTGCTCGACAGCCTTGCTTCTGCGTTTCCTACCACCTGGTTTCGCGTGCTCTACATTCAACCCGAACATGTTGATGAAGAGCTACTCGATGTCATGGTGGCGCATGAGAATATCTGTAACTATCTCGATATTCCGCTCCAGCATGTCGATGCTGATCTGCTCAAAGCGATGAATCGTCGCGGTTCGCGCGAAGAGTTCCAGGAACTTCTTGCCCTTATCCACTCGAAGTTCCCGCTCATCGCCCTGCGTACTACCTTCATCGTAGGCTTTCCCGGTGAGACCGATGAGCAATTCGAAGCGCTTTGCGACTTCGTTTCAGACGCTGACTTCGATTATGTGGGCGTCTTCGCGTATTCGCCTGAAGAGGGAACCAAGGCTGCTGTGCTTCCTGATCAGATCGATGAGGAGACTAAGCTCGAGCGCTTGCGTACGTTGCGCGATCTTGCCGATAGTGTTTCGCAAACTTCCCTTGCACGCTTTGTTGGCAAAGAAGTCGATGTACTCGTGCTAGGGCAAGAAGAAGATGGTGCGCTGTTCGGACGAAGCGCCTATCAAGCGCCCGATGTCGATGGGGTCACGTTCATCGACGAAGGAAAGGTTGGCGAGGTCGTTCCGATCATGATCGAAGATGTGCTCTACTACGAAATGGAGGGTTCGCGTGCGCGATAACGCTTCTTCACAACCTGCAGCTCCTACGACGATCTGGACGCCTGCCAATATCGTCACGCTCATCCGTATCTTGCTCGTGCCGGTGTTCTTCGTTGCCTGCGTGAGTCCTTGGCCAACATGGTTCCCAGACTGGAACGAGGCCGAGCTGCTGAAGCCTTGGCTTGCGGCGCTTCTGTTCGTGGTGCTCGCCTGCACCGATGCGCTCGATGGCTATCTTGCGCGCAGCAGGGGAGAGGTGACGAACTTCGGCAAGTTCATGGATCCGCTGGCTGACAAGATCCTTGTTGCTGCGGCGCTCCTTGCATTATGCGAGCTCCAGATCTTGCCTTCGTGGGTCGCGCTCATCATCCTCACGCGCGAATTCATCGTATCGGGCCTGCGCATGCTTGCTGCTTCTGAAGGGGTGGTCATCGCAGCAAGTTGGTATGGCAAGGCAAAGACCGTCTTCCAGATCATCGCGATCCTGCTCTTCATCATCAAGGATTCCGAGCCCTTCATCTCCACGCCAGCGATCGAGACGCCGCTCTATGTTGTTTCGTGGATCGTCATGATCATCGCGCTTGTGCTCACCGTTATCTCGATGCTCGATTATCTGGCGAAATGTCGCTCTATCCTGCGCTTCGTTCCCGGTGAAGGCAAGATCGATGACGCTGAGGCAGCGAGCGAAGACCCTGTTGTTCTCTCTGATGAGATCATCGCGCGTGCAGCGGCGTTGATCGTGCTCGCTCTAGAGAAAGGCGCCAAGCTCTCTACCGCAGAAAGCTGCACGGGTGGCTTGATCGCGGGCTCTCTTACCGCAGTTCCGGGAAGCTCTTCTGTTGTTGAGGGCGGTGTGGTGAGCTATTCGAATGAGGTCAAGCACCACTTGCTCAACGTGAGCGCTTCAGACCTTGAACACTACGGAGCAGTGAGCGAACCGGTGGCCATCCAGATGGCGCAGGGTTCACGCAGCGCTCTTTCCACCACGGTTGCCGTTGCGGTAACCGGAGTTGCAGGACCAGGTGGTGGCTCGCCTGAGAAGCCTGTCGGTACCGTTTGGTTCGGTGTCGATAGCCCTCGGGGAAGCCGGGCGGAGGTCATGCATTTTGCAGGGGATCGCGCGAGCGTGCGCGAACAGACCGTGGCTCATGCGCTCATGCTCTTCGAAGATGAGCTCGCCGCTCTTTAGGGCGTTCATTGGATGAAGGACTCGTTGCTCGTTCGCCGAATAGTGGTCACTTCGTCAAAGTTCGAACAAATTTGAGTTTTACGTGAGTTCGCTCGAAAATAAACATCAAATAAAGTTCAAAAAAATATAAGGTTTCCTTTCTATTATTTCAGATAGAGATATTGAAATCGAACAGGTGTTCGGTTATCTTGTAAGTATCACTTCGTGTTCTGATAAGGAGAACCAATGATCAAGGATAAAGAATCCACGCTTAAAATCACTACTGACGAGATCGAGAAGAAGTTCGGCAAAGGTGCGATCATGCGCCTTGGTGAAAGCACGGCCCTCAATGTTGAGGCTATCCCCACAGGAGCACTGCCACTCGATGTCGCCCTTGGCATTGGTGGAGTGCCCCGTGGCAGGATCGTTGAGATCTATGGCCCCGAATCAAGCGGTAAGACCACGGTCGCACTTCATATCATCGCTGAAGCGCAAGCAGCGGGAGGCATCGTTGCCTTCATCGATGCCGAACATGCGCTCGATCCTGTCTATGCAGCGCGCCTTGGTGTCGATGTCGATGAGCTGCTCATCTCGCAACCCGATACTGGCGAGCAGGCGCTCGAGATCTGCGACTTGCTCGTTCGCAGCGGCACGATCGATTGCGTGGTCATCGACTCGGTCGCAGCTTTGGTGCCACGTGCCGAGATCGAGGGCGAAATGGGTGATGCCACGGTCGGTCTGCAAGCACGTCTTATGAGCCAAGCGCTGCGCAAGCTCACGGGTTCTCTTTCTAAATCTAATACCACCTGCATCTTCATCAACCAGTTACGCGAGAAGATCGGTGTCATGTTCGGAAGCCCCGAAACCACTACGGGTGGCCGTGCGCTCAAGTTCTACTCTTCCGTACGCATCGATATCCGCCGCATCGAATCCATGAAGAAAGATGGTGAATTCATCGGTAATCGCGTACGTGCGAAGATCGTCAAGAACAAGGTCGCACCACCTTTCCGTCAAGCAGAATTCGACCTCATGTATGGTGAAGGCATTTCAAAAGAAGGCTGCGTGCTCGATATGGGCGTGGAAGCTGGCATCGTGAATAAGAGCGGTTCCTGGTTCAACTATGGTGAAGAGCGTCTCGGTCAAGGGCGCGATGCGGCTAAACGCACGCTGCAAGAAAACCCCGATCTTCGCAACGAAATCGAAAACAAGGTTCGTCAACATTTCGATCTTCCTGCGATCGATTGCGCTGAAGCAGCGCCTGAGGCCGCTTCAGCGCAGCAGGCTCAGAGCGAATAAACGTGCACCTAAGGCAGACGTATGCTCATCGATAAGGATTACATCCAAAAGAACCTTTTACGCGAGCAGGAGCCCTCATTGCCATCGAGCGCTAGCGATGGTACCGTTCCTGCGCGCTCGCCGCATGTAAATGAAGCACGCGATGAATACAACGACAATGCGAATGCTGCTTTTGGGAAGATCGAGCGCTTGCTTGCGGTACGTGATCGTTCAGTCACCGAAACCCGTTCTCGTCTCCAGCGCGATCATTATACCGAGCGCGCGATCGCTGAATCGCTCGAGCGCGCTCTGCGCTGTGGCTATTTGGACGATGCGCGTTTCGCTGAAGGCTTCATTCGCATGCGCTTGCGTGCTTCGAAAGGGATCAATGGCATCGTGCGTGACCTGAAAGGCCATCAGATCGATGCCTATGCCATCCCTGGTTTTCCTGATGTTTTTCTCGAAGAGCAGGGAAGCCAGCTCGACAACGCGATTCGTCTGCTCGAGCGTAAGCCACCGCGTGCGAAAAACAAGAAGCAAGCGGCCTACGCGGAGCTCATTCGCAATGGATTCTCGTCAAGCGTGGCAAGCAGTGCGGTCAAGACTTGGATGGCAGAGCGGGAAGAGCAGTAATGCATTTTGCGTGAGTTCTCGCTCTTTGGGCGCTCTTCTGCTAGGCAAAACGCGCCCTATCCTTTATCATTTTCTTAGCTTGAGTTTTCGCGTCATCAAGACGCTTTGTATATAACAGAAAATATCTTTCACTATACGCAAAGTGTTTGCGCGTACTCATGCCTGGTTGTTACTAGGCTTTTTTATTGCCAAAACACCAGTTTATACCAGGAAAATAGGAAGGAAGAATTGTGTTTGAGGTTATCATCATAGCCGCAATTGCGATCATCGTTGGCTTCCTCATCGGTTATTTCTTGATGCTCAAGGTTCAGAAAGGTCGCTCCAAGGCTGCCGCAAAAGAAGCACAAGCGATCGTCTCCGATGCACAGCGAGAAGCGGAAAACATGCGCCGCGAAGCGCTCGTCGAAGCAAAGGATGAAGCACTCAAGATCAAGCAAGATGTGGAGAACGAAAGCAAAGAGCGCATGAAAGAGATCCGCTCTACGGAAAATCGTCTCATTCAACGCGAAGAGAATCTTGATAAGCGCAGCGAGTTCATCGATAAGCGCGAACATCAGATCTCTTCGTTGCAGGGTCAGCTTGATAAGCGCCAGCACGATCTGAACGTTTCACAGAAGAAGATCAATGCGCGTTTGGAGCAGATCGCTGGTCTTACGAGCGATGAAGCGAAGGTTCAGCTTCTCGATGGCTTGAAAGATGAGGTGGTTCACGAATCTGCCACCATCATCCGTGATGCAGAAATGCGCACGCGTGCTGAAGCTGATAAGAAAGCGCGTGAGATCTTGAGTCTTGCGATCCAACGCATCGCCGCAGACTACACCACGCAGATCACCGTCTCCACGATCCATATCCCCTCAGACGACCTGAAGGGCCGCATCATCGGTCGTGAAGGACGCAACATCCGTTCTTTCGAGCAGATCACGGGAACGAATCTCATCATCGACGATACCCCTGAGTGCGTTACTGTTTCCTCGCACGATCCGGTGCGCCGCGAGATCGCAAGCGTTACGATGCAGAACCTCATCGCCGATGGGCGCATCCATCCCGCTCGTATCGAAGAGATGTACAACAAAGCTAAGAAGTACGTCTATCAACAGATCAAGGAAGCTGCTGCTCAGGCAACCTTCGATACCGGCATCCATGACCTTCATCCCGAGCTAGAAAAGACGCTCGGTCGTTTGCGTTACCGCACCTCGTATGGGCAGAACGTGCTCACGCACTCTCTTGAAGTTGCCTATCTCTGCGGCATCATGGCATCAGAGCTTGGTCTCGATCCGGTTCCTGCTCGTCGTGCGGGTCTTCTTCACGATCTTGGCAAAGCGATCGATCATGAGGTCGAGGGCTCTCATGCGGTCATCGGCGCTGATCTTGCTCGCCGTTATGGTGAAGATGCCACCATCGTTCATGCGATCGAGGCGCACCACAACGATATCGAGCCCACTAGCGTCATCGATGTGCTTGTGCAGGCAGCAGACGCGGTCTCAGCTGCACGCCCAGGCGCGCGCAAGGAGAACCTTGAACCCTACATCAAGCGCCTTGAGAAGCTCGAAGAGATCGCAAATTCCTATGATGGTGTTGAGCAGACTCATGCGATCCAGGCAGGCCGCGAGGTGCGTGTGATCGTAACGCCCGATAAGGTCGATGAAGCGCGTGCTACGGTCCTTGCTCACGACATCGCTGCGCAGATCCAGAGCGAAACCAAATATCCTGGACAGGTCAAGGTGGTCGTCATCCGCGAAACACGTGCGGTCGATTTTGCTAAGTGAAGCTTTTGCAGAGCGCTTTCGGTAGTAACCATGAGCACCGATGACCTTTCATCATTCATAGAAGATATCACGGGCGAAAGCTATCTCCGGGTTCAAGAGAATCTCGGGGATGGCTTCGTTCGTTTACGCGCCAAAGAAGCGCAACGACGTCAGGCTAAACAGGACATCACCTGTTTTGAGGACGTAGTGCTCGAGTTGCTCCGCAATTCGCGTGATGCGCATGCAAGCGCCATCTTCATCGCAAGCTGGAAAGAGCAGGGGTGTCGCTATCTTACGGTCCTTGATGATGGATCAGGCATTCCAGAGCATTTGCATGCCACGGTTTTCGAGCCTTTTGTCACCTCGAAGCTCGACACCTTCCACGAGGATCGCTGGGGTGTGCACGGCCGTGGTATGGCGCTTTATTCTATCAAGGAAAACGTCGATGAAGCTTCCGTGCTCTTCTCTGAGCGTGATGCAGGCACCTCTCTCGGGCTTCATGCGCTCACGGCTCATCTGTCTGAACGCATCGACCAATCTTCGCTTCCTTATATTCATATCAATGAGCGGGGAGAGCAGATCATGCGTGGTCCGCGCAATATCGCGCGCATCGTGATGGAATTCGCTCTCGATTCTCAAGGAAGCCTTGATATCTTCCTTGGAAGCCCGGTGGAGATCGCCGCGACCCTTTCTCATTACGAACCGGCAACGCAGGAGATCGAAGATGGGTCTAGTTCGAAGAACCTTTATCCTGAGCGAGAAACCGTGCTCAACTATTTGAAGTACATCTTCGATCCTGATACCTTCAGCGAACGCGCGGCCGAGATCGGATTGCCTCTTTCCTCGCGTAGCGCCAGGCGCATCCTCGACGATCAGATAGCTCCGCTCAAGCCCTTTATCGAGCAATTATCCTTTGAAGGAGAGCAGAGCGCGAAACCCTCTGAATCTCAAGATTCTGCGGCTGAGAATGGTTCATCTAAGAGCCTTTATGCTGAACAGCGCAAGCTCAAGCTTTCACCAGAGGACTATGAGACGTTTGAGAAAGCGCTTGAGCAGGCTTTCGATGCCTTAGCGGAGCATTATTATCTCAAGCGTTCCGATGATGTGAAGATTCGCACCGGCTCAGATAAGGTCACCATCACCATTCCGTACGAGACCGAGCATTAACCCTGTTTCGCATCCTGAATTTGCCGAGGATTGCGTAATTATCTATGAATCGGTAAAATATCATAAACACACACTATAAAAGCAGTTTAGATGCACTACAAACTTGGAAAGATCGACCGATGCCTCAATCGAATTCACAAGAGACAGCTCCACAATCATCCGAGATCCATTGTCTAAAGGTTTCTTCGAAATCATCTCCTGCATCTGTTGCAGGTGCTGTAGCCGGCATGATCAAAGATGGTGTTCCCGTAGAGATCCAATCGGTTGGTGCAGGGGCGGTCAATCAGGCCGTGAAAGCTATCGCGATCTCTCGTGGCTTCCTTTCTCCTGTTGGCATCGATATCGTTTGCATCCCTTCTTTCGCCGACATCGTGATCGATGGCGAGTATCGCACAGCGATCAGATTCAGCGTTGTTCCTCGCTAAACCCACAGGAAAGGTCTTCATGACTCCTGTTCCATCCTCGCTCCAAAACCGCACGTTTCATGTGATTACTTTCGGGTGTCAGATGAACAAGCACGATTCAGAACGCATCGTTGGTATGCTCGAAGACGCGGGTGCACGCCGTGTCGATTCGATCGAAGAATCCGAGATCGTCGTTTATATGACCTGCTGTGTGCGTGCAGCAGCAGAAACGCGCCTCAAAGGTCAAGTCGCTTCTCTTAAGAACATAGAGCTTCCTGCTCATTCCGATCTCGAAGAGCGCATCGTTTGCATAGGGGGTTGTATTGGGCAGCATGAGGGTGAGCACCTGATCGAGGAGCTGCCCCACGTGAGCGCCGTATTCGGCACCTTCAACCTCTCGAGCGTTCCATCGCTTCTCAAGCAAGCGATCGCTGGCCATACCGCTGCTGTTGAAGTACTCGACGCTGCTGATGAATTTCCTACCTGCTTGCCCACGAGCCGCGAGGTTCCCTGGTCAGCATGGCTTCCGATCTCCATTGGGTGCAATAATTTCTGCACCTATTGCATCGTTCCTTATGTGCGCGGACGTGAGAAATCCCGTACGGTCGAAGACATCATCGCTGAAGCGCGTTCGCTCGTCAGGGAAGGCGTGAAGGAGATCACGCTGCTGGGGCAGAATGTGAATTCTTATGGGCGCGATCTTTATGGCTCATCACAATTCAGCGAACTCCTCAAACGCGTTTCAGATACCGGTATCGAGCGTTTGCGTTTCGCTACGTCGCATCCGAAAGATCTGACCGATGAAGTGATCGCCCTGTTCGGCGAGCTTCCCAATCTCATGCCTGCGCTGCATCTCCCGGTTCAATCAGGATCCAACGCGATCCTTCATGAGATGAATCGCCGCTACACGCGCGAGCGCTATCTTGAGCTCATCGACAAATTGCGACTTGCGCGCCCTGATATCGCGCTCTCCACTGATGTCATCGTTGGATTCCCGGGGGAGACTGAGCAAGATTTCCTTGATACCTATAGCCTCATCGAACAGGTTGGCTATCACCAGGTATTCACCTTCCTCTATTCTCCGCGTGAAGGGACACCTGCAGCTGAGCTTGCACCAACCTCTACGCATGAAGAGATCCAAGGTCGTTTCGATCGGTTAGTTGAGCTCGTACAACAGGGTGCCTTTAGTGCCAATCAGGCAGATCTTGGAGCTACCGTTCCTGTCTTGATCGAAGGCACTTCAAAACGCGATCCATCCATTCTTGCCGGAAAGAGCCCTAAGAATCAGACGGTTCACGCCCCGCTTCCTTCGGGGGTCACGCTCGAACAGCTTTTGGGCACGATCGTGCCGGTGAAGATCGATGAAGCTCGAACCTGGTATCTCAAAGGTCATCTTGTTTAAGCTATGGCTCATTCTCTGCAGCATCCCCTCAACAGCGCTTCTTCTGAATCTCAAGCGGGAATCATAAACGATGCGCTCGTTGTTTCGATCGTCGGTCCCACGGCATCAGGCAAGTCAGCGCTTGCTCAGTCGGTGGCGCTTGAGCTCGATGGGGAAGTGGTGAGCGCAGATTCCATGCAGATCTATCGCTTCATGGATATCGGCACCGCAAAACTAAAGCCCGAAGAGCGCCTCGTAAAGCACCACCTGCTCGACATCGTCGATCCGGGTCAGTCCTATTCGGCGCAGCTATTTCAAGAACAAGCGCGCGCAGCATTCAGGGATATTGCCACGCGCAATAAGGTTCCTATCCTTTCAGGCGGTACAGGGTTCTATGTCCAGGCTGCACTCGAGGACATGCGTTTTCCTGAAGGCGAGCAAGATGATAATCCGCTGCGCGCCCACTATGAAGCTCTTCAGGCTCAACAGGGAAATGAAGCCTTGTGGAACCTGCTCAACGAAAAGGACCCTGCTGCAGCCAAGCTCATCCACCCGAATAACTTCAAACGCGTGATCCGTGCGCTTGAGATGCATGAAGAAGGCGTTTCTTATGCTGATCAGGTGAAGAACATCAGATCACTCCCTGAAGCAGTACCTTCCATACGATTCTTCCTTGAGGTTGACCCATTCATCCTTGCTGAGCGCATCAATGCTCGTGTAGATATGATGCGCGAAGAGGGGCTCGTTGAAGAGGTTGAGGCACTCATGGCTCGCGGTTTCGAGGAAGCGCTCACGGCCCCTAAGGCAATCGGGTATAAGGAGATCATCGCCTATGAAAAGGGTGAGATCACACTTGATGAGGCATTTCGCCAGATCAAAACCGCTACAAGACGCTATGCTAAGCGGCAGCGCTCGTGGTTCAGGCGCGACGGGCGCTTGATCCCTCTTAACGCAGACGATCTTTCCGTAGAGCAGATGACCGCGATCATCTGTGAACGCTACCGGCAAGAGTCTTCAAAGTCGCTCGTACGATAGAATATAATGCAAGACCAACTAAGGAGACTCCATCTGCTTTGGCAAAGCTTCATGTGAAAAAAATCCCTCAAGACTATGCGGAACGAGCCGTGTTGGTAGGCGTCAAACGTCCTAACCAACAATGGCCAACCGAGTCTTCACTTGCAGAATTGGAGCGACTCGCACAAACGGCGGGAGCAGAGGTAGTAGCAACAACGTTCCAACGCCTTGAATCTCCTAATCCTCGCACCTTCATCGGGTCAGGAAAGGTTGATGAGGTAGCGCAGCTGTGCCGATCCTATGCGGCTGATCTGGTCATCTTCGACGACGAACTCACTCCTTCACAACAATCCAATCTAGAGAAGCAAGTGGGCAAGGATATTAAGATCATCGACCGCACCGCGCTCATCTTAGACATCTTCGCTCTTCATGCCACCAGTAGGGAAGGGCGCCTTCAGGTACGACTTGCTCAAAACGAATACCTGCTACCGCGTTTGCGCGGCATGTGGGCGCATCTAGCGTCGAACCGAATGGGCGGTGGCGTTGGATCGCGTTTCGGTGAGGGCGAAAGCCAGCTTGAGGTCGATCGTCGCATGGTGCGTAAGCGCATCACCTCGATCAAGCGAGAGCTTGCTGATATCTCTAAAACGCGTACCTTGCAACGCAAACAGCGTTATCATTCAGGGATCTTCAAGGTTGCCTTGGCTGGCTATACCAATGCAGGAAAATCGAGCTTATTGAATACGATCACCGATGCAGAAGTCTTGAGCTATGACAAGCTCTTCGCAACGCTCGATTCGACCACCCGAAAACTGGTGATCCCTGACGGGCGCGAGCTTACGTTAACCGATACGGTCGGATTCATTCAAAAGCTTCCTACCACGCTTGTAGAGGCGTTCAAATCAACGCTCGATGAGATCAGTGGAGCGGATCTCATCCTTCATGTTGTTGATGCATCAGATGCTAATTTCAAAGAGCAGATAGATACGGTAAATGAAGTTCTTGCCCAGATCGATGCAGATGAGATATCGCGCATCGAGGTTTTCAATAAGATCGACTTGCTCGATGAAGAGCAATTGAGCGCGTATCGAATGCGCTTTCCTCATGCGCTCTTCACCTCTACACTTACGGGTGAAGGCATCGATGAGCTCATCAAGCGCATCGGACTTGCCGCTGAAGCGCATCAGGTATTGATGGAGGTATTGATCCCCTTTACGAAAGGCGAGCTCGTGTCTCTTGCGCATAAGCGCTGCTCGATCCTTGCGGAAGAATACACCGAGGAAGGCACTCGTATGAGCTTGCGCGTTTCTCCAGAGCTCTCTGCGCAGTTCAGCAGCTATCGCATAGGCGAAGAGTAGTCTGAACTGGTATTAATACACGCGGCGCATGACCGCAACAACCTTGCCGACGATCGCACAATCACGCACGATGATGGGCTCCATAGAAGAGTTCTCAGGCTGAAGACGAATGTGGTCGGCTTCTTTGTAGAAGCGCTTCACAGTTGCACCGTCTTCGATGAGCGCCACGATGATCTCTCCATTGTTAGCTACTTGCTGCTCCTTGACGACCACGTAATCGCCATCGTTGATGCCGGCTTCGATCATGGAATCCCCATGCACGGAAAGGATGAACGAGGCAGAATCGCCCACCAATTCAGTAGGAAGCGTGAGTGTATTTTCGATATTCTGCTCAGCAAGGATGGGTTCACCAGCAGCAACGCGGCCTACCACCGGAAGCGAGATCGAATTCTCGTAGGCGGCAGAGCCGTGGGTTTGGGTCTCTTCTTTGTGAGGGAGTGCGATCGAACGTGACTTCAAGGAATCACGCACGATGTAGCCCTTATCCTCGAGCGTTTTAAGGTGCACATGGACCGTGGAAGGGGAGGAGAGGTTCACCGCCTCGCAGATCTCACGGACGGTAGGGCCAAAACCTTTTTGCTCGATATAAGACTCGATGAAATTGTATATTTGCTGCTGTCTTTTGGAGAGTGAATCCATTAGTTTCTCCTATACAAACATTTGTTCGTTTTTTCATTGACAAGAACGGATGTTCGATTTAAAGTATACACGAACAAAGGTTCTATGCAAGAGGAAGAAGCAAATTATGAACGAAGCGCATAAGAGATTCTTAACTAATGGTTCGAACGCACTAGAAGCAGATTTCGAAGAATTCGATGTGTACGGCAAGCCTCAATTCCACACAATGACCAGTGCAAAATCTGAACGCGCTATCATCATCGATTTCGACGACGTGTGTAAGGAAGCACATCAGACCTTGAGTAGCTCTCGTGGATCCTTCACTCGTTCCACTTTGCTCGAAGACTCTCTTTCGCTGCCGAATAAGGCGCTCGTTCGCATCAAGCACAATAGGATCTTGCGCGATCTTTTCCGTAAAGAAACTCAGGCGCACAAGAGCGTGAATCGCTACCGCAGGGACGATCTCATCACCTTTGCAAAAGGGTTCACAGCAACCGGTGTTGCCGCCTTCTTGTTGATCGTGTTCGGGGTATAATGCTCAGTCTTCCACTGTTGCTTCAACCTTTCAACCTCAGTGATCGTCTTATTTAGGGGCGCGGTGTATAAAAACACAATATCTTGTGGTAGTGTAGTGCTCAAACGAACGAAGGAGTCCTATGCGTTGCCCATCTTGTGGTTGTGGTGAATCTAAGGTCGTCGACTCGCGTCCCGCAGATGACGGCGCATCTATCAGGCGTCGCCGTGAATGCCTTGAATGCGGCAATCGTTTCACTACCTATGAAAGACTTGGCGACAATCCGCTCGTTATCATCAAGAGCGATAATTCGTCTGAAGCGTTCAGCCGTGATAAATTGTTCCGCGGTATTCTCATCGCATGCGCTAAACGTCCGATCACGCCAGAACAGATTTCTGACATCATCGACAACATCGAACGTGAGTTGCGCTCGAACCCGCGCAATGAGATCACCTCAAAAGAGCTCGGCGATCTAACGTTGTCGTACCTGGCTGATCTTGATGAGGTTGCTTACATTCGTTTCGCGAGCGTTTACAAAGACTTCCAAAATATCGAAGAATTCAGTAACGCACTGCATAATATCCATCGATAAACGCTCATTTTGGTCTTTCTGAGAAAATGACCCTCTGAGAGCGTTTCTAAGGGCTTGTAACAACTATGCTTGATAAAATACCCGTGAAATTCACTAAAATGGCCTCAGAAGCCGTTACACCGTCTCATGGACGTTTTGGTGATGCTGGATACGATTTATCAAGCTTAGAAGACGTTATTTTAGAGCCTTTTGAGCGAAAACTCATCAAAACGGGCATTTCGATCGAGTTGCCGCTTGGATTTGCAGCGCTCGTGATCCCGCGAAGCGGAAATGCGATCAATAAAGGTTTGTCGCTCGTGAACACACCGGGGCTCATCGATTCGAATTATCGAGGCGAGCTAAAGGCGATCGCGATCAATCTTGATCCCAAAGCTCCGATAGAGATACGCAAGGGCGATCGAATCGCACAGCTTATCATCATCAAAGCAGAAGAAGTAGATTTCACCGAGGTTGATGAATTGAGCGAGACCGAGCGAGGGAGCGGCGGTTTTGGCTCAAGTGGTAATTAGCGCGCTTGGTTCACCTGCTCATTCTCTATATTAATTTGATAATATATCTTATGTAAACTAAGGACTATTTTAGACAATGCGAGAATCGTGGCTTCTCTCCTCTCGTATTCCTTCTTCATTTTTGGCTAGGAATTAATATGCAACAGTCTAGCTCTTGCGCCAGAATGCAGCAGCATTTGATCGAATGCATGTGTTAGTTACGAAAGCTTGTCCATAAGAGCGCGCAACGCACGCGCACGATGTGACACCTTCTGTTTCTCGGCAAGCCCAAGCTCTGCAAACGTATATTCGTTGTCAAAGTCATCCGGCAGAAAGAGCGGATCGTACCCAAAACCTTCGTTGCCGCGCACCTCGAACCCGATCAAGCCTTCGACCCTGCCTTCTGCAGTGGTCTCGGTTCCGTCTTCATCGATGAAGCATAGTACGCACGAAAAATGAGCCGTACGATCTTCAGGTCCAACCTGTGCGATGTTCTCGAGCAAGAAGGCGTTGTTCTTTTGGTCGTTTCCGTCCTCTCCCGCATAGCGTGAAGAATAGACCCCTGGTGCGCCATCGAGCGCATCAACGAGCAACCCTGAATCATCTGCGAGGACCGCACAACCTGAAAGCTCATGAGCAGCCTGAGCTTTGATACGGGCATTCTCGATGAGTGTGGTGCCTGTTTCATCCGGATTAGATTCGATGCCCGCTTGAGCAAGACTCTCGCATTCCCAATCGAGCGCGGAGAAGAAATCGGAGATCTCCTCAACCTTATGAGCATTGTTGGTTGCGATGATTACCTTCTTAGCCATGAAAGGCACTCCTTATAAGACGATATGAGTAAGGTGGTCGAGCGGAAAACGAAGCACACGGGTGCCAAACCGCCTGAACGCTTCGATATCGTTGCCCGACGTGAAGAATTCATAGCGTGCTTTATTGTCGGGGCGCGCAGTGATCCCCTGACGGCTCAGGATATCAGCACAATCACGTGCAACCTCAGAAGCTGAGGAGATGAGCACCACTTCCCTACCCATCACGCCTCCGATCAGGGATTTCAATAGCGGGAAGTGAGTGCAACCCAGTACGAGCGTATCAACATCGCAGCGGCGAAGTGGATCGAGGTAGTCTTGCGCGATCTCTTGGAATTCTGGTCGAATATAAACCTGCGAAGCGAGCGAAGTATAGTTCTCGATCGGCCCTTTTGCCATCTGAATGCCCAGCTCAGCGATCTCGACGAACCGAGGCGTTGCCGTTGCGAACACGGTGATACCTGCATCGTTCGCACGAATAGCATGTGTGTAGACATCCGATTCGACCGTGCCCTTCGTTGCAATGACCCCTACCCTCTTGTTGCGTGTGGCTCGAGCAGCCGCGCGTGCCCCCGGCTCAACAACGCCGATGACCGGCACCGGAAATTTCGTTTGCGCCAAGCTCAGTCCAGCCGCAGTTGCCGTATTGCAGGCGATCACGATCATCTTCACACCCTGATCCACAAGCCAGGTGCCAATCTGCTCCACGAAAGAAGCAACCTCATCGAATGAGCGAGGGCCATAAGGGCAATGAAGCGTGTCTCCAAAGTAGATGATGTTCTCATGTGGGAGCGCCTTCATGATCTCGCGCGCAACGGTAAGGCCACCAAAACCAGAATCGAAGACGCCGATCGGTGCATCGTCATAAGACAGATCGCGTTTTCCTACGATTCCCTCTTCTTGCGTACCGAAGAAACGATATGGTTCTGTCTGTTTTTCTGTTTGATCGCTCATGTTCAGAAAATCCATCGATCATCAGGTGCTATTCATGAACAAGGACTGCCACATTGGTAGTGAGGTTATCGTAGAACCACTTAGCGGCCTCTGTTGGAAGGTTCACGCAACCATGCGAACCGTTGCCCTTGTAGATCGAACCACCGAACTTACCACGCCAGCTCGCATCGTGCAGACCGATGCTGTTGCGGATGAAGGGCATCCAGTAGGTAACGTGCGTTTCATAGTCTTTCGTGCCATCGGCATTGAAGCCCGTCAGCACCTCAGGACTCTTCTTTGCACGAAGATAATACAGTCCGGTAGGCGTCGAGCGCCCTTTGCTCACGTCGCCTGTAACACAATCGGTCACAAAGAGCTCTTCATCCTTTTCGTTGTAGTAACGCACCTTTTGCTCGGACAGATCGATGTCGACATAGGCCGTCCAATCACGTCCACCAGGTCCGTTGTACACATCGGCAGTCTGCTCGCAGGGAATATCGATCGCTTCGAAGTTCCCTGCAGTAACGTTTCCGATAAGCGTGCTCGCAAGATCGGCAGTGCTCACCTTCCAACCGTATACTCCCCCACTCACGGTAACGTTCTTCCCATCGGGGCGTTTGAACGTGCGCTTGGTGCCGATCGTATTGAGCTCAGCGCCTTTCTGTTCTGCCCAAGCGGCAACTGCTGCCTGATCGAGAGTTGGCATGAGGGTCTCAGGATCGAGCGTGAGCCAAGAAACGAGCAGGTCTTTGCCCACTTTACCCGCAGAGACCGTACCTTCAGCAAGCGTAAGGTCGATCTCGCCACTGATGAGCGTTTGTGCGGCAGGAAGCGCCTGCTTGAAGCGTTCGTCACTTGCCAAGATGGTCGGCTGGATGAAGACCTCATCATTGAGCTGATAGGTAGGTTCCAATGAAGCGAGACACCCGTCCACTTTAGAGATGAAAGCTTCCGCATCGATCTGATTGCCGTACACTTCATCTTTTACCACTACGAGATTGATGCGCTCGTCATAGGCGATGGTCGCATCGGCGCTGGGCGTTGCCTCTTTGTTATAGGTCTCTACGGTAGGCGTGAGTATCTCTACAACCTTATCGTGATCGAATGAAGCATCGATCACATGGCTCACATCGTGGCTGCCAAAGACCTCGATGGGCCACAGCCAGACATTCTGCGACTCGAACGCATCCACTTTGAGCTTTTCAGG
This sequence comes from Eggerthella sp. CAG:298, assembly GCA_000435675.1. Lineage (GTDB taxonomy): Bacteria > Actinomycetota > Coriobacteriia > Coriobacteriales > Eggerthellaceae > Anaerotardibacter. The sequence goes on along the minus strand of FR895148.1, from coordinate 144,955 downwards.
GTCAACAGAGAGGTCGACTTGCGCTGACGTGATGTCCTGGATGTAGTCATCTCCCGTGATGGTGAGCTTGTACCCTGGCACTTGAGCTTCGACCTTATCGACGAACGCGGTATCTGCCTGGTAGGAGATATCTTCATCATTGAAGCGCGTGTTCGGATAGAAGTGAGACGAAAAGAACAGTGCTCCTGCGGCATACACGACAACGAGCGACGCAAGAATGACCAAGAGCGTGATGAGCAGTACCTTCTTCTTGGTACGCATCTTCTTAGGCTGCCCTTCATCAGCAGCTGCAACGACTTCATCTTGATTCTCTATTTGAGCAGAAGCTTCAGCGTCTGTCATAGTCGTCAGTCTTTCTTGGCAGTTACGTTCAGAAGTGCACGCCACGTGCCTCTCTGAACGATGATTACAGGATACGAAGACCCACTTCCTTGAGCTGACGAGCAGTTACTTGATTAGGTGCACCCGTCATTGGATCGGAAGCAGAAGAGGTCTTCGGGAACGCGATAACGTCACGAATGGATTGTTTGTCGGCGAGCAGCATGACCAAGCGGTCGAGGCCGAGCGCGATGCCACCATGAGGCGGCGCGCCAAGCTCAAGCGCGTGGATGAGGTGACCGAACTTCTCTTCGATCTCTTCATCGGTGAGGCCGCACACCTTCAAGATGCGTTTCTGTTCCTCGGCGTCGTGAATACGGATCGTACCGCCACCCACTTCAAAACCATCCATGACCAGGTCATATGAGTAGCTACCGCAAGCGAGCGGATCGGATTCGATCTTGTCGAGGTCTTCTTCGAGCACATGCGTGAACGGATGATGCTCCGCGCTGTACTTACCCTCGTCTTCGTCATAGTGGAACATCGGGAAATTGACCACCCAGAGCAGCGCATGGCCCTCACGCGGGATATCGAGCGCCTCTGCCATGTGGAGACGAAGCGCAGCAAGCACCGCATTGGCTACTTCATAGGTGTCTGCAGCGAAGAGCACCAGATCGCCCGGTTCGACGTCGAGCGCCTCTTTGATGCCAGCGAATTCTTCATCGGAGAAGAACTTGATGATGGGGCTCTTTTCCTTGCCATCAGAAGTGAACGCGATCCATGCCATGCCTTTAGCGCCATTCGCCTCAGCGATAGAAGCGAGCTTCTCGATCTCGCCACGGCTCCAGTCGCCAGCGCCCTTAGCATTGATCGCCTTCACGATGCCGCCAGACTGCGCAACGCTCGAGAACACCTTGAAACCGGAATCTTTCACGATATCGGTGATATCAACGAGCTCCATGCCAAAACGCGTATCGGGGCGATCGCAGCCGAAACGATCCATCGCTTCACGGTATTGCATACGCTGAAGCGGGAATTCGTGCTCAACACCTACAGCCTTGAGCGCTTCGGCGAGCACTTCTTCCATGAGGTTCATGACATCTTCGCCCTCAACGAAGCTCATCTCGATATCTACCTGAGTGAATTCAGGCTGGCGATCCGCACGAAGGTCTTCGTCGCGGAAGCAGCGTGCGATCTGATAGTAGCGTTCAACGCCACCGATCATGAGCATCTGCTTGAACTGCTGAGGAGACTGCGGCAGTGCGTAGAACGTGCCCGGGTTCGGACGCGAAGGAACGATGTAGTCACGTGCGCCTTCTGGAGTGGAATTCGCAAGAATCGGGGTCTCGATCTCGAGGAAACCATGCTCGTTCAGGGCTGAGCGCATCGCTTGTGCGACCGCATGGCGCAGAGCGAGCGCCTGATACATCTCAGGACGACGCAAGTCGAGATAACGCCACTTCATACGCGTAGTTTCATCGGTCTCGATGCCATCTTCGATCGAGAACGGCGGCGTGAGAGACTTGTTGAGCACCTGAAGGTCGTTTGCGAGCACCTCGATCTGACCAGTTGCCATATCGGGGTTCTCGGCACCTTCTTGACGAGCGCGCACCTTGCCTTCGATCTTGATGACCCATTCGCGACCGAGATGTTCGGCAACCGCAAACTCTTCAGGGGTAACGCAATCAGGGTCGATGACCACCTGCGTATACCCATCGCGGTCACGTAGATCGACAAAGATCAGTCCGCCATGATCGCGATTGTGCCAAACCCAACCGGTCAAAACGACTTCTTCGCCAATGTCTTCTTTGCGAAGTTCGCCGCAGGTCTTGGTGTGCATGCTGAACTTGTTGTTAAGTTCGCTCATCGTTTGAATCTCTCCTTGTAGTGTGTTGAATCGTAGGCTGATAATTGTTCTCTATTAAACCAGGCTGTTATGGTAAAGATGTGATGATGTCGCCCAAGGTAGTGGGCTCTTCGGTCAAAGCAGCGTTTTGCAAGGCTTCAGTGAACTTTGCAAGATCGAGCGTTGTTTCCTCATGGGCATCCATGTCGCGACATGTGAGCGCATTTTGGGCAAGCTCATCGGGACCGACCACGAGCACATAGGAGGCTTGCTGCTTTCCTGCAGACTTGAACTGTGCCTTCAGGCTCTTGCCTAGGTGGTCCATGTCAGAAGCGATTCCCGCATCACGCAAGTGCTGCAAGAGCATGAAAGCCTGCGGTTTGACCGACGCATCGACGCAGGCGACGAAGCACTCGATCGTACGGGATTCTGGGAAGGTAAACCCTTGTGCCTCGAGGGCCAAGATGCAGCGTTCGAAGCCGAGCGCGAAACCGAAGCCCGGCATCGGCTGACCACCGATCTCCTCCATGAGCTTGTCGTAGCGCCCGCCACCACCGATGGCATTCTGAGCGCCCATGCCCTCTTTTACCTGGACTTCGAAGACGGTTCGCGTGTAGTAATCGAGACCACGCACGAGCGTGGGGTCTTCAATATAGCTGATCCCCGCATCATCGAGATATGCTTTTACCTGTGCATAGTGCGCCTTGCATTCTTCGCAGAGCGCATCCGTGATAAGCGGCGCATCCTTCATAACTTGAACACAGGCTTCTTGTTTGCAGTCAAATGCACGCAAGGGGTTGCTGTGCGCGCGAGTGCGACATTCCTCGCAAAGATCCGCCTCGCGATCGATGAGGAACTGTGCGACCGCATCGCGATATGCCGGCCTGCAGGTTTCACACCCCATCGAATTGATGAGCAGCGTAAGCTTGCTTGTATCGAGCCCGATCGCCTCATAAAAGCGCATGAGCATGATGATCGCTTCGGCATCGATAGAAGGATCTTCCGAGCCCAAGCATTCGATGCCAACTTGGTTGAATTGGCGCTGCCTGCCCTTCTGAACGTTCTCAGCGCGGAACATCGGGCCGGCATACATGAGCTTTGCGGGCAGACCGCCTGGCGAAACCAGATTATGCTGCGCAACGGCACGCACCACCGAAGCCGTTCCTTCTGGACGCAGGCTGAAACGGCTATTGCTCTTCACATGACCGCCGCCAAGCAGGGTCTTGAGGTTTTCGCCTGTGATCGTGGCGAACATCTCTTTAGAGACCACATCGGTTGCCTCGCCGATGCCGCGCACGAAAAGCTCGGTCTGCTCGAAGATGGGCGTCTCGATCGGCTCGTAACCATAACGCGAGAACACCCCGGAAGCGCAGCGCTTGAAATGATCCCATATACGTGCCTGCTTAGGAAGCAGGTCGGTCGTACCTTTAGGGGCTTGAAGTGCCATAGAGAACCCGCCTGCTTAACCGAGGTGCGCGACCACAAGATCGCCCATAGCTTGCGTGCCTACGATCTTGTCGGCAGGGGTCTCATCGTTGGCGATATCGCCGGTACGCCAGCCTTCATCGAGCACCGCATTCACCGCTGAAACGATCGAATCGGCTGCCTCGGTCATATTGAAGGTGTAGCGCAGCATCATCTCGACCGAAAGGATCTGCGCGAGCGGGTTAGCGATACCCTTGCCCGCGATATCGGGCGCACTGCCATGGCTCGGCTCATAGAGCGCCGTACCATCGCCGAGTGAAGCGGAAGCGAGCATGCCAAGCGAACCAGTGAGCATCGAAGCTTCGTCGGAAAGGATGTCGCCGAACATATTCTCCGTTACCACGACATCGAACTGCTTCGGATCGTTGATCAGCTGCATAGCGGCATTGTCAACGAGCATATCGATAAGCTCGACATCGGGATACTCCTCGGCGATACGATGCGTGATCTCACGCCACATGCGCGAGGTTTCAAGCACGTTCGCTTTGTCGATCGAGTGAACACGACCGCGACGTTTGCGTGCGGTCTCGAACGCATGGCGAACAATGCGCTCGATCTCGTATTCGGAGTACATGAGCGTGTCGTAAGCCTGCTGGCCGGGAGCGCCATCCACGCCTGCGCCAGCAACATCGTACGTGCGTTCACGTTCGCCGAAATAGAGACCGCCCGTGAGCTCGCGTACGATCACACAGTCGACACCATCGATAACGGAAGGTTTGAGCGTCGAGGCGTCCGCCAGCGCATTGAAGATCACGACCGGACGAAGGTTCGCATACAGGCCCAGGCCTTTTCGAATAGCGAGCAATCCCTGTTCAGGGCGTGGTTTGCTGGGATCGGTAGTATCCCACTTCGGACCGCCGACTGCCGCAAGCAACACCGCATCGGAGCCAGAAGCGATAGCGAGCGTGGCTTCGGGAAGCGCGCTGCCCGTTTCGTCGATCGCACGGCCACCAATGAGCGCTTCGGTGTATTCGAACGATACGCCATGCTTCACCGCGATCGCATCGAGAACCTTCACGCCTTCAGCGATGATCTCAGGACCGATGCCATCGCCAGGTAAAAGACAGATCTTGTACGTTTGAGCCATGCTACTCCCCTACTCTTTTCCCAGAACACTGCGCGTGCGATTGATAAGACCGCCCTGCTCGATGATATCGGCGATGAAGGGCGGGAACGGTTGCGCGGTGAATACCTGACCCGTGGTCTCATCGGTGATCGTGCCGGTCTCCGTTTCGACCGAGACAACGTGACCCTCTTCGATCGCGTCAACTGCTTCGGGGCATTCAAGGATCGCAAGCCCGGTATTGATCGAGTTGCGGTAGAAGATGCGTGCGAAGCTCTTCGCGATGACCGCATCGATGCCCGCAGCCTTGATGGCGATAGGCGCATGCTCGCGCGAAGAACCGCAACCGAAGTTCTCTTCAGCAACGATGATATCGCCGGGATTCACCTTTTCGACAAAGGTCGCGTCCAGATCTTCCAGGCAATGCTTTGCGAGTTCAGCAGGGTCAGAGGTGTTGAGATAACGCGCAGGGATGATGACGTCGGTGTCAACGTCTCTTCCGTAGCGATGTACCGTACCTTTATAGTTCATGAATTGCTCCTAATCTATATCTTCAGGCAGACCGATGTGACCGAGCACCGCGCTTGCAGCGGCAACAGCTGGCGAAGAGAGATATACCTCGCTCGTAGGATCGCCCATGCGGCCAACGAAATTTCGATTGGTGGTAGCGATCGCGCGCTCCCCCGCTGCCAAGATGCCCATATAGCCACCAAGGCATGGACCGCACGTAGGGGTCGAGACCGCACAGTTCGCATCAAGGAAGATATCCATGAGGCCCTCTTCGATGCACTGGCGATACACCTGCTGCGTTGCCGGAATGATGATGCAGCGTACGAAGGGATGAACCTTGCGGCCCTTCAGCACCGCGGCAGCCTGGCGCATATCTTCGATGCGTCCGTTAGTGCATGAGCCGATGACCGCCTGATCGATCTTCACCTCGCGTGCTTCGCTCGCGGGACGCGTGTTGGAAGGAAGATGCGGGAAGGCAACGGTGGGAACGATGTCTTCTGCCTTGATGTCGATCACACGTGCATAGACGGCGTCGGGATCGGAATGGTACTCGGTGAAGGGTCGTTCAGCGCGTGCCTTCAGGTATTTACGCGTAATATCATCGACCGGGATGAGGCCCGCTTTGCCACCTGCTTCGATGGCCATATTCGAAATGGAAAGACGCTCGTCCATGCTCAGGCTCTCGATCGCAGAGCCACGGAACTCCATCGCCTGATAGAGTGCGCCATCAACACCGATAAGACCGATGATGTGCAGGATGATATCTTTGCCAGTAACGCCAGGATTGAGCGTACCTTCGATGTTGAAGAGGATCGATTCGGGAACCTTGAACCACGCCTTGCCAGTTGCAAGGCCCACGCCCGCATCGGTCGAGCCAACACCGGTAGAGAACGCACCGAGCGCGCCATACGTACAGGTATGGCTATCGGCACCGATGATCAGATCGCCTGCGCCAACAACGCCCTGTTCGGGCAAGAGCGCATGTTCGACACCCATGCAGCCTACTTCGTAATAGTGCGTGATGCCTTGTTCGCGCGCGAAATCGCGTACGGTCTTCGCCTGCTCGGCGCTCTTGATGTCCTTGTTGGGAGTGTAGTGATCGGGAACGAGCGCGATCTTCGTGGGATCGAACACGCTATCGACACCGATCTTCTTGAACTCCTGGATTGCGATCGGCGCAGTGATGTCGTTTGCCAACACCAGATCCAAATCGCATTCGATAAGCTGCCCAGGAACGACCTCATCAAGGCCGGCGTGGGCGGCAAGAATCTTTTCAGCCATGGTCATCGGACGTGCCATATGCGCTCCTTTTCTTGCGATAGTTTTTGTGCAAATGGAAAACTAAATCAGTATAGCGCAAGTACTATTCAGGAGCGCTTTCAAGTGCACCAAAGGAGCAAAATCAGGCGTTATCTTTCAGCGCGGTCTTGATGTCCGTTTCAAGCTTCGCTTGGGTGAGCTTTTCATCGTGCGCATCTGCCTCGAGTGGCGTATCGCACCCTTCAGGCCCTACTTCGATCGGAACCTCCAAAAGTTTCGTTTCTTCGGAGGTTCCTTCCAGAGATTCTCCCGTGGATTCTTCGATCTTCTCAAGGTGGGTGCCTTCATTCATGGCCTGCTTCTTGCGCTCCGAGCGCTCTTTGATCCGGTCGCGCGAAAGCGGCTCAGAGAAGGCATCGCGCTTCCAGAAGAGCCACAGCCCCAGTAGTGCCATGGGGATCGCAACCTTGACGGTCTCTTGGAAGACGAACTCGAAACCAGCGAGCAAGAAGATGAGCGAGATGGCGAACACCCAAGCAAGCCTGAAGCGGAACACAAGCCCAACACCCAAAACGAGCAGGACGATGCTCGTGAGGACGAGCAGCGGTCCACCAACTACATTCGAGATGTTGATCCACTGCGTGAGCAGACTGTATGTTTCTGCCACATTCGGCATGAAGGGCATGATGAGATTCACCGCTGCGCAGATGATCACGAGCGTACCAGCGATCCAGCCGATATCCTTGCGTTTGCCTTCGGTGGTGGTGTCCTTCTTCGCCTTGAAGAAACCCGATTGTGAAAGCAGCACCGCACCGATGCAGAACGGGATCCAGAACATGATGCCGCGATAGACAAGAGCAATAGCGGTTGCTACCGAAAGCGAACAACCCGCGCTGGTGAGGATGGCTGCGATGGCTGCCTCGACCACGCCAACGCCCTGCGGTGTGGGGCTCAAGATGACGGCGATGGCCGCTACAGAGAACGCCGCAACGAGCGCTGCCACATTGTCGAAACCAAAAGCCACACCGATCGCGATCAAGCAGGCCATGTTCAGAAGCGCAGAAGCAGCCGCATAGAAGACCGTGATGATGGCACCCTTAGGGTTGTGCGCGAGCACGAGCGCCGAATTGATGAACGACTGCGCCGCAGCCTTCCCCCAGTTCTTAGGGAGATGGCGCTTTGCGATACCGATCACCTTGTTGATCGCGTTCTCGACTACGCGGAACACCTTCACGAGCCAACCAGGTTTGTAGAAACCGAGCAAGAAGAAGCTCACCAACACGAGCAAGGTTCCGGCAAGAAGGAGGCCGCCTATCAAGAAGACCACGTTCATCGTGCCTGCGATGAGCATCGTGGTGAAACCGATGATCGAGATGATGAAGACCGCCGCGAAATACCCGATCTGAGAAAGGATCGCGCCACTCGTGGATGTGCCTATATCAAGACCTTTGCGGTGGGCATCATCGATGATGAATGCAACACCGGTCGCGCCCGAGAACAAGCAGAAGGTATTGATGAACACGAGAGAGAAGATGAGCACGATATTGTGCCAAAGTCCAGTCTTCTGACCAACGGCACCGAAGGCTTCGTTGTATGACATAGCCTGCACGACATGACGCGCGACCATGATGATGCAGGCGACGACGAGCGGAATGAGCGCACCGCCCTGCATCGCATCGATGATGCTCATGATGTAATTGAGATTGGCGCAAAGAAAACACGCAGCGACGATAACAAGAAGTATGATTATCGCTTTTTTCATGGTGCCTTCGCTTCGTTTTGGTGTTCGTTTTTGAATGGCGTTTCAGACAACTTGCGCACAGCGCCCGAAGCGCATGCCCCTTTTGTCGTCTCTATTTTACACGACCTTGTTTTTTATTATGAAGGTCTTGCGAAGCGAGCCTTGCTAAAGACGCGTTTTGGCATAAGAGCGTTACCCCAGCACAAGCTCACGAGCCCGTAACGTATTTGTAGAAACGAGCTGGAGAAAATCACCAACAGGCTCTTCGTCTTGATTATCCGATATAGTGAAGAGCATGAAGAAGTCTGAAGCACTTAACATATTAGGGCTGCAAGACGGCGCAAGCGATGACGACATCAAGAAAGCTCATCGTAAGCTCGTCATCGAAAACCACCCCGACAAATTCGGTGCGGACGCAGCAGCACGCGCAAAAGCAGAGGAGAAGACCAAGCTCATCAATGAAGCGCGCGATGTGCTGCTCTCACGTAAATGGACGCCCGAATACTCTACTGCGGGAACACCGTATGGAGCACCTTTCACCTATCAGCCCTATACGCGCCCCAATGGAAATGGGCAGAACCCGCAGGGCGATAACCCCTTTGCTGGTTGGCCCTTCTCGGGTGTTGATTTCGTATGGACCACCTGGGATGCCCAGGGCAACCCCCACACCTATCGCTCGAGCGGCAAAGAAGGTTCATCTGGTGGAAACCCGTTTGGTGGGAATCGCGCCGATAATCCCTTCAGCACGTCGAATCCTTTCACCGGGTCGATCCCCTTCGACTTCTCCCCCTTCGGGCAAACGCGCACGCCCGAACAGATGCTCGAAGAAGAGAAACGGTCGCTCCGCAGCGACCTTGAGGTCTTTGCGGTGAAGATCGCGATCCTCGCAGCATGCATCCTCTTCTCGGTGCCTGCGCTGGGTTGCTATCTCTACTTCATCATCTCGATCGCGCAAGGTGTCTACAAGCGTCTTGGTGTCTTCAGCAGCTTCTTGGTGCTACCACTGCTCTTGCTCGCGTTCGTCTTCATGCCCGTTGCCAATGGACCAGTCGGGATCATCCTCATCGCGTTCGTGGCCCTTGCGTTCGGTTTCGATATCAAGAACTTCGTCGATCATGGGCGTCATATCGGCACGCTCAAACAGAAGGTCTCCCACCACTCCGAAAATGAGTGATGAGAGACCCTGAATACTGCTGAATATTGAATCAAGCAGGCCTTAAGCGTTCTTAGTTGCTTGCGCTCCCTAGTGGCGGAAGTGACGATGGCCCGTGAACACCATGGCGATACCGTGCTCATTGGCTGCTTCGATCACTTCTTCGTCGCGGATCGAGCCACCTGGCTGGATGATAGCAGTAACGCCTGCTTCAGCAAGGGTGTCGAGCCCGTCGCGGAACGGGAAGAAGGCATCGGATGCTGCGACGGCGCCCTTCGCTTTATCACCTGCCTGTTCGACAGCGATGCGCGCTGAATTCACGCGGTTCGGCTGACCGCCACCCACGCCAACGTTCACTTCGTCCTTAGCGATGAGGATCGCGTTCGACTTGACCGACTTCACTGCTTTCCAAGCGAAGATGAGGTCCTTCATCTCCTCTTCGGTGGGAACGCGCTTCGTGGCCACCGTGAAGGTATCGGTCTCTTCTGCAACTGCGTCGGATTCTTGGCAGAGCAAGCCGCCTTCGACCGAACGATATTCAACGGTTTGACCTGCGGGGTTCACGCCACCGGTCTGCAACAAACGCGTGTTGGGCTTGGCGGTATACATATCGACCGCATCAAGCGAGAACTCAGGAGCGATGATGGCTTCGACGAACTGCTTGTTGTCGAAAATCTTGACGACCACTTCAGCGTTGATCGGACGATTGAACGCGATGACGCCGCCATACGCCGACACTGGATCTGCCTCATGAGCGCGCACATAGGCAGAGATCACATCGGTATCGACCGCAACACCGCATGGCGTGAGGTGCTTGACGATCACGCAAGCAGGCTCGTCGTATTCACGAACCGCCGTCCATGCTGCATCAAGATCGAGGTAGTTGTTATAAGAGAGTTCTTTGCCCTGCAGCTGCTGCGCATACGCCAAGCTCGTTGCTGCATTCGGGTAATCGACCACGCGGAAGAATGCTGCGCTTTGGTGCGGGTTCTCGCCGTAACGCAGATCTTGTGCTTTCGAAAGATTCAAGGACCTCATCTCGGGGAATACGACTGCAGGGTTGATCTCTTTCGTGAGCCAGGCAGCGATAGCGCCATCGTATTGCGCGGTGGTGTTGAACACATCGAACGCGAACTTAAGGCGCGTTTCATAAGTGGTCGCGCCATTGTGAGCACGCATCTCTTCGAGCACTGCATCATAAGCGTTAGGATCGGTAACCACCGCGACCGAAGCGAAATTCTTCGCCGCACTGCGCAGCATCGAAGGACCTCCGATATCGATGTTCTCGATGCACTCAGCGAAATCGGCACCACTTGCGACCGTCTTCTGGAATTCATAGAGATTCACCACGACCATGTCGATCATCTCGATGCCATGCTCTTTCGCCTCGTTCATGTGGCTCTCAAGATCGCGACGGGCGAGCAAGCCACCGTGTACGCGCGGATGCAGCGTCTTCACGCGCCCATCCATCATCTCAGGGAACTCCGTGACCGCATCGATCGACGTGACGGGAATGCCCGCTTCTTCGAGCACGCGTGCCGTACCGCCAGTCGAGATGATCTCAACACCGAATTCCTTCACGAGAGCCGAAGCGAATTCGGTGATGCCAGTCTTGTCGGTGACCGAGAGCAATGCGCGTTTGATGATTGGATCTGCCATGAATAACTCCTTAGGATCTTTGGGAACGCTGGTTATCTTGCAATATGGACCGTACGATTCGGACGCACCTCAACACGTCCTTCTGAAATGAGCTGGACAACTTCAGGAAGTATCACATGCTCTACCTCATGGATGCGCTCTTCAAGGGTTTCGAGCGTGTCTTCTTCTTCGATGCTCACCGCACGCTGCGCGATGATCGGACCGCGATCGTACTCTTCGTTAGCGAAATGAACGGTAACGCCCGTGACCTTCACACCAGATTCGAACGCATCACGGATCGCATGCGCGCCCACGAACGAGGGCAACAGTGCTGGATGTAGATTGACGACGCGATCAGGGAATGCGTGCAGTATCTCTTCGGTCACCTTGCGCATGTAGCCAGCCATGACCACATACTCTGCACCGGCACGCTGAAGCTCTTCAGCGATGAGCGTATTGGCAACGCGCGCGTTCTCATAAACGGACGCGTTGAGCGAAAGCGTCTGGATGCCTGCTTTCTGTGCGCGCAGAAGCCCTTTTGCTTCAGGCTTCGAAGAGATGACGATCACGATCTTCGCAGCAAGCGTGCCGGCATCGATCGCATCGATGAGCGCCTGGAGGTTGGTGCCGCTTCCGCTGATGAGCACACCTATCTTGAGCGGCTCGGTTCCAGCGGATTGTAGATCTTCACTCATGTGTTCTCCTTCATAAATGAAAGTGTTCGAAGAAGCCACTAGATGCGCTCGTCTTCTTCGCTCTCTTCGTCTTCGGAATATGCAGCGAACAGCTCTTCTTCATCGAGGTAGACCACTTTGCCTACACCAGGGACGACCTGGCCAACGATGTAGACTTCTTCGCCTGCTTCAGCCAGCAACTGTGCAACCTCGTCTGCTTTTTGAGGAGCGACCGCGAGGATCATGCCAAGACCCATGTTGAAGGTCTTGAGCGCTTCAGTTTCATTCAAGTGAGCTGCACGGCAAACCCAAGGAAGGATCGGAACCATATTCCAACTGCCCACTTGGATCTCTGCATCGAGCGTAGAAGGAAGTGCGCGGTTGAGATTTTCCGTAATGCCACCACCGGTGATATGCGCGAGCGAATGGATAGCGCCAGGACACTGCAAGAGCACCGAACGGATGGATTTCACATAGATGCGTGTTGGTTCGAGCAGCGCATCGAGCACACTATCTCCTTCAAGCTCGTCACGTGCGATGGTGAGCTCGTAGAGCGTCTTGCCTTCCGTACACACCTTGCGCGCAAGCGAATAGCCATTCGAATGAAGTCCAGAAGAAGCAAGACCGATCAGCACATCGCCATCTTGAACACGTGCAGGTCCGATCATGGCAGGTCGATCGACGATACCCACGGTAAAGCCTGAAAGGTCATACTCGTTAGGATCCATAACGCCAGGATGCTCGGCCATCTCGCCACCGATGAGTGCACAGCCTGCCATCTCGCAACCATCGGCGATGCCAGAAACGATCTCGGAGACCGCTTCGCTCTTGAGCTTCCCTACTGCGATGTAGTCGAGGAAGAAGAGCGGTTCGGCACCCGTAGCCAGGATATCGTTCACGCACATGGCGACCAGATCGATGCCGACCGTATTGTGCTTGTTCGCAAGCTTTGCCAGCTGGATCTTCGTGCCCACACCGTCGGTACCCGAAACGAGCAGCGGATCGGCCATCTGCTTGGCTGCGGCAATGGAGAAAAGCCCGCCAAAGCCACCGATATCGCCCACTACTTCATTGCGATACGTACGGTGAACAGCGTCTTTGATCGCATCGACCGCACGTGCGCCTTCAGCGGTATCGACTCCGGCATCGGCATAGGTGGTTCCCCCACCCTGCTTCGTCCAGCTTGGCCATTTCGTTTCACCATCGGTGATCGCAACTTGAATACGGTCAGTCATATCCGTCCTTGTCCTTAGCGAGCGTTGATCAAAACATACGCTCTTCATTGTAGAGCATTACTCATCGGTTCCAAAGGTGACCGACTGATCTTTGCCGAGTCCTGTTATCGCATCTGGGTCGCAGGGAACGAAGGGATCGTTGGGCACGGTCGTGGCGACTACCGTAGCGAAGAGCAGATCGCGGCCATCGTTGCGCGTGTATTCGCACGTGCAGAGCGCGAACGACTGCTTGATCATATCGGCCGTGAAGACATCGCCCTCCTGGTTGACCATACTGCGATTGAGCATCTTCTGAATGTAGTCTTGGTACGTCTCATCGGAGGCGAATTGCGTGACCACGATCGGCTCAGAGCCATTGGTCTTCAAGAGCGAGAAGGACTTCGCATAGTAGTTTCCTTCAGGCGTGAGGATGTAGATATCGCGATGTTCGTTGAATTCCTTGTCGTTCTCCCAGTCGGTGAGCGCGGCGAACATCGATCCATCACGCATGTGGTGCCCATACAAGAAGGTATTGCGGTCGGTGAAATCAGGCGCGTTCTTCACATCGATGAAGATGGTTCCCGCACTTGAGAACCAACCATCGGAACCGTTGAAAGCAGTATCCAAGTACTTCGAATTATCTGGTCCCTGCACCACGGGATAGTTGATCTTGCTATCAGGGATATAGATCCAGCCTACGATATCGGGGTTGATCTTGCGCAGCGCGTCCCAGTCTGCGCTCAGGTCGGAAAGCTTCACCACGTTCGGATCCTCTTCGACCTCTACATAGGTTTCGAGCTCTTGGTAGGCATTCTGCTGGGACCAGTAGCGGAAAACGAGCACGCCAGCAGCAACGAGCGCGATCAAGAGCAACACGATCGCGATGATGAGCGCGGTCTTCTTGCGCTTTGGTCGCGCGTTTGCAGTATCGTTCTTCGGTTTGGACATAGAGCAACCGATCCTCTCTTCTTAAAGCAAAGCAAGCATCACTTGAATTCCTTCAAGCGCTCTTCAAGCGCCTGGTTGATGGTCTTGAGCGCCTTAACGCGCGCATAGAACTTGTCATCGCTCTCAAGGATAATCCACGGTGCTTCAGGAGTCGAGGTAAGACGGAACATATCCTGAATGGCTGCATAATATTCAGGATAGCGATCGCGATTGCGCCAGTCTTCAGCGGTGATCTTCCATTGCTTATCGGGATTGTTCTCGCGCGCCTCGAAACGCTCGAGCTGTGTTTCGGGAGAGATATCCACCCAGAACTTGAGCAAGATCGCACCCCATTCGATCATGGAGCGTTCAAACTCGTTGATCTCGTCATAAGCACGCGCCCACTGGGAAGGGCTCGCGAACCCTTCAACACGCTCGACGAGCACGCGGCCATACCAGCTGCGGTCATAGATGCCCACATGCCCCGCTTTCGGCAGACGCGTCCAATAGCGCCACAGGAACGGATGGGCAAGCTCGATCTTCGTAGGCGCAGGCGAGGTGAAGATCGTATAGGAACGAGCGTCGAGCGCCTGCGCAACGCGCTTGATGCTTCCGCCCTTGCCTGCAGCATCCCATCCCTCATACATGATCATCATCGGCACCCGATGGATGTACATCTCAAGCTCGAGCTTGTTCAATATCTTCTGCTGTTCCTTGAGCTCACGCTTGTAATCTTCACGGCTCAAAGAAAGCGTATGGTTGACCTCCTCAAGGCGCGGATAGTTAGGCTGGATGGTGAATTCAGAAGCCTGTGGGGCTTCGAGCTCAGCCAACCGCACGCGCTCTTGAGCAGCCAGAAGAAGCTGTTCGTTCTCTTCAGGCGTACGCTTGCGCTCATCCACATAGGCGTTTTCATCACCCTGGGTCGCAGAATTCTCCTTTGCCTTCGTCTCTGCTTCGAGGGTAGCGGCGTCCTTCTCTTTCGTTGTGACCGACTCGAGCAGATTCACAAGCTCTTCCGCAACTGCCAGATTAGCGCGGCGCTTATCCTCGGCGGCGAGCAAGGTCCAAGGCGCCTCATCGAAGTCGGTCGATTCAAGGAGCTGATCATAGAGCTTGTAGATAGCTGGATAGTCGAGCATCTGGCGCAGATCGCGATCGGAAACACGCCAGCTGGTGGCCGGGTCGTTGTAGAGCTTCAGCAAACGTTCGCGCTGCGTCTTCTCGGTGATGTGGAAGAAGAACTTCACCACGATATAACCGTCATCGACCAGCTGGCGTTCGAATGCCTTGATCTCTTCGACAGCAGCATCCACCGTCTGGCGTGCACGTTTCTTCACGCGCTTGCGTTTCTTATTCGAGTTGATGTGCATCTCGTTGAACACGTGGTCGATGAGCGCCGAATACCAGCCTCGGTCAAAGATAGTGATGGCATCTCGCGGACCAAGCGCCTTCCAAAACTGCTGCATCGTGGGATAGTAGCCCGTTGCACCGAAGTCGCTCGAGCGCGTACGCTCTGCTTCGGCTGGATCGAAATCTTCGGTGACATGGACCGAAACGCCACGCGCATCGAGATGGTAGATAAGATCGGAGATACGGCTTCCTTTGCCAGCCCCTTTCCATCCTTCAAAGAGCACGACCACTCCCGTGCCCGCCTTCTTGGCTTCTTGCTGAAGCACCACCAAGCGATCGACGAGCGCATCGTGGTAGGGCTTGTATTCTTCTTTGGAAAGCTTTGGTTGGTTGGTTACGATCGACTCGAGCATTGCCACTGGTAGTCCCCCTTGATCCCGGTGTGCATAGGCGCTGTGCAACTTTTGAGTGAAGCACTCGTGCATTGCGCTGATTTCTATCGCTTGAACTAGGATAATACTTTTTCTTACTGAATGCTCCTTGCCTTGTGAACTTATGAAAGATTCGCATGCATTCTAGGAAAAGACCGCCCAAAAGAGCATCTTCCTCGCGTACTATAGCCCTATCGATGGACACAAGGAGGCCTTCTATGAGTCGCTACGCAGTGATCGATTTCGGTTCAAACACGATCAGACTCTGCATCTATGCACTGCCCGACGTCCCGTCCGATTCTCTTACGAAGAAAGACATCACCGTTCTTCTCAACTACAAAGAGATGGCGGGCATCTCTTCTTATGTCAAGAATGGGAAGTTGAGCGAGAAAGGCATCAAGAAAGCTTCGCGCATCTTGCGTGAGCAGATCGAGCGCGCCTCCTATTTCTCCCCGGATGTAGTGCGCGTCTTCGCGACTGCGGTGCTTCGCAACGCAAAGAACAGCGAAAGCGCCCAGCAGGCGATCGAGAAGAACTGCGGAGTTCCCATCACGCTGCTCACGAACGAAGAAGAGGCGCTGCTCGGCTTTGCAGGTGCGAGCCTCGATGGAAGCATCGAAACGGCAACTTTGGTCGATATCGGCGGTGGTTCGACCGAGCTTACCGCGCTCTCCAAAGGAAAGCTTCAGGCAGCAACGAGCCTCCCGCTCGGTTCGCTTTCCTCATTCACGCAATACGTCTCGGGGATCTTGCCAAGCACGAGCGAAATGACAGCGATCGCAGAGGCGTTCGACGCGCTCTATGCCGATCTTCCGGAAACGGTCTTCGAACACAAAGAACTGGTCGGTATAGGAGGCGCGATCCGCAGCGCTGCAAAGGTGTATGGCGATGTGTTCCGCGAAGGGAAACGCTCTTCTGAATTGCTCCCCGAACAACTTGACGGGATCCTTGCCGCCTATTCTCGCGATCCAGATGCCTTCATGATCAAAGCGCTCCAAACCATCCCTGATCGCATCCATACGTTCATTCCAGGATGTGTGATCATCGCCCGCGTGTTCGCGCTCACCGGAGCACATAGGCTCAGGATCGCCAAACATGGCGTGCGCGAAGGCTTCTTGATCGAGCGTATCCTTGGAAATGTTGCCTGATTATTACTTAATAATGTTGCTTCGCTCTTCATAAGTATTGGTACAATCATTTTGGACAGTTTCGCGCGTTCACCTCATGGTGAATAAACGCGTCTTTACCATGAACCGTCTTGAAGGGGCAATGAAACGATTATGGTGGCTAAAAAACAGCAGACTCACGACAACGATTCATCATCGCACAAGAAGCGCCTTGAGCGCCTTCCCTATATGCAGAATCGCGAGCTTTCATGGCTCACGTTCAATAAGCGCGTGCTCGATCAGGGTGAAGATAGCAACGTTCCACTGCTCGAGCGTCTCACGTTCGTCTCTATCTTCTCGAGTAACCTCCAGGAGTTCTTCATGGTGCGCGTCGGCAGCCTGACCGACCTCTCGCTCATCAAGAAGGAGATTCGCGATAATAAAACGCTCATGACGCCTGAAGAGCAGCTCAACGCCATCTATCAGCGTTGCCATGAACTCTACCCAGAGCAAGAGCGCATCTTCCTGAGCATCCAAGACCAGCTCGAAGAATATGGCATCCGCAATCTGCAGGTGAAGGACCTCTCTGACGAACAGCGCGAGTTCCTCCATTCCTACCTCGACGATCACGTTGTTCCCTATCTCTCGCCTCAGATCATCAACGCACGTCACCCCTTCCCGCATTTCGAGAACGGCAAGCTCTACATCCTGTTGCGCTTGAACGAGGAGCTGCCCAAGGACCTTTCGGAAGACGAAGAAGCAAAGGCGAAGAACGTGGGTGCCGAAGACGTGAACTTCGGCTTGATCCCCCTTCCCCGCCAGGCAAAGCGCCTCATCCTCTTGCCTAGCGAAGGTACGCAGTTCATCCTGCTCGAAAACGCTTTGAAGCTCATCGTCGATGAAGTGTTCTCCATGTATAGCACGAAGCGCGCAAGCGTTATCTGTGTCACGCGCAATGCTGACATCGATCCGAATGCTGATATCGACGAGATCGATTATGACTACCGCGAGCACATGAAGCGCATCTTGAAGAAGCGCGCTCGCCTTACCCCTGTTCGCCTCGAGACCGACACCGCGCTCTCTGCGGTAACGAAGGAATTCTTACTCCCTCGTTTGAATATCGACGCTGATCAAGTGTTCGTTACCAACGTGCCGCTCGATATGAGCTACGCCTGGGGCCTTCCCGATCTTGTCGACCCCGAGATCGCTGCTAAGCTCACCAATAAACCGTTCACCCCTGCTTGGCCTGCGTGCATCGATCAGAATCGCTCGGTCATGCAGCAGGTCATCGAGCATGACAAGCTGGTATCCTATCCCTATCAGAGCATGGATCTGTTCATCAATCTGTTGCGCGAAGCAGCAGCCGATCCTGCCGTGCTTTCGATCAAGATCACGCTCTACCGCCTTGCGAGCCAATCGCATCTTGCCGAAGCGCTTCTTGCTGCGGCTGAGAACGGCAAAGAAGTTACCGCGCTCTTCGAGCTGCGTGCACGCTTCGACGAATCGAACAACATCGAATGGTCGCAACGCTTCGAACAAGCAGGTGCACATGTTATCTATGGCTTCCGCGATTACAAGGTCCACTCCAAGATCTGCGTCATCACGCGCACGACCGATAATGGCCTGCAGCGCATCACTCAGCTGGGCACCGGCAACTACAACGAGAAGACCTCCAAGCTATATACTGACTTCTCGTTCATGACCACCGATCCGAACATCGGTAAGGACGCAGCTGAGTTCTTCAAGAACATGAGCCTTGAGAACATCTCTACCAACTACACCACGCTCTCGGTCGCCCCGCTCCAGATCAAGCCTATGATCCTTGAGAAGATCGACGAGCAGATCAGGCGTGCTAAGGAAGGCCTTCCGAACGGGTTGGTGTTCAAGACGAACTCGATCACCGATAAGGACACGATCGACAAGATCGTTGAAGCTTCGCAAGCGGGCGTTCACACCACGCTTTTCGTACGCGGTATCTCCTGTATCGTGCCGGGTATCAAGGGGTATACCGAGAACGTCGAGGTCGTTTCGATCGTGGGGCGCCTGCTCGAGCACAGTCGCATCTATGGCTTCGGCGTAGCTGAAGATATGGAGATCTATCTTTCGAGCGCCGACCTCATGACGCGCAATATGGATAAGCGCGTTGAGATCGCCTGGCCGATTCTCAATCCCGCTTTGAAGGAGATCGTGCTCGACTATTTGGATGTTTCGCTTTCTGACACGGCAAAACTGCGCATGCTCGAGTCGAACCTCGAATATACGCCGCTCGAATACTTCGCCGAAGAGACGTCGGATGGACGCATCGAATCCTTCGATTCGCAGGCGTTCCTCATCCATAAGGCCGAAGTTGATTTCGAAGACTCGGTGGTCAACCGTGAAGAGGGAGCGATCGCACGCGCAGCCCGCTCTCACATCAATCACATCATCGAAGAACCACGTGCAACTTCGCGCGAAGACATTGATGGCAACCTTCAGAGCTCTATCGATCTTGAGGTTCCCTATCCGCTCGAAGTCAACCTCACCGAAGGTGAGCCTGGCGTGGTAACGAGCAAGAACGCGCAGGCGATCGACATCGAGACGATCTCTCACGATGAAGAGCCACAGGAAGCTGCTGCGCCTGTAGCAGAACAGCAAGCACTGCCCGAATCGGATCGTGCAGCTATCGCTGAGAAGGCTACGCGCATCACCTCGCGCCTTCAATCCGAAGGAACAGCTGCTTCTACGGTGCCCACCGCCGCTTCAGCCGCTATGGCAGCCGCAAGTGCCGCTGCTGCTCGGACGCAAGCGCCTGTTGCGCCTGAAGAGGTGAGCCTGAATCTCGGCCGCACCCCTGCTTCTGTTGTATCTTCCCCCGAAACGGTGCTTGCCTCTGAACAACCAGCTAGCGCCTCCACTACGACTCAGGGCACAGAGTCATTAGAACAAGCTGTTCAGAGCACCCCTGAAAGCACGGTTACCGGAGCATCCGCTGTTGCAGCTCCAGCAGAAGCACCAGAGACGGTTTCACAACAAGAAAGCACACCGCAGCAGCCCGAAACCTCAGCTGCTTCAGATGTGAGCACACCGGAAGCGAAAGAGTCCGACAAAAAAGCAACGGTGATCCCTCCTGCTGAGGTCGAGATCCTGCCGCGCGATAGCGAACCCGCTACCGTAGAGATTCAGCTTGTCGAGCAGTTCCCGAAGAAACCGAATTTCTGGAAGCGCTTGAAATTCCTCTTCACCGGCCACTTCTAAGCCAGCAAAAACGATCTAGCGTTTGCGCCGCCCGTAAGCTGATCCCTTGCGGGCGGTTTTCTTTAGCTCGCCCATAACGTCGGTCTCGGATTTTCCTTCGAGCTGGATGCGCAGGGACACGATCTCATCGCGTAAGGTGGCTGCCTTCTCGAAGTCCATCGCCTGCGATGCCGCGATCATCTCGTTCTCCATATCGGAGATGACGCGCATGACCTCACCACGAGAGAGGTTCGCAAGCTCACGATTGACCTCTTCAGCGCTTCGTTCGTCATCGCCACCCAGCTGATCGGTGATATCGTTGATGCCTTTGCGGATGGTGGTAGGTACGATGCCGTGCTCTTCGTTGAAGGCGATCTGGAGCGAGCGCCTGCGCTCGGTCTCCTTGATGGCACGGCTCATCGAGTCGGTCATCACATCAGCATACATGATGACCTCGCCTTCTGCGTTTCGTGCAGCGCGGCCGATCGTCTGAATGAGCGAACGATGATTGCGCAAGAAACCTTCCTTGTCGGCATCAAGGATAGCCACGAGCGAAACCTCTGGTAGATCGAGGCCTTCGCGCAGCAGATTGATGCCTACGAGCACATCGAACTCGCCTAAACGAAGATCGCGCAGGATCTCAACGCGTTCGATCGTGCCGATATCGGAATGCATATAGCGCGCCTTCACACCCTGATCGAGCAAGTATTCGGTAAGATCTTCAGCCATGCGCTTCGTGAGCGTAGTGATGAGCACGCGCTCCTTCTTCGCAACGCGTATCTTCGCCTCATCGATGATGTCATCGATCTGCGATTTGATCGGCTTCACCGTGATCTTAGGATCGAGAAGACCGGTCGGACGGATGATCTGCTCGACCACGCTCTCGCTCACGCGTTCCTCGTAATCGCCAGGCGTGGCAGAGGTATAGATGAACTGTGGGATGCGCTCTTCGAATTCATCGAAGCGAAGCGGACGGTTATCTAAGCAGGATGGCAAACGGAAACCGTGTTCTGCAAGCGTGGTCTTACGCGAGCGGTCGCCTTCATACATGCCGCGTACCTGCGGCACCGTCACGTGACTCTCATCGATGAAACAGACGAAGTCTTCTGGGAAATAGTCGATGAGCGTATAAGGAGGTACACCAGGAGCACGCCCATCAAGATGGCGCGAATAGTTCTCGATGCCCGAACAGAAGCCCATGGTCTCGATCATCTCAAGGTCGTAGGTGGTACGCATCTCCAAGCGCTGCGCTTCGAGCAGCTTGCCCTCTTTGTTGAACTCTTCCAAACGCTGCTGAAGCTCGGTGCGGATCGTATCGAGCGCGCGTTCGATCGCAGGCCGTGATGCCACATAGTGCGTTGCTGGCCAAACGGGCAGTGCCTCGAATTCAGTGATGACCTCCCCCGTTACTTTATCAACTTCAGCGATGAGCTCGATCTCGTCGCCCCAGAATTCCACGCGAAGCGGATTGTCGGAATACGGCGGGAAGATATCGAGCGCATCGCCACGCACGCGGAATGTTCCGCGTTGCAGATCGTAGTCGTTGCGATCGTATTGGATATCGATGAGCTTCATGATGAGCTCGTCGCGATCTTGCTCGACTTCCTTATCCAAGAATACGGCCATGCCCGCATATTCAGCAGGAGAACCGATACCGTAGATACACGATACCGAAGCGACCACGATCACATCGCGCCGCGAGAGCAAAGCAGACGTTGCTGCATGACGCAGCTTCTCAACCTCCTCATTGATGGAAGCATCCTTTTCGATGAAGGTATCGGTGGTGGGAACATAGGCTTCCGGCTGATAATAGTCGTAGTACGAAACGAAGTAGACCACGGCATTGTTCGGAAAGAACTCCTTGAGCTCGGCCGCGAGCTGAGCCGCGAGCGTCTTGTTCGGAGCGAGGATGAGCGTAGGACGCTGGATGGCTTCGATCGTCTTTGCGACCGTATACGTCTTTCCGGATCCCGTTACCCCGAGCAGGGTTTGGTAGCGCATACCTGCTTCGATGTTCTTCGCAAGCTGCTCGATCGCTTCTGGCTGATCGCCAGCTGGCTCGAATTCGGATACCACTTCGAAGGGCTGATTGGAAAGGCGCGTGACCGGCAGCTTCCCTTCCATCTGGGTGCCATCGATGTTCTGAAGGTGACTCATTTTGCAGCCTCGTTCTTGAAGCTCTCCCACCAAAGCGCGATCTCATTCTCGAAGTCTTCGATCGTGCCATTGTTGGTGAACACCACATCGGCGATCGCTTCGCGTTTGCTATCGGGAACCTGATTCTTCAAGCGATTGCGCGCATCTTCTTCGGTAAGTCCACGGCCGACCAGACGCGCAATACGCACCTCTGGCGTAGTGACCACTGCAAGCACCACATCAGCGTTCTTGTAGAAATCATCGCGACCATCGAGGATAGCCATCTCGAGCGCAACGAAATCATGCGTTTGCGCGAGATTATCGAGCTGACGCAGCGATTCAGCGTACACGCGCTTCAGGGTGACCGAATCGAGCAGCGCGGTCATCTCAGGGGAAACGAACGCTTTCGCTGCAAGAGCCGAGCGCACCACATTGCCTTCATCATCGAAGATATCGTTGCCGAACTTCTCTGCCAGCTCAGCTTTGGTGTCCGCGAAGGTGAGCACCTCGTGACCCACTTTGTCGGCTTCGACCGCAGCAACACCCTGGCTGCGCAAAAAATCGAGCAAGGTTGATTTCCCTGATCCGATACCACCGGTTATGAAGATACGTTTTGCCATAGGTGCCACCTTGAATGTTGAATGTTGAACGAGCACACTACTTGGTGCGCTACGTTACTCTATATTACCTTTGATCATCTACGCATCTTACGCGCTAAATGTTACGGTGTCGATGATACCACCGCCTACAAGCACGCTCCCTTGATAAAACGCACAACATTGACCTGGCGCGGTAAGGGTCTGAGGCTCGAAGAACTCGACGCGTACGCGACCTGCAGCAAATGAAGGATTGCCATCAGCTTGGTGATCGGATGAATGGTCGGTCTCGAGTGAGCGATCCGTACCAAGCGGAATAACGTGTGCAAGCGCAGGCTTTGAACGATAACGGATCTTCACACTGCATGGCGCACTAGGACAAGGAAGCATCCAGTTTAAGTCGCGCACCTCAACTGTTGAGATGAACGCTCGATCCTTTGGAGCGATCGTGACCGATTTGGCTTGCGCATCCTTGTCAACCACGAAATAAGGCTCGCCCATTGCAACACCCAAGCCTTTTCGCTGCCCGAGCGTGAAATGATGGATGCCGTGATGCGTGCCCACCACTTCCCCATCGCGCATCATGATTGGACCTGGATCATCCGTGATGCCTTGCTCTACCAGAAAGTCGCGATAATCCCCTGCCACGAAGCAAAGGTCTTGGCTCTCAGGGCGCTTAGCGACTGGTATCCCCTGATCAAGCGCATATTGGCGCACCTCTTGCTTGGTATACCCTCCCAGAGGCAACACCAAACGCGAGAGCTGATCTTGAGTGAGCAAGGAGAGCATGTAAGTTTGATCTTTCGCTTCGTCGAGCGCACGCTTGAGCGCAAACCGATGAAGCGCCGTGTCTTCTACCACTCGTGCGTAATGACCAGTTGCGATCTTCTCGCAACCCAGCTCATCAGCTGCCTGGCACAGCACGGGGATCTTGCAGAACCGATTGCAGGTCACGCATGGTGCGGGGGTAAGACCTCGTGCGCAGTCGGTAATGAACGGGTCGATCACCTGTTCACGGAAAACTTCGCGCACATCGTAGACCACATGATCGATACCAAGCGCACGACACACCGATTCAGCCGCAGCGATCGTGCTCGACTTCTCGGATGCCGTTCCTGCATCGGCATCATTGAAGACACAGGTCACCCCTGTCACGCGGTAACCCTGTGACAAAAGAAGAGCGGCTGAGGTTGCGCTATCAACCCCGCCGCTCAAACCTAGTGCAATATGTGCCTTAGAGCTATTCAGCGTCTTCGGCTTCTTCCTTCGGCTCGGGTTCATCGACATCGATCTCGATACCGAGGTCTTCCGCAGCTGCCTTCATGGAAAGCGAAATACGACGACGGTCGGTGTTCACGTCCATGACCTTGACCTTCACTTCATCGCCAACGCTCACGACCTGGTTCGGTGAATCGATGTGCTTCATTGCCATCTCAGAGATGTGAACGAGGCCCTCCACGTTGTCACCCAGTTCGATGAAGGCACCGAACGGAACGATCTTGGTTACGCGGCCATCAACGATGGTGTCGACCGGATAGACCTCAACGAGCTTGATCCAAGGATCTTCCGTGGTCTGCTTGAGACCAAGGGAGATGCGCTCACGCTGCAGATCGACGTCGAGCACTTCAACCTCAACTTCTTCGTTGACCTTAACGACCTCAGAAGGATGGTTGACATGGCTCCAAGAGAGCTCGGAGATGTGGATAAGACCGTCGATGCCGCCGAGGTCGACGAATGCACCGAAGTCGACGATAGAGGAAACGGTGCCCTTGAGGCGCATGCCCTTCGAGAGCTTCTCGAGGATCTCTGCACGCTCGTTCTTGCGGCCTTCTTCGAGAAGAACACGACGAGAAAGGACGACGTTATTGCGGTTGCGATCCATTTCGATGACGCGCGCTTCGATCTCGGTGCCCAGATAAGCGGTGAGATCCTTCACGCGGCGGAGATCGACGAGGGATGCCGGCAGGAAGCCACGCAGACCGATATCGAGGATAAGACCACCCTTGACGACTTCGATGACTTCACCAGTAACCACTTCGCCAGCCTTGAATTTGTCTTCAACCTGGATCCAAGCGCGCTCGTACTCTGCGCGCTTCTTGGAGAGGATGAGACGACCATCTTTGTCTTCCTTCTGGAGAACAAGTGCCTCGAGGCGATCGCCCAGCTCAACGACCTCAGAAGGATCGGCGTCTTTACGGATAGAAAGTTCACGAGCAGGAATAACACCTTCGCTCTTGAATCCGATATCAACGAGCACTTCATCATGCTCGATCTTGACAACAGTGCCGTCGATGAGATCGCCTTCGTCGAATTCCGTAAGCGTTCCATCGATCATCTTGTTCATTTCATCTTCTGAAATGTCGTCGAATTCAATAACGGACGTGTTTTTAATGTCGGTCAAAACGGACCCCTTTCGAATACGGGGACCTTTGCTCATGATTGCAGTTACATTTACCATGTATGTCGCACTCGAAACGAATGCTTACAACAAACATGTCTCGCAGGTCCAATACAAAACATCTGCCGTACGTGGCAGACTGCGTAAGTATAGCACAGCACGCCTTGCGCACAGCAAGAGAAACGGCGAAAACATCACAAGATTACCCGCCAAGCGCACCGGTGAATCTTGTTGCGTTAAATGGCTGTACATTTTACGTGAGGTATCGTGCGCAGCGCTTCCCAATGAGGGGTGTGACTACCTATCTATCCGCACAGCGAAACTGAAAATGCTTATAGCGCCTGACCTCCGGCGAAGGTATGGCGTATCAGCTGCTCGCTTACTGTTAATGTTCTAGATTCCAACCGCGGCTGCGCAAGCGGTCCATACCTTCCCCTCCGGCCAGACCCTATAAGCTAACAGGGTGCGATTCGATCAGTGATACGTATCAATCAGCTGCTTCGAGGTCTACGAGCCAAAGAGCTTGCAGGTTATCGATCGTTTCAAGCTGGCCGAGCACTTCTTCGGTGAGCGCTGATTCGATATTCATGAACACCATGACCAGATCGGAGTCTTCGAGGGTGCTCACCTGCATGGTGGTGATGTTCACATTCGCATTGCCAAGGATCGTGCCGATCGTGCCCACGCGACCAGGCGAATCGACATACTGCATGATGAGCACGTGCTTTGCAGGAGTGAGGTCGCATTGGTAGCCCATGAACGAGACGATGCGCGGTGTGTGCGCGAGTCCCGAGATGGTCCCTACGATCGAATCGCCATCGGCGGCAACCTCGACGCTCGAAGAGTACTCGAGCGCATCGGCATTGGAATGATGCTCGATGCGGATGCCATGACGTTGCGCAATCGTGTCTGCGGTGGTGGGCGTTACGCGCGCACGAGTCTTGCCCAGCAGATAGCCATCGAGCACGCTCGCGCTCAAGTAGCCCGTATCGAGTCCTGCGAGCACGCCAGCCGTGGTGACCGAAAGCACTGCCGGCAATTCGCCGCGCTTCACCTGAGAGAGCATCGAGCCGATGAGCTTGCAAACTTGCGCATAGGGTGCGAGCAGTTCAAGGTCTTCGCTTGAGATGTAGGAGCCATTGACCGAGGTGGGCACGACCGAACCCTTCAGACCCTCATCCACGTATTCAGCGATCTGAGTGCCAGCACGATACTGCGCCTCACGCGTGAGCGCACCGAGGTGCGGTGTGATAGTAGCCTGTTTGAATTCATGAAGCGGACTATCGTAGCAAGGCTGCTCGGTCCATTCATCGATACCGCAGGCTGCCACCTTCCCTGCTGCCACGAAATCCGAAAGCGCTTTGACATCATAGATGCCGCCCTGCGCCACATTCACGAGGATGACACCATCCTTCATCTGAGAGAATTCTTCGGGGCCGAACATACCGATGGTCTCATCGGTAGCCGGCGTATGCACCGTGATGAAATCTGCGAGAGGCAAGACATCTTCGATCGTATCGTAGAGCGTAACGCCAAGCTGGCCTGCACGTTCACGAGAGCAGTATGGGTCGTAGGCGATGACTTCCATGCCGAACGCATGAGCGCGATCAGCCACGAGTCCACCGATGCGACCAAGACCGAAGATGGCGAGCGTCTTATGGTAGAGCTCGGTGCCCGTGAAATCGCGGCGGTTCCAACCGCCGGCTTTCATGCAGGCATCCGCTGCTGCAACGTTGCGCGCAGCTGCGAGCATGAGCGCCATGGTATGTTCAGCAGCCGAGACGGTATTCGAGACCGGCGCGTTGCATACGATCACACCATAGGCATTAGCGGCTTCGATGTCGATATTGTCGATACCCACACCAGCACGACCGACCACGCGCAGCTTCTTGCCGATCTCGAAGATCTCACGATCGACCTTCGTTGCGGAGCGCACGATGAGCGCATCGTAGTCTTCGATGATGTCGAGCAGTTCTTCACGGGAAAGATCGAACTTACAATCGACCTCGTATCCTTTTTCTTTCAGGATCTCGATACCTGCTGGAACGATCTCTTCTGTGATCAAGATCTTCTGCGCCATAAGAACTCCCTGCATGTTTTACCTGCGCTAAGATAAGCGCAATTTGCGTTGATTCCCATCATAGCGGAAAGCCGGACAAGAAGAAAACGACCGCCCTCCTATAAGGAAGACGGTCGTTTAAAAGATCGATGTTTGATCGAACTTATTTCTGGATCCAGCTGAAGAGGGAGCGGAGCGTCTCGCCCACTTCTTCGATCTGAGAAGCGTTCTCAGCTTCGCGGTTTGCGAGCAGCTTCTTCTGACCGTTCTTAGAATCCTCGATGAATTCATCAGCGAACGAACCGTCCTGGATGCGCTTCAGGATCTCTTTCATAGCAGCCTTGGAAGAATCAGTGATGACCTTC
Organism: Eggerthella sp. CAG:298; assembly: GCA_000435675.1. Classification (GTDB taxonomy): domain Bacteria; phylum Actinomycetota; class Coriobacteriia; order Coriobacteriales; family Eggerthellaceae; genus Anaerotardibacter. The sequence goes on along the minus strand of FR895148.1, from coordinate 117,469 downwards.
TCACCTGCATAGTAGTCGCCATATTCAGCGGTGTTGGAGATGGAGTAGCGCATCTTCTTCATGCCGCCTTCGTACATGAGATCGACGATAAGCTTGACCTCATGGAAGCACTCGAAGTATGCCATCTCGGGCGGATAACCTGCCTCAACGAGCGTCTCGAAGCCAGCCTGGATAAGAGAGGTAAGGCCACCGCAGAGAACAGCCTGCTCACCGAAGAGGTCGGTCTCGGTCTCGTTCTTGAACGTGGTCTCGATAACGCCAGCACGAGCGCCACCGATGCCCCATGCATACGAAAGCGCAACATCCATAGCCTGGCCGGAAGCATCCTGCTCAGCACAGATGAGGCACGGAACGCCTGCGCCTTCCTGATAAACACGGCGAACCATGTGACCCGGACCCTTAGGAGCGATCATGATGACATCGACATCTGCAGGAGGCTTGATATAGCCGAAGTGGATGTTGAAGCCATGAGCGAATGCGAGCGTGTCGCCAGAGTTCAGGTTAGGAGCGATGCTCTGCTCGTAGATCTCTGCCTGCTTCTCATCGGGAGCGAGGATCATGATAAGATCTGCTTCCTTTGCAGCATCGGCAACGGTCATGACCTTGAGGCCCGCTTCTTCAGCAGCCTGCCAGGACTTGGAACCTTCACGCAGACCAACGCGCACATCGCAACCAGAATCCTTCAGATTCAGCGCATGAGCATGACCCTGAGAGCCATAGCCGATAACGGCGATCTTCTTACCCTGGATGAGCTCGGGATTTGCGTCCTGCTCGTGATAGATGGTTACAGCCATGTTCTTTCCCTTCTTCTAATGACTGATGTTTCCTGTATATGAAGATACATTATAGTATCAACTCACCTTTGAACCGCGCGACATCGCGATAAGGCCCGTACGGATGATCTCTTTGATTCCGTAAGCGCGAAGCAGATCTTCGATGCCTTTGAGCTTGTCTTCCGAACCCGTGATCTCGATCGTGAGCGAAGTCTTGCCCACATCGACGATATTGGCACGGAAGATGTTCGCGATCTCGATGACCTCACTGCGCTTATCGGGCGTGACGTGCACTTTGATGAGCACCAGTTCGCGCTCGAGAGCGGCAGTTTGCGTAAGGTCGGTGATCTTGTGCACCGAAATGAGCTTGTGAAGCTGCTTGGTGATCTGCTCATAGGCGATCTCGTCGGCCTCCATGATGATCGTGATGCGCGACATCGTGGGGTCTTCGGTCGGACCGACCGAAAGGCTCTCGATATTGAATCCGCGACGCGAGATAAGTCCCGCAACACGGCTCAATACACCAGATTTGTTCTCTACGAGCACTGAAAGGACGTGTCTCATGATTACTTCTCCTCCTTGCGCTCGTCGATCAATTCACCGTTCGGGCCGACTTTGATGTAGCCGAACATCTCTGAGAGAGGTGCGCCTGCTGGGACCATGGGGAACACGTTCTCATCGCTATCGATGCGCATATCGAGCAGTGCCGGACGGTCCGCTTCGATCAAGCGCTTCAGAGCGCCTTCCAGGTCTTCAGGCTTCTCAACACGTTCGGCCTGCCAGTTGTACGCCTCTGCCACCTTCACGAAATCGGGGAGGTCGGGCAGGATCGTTTCGCTGTAGCGTTCATCGTAGAACAGGTTCTGCCACTGATGCACCATGCCGAGCACCGAGTTGTTCATGATCAGCACCTTCACATTGATGCCGCAATACGATGCCGTGGTCATCTCCTGGATGTTCATCTGATAAGAGCCATCGCCTGCGATACAAACGACCTCCTTCTCTGGGCAAGCAACCTTAGCGCCAATAGCTGCGGGGAAGCCGAAGCCCATCGTGCCAAGACCACCACTGGAGAGGAACGTGCGCGGAATATCGCGCGCGATATGCTGCGCGGCCCACATCTGGTGCTGTCCAACCTCAGTCGTGACGATGCTGTTGTTCTGATCGAGCATATCCGAGAGAAGGTCGAGCGCGCCTTCGGGCGAGATCGTGCCATTCTCTGTGGCAACGCCTGGGCTGTAGAAGGGATGGTTATCGCGCCATTCGTTGATCTGCGCCATCCATTCAGCCGTGATAGGCTTGAAATCGCCGTCTTGCTCGATGAGCTCTTGCATGCCCGCCAGAACAACCTTGGCATCGCCCACGACTGGGATCTGCGGCAGGCGATTCTTGCCGATCTCTGCTGGGTCGATATCGACATGGATGACCTTCGCATCGGGCGCGAAGTCAACGAGCTTGCCCGTTACGCGATCAGAGAAGCGCGAGCCGATGGCAATGAGCAGGTCTGCATTCTGCACGGCATGATTCGCATAGTACGAACCGTGCATGCCCACGTGCCCAAGGTTGAGCGGATTGGATGCCGGGAAGGCGCCTTTTGCCATGAGTGTAGTGACCACGGGGATCTGCAGCGCCTCTGCGACCGAGAGCAGCTCCTCTTCGGAGTTCGAAGCGATGATGCCGCCACCGATGTAGAGGACCGGGCGCTTCGCTTCCTTCATCATGTCCACGGCCTGGCGGATCTGGCGCGCATTGCCCTTCACCGTTGGCTTGTAGGAAGGAATGTGCACATCGGCCGGATAGTTGAACTCGACCTCCATGCCACACAGATCTGAAGGAACATCGATGAGCACCGGGCCTGGACGGCCAGAATTCGCGATATAGAACGCTTCACGGAAAGTATTCGTAAGCTCGTTGATGTCTTGAAGAAGATAGCTGTGCTTCACGACCGGCATCGTGATGCCCACGATATCCGATTCCTGGAACGCATCCGTTCCGATGATGCTACGGGGCACCTGACCGGTGATGACGACCATGGGAACGCTATCCATATAGGCCGTTGCGATGCCGGTGACGGTATTCGTAGCACCAGGACCGCTGGTCACGATTACGACACCCGTCTTGCCCGTTGCACGCGCATATCCATCAGCCTCATGCGCTGAACCCTGCTCGTGGCGAGAGAGAATATGCCTGATCTTCTTAGAATCGTAGAGCGCGTCATAGATCTTGATGGCTTGTCCTCCCGGATAGCCGAAGACCGTATCCACGCCTTCCGCTTCGAGCGAAGCGATGATGGCCTGGGCGCCGGTCATCACGGTGCCCTGTTTTGCAGTATAGGGACCGAGATTATGTTGTTTTTCGTATTCGTTGTCGATGATCATCCGAAATATGCCCCCTTATCGGCACTGGAAACCAATTTCGCATAACGTGCGAGCACGCCCGTTGCGTACTTCGGCTCTGGCTTGGTCCAATTCTGGCGACGCTTTTCAAGCTCTTCATCGGATACCTCAAGGTTCATCGTGCCCTTATCGATATCGATGTCGATGATGTCGCCTTCGCGAACGAGCGCGATCGGACCGCCCGCATATGCCTCAGGGCTCACATGACCGATAGCCGGGCCCTTCGTTGCGCCCGAGAAACGACCATCGGTGATGAGCGCGACATCGTGATCGAGACCCATGCCGCAGATCGCTGAAGTAGGCGTGAGCATTTCGCGCATGCCAGGACCACCTGCAGGGCCTTCGTAGCGAATGACCACCACATCGCCGGCGTTGATCTTGCCGCCGAAGATAGCTTCGCATGCTTCCTCTTCACTTTCGAAGACGCGCGCCGGGCCACGATGCTGACGCATGTCATCAGCCACAGCCGATTGCTTGACCACGCCATAGTTCGGAGCCAAGTTGCCTTGCATAACACGCAGGCCGCCAACGGGAGAATAGGCCTCCTCGATCGTGCGGACCACTTCCCCATCGACATAAGGTGCTTCAGCGATCCACTCTGCCATGGTTCCGTGGCAGGTGAGCGCACTTTCGTCGAGCAAACCGTGACGACCGAGCTCACCGATGATGGCAGAAACACCGCCGACTTTGTTCAGGTCTTGGATGTGGAGCGAACTTGCTGGCGCGATGCGCGTGATGTTAGGGATCTCGGAGCAGATCTTGTCCCAATCCTCAAGCGTGACCGGGCAACCTGCCGCGTGAGAGATAGCGGTAAGGTGGAGCATCGTATTCGTGGAGCCACCGAAGGCCATATCGAGCGCCATGCCATTATGGATGGCCGCCGCATTGATGATGTCGAGCGCCTTGATGTCCTTCTCAACCAGTTCCATGATCTTCATGCCCGCATGCTTCGCGAGGCGCACGCGCTCGGAATAGACCGCCGGGATGGTGCCATTGCCCGGAAGCGCGATGCCGAGGCCCTCGGAGAGGCAGGCGATCGAGTTCGCGGTGAACATGCCCGAGCAGCTACCGCAGGTAGGACAAGCGGTTTCCTCGAAGAACTTGAGATCGGCTTCATCCATCGTGCCCGCGGTCACCTGACCGACCGCGTCGAAGAGCGTGTTCAGGTCGGTCTGATTGCCGCACTTATCCTCGCCTGCGAGCATCGGACCACCCGAGATAAGGATGGTCGGGATGTTCAAGCGACACGCCGCGATGAGCATACCCGGAACGACCTTGTCGCAGCTGGGGATGAGCACCATAGCGTCGAACTGGTGGCCCTGGACCGGACACCCGGACGAGTA
>FR895148.1:107709-112867 GCA_000435675.1 Eggerthella sp. CAG:298 | reverse complement strand
CATCGCAGACGCCGATCGTGGTCATCTGCACCGGCGTGCCTCCTGCCATACGCACGCCTGCCTTCACCGCATCAGCGATGGTCTGCAGGTGAATATGGCCAGGGATGATCTCGTTTTGAGAGGAAACGACCGCAACAAGAGGACGATCGAGCTCTTCGTCGGTGAAACCGTCAGCCTTGAGCAAGCTGCGGTGTGGCGCGCGGGCCAATCCTTCTTTGATCGAATCGCTGCGCATGGGCATCACTCCTTCTAAAAAAGAAAATCCTGTGCAGCAAGTTGCATCAGGACCGAAGAAGGTGAGCTTTCATACGCGAACATATGCGCTCTAGACCAAATACGGGTTGGCTCCGATTCAACTTACCGACTTTTCACTGCTTGAAAGATCGTTTCGAGCAGATGAGAAGATTTCAGATGAATAGCTCCGAGGTGCCTTTCGGACCGTCCTTCACTAACTTTCAGCAACCGTTAGCTCTCTGGAGAAGGGTTCGTCCCTACTTTTCCTCATCAACGCTTTTCAAGTAAACATAGTATAACGCCCTTGCGCGATGATGCAAGGCAAAAAAGGGCTGCCCGAAGGCAGCCCTTGTTTAGCGGTATAGGTGTACGATGCGTGCTAGTAATCAAGATCCTGCGGGTTGACGCGTCCACGGAAGGAACGATACACCAGGAAATGATAGAGCAGCACGAGTGGCAAGCCCACACAAGTGATACCCGTCATCCACGCCAAGGTGAGCTCGGATGAAGCCGCATTCATAGCGGTGATGGTCTCACCGACGCTATCGGGCGAAGCAACGACCAAGTTCGGGAACATGGAGGTGGCGAAGAGCATGATGAACATGAAGATGGCCGCACATTGAAGGATGAATGCCACCAGGTCGTTCTTCGCACGACCTATGAACCAGGCTGCCACCAAGAGCACCGCAACCAGTACCGCAAGCACGATACGCACCCAACCGAGCGCTTCATGCATCTGCGGCTGGATGACCGTGAGCGCACAGATCGTGAGCACGATGAAGGTGACGAGCGAGACCATTTGCCAAATAGGACGAAGCTTTACGCAACGGTTGTACAGGCTGCTCCCCAGCGGAGCCTTCACGCACTCCCACGAAATGCCCTGTGCGATGCAAAGGACAAGACCCATCACGCCACAGAGCAGCGTGAAAGGAGTGATGAGGCCGAGCAGTGGAACGCCCGAGTAATCGCCATTCGCTGTCATGGGAATGCCTTCGTAGATGCAGCCGATCGCCACACCGAAGAGCAACGCCGGAAGTAGCGAACCGATAGTGAAGCACCAATCCCAAAGCTTGCCCCAAAAGCGATCGTGCGCACGATATTCAAGCGAGACCGCACGGACGATCAAGCCGAACAGTACGAGCATGACCGCAAGATAGAAGCCAGAGAACGTAGTGGCATAGGCAAGAGGGAACGCCGCGAAGAGCGCACCACCAGCGGTAAGGAGCCACACTTCGTTACCGTCCCACACCGGGCCGATGCTGCGACGCAAGACCGCCTTCTCCTCCTCGGTCTTACCAAGGATGGGATAGAGCACACCGATGCCAAGATCGAAGCCATCGAGCATGAAATACACCGCGATCAGAACCGCGATAAGGAAGAACCAAAGTCCTTGAAGAATCGTGATATCCATGACTACTCTCCTTCCTTCGTCGCGGCCGGAGCAGTCTCATCGTTTGCCGAAGCATCTGCTGCCTTTACAGGCGGCGTGCCTGACATGAACGAATTCGAAGAAGCAGCCACGGGAGCTGGTTGCTCTTGCGTGGGGCCCTGCTTGATGAAACGCGCAACGATGCGCGCCCATGCGATGAACAGCACCAGATAAATGAGCACGAAGAGCACGATAGTAGCGATGAGCTCCCAAGGTGAAACTGCCAGCGAGATGCCGTCTGCTGTGAGCAGCTCGACCCCTTCAGGACCAGTGACGCTCGGGTAGACGACCCAAGGCTGGCGACCGAATTCAGCGGTGGCCCAGCCCGATTGAATAGCGAGCACCGCGAAGATCGGCGAGATGATGATGAGCCACTGGAGCCACCTCATCTTCTTGATGGAACCACCTTTGAAGGTAAATATGAGCGCAAGCAAGAGCGTGAGCGCCATAAGCCCAAACATCGCAACCATGAGGTGATAGCTCTGGAACACCAAGTTCACCGGCATCGTCTCAGGGTCGATCGCAGAGTAGTCTTCAGTTTCTGCAAGGCTATTCAAGCCCTGATATTCCGTATCCCAGTTGCCCGTAGCAAGGAAACTCGTACCACCAGGGATCGCAAACGGAGCGATGACCTGCTCGTTTGCTTCATCGACCCAACCGATGGCATAGAGTGGCGGCACCTCGTCTTCGTACATGCCTTCCATCATGGCGAACTTCGTGGGTTGCTCTTCAGAAACGACGACTGCCGAAGAGTGCGCGGTAACGAGCATGCAAGCACAGCTGATCGTTGCAACGACCGAGCCGATCTTCATAGCACGGAGCGCGAATTTCTCATGATCCTTCTTGTGCATATACCATGCCGCAACCGCCATGGTCATGAACGCGCCCATGATGAGCACCGCACAGATCACGTGCGAGTAGCGTGTGAGCGTTGACGGGTTGAAAGCCGCCGCAAAGAAGTTCGTGAGCACGGCGCGCGTTCCCTCATCGGCAAGCTCTGCGCCACCTGGCGTTTGCATCCAGGAGTTCGCGATGATGATCCACAGCGCCGAAAACGCTGAACCGATGAATACGAGCCATGCTGAGACAAGATAGAACTTCTTACCAACATGCTTGCGGCCAAAGAGAAGCACGCCTAAGAACGTCGATTCCAGGAAGAAAGCTAACAGCGCTTCTGCTGCCAGCGGAGCACCGAAGATATCGCCCACGAAACGTGAGTAATCCGCCCAGTTCGTACCGAACGAGAACTCCATGGTGATACCGGTTGCAACACCTAATGCGAATGTTGCGGTGAAGATCTTGAGCCAAAATCTAGCCGCCGCAGCATCCTCTTCCTTTCCGGATCGATAAGCACGAGTTTCATAGATAGCCATGATCAAACCAAGGCCGATAGAAACCGGCACGAGCAAGAAATGGTACATTGCCGTGAACGCGAATTGAATACGCGCCAGAATGACCGGATCCGCTAAGAAATCCATACAAATCCCCCCTTTTTTTTTCAAAACTGGTGCCAGATAATACTTCCAGCACATCCCCATATGAATAACGCGCGAAGCGCTTTCGTTATTCTAGCGCTTATCTTGCGTTTTAGAACGATAATCCCCTGTCGAATGCAAGAAGTTTGGCATAGCGCTCATTCTCGACCGTGAGCACTGCCGGACTTCCATCCATGATGAACCTTCCTTCTTCGACGAACAGCACGCGGTCGAACGCTTCGACCCTTTGAAGATGGTGCGTGATCATGATGACCGTTTTCTCTGCGAAAACGCGCATGATGGTGTCGAGCACCTTTTGTTCGGTAACGGGATCGAGCCCGACCGTTGGTTCATCGAGCACCACGATGGGTGGATCTTGAAGCAACACCCGCGCCAACGCTAAGCGCCCGCGCTGGCCACCTGAGAAGTTCAAGCCTGCTTCATCGGCCATAGTCTCGAGCCTGTCGGGCAGCGATGCGACATGGCTCTTCAATCCGACCGCATCGAGCGCAGCCCACGCCTCTTCTTCGCTCACTTCAATTTTCCCTATACGAAGGTTATCGAAGATGCTCATGGCGAAAACGTAACTATCCTGTGAGATAAAGCCGACGTAGTCCCAGATGACATCGCGAAGGTCCGCTATTGGCACGCCTGCGATGCTGATGGCGCCAGTACGAGGAAGCATATCGCCATGGATGAGATGCGCGAGCGTCGTCTTCCCCGAGCCGCTCTTCCCCAGTATCGCGAGCTTCTGTCCATAGGGGATCGAAAGGGTCACCTCGCTCAGAATACAGTGCTCAGGTTCGTACGAGAACGAGAGCTCTTCGATCGAGATATCGAACGGAGCGTGGAGAGAAGGCGCCGTGAAGAGCGCAGGATCAGGATCTACAAGCAGCCCCTGTTCGTTCATGCGCTCAAGCGCTTCGCGATGCTCGAGGGTGTCTTCGAAGAGCTGAGGAAGCGGAGCGATCACCTCGATGAGCGGGAAGAAACCGAGCGCTACCGCAACGATCCAATCGGACGTTCCCCCTGGTGCGCCGCCGAGGCGCTCAAAGGTCCACCAGATCAAGACAAGGATGATGCAGAGCAAGAGCACCTGGATGAGCAGCAAACGCAAACGATCGTGATGCGCGATGGTCCTCTCCCCCGCATCCAAGCGATCGAGCTCTTCCATGAGCTGACCAGTGATCTCTTCCCCGCGACCTGCGATAGCGATATCGCGCGAGCCGAGCACCTTATCGGTCACCTCTGCATACAACGAAGCACGCGTGCGGTCGTTTCGCTCGATGCGTGCACGATTGAGCACAACAGCAAGAGCAGGAATAATGACGCACAGCAAAAGAAATGCGATAAGCGCGAACAGCAACAAGCCTGGCGACATGAAGCCTGCCACTGCAACGAGCAAGACTCCAACGATCCATGCGATGAGCACCGGAAAAACGCAGCGTAAGAACAGATTCTGGACGTGTTCGATATCGCTCGCGAGCGAACCGAGCACGTCTCCCGTTCGCCAGTGCGCCTGTTCGCGTTGCTGGTGTTGCACCACCCTGAACAAACGAAGGCGCAATGTCGAAGTGAGCCTCAAGACCCAATCGTGGCTCCGCAGGCGCTCAAGATAGCGCGCAAGAGGCTTGCCAAGCCCGAAGATCTGAACGAAAGCAAGAGGGATGTTCAGCATGAGCAGCGAGAACGCGTTATCCGCTGAAGCGGCGATAAGGTAGCCCGCAACGAACATGAGGCCGATGGCGAAAACGACCGCGGTAACCCCGAGCACGAGCACTTGAGCAAGCAATTTCTTAGACGCACCAAGATAAGAACGGATCCACGCGATCATGCTGCTTCACCTCCGCGAAGCGCACGTACGAGTGTAGCGAAATGCGCACTGCTCTCAAAAAGCTGGGTGGTTGTGCCCTGTTCGACGAGCTTCCCCTCTTCGAGGACGAGCAAATAATCGAGCGTGTCGAGCCAATGAAGGCGATGGGTGGCGAACACCACCAAGCGCCCTTGCATGACTTCGACC
>FR895148.1:83211-107661 GCA_000435675.1 Eggerthella sp. CAG:298 | reverse complement strand
CGGTCTCGATATCGAGATGCGCCGTTGGCTCATCGAAGAGGACGATCCGCTTGCGTTCGTCGAGCAGCACGCGCGCTAGGGCGATCCGTTGTGCCTGCCCTCCCGAAAGCCCACGCGCGCCTTCGCCTATGAACGTATCGAGGCCTTGGGGCAGCTGCGTTAAGAGCTCGCTCAGCCCCAGCTTCTCTATAACAGCGTGCAGGTGCTCATCGCTTGCTTGCGGGTTGTAGAAGGTAAGGTTCTCGCGCAAGGATGCATGGAATATCGTAGGATCCTGCGGAATGTAAGCAACCTGCTCTTCCCAGCTTTCGTAGCGAAGCGTCGTGAGCGTCTCGCGCCCGTCTAACACGAACGCTCCAGCCGCAGGGTCCTCCAGACCAGCCAGCAAGCGCAAGAGCGTGCTCTTGCCTGAGCCACTCGTGCCCACTACTCCGATGCGCGCATACCACTTCAGGCTCGCCGTAACGCCCGAAAGGACCGATACTCCCTCATATGCCTGTGAAACACCTTCAAGCTCGAGCGTGCTCGATCCATTCCATGAAGGTAGCGTTTTGGTGCTGGGTGGAACGCTCACCGAAGCGATCATCGACTCGATCGTATGCAACGAGTTCACCCCATCGAGCGAAGCATGATAGTCGGAGGCGTATTCACGAATAGGCCTGAAGAATTCGGGCGCCAGTATGAGTACGAAGAGCGCAGGGAGCAGCGTGAGCGAGCCATCGATCAGGCGCAGACCGAGCATGATCGATACCGCCGCGATCGCGAGCGTGGCGAACAGATCGAGCACCGCACCAGAGAGCTGCGCACTCTTCAGCATCTTCATCGTTGCTTCGCGAAATCGCTCGCTCACCTCGTATACACGATCCGCATACGTCTTCGACACCGCAAAGGTCGAGAGCGTAGGTAAGCCACGCACCGAGTCGATGAAATGATTCGACATGACCTTGAATGCTCCATGCTGAACACGGCTCTTTTCGGCGGTGGTCTTACCGATGAGCACCATGAGCAGCACCATCGAAGGCAAAAGGATGATAACGATAACGCCCGAGACCCAATCGGCACAGGCGATAGCAAGCGCGAACATGAGCGGCAAGACTATCATGTTCACCAGCTTCGGCAGAACGAGCTCGAGATACTCCTTCATCTTGTCGATGCCTTCGAGTGCCATGGCAGCACTCGTTGCGGTGCCGAAACGCTGCGCTAGCGGTGCACCCGTCTGAAAGAGTGCACCGAACAAGTCCTTTCGCGTCTCGCGCGCACACCTGAGCGCATACGAGGAGATGAAGGCTTCACGCAGATCGAGCGTGATGCGCACACAAACGAACGAACAAGCGAAGAGGGAGAGATTCCAAAGAGCGTCTTCGAACACTCCCCCTTCCCAAAGGGCCACCAGCCCGCGCGAAAGCCCGAACGCCTCTCCGAGGATGCACGCTGTTTCCATCAGGGCGAACAGAACGAGGATCGCAAGCGTGCGATGGATATGGGGAAGTTTGAAGATGGCTTTATCGAACAAGATCCATGCCCTTACTGCAGGTGAGCAAGCGCGCGCAAGAACCCATTCATGAGCGCAGTGAATTCCGGCTTGACCTTTTCAGCAACATCCATGACTTCATCTGAGTTTGGATCTGCGCCCTCTATGCCACACGCCTTGTTCGAAACGAGCGAAAGACCCAGCAAGCGCATACCCACATGACGTGCTGCGATGACCTCTTCCACTACGCTCATGGCAACCGTATCAGCGCCCCACGATGCGAATAAACGAACCTCAGCAGGCGTTTCGAAGTTCGGGCCCATAAGCCCGAGATACACGCCTTCGTTCACATCGACCCCTTCGCGTTCTGCAATATCAAGCAGAAGTGCGCGCATCTGGGGATCATGCGCATCGAGCATGGGCACGAATCGCTCTGCGATCAGGTTCCCTTCGGGATGTGCGATGGGATTGCGCCCCGTGAAGTTGATATGGTCGGACATGACGCAGAAGGACCCGACCTCGAAAGCAGGGTTCAAAGCACCGACCGCATTGGTGGTAACGAGCGTATCGATGCCGGCAGCTTGCATCGCCCAAACCGGCAGCGCGACATCTTGCGCGCTCACGCCTTCATAGCCATGCAAACGCCCTTGCATGCAGAGCACCCACACTTCTGTACCAGGGACCCTTCCGAGCACGAAGCGCCCTTTATGGCCAGTTGCCGTTGAAACCTTCATATGCGGAAGCTGTTTATAGGGAAGAATCTCTTGTTGTTCGAGCGTATCGGCATAGAAGTTCAAGCCGCTTCCTAGGATGAGTCCGCAAACGGGCTGCCTTCCTGCTAGAAGTTCTTCGATCGATGTAGCGGTCTTTGCGATCGCTTCACGCAATGAAGTGGTCATACGTTTCCTCCCTTGTTCGCTAGAGAGATTATAGCGCTCCCCTCTTCCTGCTCCAATTTCTTTACTCTGTCCTCTTAATCGGACATACTATGAAAAACGATGCACTAGCCTTTTCTTGATAGCATCATTTTGAACGCATCTTGCAGTACAAAGGACATCCTTATGGCGAACAATAAGAAAGCGAAGATCAAGGTCCTGTACCTTTTGAAGATCCTCCAAGAAGAGACCAATGCCGAACACGGGCTCACCATGTCGCAGATCATCGAGCGCTTGGATGCCTACGGTATTCCCGCAGAGCGCAAGAGCATCTATTCCGATCTGGACATCCTGCGCGAATTCGATATCGACATCAAGACCTACCAACGCAATCCCGTTGAGTATGCGATCGAACGAAGGGATTTCTCCATCGGAGAGCTCATGCTCATGGTCGATGCCATCCAGTCCTGTCGCGCGATAACCGAAAAACAAGCGAAGACGCTCATCACCAATATCAAGCAGCTTGCCACCAACCACGAACAGCATCTGCTCGATCGACGCATCCATGTCGCGCGGCGCATCAAATCGCAGAATAGCAGCGTTTTTCATGCTGTCGATGCCATCCATCAGGCTATCAAGGCCAAGTGCAAGATCGAATTCTCCTACCGAAAGATCGGCCTCGATGGCAAACCATGTGCTCGTTCGAAGAGCAAGACGCATGTGGTAACGCCTGTTGCCATCGTGTACGAAGATGGCTTCTATTACCTCACTGCCTGGAACGAGGCGCACAACACCTTGAGCGAATATCGTCTCGATAGGATGATGGATCTTCGCGTGCTTGAAAGCGCACCCGCTGCGCGCAACAGTGAGATCGCCGGGTTTCGCTATGACGAGAACAAGGCGATCATGTTCGGCCGCTTCGGAGGCGAAGAGGTGGTGGCCATCCTCGCTGCGGACGCTGATAAGGTCGAGATCATCACTGATCGCTTTGGTAGTGCTGCAACGTTCTTGAAGTCGAATGACCAGGAGGCTCTTGCCCGCGTGAAGATCTGCAAGAGCGAACAGTTCTTCGGTTGGATCGCGTCCATGGGAAAGAAGGTGCGCATCGCTGGACCCGAATCGCTCGTGGAAGAGTATCACGCATACCTGAACTATCTGCTCGAAGACTAGCTTTCAAGCTAATCAAAAGTGCCAAAAGATCAGTCTTCCAAGCTTCGATCGATCTCAACATCGAAGGAGTAAGCAGGATACGCTTTCTTGAGCGCATCGACGACCGACGCCTTGATGCTCTCCCCGTTCACGTTGAAGGCGATCACCAGATCGAAATAACAGATCTTGTTCTGCGCATCGCAATAGAATCCGTGCACTTGCCTGATGTTCGCATTCTCATTTACGATCCGATCGAGGCTCGCGCGCATGTTGGCGAACATCCCTGTACGATTCGTTGCGTAGATACCTATCGTCATCGAGATGCCGAACTTCTCTGCAATACCAGACGAGATCTCACGGGTGAGCTCATGGATGCGCCATGCCTCCATATCGTCGGGAACTTCGATCCTCATCGAGCCGATAACCTTATTAGGGCCGAAATCGTCCATGATCACATCGTGCACTCCCTCAACCGGCGAGAATGACGACGCATAAGAAACGATGCTATCTACCAGCTTTTTGCTTTCAGGAAGCCCGATGATCGGGCCGAGCGCATCACGCAAGACCTCGAAGCCCGCCTTCAACACCACGAACGAGATGATGAGCCCCACGATGCCGTCGATATTGAGGTTCCAGATGTTCTGTGCGAAAGCGACCACGAGCGTCCCTGCAGAAAGGACCGCATCGTAGTTCGAGTCGATGCCTGAAGCGATGAGTGCTTCGCTCTTCGTCTTCTTTCCATAGTGATTGAAGCAGATGCCGAGAAACACCTTCGCGATGATAGCCACGATGATGATCGTGATCGTGATCGCAGAATACGAAGGCTGACCAGGTTCGATGATCTTCTGAATGGACTCGCGAAGCGAGAGAAAACCCGCAACCAAGATGATGATAGCGATGACGACCGAAGTGAGGTATTCGATGCGCCCATACCCAAAGGGGTGATGTCGGTCGGGACGGCGCGCAGCAAGCTTCGTGCCCACGATGGTGATGATGGAAGAGAGCGCATCGGTAGCGTTGTTCACGCCATCCAGGATGATAGCGATCGAATGCGAGAAGAACCCGATAACGAGCTTGAAAGCAACCAGGAGCATATTGCCCACGATGCCGATGATGCTCGCTTTGATTATCTCGTGATCGCGAGCACGTGAACCACCGCGAGAGGTTTCTTGAGAAGTATCCATGATGCGAAACTTTCTACCACAAACTTCGTGCAGTTCGTCAAGAAGGAACTGTGCTCCTTCAAACTTAGCACGAGCAGCAGCCTCTCTGTAGGATGACGCTGGTTTGTAGGAAAGCCGTGAGATGGATGAGCTGGCCGCCTGTATGTGCTTCAAGGATCACGCCTGCTCGGTTTCAATGGCGTATCGGTTCTCTTGCGACTCTTTTGAAGCCTTCTCCTTTTGCTAGACTAAGAGTGATTCATTGCTCTGAACTGCGCAAAGGGCTCCTGCATGAAGAAGAACCTGAAGAAAATACTCGTTGGTCTTGTAGTCGTTATCGTTCTAGCGGTCATCTTCTTGCGCGGCGATCAACTTGAAGAGCTCGTTACCACGATCGAACGGGGAGCTCCCCTCTTCCTCATCGGCGCGGTTGTGTTCCAGTTGGGGAAATACTTCGCTCAAGGAGCTTCTTTCATCTGGTGCTTCAAATCGGTTGGGTCGCGCCTCAGCCTCAAAGAAGGGATAAAGCTCGTTTTTGCAACGTTCTTCGTCGATACGGTCATTCCCTCGTTCAATATGTCGGGGACTTCGATCGTGATCGCTGAAGCAGCTCATGAACATATCTCAGCCGGCAAAGCGACGGGAGCCGCGCTGCTCCGTCAGGTATCGATCAATGCTGGCTTCTTGGTGATCATGGTCATCGGCTTTGCGATCTTGGGTATCGCGGGCGGATTGAATGCAGGGTGGATAGCCCTTGGTATCATTGCGATCCTTATCGTAGGTGGCATGGTCGCCGCGATGGCGTTCGCTGCGATGAAGCCCGATCTGCTCCTAAAGTTGCTCGCCCCACTCGTGCGCGTCATCGATAGGTTCTTGACCAAACGCAAGAAGAAGCCCGTTGATGCTTGGGTGAAGGATACGGTGAACACCTATGCGCAATCTGCAGCGCTCATGACGAAGAACAAGCAAGACATAGGGGCCGATCTGGGACTCAATGTTGCCGCGAGCATCTTCGAGCTTGGGTGCTTCGCCTTTGTTGCTCTTGCTTTTGGCATGCACGACATCGAAGCGATGATCTGCGGATATGTCGTGGTCACCCTCTTTGCGATGATCTCATTCGTTCCCCAAGGCGTTGGCGTAGTGGAGGCAGCGGCGCTCGTAACCTTTGCTCTTTTCGGTATCGATCAGGCAACCGCCATGGCGGTGATCATGGTCTATCGCGCGATCGTTTTCTGGCTGCCCTTCCTGATCGGCGCTGTGGTCATCCAACGGAGCAAGCTGCTCTCCGAACATGGGAAGAGCACGAAGAGCGCATCGTAGGCCGCAAGGAACGCGCAGACAAGACCTGCTTTCTGCGAACCGCCGCTGAACAGCTTGACTGCAGCAGTTACTCGATCAAATTCGTCGATTCGACCGTGCGCACATACCACTGCATGAACTTCTCCAGAGGCTTTCTGAGGGCATATCCTAGGAGCGCAGCTGGAACCAAGAAGAGCGCCAGCTCGCCCATAGCTATCCAGAAATCATTCTGGTAGATGCCGAACATAGCTGCGCGCATAGCTTCCACCACATGCGTTGCGGGCATCCAAGGGCTTATCATTTGAACGAAATCGGGTAAGATCACGAGCGGGTACGACCCATTGCACGCAGTCACTTGCACGATGAGCATCAAGACCGCGATCGCCTTGCCAAGGTTCGCAAACGATACCACAAGCGTATAGATGATGAATGTGAACACCAGACCTGCGAACCAATAGGCGAGCATAAACAGCAGCGGATGCACCACCGAGATGTCGAGGAAGAAGAGATTGCCAAGCGCCATGAACGTGGTCTGCGCTAGCGAGAGCAGTGCGCAGATGAGGAAATGTCCCGTGAAGAGCTGACGTGGCTTCGGATCTTTGAGCTTGTCCTTCATGCGCTGCGAAATACGGGGCTTCACCGCGACCATGATAAGAAGCGACCCGATGAAGATAGCGAGCGTAGTGTAGAGCGGCGCCATCGATGCGCCGAACGATTGGCTCGGGAAGACTGCAGTACGCTCGATGCTCACCGGAGCTGCAAGCGCATGCGCCAAACCTTCCACATCCGCCGAAAGCAGATCATGAAGCGTCTCTGAATCCCCCGCCATCGCTGCTTCACGCAGCTTCTCTGCAGTATTCGAAAGCTGACCGGCGGCACTACGAAGCTCATCTGCCGATTCAGCCGATTGCCCGAGTGCATCGTTGAAGGTGCTCTCCAGTGACTCACTTCCTTCGATCGTGAAGGGGTCTTGCTCGGAGAGGACCGCTGCCCCTTCCGAGAAGGCTTTTGCCGCAGCTTTGGAGGAGCGTTCGAACTCTTCGAGCGCAGGACCGACCTCTTGGTCATAGGTCTTCTGCAAATTATCGAGCTCGGTCTTCGCCTCGGCTGATACCTTCTCAAGCTCAGCGATATCCGCCTTTGCCTGTGCGTTCGCTCGATCGAGGTCATCGGCGCTTTGATTGAGCAGATCGCGCACTTGCTCGAGCGTCTTCACCGTCGAATCGAGGCGATCCGCCATCGCAAGAAGCACCGGTTGTACATCGCTCGGAACATTCGGTGCGATCTGGCGCAAAAGCCCGGAGAGCTCCTGGTAGCTTGCGATCTGCGCAGAAACAGCTTCTGCCTGCGTGCGCATGCTACTTGCCATCGCGCTTGACGTATTGCCAAGCGCGCCTGCAGCGTCTTTCGCAGCTTGCGCAAGTTGCTCGTAGCTTTGAGTCGAAGCCGTGAGCGCTTCTTTGAACGTTGCCGTTGCCGAATCAAGTGCTTCAGCAGTCTCGCTGACCCCTTCTGCCACGCCCACCGTCGAACCAGCAATCGAACCGAAGCCCGCTTGCGTGGCGTTGATGAGCTTAGTGGCAGAATCGAGCGCGTCTTTCGAAGCGTTACCGAACGTTCCGAATACCTCGACCGCACTGGCGGCGTTGTCCAAAACGCGTGAAGTAGCTTCGAGATGATCGGCGAGCGCAACAATGCGTGCATCAGCGCCATTCTCGTCAAGGTAATTCGCCATCACATGCACGAGCGAAAGCGAGATCTCGCTGACCGATTGAGCGAACGCCTCATTCACCGCATACGAAACCGAAGACGCTCCCTGGTCCGTGACCTTCGGTGCGATCACGTTCTTCTTCTGGTTGGAATAGTAGGTGATGCGCGCCTGCTCTCCCCCATCGCTATAGAACGTGAGCATGTCTTTGCTGAATGTTGAAGGGATGACCACAGCTGCATAGTAGCGACCGGCCTTCGCTCCATCTATCGCTTCCTCTTCAGAAACGAACTCCCATTTGATCTGGTCGTTCGATCGGAGCGCAGAGATCACCTGCTCTCCTAGATTCATCCGTAAGGGAATAAGATCGCTCTGGTAACCCTCATCGGTGTTCGCGACCGCAACCTTCACATTGCCCGTGTTATCGAAGACATCCCAGCACGCGATGATGTTATAGAACGCGAAGATCGAAGGGAGCAAGATAAGGCCAAGCGTCACGATGCCATTGACCACATTACCGAACAGCTTCTTAAGATCCTCTTTGAATATCGCAAGGATGTTCTTCATCGCTTACCACCCCGCTTCGGCGGCAGCAAAGAGGCATCTTCGTGCAAGCTGCGAGAATCGCTATAGCGCTCGACCTTGCGATCAGCATAGATCGTACGCAGCTTCTCGGAGTCCATCGAGTCGAGCTGGAGCTGACGGCGCATGCTATAGCGCAGTTCCTCAACTATGATCAAGAAGCCGCATACGAGAGCGAACCATATGAGCCACGCCGTGAGCAGTACGATCTTCTCGGTCATGGTAAGCGAGAAAGCCACCGTAAAGACCACTGGCACCACAATGCCAACTACGATCGCAGCTCGTATCAAGCGTGGATACAGGCGCGTGAAGCGCTCGTAGCGCTCTTGAACGTTTTGCTTGAACAGATCATGATCGGCAAGAGCCGCGATAACTTGGCTCATGCGATAGCGCCGCGCTGGCACGACCGCACTTTCCCCGTTGTAGATATCGCCCTCTTCGATCTGACGCGCGAACATGCGATTCACGTTCGCAAGACGCGGACGAAGCGCGAGGCCGATCCCCATGAAGATCACGAAGAACAATGAGAGCATGGCGAGCGTGAAAGCAAAATCGTTGCCGTAGAAGCCACACATCGCCTCACGCATCGCACCGATGCCATAGGTGAACGGGAAGAACGGATAGATCGCCTGGAAGAACGGCGAAGTCATCTCTATAGGATAGAGGCCGGTCGCTCCCGGGATCTGCGCGAAGACCAAGATGATGCAGATACCCTTCCCCACATGTTGGAGCGTAACGGAAAGACAATAGATGATACTGAGATACGCAAGTGAGCACATCGCAGCAGCCAAATAGAGCGCAGGGATATTGACTGGCGTAATACCCATGAACAAAAGGCCCGACACACAGATGATCGCCTGGAGCACCACGAGCAGTGCCATGAGGAGAAAGCGCCCAAGATAACGCTGCCAGATCTTCAGTTGACGGATACCTCTGCCATCCACCTCTTGCTTCATGATGACGAGCAACATGAACGCTCCGATCCAGAAGGTGAGGTTCATGAACAAGGGTGCCATAGCAGCACCATACGAATCGACCGTGTAGAGCTCTTCGGTCTTGAGCAGCGTAGGTGATGCCACGAATTGAGCTATCTGGCTCGAATCGAGGCTGCTCTGTCCGAGCAGGCGCTCTAAGAACCCTGCCGTTGAGAGCGAAACTACATCGCTGCGCACCATAGCCAACTCTTCGGCTGCTTCTTGCTCGGTGCTCCGCGTTTCGCTCAAGGAGGCAGAAGCGATATCGAGCGTCGCGTTCAGCTCATCGAGCGCAGCTTGCGCAGGAGGAACGAGCGCCTTCTGCTCTGCGACCGTTGAAGAGAGATCGGCGGTGGCCCGTGAGAGCTTCGTGACAGCAGCGCTCACTTGAGGGATAGTCTCCGTGAAGGCCTTCGTCCCCATTGCTTGGGCGTTATCGATGCCTTCGAACGCTGCCTTCGAGAAATCCTCATTTGCCTTCTGCAAGGTTTCAATATCCTTGCCCATCTGCGTCGAAGCATCTTGAAGACTCGTTACCGTATCCGAGGTCTGCTTGTTCAGGTTGGCCAAAGAAGCAACCAATGAACGCAATTGTTCTTTGTAATCATTTGAATCGGGAAGCGTGTCGCAAAGTGCCGTGAGCTCATCGATGAGCGCCTGGTTATGCTCGACGATGCCCTTCGCTTCCGCAAGCGCCAGATCAGCAGAGCCTTTGGCCTTTGAAATATCACTGAGCCCGGTCGCGATCGTAGAAGAGGTCTTCGTGATCGTTTGTGAAAGATAGGCAGTGGTCTTCCCGAGGCTCACCAAACCCTGCGCCGCATAGGTGTTGAGCGCACTGGCCGCCGTCTCCCCTTGATCAGCGGCGTTCTTCAACTCCTTTGCTGCTTCATCGAGCTTACCCGTTGCCTCCCCGAGCTTATCGTGCGCGTTCGAGATGCCCGTCTTCGCTTGGCTGATCGCGCCATCGACTTGCTCGATAGAGCTATCCATGAGCGCAAGAGCATCGAGCGCGCTATCCATCTGCTCGAGCGCCTTAGAGCGTACCTTCTTGAGCGCATCATGCGTTTCATTCGATGCGCCATCGATCGCGCTCACCGCAGCCTTGCTCACCGTGCCCACGAATTCAGCGTTCACCGTACGATCGAGCGTGTTCGAACCGGTATCGGTTATCTTGGGCGCAACAGGGCCGGTCTTTTCGTTCACATAGTATTGGATGCTCGGCTTTTCGTCCTTGCCTTCGGTAAGCGCGATAAGTCGCTCGCTGAAATCGGAAGGGATGACGAATACCGCATAACACGCTCCTGCGTTGAGTCCGTTCATCGCCTCATCTCGATCGACGAATTGCCAATCGAGCTGGTCGTTCTCCTTGAGCCCAGCCACCACCTGCGAACCGACATCGATCTCTCCCGTAAGATCAGAACTCGCTGGCACATCTTCATTCACCACGCATACGCGCATCGAAGAGGTGTTGTCATACGGGTTCCAAAACCCCGCCACGTTGTACCAGGTATAGATGGAGGGCAATACGATCAAGAAGAGGATGACCATCAACGCAGGCGGAACTTTAAGGAGGCGAAGAATATCGCGCTTGAATACGAGCCAAACGTTTTTCATGCGCGCCGCCTCCTTCCTTGACCGTAAATGCATGAGGTTAACAGATTATTCTATCGTTTGTTGAAGGGTGCGCACATTCTAGAAGGCGAATCGAATGTGAACGATGCTATTGGAATGGTCACGAGCAAGCAATCCAACAGATTCCTTTCTCTTGTTCAAATACTCTTCGCCCAACAAAAAGATACCGACCTCCCCTTTGCAAGGAGGTCGGTATCGGGGTGGGTCACATGCCTCGTGCACATAGACTCAAGATGATACGTTCAGCTCTTTAGCAGCCGAACGTTTTCTGTTTATCGACCGCTATGATCGAATGACTTCTTCGGTGCGATGTTGCTATCCTGAGCACCGATAACCGTAGCATTATCGAGGTTCGCGATCTCTGCCTTCATGTCCTTCAAGAACTTGTCTGCCATGGTCATAGAGAGGTCTGCACGCGTTACGATACGCTGGCAGGTGACATGTTCCATGTTCGCAGGCAGCGGATAGGCAGGGATCTGCCAGCCATGCATACGCAGACGATCATCCAGATCATAGAGCGTCCACTTCTTGCCCGCCTTAGGATCGAGGCTCCAGCACAGGATCGGTACTTCGGTCGCCTCTTCATACATGATGAAGATACCCAGATCCTTGATGCCCTGAACCAGATGATGTGCAACATCCATGGTGCGCATATGGATCTCTTTGTAGCCCTCGAAGCCGTTACGCATGAACACATAGTACTGACCGATGATCTGAGAAGCGCTGCGGCTGAAGTTGATAGCCATGGTCGCTTCCTGGCCACCTAGATAGCTTACCCAGAAGATCAGATCCTCAGGCAAAGCTTCCTTGCTACGCCAGCAAACCCAGCCAATGCCCGGATACACCAGACCATACTTGTGACCAGAAGTGCTGATGGACCAAACGTTGGGGAGCTTGAAGTCCCAATCCAGATCGGGCTCGATGAACGGAGCGACCATTGCGCCCGATGCACCATCAACGTGAATGCGAACAGGGACCTTCGCCGTCTTGTTGTACTCGGTAAGAGCAGCGTCAACGCCCTTCACATCGTCGTAGCGGCCCGTATAGGTGATGCCAAGAAGGCAAACAACGCAGATGGTGTGATCGTCAACGTATTTCATCGCATCTTCTGCGGTCATATAGAGATGATCGGCCTCCATAGGAACGAGACGCATCTCGATGTCCCAGTAGCGGCAGAACTTCTCCCAGCAAACCTGATAACCAGAAGTGATAACGAGGTTTGGACGATGCGACGAATAGATATCGATCCCTGCTGCCTTAGCGAGCGCCTTCCAGCGGAAGAGTGCAGCCAGACCGCCGAGCATACATGCCTCAGATGAACCAACGGTCGAAGTGCCCATAGGCTCTTCATCGGGATTAGCATGCCACAAGTTCTGGATGATCTTCACGCAACGGTTCTCAAGGTCTGCGGTCATCGGATATTCATCCTTGTCGATCGCGTTTTTCTCGAGCGTGTCCTTCATCAGCTCAGCTGCCTCAGGCTCCATGTAGGTCTGGACGAACGTGCAGAGGTTCTGATGTGCGTTACCTTCCGTGCCGATGTACTCACGAATGATCTCGCTTGCGATGCGCGGCTCGATC
This sequence comes from Eggerthella sp. CAG:298, assembly GCA_000435675.1. GTDB lineage: Bacteria > Actinomycetota > Coriobacteriia > Coriobacteriales > Eggerthellaceae > Anaerotardibacter. The sequence goes on along the minus strand of FR895148.1, from coordinate 95,224 downwards.
GGGTCGTGGTTGAGCTTGTCCACCGGCATCTCAACATCTAAAGCATATGATCCGAAGATCGGGCTCAGATAGCCAGTTTGAGCATTCATTTCGCCTAATTCTTCAGTCGAAACGAGCTTTACGTCTTTGTCAGTCATGATGAACTCCTTAGTCTTTTCTTCGTTATTACGAAGAACCTTTTTCCTTTACCTAGTTTCCTTCTGTTTACCTTATGATGCGTACGCTCTCCGCGTCGTTGCTTCGTCGCCTCCCCCTTCGCCCTCAGTTCTTGAAAACGAAGGGAGAACGCGACCGATAGCTATGATCAACTTTGCCCCTTAGGCGGTGAATCGCTGCTGTGAGCATCAACGGAAGCGGCTTGTTTTTGAGCAGGTTCGTCTTTCGCCGGTGCTGGAGCACTTGAAGAAGTTACAGCAGCTGTTGCCAACATCTTCTTGCTGGGAATAGTGGGCGGATCATGGTCGATGCCACCATTCCAATGCTTGCGCAAAGCGTAAACGACGAACGGTATCGCCACCGAGACCACCCAGCAGATGATCAAGGTTGCCACATAGACCATGCCCGACTGAGCATCAAGCTGGCTTGGCGGGAAGAACGAAACGACCAATGCAAAGACCGTGAGCAATAAGCCAACGCCAGCCACGATGCATTTGCCAACGGTTCCCCCGAACACGTTGAAGGCACGTGCGTGATCCTTCCCCTTGAAGACGAGCTTGAAATAACCCAGGAAGAACAGGATGTAGCCAACCAGATAGATGACAACGGTCAAGCCAACCGCAGTAAGATACGAGATCGAAGAACCCGAACCGCCCGAAAGCGCCATCGAGCCACACAGGACTGCGTCCCAGATGGTAACCACAATACCCTGGATGACCACGATCTTCACCGACACTCCGTGCTTGTTGGTCTTGGCCAGGCTACGCGGGATGATGCCCTCGCTTGCGGTGTCGAGCAATGCACGAGAAGGACCAACGATCCACGATGAGATCTCGGCAAGCACGCCAGCTGCTAACAAGAAGGCGATCACATACACGAGCCAGCCGATGCCGAAGTGCGCGTCGAAGATATTCGCGAATGCGGTCACCACACCGGTAGAAAGGTTCGCATCAAGCTGAGCCTCGCTCATCGTCATCGCAACAGCCAAACCGCCCAACGTATCGAGCACGATCGTCAAGATACAGAGTACGATCATGACCATCGGGTAGATCTTGCCCGGATTCTTGAGCTCGTTAACATGAGAAGCACTTGCCTCGACACCTGCAAACGCCAAGATGAACGAAGCAAAGATAACGAGCGTGCTCACTTTCGTGAAATCTGGAACGAATCCGTTCGCATCGAAATGAAGCTGTGATACGCCACCTGTTGCAAGATACGCCACCAGTCCGATAAGAAGGATGATCGCCGGGATCAAAACGCCTCCGAAGAAGCCGACCTTAGCGATACGAGCCGTTAGCTTCGTTCCTCCAAGCTGCGTGAGCGTCAATCCCCAAACGATGATCGCAACACCGATGAACATCACAAGTGGATTGTTGTAGAGCGCATCCCATCCAACGATGTAGGATATCGCAGCCAAAACGAAGAATGCCATGGTCACGAACCCGACCGTGATCTGGAACCACTGATAGAACAGCGCCGAGAAGCCCCAGCGCTTACCAAGCGTGTTGCCAACCCATGCGAAGATTCCGCCATTCTCCCATCCTTTGACGGTTGCCATCTCAGCAGCCACGAGCGCGACTGGCAAGAACCAGAACACGCCGCCAAGGATCAAGAAGAAGATCAAATGGAGGCCAGAAGATGCGAAATTCGGATACGCGTAGACGGTCATGACCATTGATGCGGTCATGGCAAAGAACCCGCCGAACCCGAGCATCTTCGCTGTCTGCTTTTTAGAGCTAGATGAATTTGCAGGCGCCACAGAAGTCTTTGATTCACTCATTTTTCCCACCCCTTTCAAGATCACGCCGAGCGCCTCCAAGCACATCGGCTTTTTTTATTTTTACCATGCCACTTTTTGCTGTTCATGGGCGGTATTGTGAGACTGTCGTAAGGTATGTTGATTAAACGTAAGGTCTATGCAACAGCTTAGAAACAATCCCTAAAAGCAAGCCCCTACGCGCTTTGCACAGGGGCTTCTCAGCGATATTCAGCTGCATGGATCATCTATTCCATGGTTATCTTGCGTTTAAGGAGGCGCGTGGTCACTAGATAGTAGATGATGCCGATGATGATCCAGATGATGCCAATCGTGTGCGAGGTCGGATCGAGCGAAGCGAAGATCGCACCAACGATGATCGCTCCGATGATTGGGCAGATAAGAATGCGCAACGGGTTCGTATGGTCCTTGCCCTTCACCCAGAAATGCCAGAACACGCAGACATTCAAGATCACATAGGAGGCAAGAGCACCGAAGTTCACGACCTTTGCCAGACCATCCATACCGATGTTCAAGAAGAATGGCAGAAGCACGAGCGAAAGAGCGGAAACGAAGAGCGTTGCCACCAGCGGCACGCCACGCTTCTTGTCCATCTTCGCGAGCGGTCTTGGAAGTGACCCGCTCTTACCCATTACGTAGAGCACGCGCGAGACTGAAACCTGAGCGACCAAACCGGTGAAGACTCCCTGAGCAAGCGCGACCGCCAAAGCGCAGAGCTGGCCGAACCATTTGCCACCCACCAATTCAGCGATAAGGTAGAACCCGTTCGTTTCATTCGATCGGCAGAGTTCGCCAGCAGGATCGACGCAGGTGGCGATATAGCATGTAAACGCAAAGAGGACGGCCAAGATGATGACCATGATCATCATCGCACGCGGAGGGCCACTGCGCTCGTTCTTAGCTTCTTCAGTAAGCGTGGCCACGCATCCGAACCCAACGAACGAGAACACCGCAAGCGACACAGCGCTCAGCATCGAAGGCATGGTGAACTTCGATGGATCGAAGAAGGCATCGAGCGTGAAGCCCGATGTTTCAGGGTGAGAGAATATGAAAGCGATGCCGAATACAAGGAACATTCCCAATACGATACATTCACACACCAGTGCGATCTTGTTCACGATCATGGTCGTCTGAATGCCACGTGAAGCGACCACGAGCACGATAGCCAAGAAGATCAAGCACCACGCCCACACGGGTACCGCGGGAACATATTGATGAAGCGGTTCAGCCGCGATGATGAAGACCATGTCGGGCGAAATAAGGTACTGAAGAAGCATGAGCCAACCAGCGATGAAACCGATCGCACTCCCTAAGCTCTTCGATGCATAGGTATAGATCGAGCCTGACGAGGGAAAGGTCTTGATCATGATGCCAAACGAGAGCACCGTGAAGAACATCGCGACGAAGGCGATAAGATACGCCATCGACGCCATGCCATTCGAAGCGTTCGCCACCCCGCCATAGATGCTGAAGGGCGCGATAGGCACCATGAAGATAAGGCCGTAGATGACCATATCGAAGATGGAAAGCGTGCGCTTAAAGCCGTCGTTATCATTCGGGTCGTTTTGATCTTGTGTTGAGAGCGTTTGGGCATTCGCTGCTGAAGCGTTTGATGGGATCGGGCTACCCGCCGAAGGAGAGCCTGTTGACGCAACGCTCTTTCCTGCGTTCTTGTCCATTTCAGCCCCCTCATCTCGAATCGCAAACACACGCTGGGCAAAAGAAGATTGACACTCCATCTACTGCGATCAGCGCCGAGCGCGAGACACGAGGTTCCCCGCTTCCCTGCTCAAGAACCTGCATCCTGCAGGTTCTTTCGTGCGTCGCTGCTTTGCTCGGGTTTTATTAAAAAACGAATTTAGTCGGCAAAGAGTCACCTCGTTGCCTCACCCTCTCCGCTGACCTTCGCAACTATCTCTCTCGACCTTAACGGTGACTTGTTTCGAAGGTGATGCGCTTTGGCATTCTGTGTAAAAATCGTTACCTGGTAAAACGCGTGAAGAACGCTCCCTTCGCGTGTCACTATCCGTTTGATTTGACAGAAATAACAAGGCGCGTAGAATAGTGACTCCGCAGACGTGCATCTTCTGCGAGCACCTTGAAAACAACGCAACTACCACTGCGTTCGTTCTCTCCATATTTGGGGGCGACTGGTTTCGACATGGTAGGTTGGATATGAAGAGCAGGTCGTGGTCTCCTCGCCACGTTAAACAGGGGTACTGTCAAATTTAATTGGCAAAGCTAAAACTCAGAGCGCTCCTGCGCTCGCCATGGCTGCTTAATCTAGCCAGGCTGTCAACCCAGGGTATGTTTCCGGCCCTGGCGCGATATCATCTTTAGGAGACTGCTGTCTCGTACGTCGTTGGTATGACGAGACTCAAGACTGAACCAGCTAGGATGCGTTATTGTGTGTCGATGCACGCGGCGTATCCGAAACCTAATCACCGACTAAGCTTGTAGTGCTTCATTGATGATCTAGTATGGACCGGAGTTCGACTCTCCGCGCCTCCACCATAACTAATAAAAATGCCCACGTGAAGCGTGGGCATTTTTATTAGTTACTGGGAGGGCAGGAAGTCGAACAATGTTCGACTGGCGGTGTAAGCTTTAGCGAACACCAGCTGCAGCGAGTGTCAAGGTGGCGCGATAAAAAAAGACCTCCCGAAGGAGGTCATTTTCATATGCTTTGCGTTCAAGCGTACGAAACTTGCACAGCAAAAATTATTTGTCTGCCAGCGCAGCCTGAGCGGCAGCCAAGCGAGCCAGCGGCACGCGATACGGTGAGCAGGAAACATAGTCGAGACCGATGCCGTAGAAGATCTTGACGGAATCGGGATCACCACCATGCTCGCCACAAACGCCGCAGACGATATCAGGATTCCCTTCGTGACCAAGCTCAACGCCCATCTCGACGAGCTTCGCAACGCCCGGATCGACCGTAGCGAAGGGGTTGTACGGCAGGATGCGCTCGGCGAGGTACTGCGGGACGAATTCAGACTCAACATCGTCACGCGAGAAGCCGAACGTGGTCTGCGTGAGGTCGTTCGTACCGAATGAGAAGAAATCGGCTGCTTGAGCGATCTCGTTCGCGGTAACCGCAGCACGCGGAAGCTCGATCATAGTGCCGATCGGAATCTCAAGTTCGACGCCTTCAGCAGCGGCAACTTCAGCGATGACCTCTTCGGCAAGTGCACGAAGCTTCTCGAGCTCGGGCTTCACAGAAACGAGCGGGATCATGATCTCGGGCTTAGGATCGAAGCCCTCCTTCTTCAGCTGCGCCATTGCGGTTGCGATCGCGCGAACCTGCATGCGTGGGAGCACCGGATAGGTGATAGCCAAACGGCAGCCACGAAGACCGAGCATCGGGTTTTGCTCAGCGAAGCTGTCGATCTGCTCCATAAGGTGACGCTTCTGAGCGATGACAGCAGAATCTGCGCCAGTTGCCTCAAGACGTGCGATCTCGACATCGAGCGCACGCGGGCTCTCGAGGAACTCATGCAGCGGCGGATCGAGCAGGCGAACGATGACGGGCAGGCCGTCCATTGCCTTGAACATACCCAGGAAATCGCCCGTCTGAGCAGCGAAGAGGTCTGCAACGGCCTTTTCGCGGATGGATTCATCTTCATTGAGGATGAAGGTTTGGATGATCTGCTTGCGATCGCCCAAGAACATGTGCTCGGTACGGCACAAGCCAATGCCCTGAGCGCCGAAGGAACGAGCAAGCTCTGCATCTTCAGGGTTATCAGCGTTAGCGCGAACGCCCATGGTACGCACTTCGTCTGCCCATTCAAGGATGGTGTCAAGATCGCCTGCAAGCTCGGGCTGGACGAGCTCGACTGCGCCGAGCACGACGATACCCGTCGTACCATCGAGCGAGATCATATCGCCCTCGCGGATGACAAGGTCGGTACCAGCGATGGTTGCCTGCTTCGCATCGGCATCGATCTTCAGCGCATCAACACCGCATACGCATGGTGCGCCCATGCCACGAGCGATAACCGCAGCGTGCGAGGTCTTACCACCGTGAGAAGTAAGGATGCCTTCAGCAGCAATCATGCCAGCAAGGTCGTCCGGCGTGGTCTCCCAACGAACGAGCACGGTCTTGCGACCTTCCGCCTCTGCTTCAACGGCTGCTTCAGCGGAGAAGACCGCTTCGCCCACTGCAGCACCCGGAGATGCGTTGAGGCCAGTTGCAACCACATCGTATTCAGCATCGGCATCGAACTGTGGATGGAGCAGCTGATCGAGCTGTTCAGGATCGACACGCATGACAGCCTCTTCTTTGGTGATGAGGCCCTCTTCGACCATCGCGATCGCGATGTGGAGCGCTGCAGCAGCAGTACGCTTACCAACGCGCGTCTGGAGCATCCAGAGCTTGCCCTGCTCGATGGTGAACTCGATATCGCACATATCACGGAAGTGATTCTCGAGCAGCGTGAAGACGCCTTCGAGCTCCTTGCCTGCTTCTTCGAGGCCCGGGGTGTTCTTAAGGTCAGCGATAGGTGAAGTGTTGCGGATGCCAGCAACAACGTCTTCGCCCTGAGCGTTGACCAGGTAATCGCCATAGAATTCTTTATCGCCATTCGCAGGGTTACGGGTGAACGCAACACCAGTAGCGGACGTGTCGCCCTTGTTGCCGAAGATCATGGACTGGACGTTCACTGCCGTGCCCAGATCATCGGAGATCTTGTTCTGCTTACGATAGAGCGTTGCGCGCGGATTGTTCCAGCTGCCGAACACCGCTTCGATAGCGAGCTGGAGCTGAACATCGGGGTCTTGAGGGAATTGCACTTCCCCATCGACAACGAGAGAAGGATATTCGTTAGCATCGACGTTCTCGGTGAAGATGCGCTTGAACTGCGCAACGAGCTCTTGCAGATCTTCAGCGGTAAGATCGGTATCGGATTCGACACCGCGGTCGCGCTTCATGACGTTGATGGCATTCTCGAACAGGTCACCATCAAGATCCATAACGACGTTGGAGAACATCTGAATGAAGCGGCGGTAAGAGTCCCACGCGAAACGGGGATTTTCAGTCTGCTTGATGAGGCCATTGATCGACTCATCGTTAAGACCAAGGTTCAAAACCGTGTCCATCATGCCCGGCATGGACATGGGAGCACCGGAACGAACGGAAACGAGCAGCGGATCCTCCGCATCGCCGATCTTCTTACCAATGCGGTTCTCAAGATCCTCACGATATTCCTGGATGGTGTCGAGAACACCTTCTGGCCAGGTATTATCCGCATTTGCATACTCCATACAGGTTTGACAAGAAATAGTAAAACCGGGAGGCACCGGAAGGCCGATGTTCGCCATTTCAGCAAGGTTCGCACCTTTGCCACCGAGGATCGCCTTCATGTTGGTGTTACCCTCAGTAACATTGTTACCCTGTGCATCTTTACCGAAGGCATAGACGCGTTTCACTTGGTCAGTCACCATGTTCTCCTTAAACGAATACTAATCCCTCTCCATCCGCAACTACAATCGCGGATGAGCACTTTCATGATACCGCAAAATCTCCTGCGCGGTTTCTTCAATTGCGCGATTATCGGTCCGAATGACGATACAACCCAATCTTCTCATGAGATCGTGAGCGGACTCCAACTCCTGATAGACCGATTCGAACTCAGAATACCTTGATGCAACGTGCGCTGCCTTGGCAAGGCGACGCTTGCGAACCTCTACCAGGATCTCGGCTGTGGTAGTGAGCCCGAACAAGCGCGTTGGATCGACATCGAAGAGCTCTTTAGGGGGTTCGGTCTCGGAATCGAGCGGCACGTTGGCTACCTTAAGACCGAGTTGCGAAAGATAGATCGAAAGCGGCGTCTTCGAAGAGCGCGAAACACCGATGAGCACGATATCCGCTTTCGTGAGGTCTTGAGGATTGCGTCCGTCATCGTGATTTATCGTGAAATTGATGGCCTCAAGGCGCCTGAAATACGCATCATCGACCGAATAGAGCGCACCGGGATGCGGCTCGGGCGTACGCCCTGTTGCATCCGCAAGCGCGCTATGAGCCTTATCGAGCACATCGACCGCGATGATGCGATTCGGGCTAGCGGCTTCTTCTCCTTGAGCACGCTTGGCTTCTTCGATGGCAGCACTCGCCTGCTTGACGAAATCGTCCATCGCCTCGCGCAGTTGCTCACCCACGAGCGTATAGAAGATGATGAACGCCCCCGGGATATGCTTTTCACGATGATGCTCAAGATGCGCGCTCAGCTCTTCAGTGAGCTCTCGCGGAGTCTTGATGCCGGGAAGCACCTCAAGATAGGAATTCGTCTCATCGAAGCTCGCGAGCGCCGCGCGAGCGACCGCCTTTGCCGTCGTTCCCGTTGAGTCGGAAACAACATGGATGGTAGGAAGATCGGAAGCAACCCCGTGCGCTATCCATCGTTGAAGCATGTGAGGGTCCTTCCTGCTCTTCCTTAACGACTCTGGATGCTTAGCGGTCCTGTTTCACCAGATGGGAGAAATCCGCAACCGAAGAGAACACGCTAACGAAACGATTCAAGAGCGCAAGTCGATTCGCGCGCTTGACCGGGTCGTCGTCCATGATCATGACCTCGTCGAAGAAGGTATCGATCGGAACACGCAGAGCGGCAAGGGCGCGGAGCGCGCCTTCATAATCTTGCTCAGCAAGTGCTTCTGTGACCTTCGTGTTCGCAGTATCGGTCGCATCACGAAGAGCGATCTCGACTTCGCCGAGCGCCGCTTCATCAAGATCGATTCCCGCCTCTTCATCGCGCAGGTTATTCGCACGCGCAAACGCCGTCGAAAGATCTTGCATCTCTTCGGCATGCTCTGCCCTGAAGCGCTCGAGCACTGAAACGCGCTTCGTGAACTCGGCTGGCTCACGCACACCGCCGGCAAGCACCGCTTCGATGACATCAGGGCTCTGACCAGCGTCTTGGCACATCACGCGCGCACGGGTGATGAAGAAATCCTCAATCTGAGTCTGGACCGCTGCCTTGTCGAACGAGATGTTGGTGTAGCTATCGAGCGCACACGCGATCGCATCGGTGAGATTGACCGGAAGACCAGCGTTGAGCATATTCACGATACCGATCGCACTACGGCGGATCGCGAACGGGTCTGAAGAGCCACTCGGCCCTTGATCGATCGCGAACAGGCCGCAGATCGTATCGAGCTTGTCGGCGAACGCGACGAGCTGGCCAACCATACCATCAGCAAGCGCATCTCCAGCGAACTTAGGCTGATAGTGCTGCGCGATCGCACGCGCAACTTGAGGAGTCTCCCCTGCTGCCTCAGCATAGTAGGAGCCCATGATGCCCTGCACCGAGGTGAATTCCACGACCGCATTCGTAACGAGGTCCGCCTTGCAAAGATACGCTGCGCGCTTGGCATCTGCGCGATCGGCTTCATCGAGATTCGCTTCTGCAGCAAGATGATCGACCAAAGATACGATACGGTTGGTCTTATCGAGCACAGTGCCGAGCTTCTCTTGGAATACGACCTCATCAAGTGATGGAACATACGCTTCGAGCGGCTTCTTGAGGTCTTCGTCGTAGAAGAACTTCGCATCATAGAGGCGTGCACGTACCACGCGCTCGTTACCATCAACGATGGTTTCCGCGAAGGCGGGATCGCCGTTGGAGACCACGATGAATTTGTTGGAAAGCTTCCCTTGCGTGTCGTAGAGCGGGAAATAGCGCTGGTGCATGAGCATCGCATCGACGATGATCTCTTCAGGAACAGCCAAGAACTCTTCGTCGAAAGCGCCTACCATAGCAGTCGGGTATTCGGCCAGGTTCACGACCTCCACGAGCGTCTTTTGAGGAAGCTCTGCCTTAAGACCTGTTTCAGCCTCGATCGCACTGACCTGCTCGCGAATGAGCGCTTCACGCTGCGCGTGAGAAGGAACGACCTTTGCCGCGCGCACTACCTCGAGCAGCTTATCCGCATCCGCGACCTCAAACGGGCCTGGCGCCATGAAACGATGTCCCATCGTCTCGCGCGATGCTGCAAGGCCTGCGTATTCGAATTCGATGAGCTCATCACCAAAGAGCGCAACGATCCAACGAACAGGACGCGAGAAGAGCTCATGCTGAGCGCCCCAGCGCTGCGACTTCGGCCAAGAGATGCAACGGATGATGGAATCGAGCACCCCGGGCAGCAAAGTTGCGACCTTGACCGCCGGCACTTCGCGCTTAGCGAACACATATTCGGTGCCGCCTTGTTCTTCGCGATAGAGATCGTCTACCGTAAGCCCTTTGCCACGCGCAAAGCCTTCTGCAGCCTTCGTGGGCGCGCCCGCTTCATCGAAGGCGATACGCACGGCAGGGCCCTTGAAAACCTCTGTTTCTGCAACCGTCTCAACAGCGACATCGTAGACCACGACGATAAGACGACGCGGGGAATCGTAAACTTCAATCGCACCACGCGGAATACGCGCATCGTCCAGAAGCGCAGGAACTTTTCGCTCGAGCTGCTTGACAGCATCGACCAGGTCGAATGCGGGGATCTCTTCAACGCCGATCTCGAAAGCGAGCGTACGAGTTTGAGCCATGAGATTATTCCCCTTCCTCGTCTTCGACGCATTGGCCGACGACCTTTTCCAGATAAGCTTTGCAGCAAGCCTTAGCGATGGTGCGAACGCGCAGAATATAGCCCATGCGCTCGGTCGCGCTGATCACGCCGCGCGCATCGAGCAGATTGAATGCATGCGAGCACTTCAGCACGTAATCGTAAGCCGGAAGCGGCAAGCCTGCTTCGAGCGTGCGCAAGCATTCCTTTTCGTAGCGATCGAATTCACCGAAGAGCAGATCGGTATCGGCCACTTCGAAGTTATAGGCAGAGAATTCGCGCTCGTTCTCCAAGAAGACATCGCCATAGGTGAAGACCGATCCATCCGCCGCACGCGACCATACCAGATCGTAGACCGAGTCGACGCCCTGAATGTACATGGCCAAGCGCTCGAGACCATAGGTGATCTCTGCCGGAACGGGATCGCACTCGAAGCCGCCCACCTGCTGGAAGTAGGTGAACTGGGTCACCTCCATGCCGTTGAGCCAGACTTCCCATCCTAAGCCCCACGCGCCGAGCGTCGGGCTTTCCCAGTCGTCTTCGACGAAGCGGATATCGTGCTTCTCGACCTCGATGCCGATCGTGCGCAACGAATCGAGGTAGAGCTCTTGCACGTTATCAGGCGAAGGCTTCAAGAGCACCTGAAACTGGTAGTAGTGCTGCATGCGGTTGGGGTTCTCGCCATAGCGTCCGTCAGTCGGACGACGGCACGGCTGAACATAGGCCGCACGCCAGGCGTTCGGGCCCAGGCTCCTGAGCGTGGTGGCGGTATGGAAGGTTCCTGCGCCTACTTCGTTGTCGTAGGGCTGCAGCACCACACAGCCTTGATCGGCCCAATACTGCTGAAGGCGAAGGATGATCTCTTGGAAACTGAGCGGCTCATTTCCTTGCTCAGATGATATGACTTTCGTAGTCATGTAGCTCCTTATGGTCATAATTCACTGGCCGCATCTCAAAGTGCGCGACCTTGTTCATTGAGTCAGCACGAACTTGTCGTGACGCTATCCGATCCAAGCAAGGCTCTCGATGGGCCAATAGATGGCGAACGCCTTGCCGAAGACCGTGTCCTTGTCGATCGGCCCGAAATAGCGTGAATCAGAGGAATTGGTGCGATTATCGCCCATCACCCACACATCGCCTTTAGGGATGGTGTAGGGATAGCTGATATCGACCGTGCCTACCGTGTTGAGTGGGTAGCTAGGAAGGCCATCGGTATAGGGTTCATCGAGCGCAACGCCATCGACATACACCTTGCCATCGCGCAGATCGACCGTCTGGCCTTCGGTGGCGATCACGCGCTTGATGAGCGTACGCGAAGGTACCTGCGGATCGGAAAAGACCACGATATCGCCCTGTTCAGGATCGGAGAAATGATAGGAGACCTTTTCGGCGAAGACCATATCGCCTGTTTTGATGGTGTCTTCCATAGAAGCGGAAGGGATCTGGAAGGGTTCAACAACGAAAGAGCGTAGCAGCCATGCCCCCACGACCACGACAGCGACCATGATAAGAAAGCTTAGAAACCTTCTG
>FR895148.1:76530-83121 GCA_000435675.1 Eggerthella sp. CAG:298 | reverse complement strand
GATGAGATTGATGTTCATTCGATTATGCGGGCGCCCACGCGCTTTGCGTGCGCTCAACCGCGCATTTCCTTATATTAAACAATCTTTTATGAGTTGGGTATGGGCAAACGCCAAGGAGCAAACGAAAGTTACGAGCGGCGCTCGAGGAAGGCACGATCTTCGGGCGTGAGATTCGCCTCCGCGAGCAGATCGGGACGAAGCGCTGCCGTACGCAGAAGGCTTTGCTCGTGGCGCCAGCGTTCGATATTGGTATGGTGGCCCGAGAGCAATACATCGGGAACACTCATACCGCGATACTGCGCAGGACGCGTGTACTGCGGATATTCGAGCAATCCATCATAGAAGCTCTCGTCAACAGAACTGCCTTCATCGCCGAGCACGCCATCGAGCCTGCGCACGACCGCATCGATGACCACCATCGATGCGAGCTCGCCGCTCGTGAGTACATAATCGCCGATCGAGATCGTCTTGTCCGCCAAGGTATAGGCACGCTCATCGATACCCTCATAATGCCCGCATACGAAGAAGAGGTGGTCCTTTTCAGCAAGCTCAAGCGTGAGCGCATCGCTTAATGTCTCACCCGTGGGAGAAAGGAAGATCGTATAGGGTTTGGTAGGAGCAGCAGCGAAGAGCTCGTCACATGCTTCGAAGATCGGCTCGCACTTCATCACCAGACCCTGACCGCCCCCGTAGGGCTCATCGTCGGTCGTACGATGCTTATCATGCGTCCAATCCCTCAGATCGTGCGCGCGGAATTCAAGGATGCCCTTGTCTTGCGCGCGCTTCATGATCGATTCGTTCATGATCGAATCGTAGCACTGAGGAAACACCGAAAGCGTTTCGATGAGCATGAGCTATCCTTCCTTTCACTTCAAAGACGCAGGATGCGCGATCGAGTTGCTTAGAGTTCGACCAATCCAGCAGGCAGATCGAGCTCGATCCGTCGCTCTTCTTCGTTCAGATCCACGAGGAATTCTTCGACCAAAGGGATGTGGATCGTGCTGCCGGTTGAAGATTCAACGACCAGAAGTGGATGTGCAGGGTTCTCCTCAAGGCTCACGATGGTGCCGATATGTCCCTGATCACGTGAGAGCACTTCGAATCCGACAAGATCCAGCAGACTGCGATCATAGCCTTCGGGAAGATCGGCCTTGCGCACGAGCACACTGTGACCAGCAAGCTGTTCTGCCTGATCGATCGAGAGAATCGAATCGAAGGACACAAGATACGCTCCCCCCGCCTGTTCCTGAATGTGCGTGATACGCCCAGTGCGCGGAACGCGCAACATTGGAGGCACGAACGCTACTTCCATGCCTTCTTCCAATAAAAAAGGAAGACCCTCGCACGGATATGCGAGAAGTCCTCCCTTAAGATTCTTTGCTTTACCGAGGTTTGCGACCCTCGCCCATGTGCTCATTAGTCGATAAGCTCAACTTCGATGCGCAGATCATGACGTGAACCAGCTGCGCGGCTAAGCGTACGGATCGCCTTGATGATACGACCCTGGCGGCCGATCACGCGACCAACGTCCTCTGGGTTCACGCTCACTTCGATGAGCGTAGAGCCATCTTCGGTTTCCGTGGAAGTTACTTCTACTTCGTCAGGGAATTCAACGAGCGGCGCAATGAGCAGCTCGACAAGACCGGAAATATCGGTATTAGGATCGGTCATGACTAGCCATTCTGACGCTGAGCATCGATGAGACGAGCAACGGTCTCGGTGGGCTTTGCACCTTGAGCGATCCAGGTGTCGATCTTCTCAAGATCCATGGTGACCTTCTTGGGCTCGGTAAGCGGATTGTACGTACCGACCTGCTCGATATAACGACCATCGCGACGTGCACGAGAATCTGCGACAACGATACGGTAATACGGTGCTTTGTGAGCGCCATGACGTGCGAGACGAATCTTAACTGCCATGAAGTTGAACTCCTTTGTATATTCTTACTACGCGCTTTCGCGTAACCTTTAGAAAACAGCAATTACCAATAATAAGGTGAGGGGTGTGCTTTTGCAAGAACAGAAACGAAAACGAGCACGAGCGGAAGGTTTACTGGTCTTGAATCATATCCTGAAGCCGCTTGAGGTCGCCCATGCCTAAGCCTCCCATGCCTGGAAGCGAGCGCCGGCGTTTCTTCTTCCCCTTCTTGCCTTTGCGCGTGCCCATCATCTGTTCCTGCTGGGCCATCATCTGCTTCATCATCTTGCGGGTCTCGTTGTACTTCTTCATCATCTGATTGACCTGAGTGACCGAAACACCTGCACCAGACGCGACACGTGCACGACGCGAGCCGTTGAGCACACTCGGCTTTTCTCGTTCTTCTTTGGTCATCGAATTGATGATGACCTCCATCTCGTCGAGCGCGTTCTCATTGACTTGACCGTCTTTGAGCGCCTTATCGCCACCGGGAAGCGCGCTCACAAGCTTCTGAATGCCGCCGATCTTGCGCACCTGCTTGTTGATGGTAAGAAAATCGTTCAAGTTCAGATCCGCGCGCATCATGCGCTCAGCTTCTTCTTGCTCGATCTCTTCAGCACGTATCTGGGAAGCGGTTTCGATGAGACTGATCACATCGCCCATGCCAAGGATACGCTTGGCCATGCGATCGGGATGGAATTCCTCGAGCGAATCGGGCTTCTCGCCCATCGAGATGAACTTGATCGGCTTGCCTGTGACCTGCTTGATCGAGAGCGCGCCACCACCGCGCGCATCGCCATCCATCTTCGACATGATCACGCCGTCGAAATCGACCTGTTCAGCGAAGGCAGAAGCAACGTTCACCACGTCTTGGCCGGTCATCGCGTCGACCACCATGAGGATCTGGTCAGGCTCGACCGCATCGCGAATAGCAGCGGCTTCAGCCATCATCTCCTCATCGACATGCAAGCGGCCCGCGGTGTCGACGATGACCACATCGCGTAGCGAATCGACCGCATCGCGCACGCCCTCTTGAGCGATCTTGACCGGATCCTTGCCATCGCCGCGATAGACGCGCACACCGATCTCATCACCCAGCGTTTGGAGCTGATCGGCTGCTGCAGGGCGGTATACGTCGCACGCAACGAGCAACGGGTTGTGGTTCTGTTTCTTCAAGAGATACGCCAGCTTCGCGGCAGCTGTGGTCTTACCTGAACCTTGAAGGCCGACGAGCATGATCACATTCGGGATGCGCGAAGAGAGCACGAGCTGCGAATCAGACTCACCAAGGAGCTTCGTTAATTCGTCGAGCACCACCTTGATGACATTCTGTGCTGGCGTGAGCGAATCGAGCACTTCGGCATCGAGACAGCGTTCCTTCGTGTTCTTGATGAAGGACTTGACCACCTTGAAGTTGACATCCGCCTCCAGAAGCGCCATACGGATCTCCTTCATGGCGGAGTTGATGTCGTCCTCGTTGAGCTTTCCCTTCGAGCGGAGGCCCGAGAAGATGGATTGTAGTTTGTCTGAAAGATTATCCAGCATCGCGCAATTCTCCAATCAGAGCGTTCGCAAAACCTGCCGCATCGAAATCCTGCAGGTCTTCGATACCCTCCCCTACGCCGATCTTGTAGAGCGGCAATTCCAATTCATGAGCGATCGCCACCGAGATGCCACCCTTTGCAGTGCCATCGAGCTTGGTGACGATGATGCCATCGAGGTCGAGTGCCTTGTTGAACTCACGTGCCTGCTGGAGGCCGTTCTGCCCGGTGGTCGCATCGATGACGAGCACGGTATAGACCGGCAGCTCCGAACGACGGCGTACCACTTCGACCACTTTGGTGAGCTCGCGCATCAGATCGTCTGAAGTGTGCAAGCGCCCTGCCGTATCGATGAGCACCAGATCCGCACCCGTTTGCTCAGCGCGTTCGAGCGTTTCGTAGCACACGCTTGCAGGATCGCTCCCGCGCTCGCGCGAAACGATCTCGACATCGGCTCTGCGCGCCCATTCTTCGAGCTGTTCGATGGCTGCCGCCCTGAACGTATCGGCGCTACCGAGCAGCACCTTGCGGTCGTTGCCATGGGCCTCAGCGGCGATCTTGCCCACCGTGGTGGTCTTGCCTGAACCGTTCACACCAACGAAGAGCACCACCGCTTCATCGTCGAAAATCGAACCATCAGTCTCGATGAATTGATCAGCGATCTTCTCCGCCAAGAGATCGAGCACGGCATAAGCATCGGGGAGCGCCTTGCGCGTTGCTTCATCACGCAGCTCCTCGACAATCGCATCTGCCGCTGCTGCGCCGAAATCGCTCAAGATGAGCGTCTCTTCGAGCGTCTCCCAGAATTCCTCATCGACATCCGGCCCGCGATCGAGCAGGATGTTCATCTGCTCCTTAAACTTATCGCGACTGCGATGAAGCCCGCTTGAGATTCGGTCGAAAAAGCCCATGCTATTCCTCCTTCGCGCGCGCCTGATCGATGCGCTGACTTAAGACTTTCGTAACGCCATCAGCCTGCATGGAAACGCCATAGAGGATATCGGCAGCTTCCATCGTACGACGCTGGTGAGTGATCATGATGAACTGCGCGAAGTCGCGCACCGTGGCCAGGTAGTTCATAAGGCGGCGCAGGTTGGAATCGTCGAGCGCCGCTTCGATCTCGTCGAGAATATAGAACGGCGTTTGGCGAATGCGGTACACCGCGAAGAGCAGCGCCATCGCCGTCATGGATTTCTCGCCACCAGAAAGAAGCGACATCTTCTTCACCGTCTTGCCGACGGGCTGCGCGTTCACATCCACGCCCGTGTTCTCAAGATCGTCGGGGTCGACCAGCGAAAGATGCGCATGACCTCCCGGGAACAGGGTCGAGAAAATCTCGGAGAAGTTCGCATTCACCTGCTCGAAGGTCTTCACGAAGTCGTCCTTCATGCGCTCATCGATGAGCGCGACGATGCGACTGAGCGCACTGCGCGCTGCTTGCATATCGGCAAGCTGCGAGAGCAGATAGTTGTAGCGTTCGTTAACCTGCTCGTATTCGCGAGCTGCATCGGGGTTCACCGTGCCTAAGTTCTTGATACGGCGCTTGAGCGTTTCCGCCTCGCGCTCGCTTTCGGCACGATTCTCAAGTTCGGGCAATTCAAGCGCTGTTTCGAGCGGCGTATGGCATTCGGCGATGATCGCCTGAACAGCAGCCTCGACCTTGATCTCGAGCTGACCCTTTTCGATACGGATCTCAGAACAGGCAGCATTCTGCTGATCGAGCGCGATACGCAACTCACGCACTTTTTGCGTTGACTCTGCGATGCGCTTATGCAGCTCTTGCGATGATTCCTGCGTTTCACGCGTTTTGAGCTCGATCGCCGAAACGTGCTTTTGGATAGATTCGTTCAAGAGCTCGAGCGTTGAAAGCAGCGGCTCGACACGCGCCGAAGCCCCTTTGATCAGACCGAAGCGCTTCTCGGCCGTGCGCGAGCGCACTTCGATGTTACGGATCTCCTGCTTGCGCGAAGCGACCATGCGCTCGTTATAGGCATAGGCTTCTTGCAACTTAGCCCGCTCGAGACGGGCATTCTGCAGCTCTTCGGAGATCGAAACGACCTTGTTCTGAATGGGTGTGAGCACCGCTCGCATGTCTTCGACTTGCCTCTTGCTCTCCTGGAGCTTCGCCTGGACTTGCGCAAGCTCTTCTTTCAACTTGTCGGAATCGGGCTGGGCCTCTTCCAAGTAGGCTCGGTAGCGCTGTTGCTCTTCGATCAGGTTCTTATGGCTGGCCTTGAGCGTTTCGAGCGTTTGCGTCTCGCTCGCAAGATCGCGCGCTGTCGACTCGCGATTGCCGCGCACGTTCGCGGTCTTCTCAGTTGCTTGCAAGGAAGCGATCTGCAGCTCTTTAAGCGAATTCTCCAGCTGATCGTAGGTAGCGCGCACCTTGGCGAAGCGCTCGGAGTACTCCGCTTCACGGCTACGTAACTCGACCAGATTGCGTCTGCGCAGAAGCGCGCTGTTAGCCTTATCTTCTTCCGACTTGCGGAAGTAGCGCGCGCGACCATTCGTGTCCACGATGCAACCATCACGGCTGACGAGCGTGACGCCATGCGGAGCTCGCTTCCAGATATTGAAGAGCTCATCTTTTGAATCGTAGAGATACACTGCGCCGAGCAGCGCTTCGAAGCCCTTTTCATAGGTGCTCGAAACCTCGATCTGGTCGAGCAGGCGGTGATCGCGTTCGCTCGTTGCGAAATCATCGCTTGAAGCGAGCTGGAAGATGTCCTTTTCGGGCAGGAGCACCACATCGCCGGTTTCTCCGCTCTGTTCGAGCGCATTGATGAACGTTCGCACACTTTCGCGATCTTGAACGAAGAGTCCATGCATGTTGGACCCGAGCAAGGCTTCAACAATCATATCGAGCTCGCTCGGGACGGAAAGCTCATGGGTGAGCGCACGCCAAGGAGCCAGTTGATGATCCCCCGACATGACCCACGAAAGGATGGGGTTGGTTGCTTCGTTAGCGCGCTCCAGCTCTTCGAGCGCTTTTCGCTGCGCGCCGATAGAGGTGAGCTCTTCGCGCACTTCGTCCATTTCGCCACGCGTGAGCTCACGATCGCGCAAAGCAGTGTTCAGCTCTTCGCGCGCACGTGTCTCAGCAGTCTCGGCCTCGAGAAGCGCACCATCAAGA
>FR895148.1:35741-76434 GCA_000435675.1 Eggerthella sp. CAG:298 | reverse complement strand
CGGCTACTTGCGCATCGGCCACTTGAGAGTTCACCTGCGCATCGTGAAGCTCCTCTTTCAGCGAATCGAGCGTGGATTGGATCGTTTCACTGCGATAGGTGAGCGCATTCTGTTCGGCCAAGATCGCATCGATCTGCTTACGCAGTTTGTTGCGCTGGTCTACTTGCTTGTTGTAGTTCTCTTCGATGCGGTCATGATCGGATACCGCGTTGTTATAGGATCGTTCGACCTCTTGGAATTGCGTAGTGAGCGATTCAAGATCTTGAGCAGCGCGCTTTGCCTGGATCTTCTCGTTTTCGAACGAACGGACGCCCATGGCAAGTTCCTTTTCGTAGGACTTGCGACGTTCGCGCAACACGATGCATTGCGAGTTGATGGACTCAGCGACCGAACGCACGCGGCGATAATCGTTTCCGAGTGCCGATTCGTTCTCGCCTGAAGTTTGGAGCTGACTTTGAAGCTCATCGTTGGCTTTCTCCGCTTCCGTGAGAACGACCAGCGCTTCATTGGATCTTTTTTGATTGGTCTCCTCTGCTTCGAGGATCTCGTTCCAACGCTTCTGCAGGATGCGCAGATCATCCACCGCAAGTTCCAAGCGGTATTTCTGATATTCCGCATCGAGCTGTTTGAAGGTGATCGCCTTCTTCGCCTTGCGCTCGAGCGGCTTTAGCTGACGCTCGACTTCGGCGGTGATATCGTTCACGCGATCGAGGTGCGCATCCATCTGAGCAAGCTTGCGTTCGCTCTTCTTGCGGCGCTCCTTATGCTTCAAGATGCCTGCCGCCTCTTCGATGAGCTCACGCCTATCCTCCGGGCGCGAAGATAGGATGGAATCGAGATTGCCCTGTGAGATGATCGAATTCGTTCCTGAACCAAGACCGCTATCGTGCAGGATGTCGAGCACGTCCATACGGCGCACGAGCGATCCATTGATGAGGTATTCGCTCTCACCGTTGCGATACATGCGGCGCCCGATGGAAACCTCAGAGAAATCAACGGGTAGCGTGCCATCGGAATTGTCGAGCACAAGCTCAACTTCCGCAACGCCTACTGGCTTGCGCGCCGATGAACCTGAGAAGATAACGTCTTCCATCGACTGACCGCGCAGGCTCTTCGCATTGCGCTCGCCCAACACCCAAAGCACTGCATCTGAGATATTCGATTTGCCCGATCCGTTCGGTCCAACGATAGCTGCAAGCCCTGGCTCAAAACGCATGACCGTGCGATCGGCGAAGGACTTGAATCCTTTCAGATTCAACGACTTTAAATACACACGCGCCCCTTATTGCTTCTTCTTGCGAGCGTTTTCCGCCTTACGCCTGGCCTTCTCTTCTGCTTTCGCAGCCTTGATCGCAGCTTTCGCATCGGCCTGACGTTTCTTATCTTTTGAGTCTTTCGCATCGAAGAACGAGCTGAGCGCCTTCAAGGCCGATTCAGCAGCATGGCTTTCCGATTCCTTCTTCGTGCGGCCCACGCCTTTCGCCAGCGACTGAACGCCAACGAAGACTTGGGTGATGAATGTTCTATTGTGCGGAGGACCTTGCGTCTCCACCAATCGATAGGTGGGCGTGATGCCGTCTTCCTGAAGTTTCTCCTGCAATACGCTCTTCGGATTCTCTGGCTCGCGCGCCATATCGATGTTCATCTTCGTGATGAGCGTTCGATCGATGAATGCGCTCGCAGCCTGCCAGCCTCCATCGAGATAGAGCGCCGCGACCACCGATTCATACACGTTCTCGAGCGCAGAATGGAGTCCGCGTTTGCCGGTCCCCGTCTCCGATGAACCGAAGATGATGAAATCGGCGAAGCCTAAGCCCTCGGCCGTCTTAGACAGCGATGCTCCCGAAACGAGAGAGACCTTGATGCGCGTGAGACCTCCTTCGTCGACCTTGGGATACGCATGGAAAGCGCGGTCAGCCACCACCGCTCCCAAGATGCTGTCCCCTAAGAATTCGAGGCGCTCATAGGAATCGCGCAACGAATGACCTTCCACTGCGGAAGGATGCGTGAGGGCAGCAAGAAGAAGTGTTGGATCTTTGAACTGATAGTCGAGCACACGCTCGACCTCATCCAAAAGCTCTCTATGTTCCTCTGCAGTGCTCACGTGGGGTTACCTCGGTCTCAAACAAACAGATTAAGTTTACCCGAGGTCGTTATCTTTTTTCACGGTTCGCGCGATTATTCCCGAAACATCCAAACGAACGGTCTTGGCGGTGATCGCGATGCCATTCTTGATCGCACGCGCGCTTGACGAACCATGTCCGATCAAGCAAGCACCATTCACGCCGAGCAGCGGCGCGCCACCATAGGTATCGGGGTCGATCGAGTCTTTGAGCTTGGCAAGATCGCCCTTGAGCGCGAGCGCCGCAAGCTTGGTCTTCGCAGATGACATCATGATATCCTTGAGCGCTGCGAAGAGCACCTTCGAAGTGCCTTCGATCGTCTTCAAGCAGACATTGCCCGTGAAGCCATCAGTGACGAACACATCAGCCCCACCTGGCAAGATATCGCAGCCTTCTTTGTTGCCGATGAAATTCGGAAGAGAAGCGCTCATGAGCTCAAAGGCTTCCTGCGAGAACTGGGAGCCCTTCGTGTCTTCGCTGCCGATGTTCAAGAGCGCCACGCTCGGGTCAGGAATGCCGATGACCTGTTCAGCATAGACAGCTGCCATCTGGCCGAACTGCACCAAATAGGAAGGCTTGCAGTCTGCGTTCGCCCCCACATCGCACATGACGACCGGTTTTGCAGGAGACGGGATGATGGTAGCGATAGCAGGGCGCATGACCCCTTTGATGCGCCCCATCACGAGCGTTGCTGCCGTGAGGCACGCGCCAGTCGATCCTGCGGAGAAGAACCCTTGTGCCTGGCCTTCTTTCACGAGACGACAGCCTACCACGATGCTCGAATCCTTCTTCTTGCGCACCGCCTGCGCGGGATGCTCGTCCATCGCGATCTCTTCGGTGCAGGGTTGTGCGATGCAGCGGTCATGGCTCTGAGCGAACGGCTCCACCACATCGGCTGGGCCGCAGATCACCACTTCAAGATTCGGGTCTTCAGCAAGCGCCATCTCAACGCCTTCGAGCACCACGGGAGCACCAAAATCTCCACCGACGGCATCAACGGCGATCCTTGTCATTTCATTCACGGTAGTCACCTCGCAATTCATATCGTATTCATTCTAAAAGAAAACAGTTTTCCCAACTGAAAGAAGGTCGGGAACAAAAAAATCCCTCGGCAAAAGACCGAGGGATCGACAAATCAGCGAACTGCGTGAGTGAACTAAGCAGTTTGGATGACTTCACGATCGCGATAATGACCGCAATTGGGGCAAACGCGATGAGGGAGCTTCACTTCGCCGCATTCGGGGCACAGCGAACGAGAAGGTGCTGCGATCTTATCATTTTCGCTACGACGTGCGTGGGTGCGAGCACGACCAGTTTTACGCTTAGGTACTGCCATGAGGTTTCTCCTTCTATAACACAGGCTTGGCCTGAAACTTACGTTTGACGCAACGAGATATGCTAACAAACTCGTGCGATGTTTTCAATCATTGAAGTTGCGATTCTGTCCGAACGGTAGCGATTCGCATGACATGCGCGAACAACCGTTACTCTTCAGAATCGAAACGGTAGTTCTTGAGCACCGCAAACGGGTTCTGCGGATCGATTTCTTGCTGCGCAGCACAACTGCAGGTTTCGTGGTTGAGGTTAGTGCCACATTGAGGACAAAGACCAGCGCAGTCTTCGCTGCAAAGCACCACGAGCGGCAGAGCAAGCGCGAGCGCCCCCTGGAAAAGCGCAGTAAGATCGACCTTGTTCTTATCGATGAGCTGATCGTATTCGACTTCTTCATCTTCAGAGAGTGGCTCATCCTTACCAGGAAGCACGAAATACGCTTCAATCGGCGCTTCGAGGGTAAGCTCCACTTCATCAAGGCATCGAGCGCAAACGGTCTTGGCCTGCGCGCTCACCTCTCCTGTTGCGAGCAGCGCTCCACCAGTATTGGTGAAGAAGAGATGATAGCGCAGAGGCTCTTCGAAGCGATAGCTATCGGCACCCATGCGAATCTCAGGAAGTGATATCTCTCCCGTAAAATCAGCAACTGCCGAAGTCTCGAAGAGAGAATCCGGCAGCGCGAGCAGTTGATCTGGAGTATCCATTAGCGTCCAGCGCTCAGGGAATTAGCATTCAAGCGGTCACGACAACGACGCACACTGTTGAGCGCGGTATCGAGGCTCTGCTCGACATGAGAGAACACTTCATCAGCGAAGTCTTCTGCGCCTGCACGCGTTTCGCGCTCGAGCTCGCGCGCTTCAGCCATGATGGTATCGGCCTGCTGCTGAGAAATGCGCACGATCTCCTGTTCGCTCGCGATGGTGATAGCCTGGCTACGCGCATCTTCGATAAGACGTGATGCTTGGGCTTCAGCTTCATCGAGCAGTGCTTGACGCTCGCGAATGATCTGACGCGCCTGTGCGAATTCTGAAGGGAAGGTGTCACGGATCTCATCAAGAATCTCAAATGCTGCCTGGGCATCCACCTGGCGCATGGTGTTCTTGCCAAAAACCGGTTTCGAATCTTCGATGAGCACAGAAAGCTCTTCGATGAGGTTCATTACTCCAATTTCGTCCATAAACATCCTTCCAAATCGTGTTCAAAACACGAATAAAATCTTTATTATCTTAGAGCAAACGGCAGCGTTATACAACAGAAAAACCGATTTGTCCTAGTCTTGTGAAGTATAGGTAACTAATACGCTTCGTTGAAATACTCGATGAGCGCACGCTCTACGCACTCGGGCACGAACTGTTTCACGTCGCCGCCCATCGATGCCATTTCGCGCACGATCGAGCTCGAAAGGTACATGTATTTCGGCGGAGACATGATGAAGAATGTCTCAAGATCCTTAGAGAGTTCGTAGTTCAGCGCGGTGAGCTGGAACTCATATTCGAAGTCGGTGATAGCGCGCAGGCCCTTCACCACGATATGAGCCTTCTGCTCTCGAACGAAGTCGACAAGCAGACAATTGAACCCTTTCACGCAGACATTGGGGTATTCCTTCAATGCCTCTTCAGCCAAGCGAACGCGTGTCTCTTGGTCGAAGATCGGCCCCTTCTTGTGAGAAGCTGCGACCGCGACGATGACTTCATCGAAGACTTGCGCGGCACGTTCGATCACGTCGATGTGACCTTTGGTGATCGGATCGAAGGTACCTGGAACGACTGCCCGTTTCATTCACATACCCTTTCTTATCAGGACATAGGTTGTATCTCCAAAATCTTTGAGAGAAACAGTTTTCCATTTTAACCTATCAAGTTCGCTTACCAATTCAGGTTTGTTCTTTTTGGCGAGTTCGTAGCAGATAAGCGCCTCGGCGTTCAGTGAACCCGCTTCATCGAGCGCTTGAACGAGCGAAAGGACCCGCGAAGGAGCGATCATATAGGGCGGATCGAGCAAGACGAGGTCGAACGGATGGGCGCGCTTCTTCGACGCGAGCGCAAACGCATCGCCCACCTCAAGCTTCCAGGCTTCTTTTTGGACACCAACTTTCGCAAGGTTCTCGCGCACGATCTTCGCAGCTGCGCGCGCTTGCTCGAAGAAGGTCACGTGTGCTGCTCCCCGCGAGAGCGCCTCGATACCGAGTGCTCCTGAGCCAGCGAAACCATCGAGCACGCACACTCCTTCAAGACTCCCAAGCGCACTTGTAATCGCGCTGAAGAGCGACTCCTTCACGCGCATAGTGGTCGGGCGGGTGGCATCCCCTTTGAGCGTTTTGAGCAGGTGACCTTTATATGTACCAGAAACGACGCGCATGGCTCTCTCTCATTTATTCAGTTGCGTTCTTTACTCAAACGGCAAGTAACCATCGAACGTTCGCGCTCGAGGATCGCTCGCTCAGCTTCGCTAAGCGTATCGTTATAGATGATGTCATAGGCATCTTGATACGCCGCTTCGATGACAGCACGATCGCGCACCACATTCACCAAACGAAGCGCAGCCTGCCCATGCTGACGGGCGCCGAACACATCGCCTTCTTTGCGCTGAACAAGATCGATCTCAGAAAGCTCGAATCCATCTTCAGTCACCTCCATCGCGCGCAAACGTTCGAGCGCTGCCGGCGCCTTCGAACGCGTGACGAGATAAACTTGACCGGGCTTTTCGCCGCGTCCTACACGACCGCGCAATTGGTGAAGCTGCGCGAGACCGAAACGGTCGGCATCTTCGATGATCATGACCGTGGCATTAGGAACATCGATGCCCACTTCGATGATCGTGGTCGAAACGAGCACATCGATCTCTCCTGCGCGGAACGCTTCCATGATCGCACTCTTCTCTTCAGCAGCAAGCCGTCCATGAAGAAGAGCCACGCGCGCAGAAGGAAACACTC
Source organism: Eggerthella sp. CAG:298 (assembly GCA_000435675.1). Lineage (GTDB taxonomy): Bacteria > Actinomycetota > Coriobacteriia > Coriobacteriales > Eggerthellaceae > Anaerotardibacter. The sequence goes on along the minus strand of FR895148.1, from coordinate 70,047 downwards.
GGCTTTGGAGGATCTCGGCATGTTGCTCGGCAGCCGTGAACCGGGAAGCTTGCCCGCTACCTGCAATTTCGGTGTTGAAAGCATCGGATTCGAGACCGAATTCGACAAGTGCATATTCAATCTGCTCATCTTCCCCCTCTTCTTCATCGCTCGCAAGCAGATCCTTAGTGGGGATACCGATGAGCGGGCAGACCACATAGGCCTGCTCGCCACGTGAAAGGGCTGCGCGCACCGCATCGTATGCCACTCCCTCTTCAGTGAAAGGGAGCACCGTAGTAGTGCGGGAGCTCTTGATCTGCGGTGGCTTGCGCAGATAGCTGATCGCCGTTGTGCCATAGAGCGCAAGGGCAAGCGAACGCGGAATGGGTGTTGCGCTCATCGAAAGAACATCAGCACCAGGAGCTTTCGCTAAAAGCGCTTCGCGCTGTTCGACGCCGAAGCGTTGCTGCTCATCGAAGCATACGAACGAGCAATCGGCAAACTGTACCGAAGGCTCGAATACGGCATGGGTGCCGAAGCAGATCGAAACCTGCCCCTCTGCAAGCGCTTGGAGAGAGCGCTCCTTCTCATCTGTTGGGGTCGTTGACGTGAGCAGGCACCATGATACGCCCAGACGGTCGAGGAGCGGACCGAGCGAGCGCGCATACTGCTTCACCAAGATCTCGGTAGGACCGACCATGACCGCCTGATGACCATGGCGTGCCGCACAGACCAGCGCACAAAATGCCACGATCGTCTTGCCCGTGCCCACATCTCCTAAGAGCAAGCGGTCCATCGCCTTGGGGGCAGCCATGTCCGCCCAGATCTCATCGCGAGCGCACGCCTGCTCGCTGGTAAGCTCGAAGGGCAGAACTTGTGCCAGTTCGTTTACGAGCGTTTCATTTGCGCCCTGCTCGAAACCGGGAAATCGCTCTGCATGCTCGCGCTGCTCGGTGATGAGCTGAAGCTCGAGAAAGAACAATTCCTCATAGAGTAAACGCCTGCGCGCCATGTCTACCTCTTCGATACTCTCTGGGAAATGGATCGCACGGTAGGCCTGATAGCGGGAACAAAGCCGATAGCGTTCGCGCAGCGAGAGCGGCAAGGGATCATAGAGGCCGCGCACTTCCTCGAGCGCGTGAGCGATCATGCGCTTCACGATCGACGGGCTGAGCTTATTGATCGATCCGTGGAAGGCTTGGATGATGCCATGCGCCTCCCCTGCTTCTTCAAGATGGGTGAGAATGGGGTTCGTCATACGCTTGAACCCATAGTTAAATTCGATCGTACCCGATACGCTCACCAGGTCGTCCTTATGCAGCTTATCCGCAAGCCAAGGCTGATTGAAGCAGGTCACGATGAGCGTGCCCGTGCTGTCGAGAAGCGTGATCTCAAGGATGTTCAAATTGCGACGAGGCTTCTTCACCTTCGTTTCATAGATGCGCGCAACGAGCGTACATGAAAGCCCGATGGTCGCCTGCGCGATAGTGACCACCTGGGACATGTCGAGGTAGCGACGGGGAAACCGATCGAGCAGGTCGCGTACCACTTCGATCCCGCGCACTGTTAATGCACGCGCGCGCTGAGGGCTTACCTGGGAAACGGCCTCAACAGGTCCATCGAAGCGCAAAGTAGCAGAAAGGCGGTCAGAACCTCGTTTCTGAGCCGCCTTTTTCGTTTGGGAAGATGCTATGCCCTCGCGCACGTTACCCACTTATTCGAGCGAAAGGATGATCGGATAGAGCGGCTGCTCACCACGATGCGGGTCGATCTCGATGTCCTCATACGCCTCTTCGATGCGCTCGACGATCGAATCGAACGCTTCTTGCGAAAGGTCCTCACCTGCAAGGATCGTGAGCGTGCCGGCATCTTCGGCTTCCATAGCAGCCAAGATTCCAAGCGTTGCATCGACTACGCTATCGCTCACCACTTCGATCGAACCATCTGCGATACCGATCGTATCGCCCTCTTTGATGGGATTGCCGTGAGCGTCCTTTGCGTCTTTGATCGCGCACGTTACCTCGCCTGTCTTCACTTCACCCGCTACTTCGGTCATCTCTTCGACATTGTCTTCAAGCGAAGCGTTCTCATCGAAAACGAACAGGGCGGAGAATGCCTCAGGCACGCTCGTCGTTGGAACGACCGCACAGGGCTTTTCGGAAACATCGGCACAGCTCTGAGAAGCCATGATGATATTCTTGTTGTTAGGAAGGATGATGACCGCATCAGCATTGACGCGATTGACCGCATCGAGCAATTCCTTCGTGGAAGGATTCATGGTTTGACCACCAGAAACGACCACATCAACACCAAAGCTCTCAAGGATAGCAGCATTGCCTGAACCTGCGCAGACCGCAACGAGACCGATAGGCTTGCGCTCCTGGGCCTGATCTTCTTCAAGCGAAGCACTACGGGCTGCACTCTGGAGCTTCATGTTGTGGATATGGACTTCGGAGACCGCACCGCGATCGAGGAAGTACTCGAGCACCTTGTTCGGCGTGTTCGAGTGGACATGCACCTTATAGACCGGCGCGTTGCCGACGCACAACTCGCAATCGCCCATCGTCTGGAGGAAGTCGAGCGCTGCGTCTTGGTCGAGATCATCCGTGTGAACGAGGAATTCGTTGCAGTAGGTGTAATTCGAACCTTCCCAGTCATTGATCTGCTCGATCTCCGCCTTTGGAGCAGCCGTACGCGCGAACGCCATCTCGTCGACGAGCGCTTCGGTGCGGCCCGTAAGAGCAGCAACGAACGAATCGAAGAAGATCGCAAGGCCATAGCCACCCGCGTCGACCACGCCGTTTTCCTTCAAGACCGGAAGCAGGTCGGGCGTGCGCTGAACGGAAGCATACGCAGCGTTCACGATATTCTGCAGATATTCTTCGAGGCTTGGGCGGTTCTTCTTCGCGGGACGCGCCGCTTCAGCCGTATCGCGCAGCACCGTGAGGATCGTGCCTTCGACTGGCTTGCGTACCGCGTTGAAGGCGACTTCAACCGCCTTAGCGAAGGCATCGCCGATCGCATCGATATCGAAATCTTCATGGCCATCGAAGCCTTCGCACAGACCGCGCAGGATCTGCGAGGTGATGACACCGGAATTTCCGCGTGCACCCATGAGCGCGCCGGTGGTGATGGCACGACGCTTGTCGGCATTCGAAGCGCCGATCGGCAACGCGGCAAGGTTTTCCACGACCATGGCAAGCGTGAGCGACATGTTCGTTCCCGTATCGCCATCCGGCACGGGGAAAACGTTTAGTCGATTGATCTCATCCTTGCGTGCATCCAAAGCTTTTGCAGCAGCAGCGATGGCGTTTGCCACATCATTGGAACTGTAATTACTCATTCAAATGACTCCTCGTGTGAGCGATTCAGCTTCGAGCGAATAGCTCTAACGAACTTTGATTCCCTGTACGTGCACATCGATTCCCTTGAGCGGGGCTTGAACGAATTCTTCAAGTGCGAAGGTAACCTGATCGACGAGATTGGTCGATACGACATTGATATTGACCCCATGCTCGAGAACGACATAGAGACTGATGAGCACCCCATCTTCGTCCACTGAGACGATGACGCCCTTGCGCAAGGGAGACTGGGGAAGGAATTTCGCAAGACCATTAGCGGCAGCTGGTTGAGCCATGCCAACCACGCCATAGCACTGAAGAGCAGCATGTCCAGCGATATCTGCCAGAACCTCTTCAGAGACGATCAGGTCTCCAGGAATATCGGTATTCATAGCGCTCCTTTCGATAGGCAATGGTCAGGAATGACCACGCCAGTTAGGGCTAGAGCTTCATTTTACACAAAAAAGACCACCCATCATGAGTGGTCTTCGAGAACAGGACGAGAATGGCTGTTATGCGCGCTCGACGTTACCTGCTTTGAGGCACTTCGTGCAAACGTTCGCACGTTTGACCTTGCCATTGAGTTTGATCGTGACCTTCTGGATGTTCGGACGGAAGGTACGATTGGTAACACGATGAGAATGGCTGACATTACGACCAGCGCTCGGTGCTTTACCGCAGATCTCACATACTTTGGACATTCTTGATCAACTCCATTTATCGTTCAATGTTCACAGGCATGTTTATGCCGTATGTTTCAAACAAGCCCTAGCACTATACCACAGGTAAGAGGAGCACCCAAGATGAAAACGAGCATTTTTTCGCCTAAGTGAACTATCCGGCGTCATGCGGAAGGCTGTAGCCAAGACGAAAAGAAACGGTCACCCTGCGGTAATCGCATTTCACGTGCGTATTACTACAATAGAAGTATCAAAGAACCACTTAAGGGAGGGTGTTCACCATGGATATCTCAAATGAAGAAAAAGATCGCATCGCACGCGCAGACCTCGAAAAGCTCGAGTACGATATTCGCGCTGAAGCAGAAACCGCCGTTGAGGACTTCGACGCCATGGGTGATGAAGGCGCAGCTGCGGCAGCTGCTGAGACCGCTGGTGAATTCGATGAGGCCATGCGTGAGGCAAAATAGCCTTTCATGATCGATCGCTTCGCACTACTTGCGAAACAAGAGGAAGTCATCGACACACGTCGGTGACTTCCTCTTTCTTTAACACCTAACTGCATGAGCGCCTGTGGGTTCAACATGAACACTTCTAGCTTCGCTTTGGACGCTTCTTGTCCTGCTCCCCTAGCTGCGCACTAACGGCGCTTCTTGAAAGGATTGCCCGGGAGCGCCTCTTTGATATCGCCAAAGGCTTCAGAGAACTCGCCCATGACCTCCTTGCCCTCCTTATAGAAGGAATTGAGCTTCTTCGTTGCTCCTGCGATCGTCTCTTTCGCAGAATCGGTAAGGAATCCCTCTTCCTTTTTTTCGTCCGCTTCGTCTTCAGACTCAGATGCAGGGCTCGAAGCTGCTGCCGTGCGCTTAGGGTCCTTTACTTGCGTTGCATTGTCGAACGCAGCCGACTCTGCTTCGCTCACAGGCTCGAGCGGAACGCTTTTGGCGGTCTTCTTCTCGATCTCGCATTCGATGAGATAGATCTGGTCATCGATCTTATCGAGCTTTTTGTCATAGCCCGCAAGCTCATAGGGAACGCCATCTACCACAACCGAAAGATCGTCCAATCGAGCATGAAGGCGCTCGATCATGGTCTTGACCGCTTCATTCATAACGGCATCCTTTCCTAATACGAACGATTGCGCGCTTTGAGCGCCCGATCGATCTCGCGTTTCGAATCGCGCTCAGCCATGGCTGCACGTTTATCGTAGAGCTTCTTGCCTCGTGCGACCGCCAACTCGATCTTCACGCGTGAATTCTTATCGAAATAGATCTTGAGCGGCACAAGTGCCATACCCTTCTCCTGGGTCTTGCGCACAAGATCGCGGATCTGGTTGCGATGGAGCAAGAGCTTGCGCACGCGATCAGGGTCAGGGTTGGCGATATTGCCATGGGAATAGGGTGCGATATGAAGATTATGCAACCATACTTCCCCATTGCGAACGAGCGCAAAGCAGTCCGTGAGCTGGCAGTTGTTCTCACGAAGCGAGCACACCTCAGTACCCGTGAGCACGATGCCCGCCTCGTAGGTTTCCAAGATCTCGTAATCGTGCAGCGCACGACGATTCTTCGCTATGAGCGTATCAACGCGCGACATGGCTACAGACCAGGGACGAACGTGACCTCTTCATCGAGGTCGAGGATGAACTGCACCAGAAGTTTTACGCACGCTTCAAGATCTTTCAGCGCGATGACCTCGGTGGGGGTATGCATATAGCGCAGCGCGACCGAAACGAGGCCAGTTGCCTTTCCGCCACGCTGGATCTGCATCGCAGCTGCATCAGTTCCCGTGACCCGCGGTTCAGCTTCGATCTGAACAGGAACCTTCGCTTTTTTAGCGGCTGCCTTCAAGCGATCGAACACAACAGGATTGATATTCGGCCCGCGCGCGATGACCGGACCCTCACCACAGGCGAGCTTGCCGTACTTCGTCGGGTCGATGCCAGGATAATCCGTAGCATGCGTGACATCGAGCGCGATCGCGATATCAGGGTGCACCCCATAGGCGGAGGTGGTTCCACCACGCAACCCGATCTCTTCCTGGACCGTTGCTGCACAGATATAATCACCTGGCGCTCCGCCCGCTTTCGCAAGCTCTTCGAGCACACGCACCGCGATATAGACACCCATCTTGTCATCGAAGCCACGCGAGACCGCCATACCATCGCCGAACTCTTCAAAGCCGACTCCGTAGGTGATCACATCGCCGATGGAGACCGCTTTCTTCACGTGCTTCGCTGACATGCCCAGATCGATCACAAGATCATCGAGCGCGGTGACATTCTTTCGCTCATCAGGGCTGATAAGATGGATCGGCTTTCTTCCGACCACGCCGCGCAACGTACCTTGTTTCGTGTGGACATCGACACGCATGCCCGGCAATATCGCAGCATCAACGCCGCCCACCGCAGCAACGCTCAAGAATCCCTCTTCGCTTATGTAGGTGACCATGAGACCCACTTCGTCCATGTGAGCTGCGATCATGACCGAAGGAGCGTTACCTTTGCCCTTCAGCGTAGCATGGACCGAACCCATCACATTGGTTTCGATGGAGTCCGCCACGTTCGCGAGCCGCTTGCGCACCCGCTCTGCAACGCCCACCTCCGTACCGGTGACCGAAGGGGTTTCAAGTATCTTCTTCAAGAATTTCTTATCGACCTTAGCCATAATAGGCTCCTCTCATATATAGGAAGAAGCGCGTTTGCACCTCATTAGCTCTTTTTGTTGAAGCAATTATAGCGCGCTTTCGAACGGGCGCAGTGAGCATCTCGCATCTTACTCGAAGCGTGGCGCCATCTTGAAGCGCACCTCGCGACTATGCCAGTCCGCCTCAGCCAAGACCACTTCGAGCTTTTGCCCGATCCGATAGACCATGCCCGTATCGGAACCCGTGAGCGTCGAGCGTTCAGGGTTGTAGGAGAAATACTCATCGCCAAGCTCTTCGATCGGGATGAATCCCAAAACGGTGTTCTCCATGCGAAGCACCGCGCCGAACGTGGAGACACTGTAGATGAGCGTTTCGAAACGCTCTCCGATGAAGCCTTGCAGATACTCGATAAGCTTCACGAGCTGTGATTGATGCTCAGCTTTAGCAGCAACGCGCTCCATTTCCGATGAATGATCCGCGATCCACGCGCTTGAATTTTTCTCCGCTTCGAAGGTTGCAGATTTCTTAAGCAACGCTTCTTTTACCATACGGTGCACCATAAGATCGGGATAGCGTCTGATAGGGCTGGTGAAATGGCAGTATTGTTCGAGCGCCAATCCGTAATGGCCCGCATCCTCGACCGAATAGGCGGCACGTTTCATGCTGCGCAATAGCAACATGCTCACCAATTCATGCGTCTGTTCATCGGCTGGCGTTGCGAGAAGTTGCTGTAAGACATGAGGATTGCCAGCACAGAAAAGATTCTTATCGATCGTGCGATAGGCATCGAATTCTTGCAGGATCTCATAGAACGAGAAGAGCGCATCGCGTGCTGGCGCATCATGAGTTCGATAGATGCACGGCATGCTCCGCTCAGAGAGCCAAGAAGCCACCAGATGGTTGGCAAGGATCATCGCTTCTTCGATGAGCTTGGTGGCTTCCGTCCGCTTTCGATAGCGGATGCCCGTGGGCGCGCCCTGATCATCAAGAATCGCACGTGCTTCAACACGATTGAATTCCATGCAGCCTGCAGCATATCTTCGCTCATAAAGCCGCTCGGAAAGTGCTTGTGCCACCTTTATCTTCTCGGCCAGCTGGAGGATCGTTTCATCATCCAGCTCGACTGCGCCGAAAGGTGCCGCTTCCTTCCTGAAGGCATCGATCAGATCATGCGGAGCGGAATCGATGAGCGCTTGCGCTTGATCATAGGAAAGGCGAGCATTTGAAGCGATCACGCTCGGGAATACCTCATAGGCAAGAACCTGACCGTCGCTTTTACGCAACGTGATATCGACCGACATTGCCAAGCGCTCACGCGCAGGTACCAGCGAACAGAGCTGATTGGAGAGCGCTTCTGGAAGCATCGGTATGACGCGATCGACCAGGTAGACCGAGCACCCGCGCCTGCGTGCTTCCCCATCGAGCGCTGAATCGAAGGGCACATACCCCGAGACATCAGCAATATGGACGCCTAAGTGGACGTGCTCCCCTTCTACTTCCACCGAGAGCGCATCGTCATAGTCGCGCGCGTCGACCGGATCGATCGTGAAGACGAACCGATCGCGAATATCGCGGTATCCGCTCGCAAGAGCGCCTGCAACATCGAACACGCATGCGTCAGCTTCATCGAGCGCCTGGTCGCTGAATTCAGTCTCGAGCTTGTGCTGAGCAACGATCAGATCGATCTCAAGGTTGCTCGAATCGCCCGCGCCGATCACCCGTACCACCTTGCCTGTTGCCGCATTGTTGCGCGAAGGATAGCTCACGATCTCCACTTCAACCAGGCTGCCATCTTCGATGGAAGGGTTGTCCTTACGGAGCGTGAAGATATCGTGCGGAATGCGCGGATCACTCGGAACGACCACCCCGAAGGGCTCAGCAACCTCATATCGCCCGATAATATGCTCATTTGCCCGGGAAAGGATCTTCACGACACGTGCTGAAGGTTTATATCCAGGCGCATGAGAATACCCTGCTTGCCGATCGCCGCGTTTCCCCACACGTGCGACCAAGACAAGGTCCCCGGGGAACGCACCATTGCGTTCATTTGCAGGAATGAAATATTCGCCTTCTGCGGTCTTTACGAAACCGAAACCTCGCGGTGTAACTTCAAGGATGCCTTGTGGATGCGACTTTGGATGTTTACGTGCTTTGGATGAACGTCGTGCCATGAATCATCAGCGCTTCTAACGATTCGAAGCAGCGATCTCGAGCGCGATAGGCACTTGACGTTCGGTATTGGTGATAACGACATCGGGAGTGACACCCACTCCATCGATCGCACGACCTGAGGGAGAAAGATAGGTTGCCGCCGTATAGCGCAATGCACCACCAAAGGAGAGCGGCTGCATGACCTGCACCGATCCCTTGCCCTGCGTCTGAACGCCCACTACCGTGGCACGCTGAGAATCTTGCAACGCAGAAGCAAGCACTTCGGCAGAACCTGCGGTCTTCTCGTTGACCAGCACCACCAAGGGAAGATTGGTCACTTCAGCGCCATCAGCAGTTTTCGTAGTGGTCGTGTCACCCGATTTGATCTGAACAACCGTTCCGCTTTGGATGAAGAGCGACGCGATCTCCACCGCTTGAGTAAGATAGCCACCAGGGATATTGCGCAGATCAAGCACGAGTGCGCTTGCGCCTTCATTTGCTGCCTGAGCAATCGTCTGCTTTAGCACTTCAGCACAATCACTACCAAGCTGCTTGATCTCGATATAAGCAATGCCATTAGTAACAGAATAGGTGATATTGGTCTCTGGCGAATTCTCATACCGTAAAGAGGTATTGAACGTTGTTCCACCTGCATTGTCTTTTCCTGGTCTGCGCCAGGTAATATATACGGTCTCGCCCTCGTCGCGACGTAAGGTATTGGTAACTTCAGGAAGCGACCATTGATCTTTCTTCTCACCGTCGATCGCTTCAACGTAGTCTCCCGGCAAAACGCCCATATTCGCTGCTTCAGAACCCTCGAAAACATCTACCACATAGCACGATCCGTCGGATTCACCGAAGAGAACCCCAATGCCCGTTGAAGGGCTGGAGACGCTGCTTAAATAGGTTTGATAGCTTGAAGCATCGAAATAACGCGCATAGGGATCGTTCATCGTTTTGATAAACGCATCAAGCGTTGCAGTAGTTGCAGCATTGAGATCATAGGTGTCAACGCTATCGTTAGCGATGATGCCTTGCACTTCAGCAACACGCGCTGAAAGGGAATTATAGGTGTTACCTGAAACTGTCTGACCAGGGTTTGCTTCCTGTTTCGTGGTAAAGCTCGTGAAGCCCATCGCCGTGAGCAGCTCCGTGTTACCTCTGAACATGAATCCAGCAACGAAGAGCGCAATCGCAACAATGCAAACACCAACGACTTTGATGATGTTTGCATTGCGTTTCTGGAGCTTATTCTTTTGAGAAGCGTGTTCCACAGATAGCCAATCTTTGCGGTATGACGAGCACTAGACCTTCAAGTAGCGGCGCATAGCGAACACTGAACCCAGCAAGCCGATGACCAAGCCAGCGCAGAGAAGCGTTACGTAGATGAGAACGAACGTAACTGGATCAACATTGATCGGAAGCCACGGAAGCGCTGCAGTAATGCGCGGAAGGGCAAAGAGACGAATAAGCTCTATGACCCCGATAGCAAGCAATGCGCCGATGATCGCATGCAAAGCACCTTCTGCCAGGAACGGTCCACGGATGAAGCCATTCGATGCACCAACCAAACGCATGATCGCAATCTCCTTGCGACGTGCAAGAATAGCGAGACGAATGGTGTTATTGATGAAGATGAAAGCAATGAGCACGAGCACAACGATGAGACCGATACCGATGTAGCGAATAGCGTTCGTGAGCGAGAAGAGCTTGTCGACCGTCTTCTGACCATACTGAAGCGAATCAGAAGGGTCATCCGGGTTGTCACAAATCTTCACGAACGTTTCGTTTTCGAGAATGCGGTTCGCAATATCTGATACTGACTGCGCTTCTGAAAGGTTCACATCGATCGATGCTGGAAGCGGATTCTCGCCATCGAGCTGAGCGACGATATCAGGATTCGATGTCATCGAGTTAGTGAAGTTCTCGAGCGCCTGATCCTTAGTGGTGAAATCAACGCTCTCAACGCCAGGCAGCTCCTGGATATACTGCTCGACCGCATGGATATCCTGCTCAGAAGCATCATCAGCAACATAAGCCGTGATCGAAACCTGATTCTCAACTGATGTGACGACGTTGTTGATGATAACGCCGCAAATACAGAAGATACCGATGATGAGCAATGAAAGGAAGATCGTAATGATCGAACCTAAGGCTGTTGAAAGATTGCGCTTGAAACCAGTAAGCGATTCACGGAAGAAATAGAGCAAACTAGACATCGAAACCGTACACCCCCCTATCCTGATCGCGAGTAAGATGGCCCTTATCGAGCGCGACGACGCGACGGCGCATATTGTCTACCATCTCACGGTCGTGCGTAGCAACGAGCACGGTAGTACCTGTGCGATTGATGCGTTCGAGCAAATCCATGATGCCCCGCGAGTTCTGCGGGTCAAGATTACCTGTTGGTTCGTCGCAAACGAGCAAGGGTGGACGATTGACGATCGCACGCGCGATGCTAACGCGCTGCTGCTCGCCGCCAGAAAGCTGGTCAGGAAGCTTATCGAGCTTGTCTGCCAAACCAACCAGACGCAGAACCTCAGGCACTTGCGTACGAATGATGTGGCGCGATTTGCCGATTACTTCGAGTGCAAACGAAACGTTCTCAAAGACCGTTTTATTCGGTAGCAACTTAAAGTCCTGGAAGACGCAACCGATGTTGCGGCGCAAATAGGGCACGCGCCAGTTGCGCATCGAAGAGAGGTCCTCATCAGCAACATAGATATGACCAGAAGTGGCCGTGAGTTCACGGGTGAGCAGCTTGATGAACGTTGACTTCCCCGATCCTGAATGACCGACAAGAAAAACGAATTCGCCGGGATAGATATGCAGCGAAACGTCATCGAGCGCTGGCTTATTGGGCTGAGCGGCATAGATCTTCGTAACGTGGTCGAAGGTAATAACGGGGTTTCCCGTGCTTTGGTTCACTGCTTCGACGTTTACCGTGGGCAACGCTTGTGAGAGCTGCTCGGTAAGGTTTGGCGCGGCGTGCGCTGCGGCGTGTTTGCCGACGCTTCCGCCGTTATCATTTGTCACAGTGTGCTCCATTCATAGTGTCGATTCTGAGACAAGAAAATTATAGCAAGGTTATTTGCGCATGAGTACTTTTTTCGCTGCCTGGACGATAGAAGCTGCATCAAGGCCAAAATACGCCATAAGTTCTTCAAACTCTCCCGATTTACCGAAGCGATCGCGCACCGCAACGAACTCGAGTGGCGTAGGCTGCGATTCAGCGCAAAGTTCACTCACCGCTGAACAGAGACCTCCATACACAGAATGCTCTTCAGCAACAACCGCACAACCAGTTTTGGCAAGTGAAGCCAAAATGGTCTCGGCATCGAGCGGTTTTACCGAAAATGCGTCGATAACCTCAGCAGAGATTCCCTCTTCAGCGAGCTTCTCTGCTGCCTTTCTCGCTTCGGTGACCTCAAGACCGCAAGCGATGATCGAGACATCGGTGCCCTCGTCGATGACATACGCCTTGCCAAGCTCAAGCTCGACATCGGGCGCATAGACGGCAGGAACGCTCGCGCGGCCCATACGAACATACACGGGACCAGGAGTTTCAGCAGCCAAGCGCAACGCTGCACAAGCAGAAGCATAGTCAGCTGGAACGAGTACCTTCATAGGAGGAAGCCCGCACATGAGCGAGATATCTTCGAGCATCTGATGGGAGCCGCCATCGGGGCCGACTGAGATGCCCGCATGGGTAGGTGCGATCTTCACATCAAGGTTGGCATAAGCGACCGTATTACGGATCTGATCATAGCAACGTCCCGTGCCGAAGACCGCGAACGAACCGGTAAAAGCAATATTGCCTGCAAGCGCCAATCCTGCAGCAACATCGATCATGTTCTGTTCAGCGATGCCTACATTGAAGAGCCGCTTGCTCTCTTCTTGGCCTGCTTGGGCGAACGCTTTCGTAGTGGTCGAACCAGAGAGATCTGCGTCGACCGCTACGATCGGCAGCCCTTGTTCGTAGAGTTCTGCCAACGTTTTGCCATAAGCGGCACGAGTAGCTTTCTTTTCTTGAGCTTGCGTAGCATCTGCTAGTTTAATCACCGTCTACCTCGCTTTCGAGTTCTGCGAGCGCTTGTTTGGTCTGTTCCGCATCGGGGGCTTTACCATGCCAGCCTACTTGGTTCTCCATGAAGGAGACCCCTTTACCCTTCACCGTCTTTGCGATGATGGCCTGGGGTTTTCCAGTTGCTTTGCGGGGCAGCGAGGTAAAAAGAGCGATAAGGGCATCGATGTCGTGTCCATCGACATGATGCACGTCCCAACCGAAAGCAGCGAATTTCTCATCGAGCTCGCCAGCGGAGCACACATCGCAAAGACAACCATCGATCTGCAATCCATTGGAATCGACGATTGCGACAAGATTGCCAAGCGCTTCAGCTGCGGCGAAATTAGCTGCTTCCCACACCTGGCCTTCTTCGCATTCGCCATCGCCCAAGACCGTATAGACCTTCTGATCGCCTCCTTTGAGGCGAAGGCCGGCTGCAAGTCCCGCAGCGACCGAAAGACCCTGTCCAAGCGAGCCGGTAGAGACCTCTACACCAGGAAGCAGCTTGGAATCGGGGTGACCCTGAAGCCTGCTTCCGAGCTTACGAAGGGTCTTAAGCTCGTCTTTGGGGAAGAATCCGGCTTCTGCGAGCGCTGCGTAGAGAGCGGGTGCCGCATGGCCCTTTGCGAGGATAAAGCGATCGCGCGCATCAGAAGTAGGATGAGCGGGATCGTAGGTCATAACATCGCCAAAATAGAGCGCCGCCAGAATATCGGTGCACGAGAGCGACCCTCCGGGGTGTCCACTGCCTGCTTCATGGATCATCTCGATGATGTCCTTTCGCATGGCGTTGGCTTTTTGTTTTGCATGAGCAGATGCCATGGATTTCCTTTCGAGTGAGATGCGCTTATTGAGATGCGCGCCAACGGTGATATCCGATAACGAACTGATCAATATCGCCATCGAGAGCAGCATCGACGTTTCCGCTCTCGATATTACTACGAGTGTCCTTGATCAGTCGATAGGGATACAGTACATAGTTACGTATCTGGCTGCCAAACGAGTTATCCATCTTCTCGCCCTTGAGCTCAGCGAGCTCAGCAGCACGCGCCTGCTCTTCTCGCTCATAGAGCTTACCGCGCAAGACGCGAAAAGCGGCTTCTTTGTTTTGGAGCTGTGACTTTTCATTTTGACAGGTGACCACGATGCCCGTGGGTATATGCGTAAGGCGCACCGCCGAATCGGTCGTGTTCACGCTCTGCCCACCGGGCCCACTCGAACGATAGACATCAACGCGCACGTCGTTGGGGTCGATCTCGATCTCGATGTCGTTCTCTTCGAGCACCGGGACCACTTCGACTGCAGCGAAGGTGGTATGGCGACGCTTTTTCTCATCGGTGGGCGAGATACGAACCAAGCGATGAACGCCCGTTTCGCTGCGCAACATGCCATAGGCGTGACGACCTTCGATCTGCATGCTCACACGATCAAGCCCGATCCCTTCCCCTGGAACAAGATCGAGCAGTCTCGTCTTCCAGCCTTTCTTATCGGCATAATGGGAATACATCTTATAGAGCATCTCGGTCCAGTCCTGAGCCTCTAATCCCCCACTACCAGGATGAATCGTAAGGATCGCGCCAGAATCGTCATAAGGACCATCGAACCAGGATTCGATCTCGAACGAATCGAGCATCTCCTCAAGACGCGCGAGGCACGCATCCTCTTCTTCCTGGAAGCTCGCATCTTCTTGAGCGAGCTCGGAAGCGGTCTGCGCATCTTCGAGCAACGTCTGCGCCGAAGCGTAGCGCGCGAGAAGATCCCGCACATCGGAAGCGCGCTTCGAAACACGCTGGGCAACATCGGTATCGTCCCAGAAATCTGCTGCAGCGATCTGGGTCTCGAGTTCTTCAAGTTCGCTTTCACGTTCGTCGATATGGAGAAAACCGCGCGCATCACCAAGGCGCTTGCGCGCTGTATCAAGCGTGATCATAGATGGAAAACCTCATGTATTCAATCTCGTGTGATACCACCATAACGCACTTAGGCATGAGCACCGTGACATTTCTTGAATTTCTTGCCACTACCGCAGGGGCACGGATCGTTGCGACCCACGTTCGCAAAGGGGTCGTTCTTGTCCTTCTCCACAGGAACGTTACGCGCGGGCATGGATTCCTTGGGGTTTTCCGCGGGCATCCCTTGTGTCTGAACAGCCGCCTGACGAACACGCTGTGCTTGCGTTGCGCCCGAGTTGAGGCTCTCTTCGGGATTGGAATAGCTCACCGCACCATCGAGCGGCGTTTGCTCGACTGGCGTGACCTCTTGAACCACGATCGGAGCACGAAGCAAGAAGCGTAAGAAGTCTTCGTAAATCGAAGAAGTGAGCGCCGAGAACATAGCGTGCGCCTCTTCGCGATACTCGACAAGCGGATCGCGCTGGCCATAGGCGCGCAAGCCGATCGAAGCTTTAAGGTAGTCCATATCTTGGAGGTGCGCCATCCATTTTGTATCGATAAAACGCAGCATGACCTGAGATTGAATATCTTCGAAGATCGGGCCGATCTGCTCAGCACGCGTATCGTAGCGATCCTGGAAGTATTCGCAGATAAGATCGATGAGCGTATAGGCATTGTCATCGTGATCGAGATTCTCTACCTTGAGATCGCTGCTGCCCGTCATCTGCTCGAGCCACTGATCGAGCGGCTCAATATCCCAATCGTCGCTGGCCATCTTCGGCGAGACCCA
This sequence comes from Eggerthella sp. CAG:298, assembly GCA_000435675.1. Taxonomy (GTDB): domain Bacteria; phylum Actinomycetota; class Coriobacteriia; order Coriobacteriales; family Eggerthellaceae; genus Anaerotardibacter. Next base: position 54,505 of record FR895148.1, on the reverse strand, counting down.
TTCGAGAACGTTCGCCTCTACCGCATCTTCGATGATCTCAGGGATGCGTTCAGTGAGGTTCTTGCCCTCAAGGATCGCATTGCGCTCGTTGTAGATAGCTTTGCGCTGCAAGTTCATGACATCATCGTATTCGAGGACGTTCTTACGTGCAGAGAAGTTCACCGATTCGACTTGGCGCTGAGCAGTCTCGATCGCTTTTGAAACCATAGAAGCCTGAATGGGCTGGTCTTCGGGAAGGTGTGTTTTCTGCATCATGTTCGAGATCGAATCCATCTTCGACCCGCCGAACAAGCGCATGAGATCGTCTTCAAGTGAAAGATAGAACTGCGTAACGCCCGGATCTCCCTGACGTCCAGAACGACCGCGGAGCTGGTTGTCGATACGACGGCTCTCATGACGCTCGGTGCCGATCACGCACAGACCGCCAGCAGCCTTGACCTCGATCTTCTCCTGATCGGTGATAGCAACCGCACGATCGCGGGCCGCTTCGTATTGTTCCGTAGTGGGCTCTTCGCCCTCTTCAAGCTCTTCTACCAGGAATTCTTGTGCGAGCACGTCTGGATTGCCGCCGAGCAAGATGTCCGTACCACGACCAGCCATATTCGTTGCGATCGTGACCGCACCCTTGCGGCCTGCTTGCGCAACGATCGAAGCCTCACGCTCGTGATTCTTCGCGTTCAGCACCTCATGCTTGATACCGCGCTTTGAGAGCAAGCGACTCAAGCGCTCGGAGCTCTCGATTGAAACCGTGCCGACCAGGCAAGGCTGGCCATAGGCATGACGCTCGGCGATATCATCTGCGACCGCATTGAACTTTGCATCGATCGTACGATAGATAAGATCGTTCTTATCGTCACGAATGACCGGACGATTCGGCGGAATAGGCTGAACGGGCAGATCGTAGATCTGGCGAAACTCCGAATCTTCGGTCATAGCGGTACCGGTCATGCCGGAAAGCTTATCGTAGAGCCTGAAGAAGTTCTGCAGCGTGATGGTCGCAAGCGTTTGGTTCTCTTGGCGCACGAGCACGTGCTCTTTCGCCTCGAGTGCCTGGTGAAGACCCTCTGAATAGCGGCGACCTTCCATGATACGGCCCGTGAATTCGTCGACGATCTTCACTTCGCCATTCTGAACGACATAGTCGACATCACGGTGAAAGAGGAATTGCGCTTTGAGCGCCTGCTGAAGATGATTGGGCATCTGACCTGAAGGGTCGCCATACAAGTCTTCGATACCAAGCTGGAATTCGACCTTTTCAAGGCCTGCTTCGGTAGTGTAGATGGTCTTCTTTGCCTCATCCATCTCGAAATCCACGTTGCGCCGAAGCGATGGGACGATAGCAGCGAACTTCTGATAGAGCTCGGCTGCCTGTGAACCCGCGCCAGAGATGATGAGTGGTGTACGTGCTTCGTCGATAAGAATCGAGTCGACCTCATCTACGATGGCAAAACTATGGCCGCGCTGAACACGACGATCAGCGCGTGCGACCATGTTGTCGCGCAAATAATCGAAACCGAATTCTGAGTTTGTACCATAGGTTACATCAGCCTGATACTGAGGTATCTTTTCTTCGGGATCCATACCATTTTGCAGAAGACCAACCTTCATACCGAGAAATTCGTAGACTTGCCCCATCCACTGACTGTCGCGCGCGGCAAGATAGTCATTCACGGTAACGATGTGCACGTTGTTTCCGGGAAGCGCATTGAGATACCCTGCAAGGGTCGAAACGAGCGTTTTACCTTCACCGGTCTTCATTTCGGCGATCTTGCCATCATGAAGCGCCATACCGCCGATGAGCTGCACATCGAAATGACGAAGCCCGAGCGTGCGTTTGCTCGCTTCTCTCACCGCAGCAAATGCCTCAGGCAGCACATCGTCAAGCGTTTCACCTTGATCAAGACGCTCGCGCAATTCAACGGTCATATGCGAGAGCTCCTCGTCGCTCTTCGCCTCCATCAATGGCTCGAGCGCATTGATGCCTTCGACCACCTTCTGATAGTTCTTCAAAGGCTTATCCTCGCCCATGCTCAAAAGCTTGGTAAAGAATCCCATAGAGGGTCCTACTTTCTCTTTTACTACGGTCGCACAGAAACACGATCCGCGCGACCGTTGCTGTTATTCATTCATATGCGCACTCAAGCGCTCATTTGATCGGTAACATTGTACGCTTTTTCGCACAAAAGCCCCACTTGTGCATCGAACAAACACGAAGTCCGGGCACGTTTCCATAAGCTCACCACGGAATCAAGAAGCGTCGGCAAGAATCGCATCATAGAGCTTACGAAGCTTAGCGGTTCCTTCGATACCGAAGCGATCGATCAGCGCACGCCTGCAGACAAAATACTCGTTAAGCGCTTCACCATGGCGACCAAGCTTCCAAAGTGTGAGCATGAGCAAATAGCACACATCCTCACGCGTCGGTTCGTTGTCGAACGCAAAACGGAAATAACGCAATGCTAGGGCAGTCTCACCTGTCTTTCGCAACTGCTCTCCCCCGTTGACGAGCGCCTCGATCAAGCGGTCGTGATACTGTTTGCGTGATGCGACCACTTCAGCAGTTTCATCTCCAGGAAGAAGCGGCCCACGATAGATGTCCTCAATCATCTCTATCGCCTTCTCATAGAGCGGGATATCGAGCGTTTCATAGCGAAGGCGCTTGCAGATCGAAGTTAAGAGCTGTGTATCAGTTTCAACAAGCGCAGAATTAAGTGCCACCGACTGCGGATAGCTCTCGAAGAACGGGCAGTTGCCTTCGCGATCGAGAATGCTCTTGTTGAGCAAGCTCCACATCGAATACAAACTTTGACGCGCATTACGATCAGGAGAATTTGGCCATATCGTTTGCTGAATCCAAGGGCGAGACACTTCACGGCCAGCATTTATAGCCAAAAGTGAGATCAAAAGGCGGAGCTGTTTGCGTACTTTTGCCCTGATCGTGATATCCGGATCGCGTGCTTCGATCTCGAAGCGTCCGAACATATTGATGCGCAAAGCTTTTTTTCGCATAGAGGTAAGCTGACCGAGCGACTCATCGTCACAGTAGACGAGCAGATTGTCGCTCTGCTTTCCCTGTCTCCATGTACGACATTGTGCGGAAAGCGATTCACGCAACGTTTGAATGCGCGACAGAATCGCATCATTAAGGAACAGGTAAACACGTGCACCAAAAAGCAAGTGTGCAGAAGCAAAAAGAAGCAGTTCGATGCTATTAGGCTCAAGGAGTGTAGCAGCACGTGCTAAAATGCGCGTCATCATATGCTCGAAGTCTTTGAGCATATCCTGCTCCTGCTCTTTTAGCTTGTCGAAAATACCTGCTCGATCTTGTTCTTTTCCTGCTCCTTCCTGCAAACGATCATTCCAAACGAAAAGCAGCATACGAGCAAAAGCACAGAGCGCAAAAAGGTTTTCTTTCATACTGTATCCACTGCTCATAAGTGCCTGCAGTTTCTTAAAGCCTTTTAGGGGATTTTCAAGAGCATAGGCAAGCATACGCACTAAATCATGAGAGAACCTCGGCCTATCAAGCGCGCGGAAAGACGCGTTTCCCAGCTTCTGAACACACGATGAGATCAAAGAGCCCACATACGCTCGATCATAACTTTCAACACCAACAAGCAGGATATAGACGAGAGCCTCATTGAGCTCGGGAAAGAGATCGATATCGGATTCGGACGAATACTCTGAAAGAGAGTTATTTCGCTTTTGCTCCGTGTTAAACAAAGACGGAGCGTGCAAAAGTCTTTGAGCCTGCTCAACTTCTCCTATGAGAGCAAGCGCGAGCACTACCGCTCTTTTTCTTTTTTCTGAAACGAATTGCTCACGCGGAAGCGTCCGAGCAAGCGCAAGGAGTGCCAGAGGTTTACCAGCATAGAGAAAACTTGCTGCGTGCATATCAAAGAACCTGATGCGCTTTGACATCTGTGGCAAACCACAAGCAAGCTGCGTTGCAAGCTCCAGTCGATCATGCTTGAGTAAATGATCAAGCAAGCACTCAACAAGCAGTTCATCGCTTTCAAACACTCCCAGCGCCATACGAATACCCTGGAGGTGCCTGCGTAAGAGCATGAAGCGTTCTTGCTCAGAAAGCACTGCGCAGGAAAAGAGTGGACTGAGCGGCGTGATACCAACATAGGGATATGCATGCTCAAGATCACGCATGAGTGCACTATCGAGCGTTTCGACATAAGAATTGAGCTCGTGAAGCGCGCCCCTTTCAAGTATGAGCATAATGAGACTCAGCGCTTCAAGTGAAGAGGTTATCTCTTGGTCCATCAGTGTTTCGAAAAACAACTTGTGCGCTTTCGCCGCATCATTAGGATACCCTACTATTAAACGCAAGTTCGCTTCACCCTTGCTCATCCTTCGTTCGAGTGTTTCATCCCCCTGTGTCCATCTTGCTTCTTCATCTTGTTCCTGCTTACCGAGCAAGAGAAGCTGTGCATCAACTACTTCTGGATAGGGCTTCTTAAGTTTCGTCCACCGCGTATCTTTAGTGGTGAGAATAACCTCATCACCAGCATTAAGTGTTGCCTCTATCACAGCGCACAGAGTTGAAAAGCGAATAGCATCGAGAGTGGGACAGTCGTCGATAATGAAGAGCTTTGATGCGCTTGTATTCTTCCCTAGTGGAGTCACGTCCATCTTGTCTTCTTTGGTACGCAATGCATCAAGTGAGACAAGAAAAACCGGCTCACTCGCATTGATCCAACAGACTGTATCATCAGCAAACACTTCATGTGCATACTGATACGCTAAAACCGATTTTCCAAAATGGGCTGGAGCACAGATGACACGCAAAGATCGCCGACGCGCGAGAAGCATAGCAAGCAGGTGTTTGCGCGCAAAAAGAGCCGAGCACGATTCAGTGATCGCGTGTTGTATCGCCTGATATTCCGAGATGCCTTCCAACATGAGAAGCACCTCCTTGTAAAACTGTAAACACAGCTCATAAGAGGTTTTGCATGCTATCACAACTAAATATATGAGACAAGCGTGCTACGTTCTTGCTGCTATCAAAAGACGCGAGCATATCAATAACCTTAGCTAGGCTAGGCTACCCTTTCTTTATTTGCGGCCGATTGCTCAAAAACAGAAAAAGCCGAGCAGAATGCTCGGCTTTTTGTTTCAACTGGTAGCCCCGACCGGATTCGAACCGGCGATCTCCGCCTTGAGAGGGCGGCGTCCTAAACCGCTAGACGACGGGGCCATGTTGGCTGGGGTGGAAGGAGTTGAACCCTCACATACGGTACCAGAAACCGCTGTCCTACCATTAGACGACACCCCAAAGTGCGTTGCGTCGCAAGAACTTGACGCGAATCGGTATATTATCGGTATTGGTTCCGTTCGTCAAGAAAGAACGGGCACTTTTTCCAAGGGTGGTATCTTTACCCCTCTCGCCCACCTGTTCTCGATCGTTAAGGACGAAGCAAACCCCTTTCAAAGGAAGCTTACTTCTTCTTTGAACGTTTGTTCTTCTTGTCCTTCTTGCACTTGCAGCCATCGCCGTGATGATGATGGTGATGCCCATGTCCGCCACAGCAGCAATCTTCATCATGGCCTTCTCCACAATCAGCGAACAGATAGCCATGCTGATAAGGATCACTCTCCACATAGAGATTGATCGGATAGGTGAGATATTCGATCGGACGAAGTTGATCGACCGTGATGTATCCTGCAGGCGCATCGATCACCGTTGGGATGCGGTTGACGATATCGGCGCACGTATGCTCGACCGTTGCGGGCTTCGTGACCGCAAATTCTGTATCAGGTTCGCCAAGGATCTTCCAATCGCACAGATCGCCATCATCAGGGCCATACACCTTACCGATGCATTGTGTCTCAATAACAGGCCCTTGATGGGTCTCGGTAGTGACCACCGCGCTCATGCCGATGCACTTTCCTGCTGGAATGGTCTTGCCCATCGTCTCGGAATACGTATCGACCTCAGCGATGAAAGGAACGCTTTTCTGCGTCTGCGATTTGATCGTCCAGCCCATAAGGTTGCAGAGCGATTCGTTCGAGTTCCACATATAGGAAGGCTCGATCTCTTCAGGGTGCGCGAGCGTTTTCTCGAATTCCTCAGGCGTCAGATCGACGCCATGTGCCTTCGCAAGTGCAAGCCCATAATCCTCAACGTTGTAGCTGGTGGCACCTTCGATCCTATCGATGCGATGAACACCGCCTGCAATACAGCCGACCATGTTGATCCAGTAGATGTCTTGCATGCCCGCACCCGTGACCGTGCAGCCTGCTTCTTTAGCGAGCGCATCGATGCGATTGGTGATCTCGGGTGAAGTGGTCCAGGAGTAAATTGCTTCTTCGCAGGTAGTTACTACGTTGATACCACGCGATACGCAATCTATGAGCGCCAGCTCGATGTCCTTCATGAAGCTAAAGAGCGTGACCACTGCGATCTGCGGATCACATTCGTCAAGCACCTTATCAGCATCGTCTGAAATGAGCACCCCAAGCTTCACACCCAGTTCAGCATAGTCTCCCACATCCATACCCACGATCTCTGGGTTCGTATCGATCGCACCGACGATCTCGGCACCATTCTCATAAAGATAGCGAAGCGTATACTTCGCCATCTTGCCACATCCATATTGCACAACCCGAATCTTTTCTTTATTCATGGCTGCTCCTTCCTTTTGGTTGCACCCATACTAACAAGCAGCTCAGCATAGAGAAAGCGCACCTGCGAATTGTAATGGTTGCGTTTCCTTGCAAACAAAAAGCGCGAAGGCAGTGCACCCTCGCGCTTGAAAGATCTATGGCCTGCAGAAGCAGTTACGGAAGCAGCAGTTGAGCGATCTGCACTGCATTGAGCGCTGCGCCCTTGCGGATCTGATCCGCTACCACCCAGAACGCCAAGCCGCTCTCGACCGACGGGTCCTTGCGCAAGCGGCCGATGAACGTATCGTTCGTGCCTGCCAGCAAGCCCGGCATCGGATAGAGCTTGTTATCCGTATCATCCATGACGATCACGTTCGGCGCTTGTTCAAGAGCCTCACGCGCTTGCTCTGGCGTGATGGCGCTCTTGAATTCGACATTGATCGATTCGCCATGACAACGGAGCACAGGGACACGCACGCAGGTGGCGCTTACCGCCAGGCTATCATCGTGCATGATCTTCTTCGTTTCCACGACCATCTTCCACTCTTCCTTCGTGGAAGCATCTTCCATGAACACATCGATGTGCGGGATCACATTGAATGCGATCTGATGCGCGAACGCATCCACGGTAAGGTCCTTGCCCTCCAGGAATTCGCGAGTCTGCTCATAGAGCTCGTCCATCGCAGCAGCACCTGCACCCGATGCGGCCTGATAGGTCGAAACGACCACGCGCTTGATAGGAGCGATATCGTAGAGCGGCTTTAAGGCAACCACCATCTGGATGGTGGAGCAGTTCGGATTCGCGATCACGCCATTGTGCCACGCCACATCTTCTGGGTTGACCTCAGGAACGACCAGCGGCACGTCCTCTTCCATGCGGAAAGCGCTCGAGTTGTCGATCATGACCGCACCTGCAGCAACGACCGCCTCGCGCATTTCTTTCGAAACGCCCGCACCCGCCGAGAAGAGCGCGATGTCAACACCTTCGAAGCTTGCCGGGGTCATCTCTTCAACGATCAGATCGCCTGCGGGAACCTGGCCACAACCCTTGAAGGGAAGCTTCTTGCCTGCCGAGCGCGAAGAAGCGAGCGCACGCACCTCAGAAGCAGGAAAATCGAGGTCATGCAGCACCTCGAGGAATTCACGACCTACCGCGCCGGTGGCGCCTGCAACCGCAACAACCGGATTAGCGGGAATCTCTTTCGTCCAAGCCATGTTCTAACGTCCTTTGTTCATCTTGGCAGCGATCTCTTCGGCGGAAAGCTGCGTTTCTTCGAAAATACTATCTGAATCGAGCCCGAATTCAGTATGGAGGCACTGAACTGCCGTTTCTACCTGATCACCGTCGACCACGACCGAAATACGAATCGGGCTGGTGGAGATCATCAAAATATTGACCTTGTTATCGGCGAGCGCTTTGAACGCACGCGCAGCAACACCAGGGCTCGATTTCATACCCGTGCCGACCAGAGAGACTTTTGCGATGTTCTCGTCCACAAAGACCTCTGAAGCGTTAAGTTCCTTGGCGATCTCGTCCACCGCAGCAAGCGCAAGATCACGCTGCGAACCCGGGAAGGTGAAGCTGATATTAGCATTGCCACCGCTCGTGGCATTCTGGATGATCATGTCGACCGAAACGCGGTTGCTCGCAAGGAGCGCGAAAACGCGCGCCGCCATGCCTGCTTCATCTGCAAGACCACGAATGGTGACCTTCATCTCCGATGTATCGTGAGCAATGCCCGTGATAATGGCGTGTTCCATGTTTGGAGCAACCTCCTTGACGATAGTTCCCGGCTCATCGCTAAATGCCGAACGGGAATGAATGACCACCTTGTATTTACGCGCGAATTCAACCGCGCGTGATTGCAGGACTCCTGCACCTTCGCTCGAAAGCTCGAGCATATCATCGTAGGAAACCACATCGAGCTTGCGCGCATGGGGAGCAATGCGCGGGTCGGCCGTATAGATGCCGTCGACGTCCGAATAGATCTCGCACACATCCGCATCGAGGCCTGATGCCAAAGCGACCGCCGTAGTATCCGAACCACCACGACCGAGCGTAGTGATGTCACCATCGTGCGTGAGGCCCTGGAAGCCTGCGACCACCACGATCGCACCGCGCTCGAGCTCTTCGCGAATGCGATCCGCTTGAACGATCTCGATCTTCGCGCTGGAGAATTCATCATCGGTAACGATGCCGGCCTGCCAACCGGTGAAGCTCATTGCTTCATGACCGAGCGCCTGGATAGCCATCGCCAGTAGCGCCATGCTGACCTGCTCACCCGTTGAGAGCAGCATGTCCATCTCGCGTTTGGTAGGGATGGTGTTCACCGCATTGGCAAGATCGAGCAGTTCATCGGTGGTCTTACCCATAGCGGAAACCACCGCAACGACCTGATTGCCCTCTTCCTTCTTTTGGATGAGGCGTTTTGCAACATTCTGGATGCGTTCGGGCGATGCGACCGAGGTACCGCCGAACTTAGCAACAACAAGTGACATGGTTAACTTTCTTCTTGAGAAAACTGCACAACAAAGATAACACAATCACGTGCGAGCAACCTGTCCGTGCAGCTAGAAGAAAGTATTTTTCTGTAAGCGTAATGGTTGATGCAAAGCCAGCGAAAAAGCGCAGCTTGCGTGGCTTATCGCTTGCGAGCGGAGCGACTAGCCGTTCTTGAGCACGATCGCGCTCATGCGGTCGGCGATCGTTTCACACTGGTCGATGCAGTCTTCGAACAGATCGAAGATCGATGACCAGACCATAACGCGCATGAAATGCTCAGAATCTTCGGTGAACAAGCGGCGCATAGCTTCAAGGTAGAGACGATCGGCTTCTTCTTCGAGATCGTTGACCTCAACGACACCTGCTTTGAACGGCTCGGACTTACGTGCGCGCGGGAATTCCTTCACTGCACCGCACAGTGCGATGCAGGATTTATGCAGGATCTTCGCGAATTCGATCGCATCGGTATGCATGAAACGCACATCGTACATATAGAAGCTCAAGATGAGCTCCTCGATCAGGTCGACCACTTCATCGAGCGAGGAAGCAAGCGAGGTGATATCCTCGCGATCGAGCGGTGGCACGAAATCAGGCAAAAGCGCATCGTGAATGCTGTGATGCACTTCATCGGCCTCGTTCTCGATCCTGTGTGCTTCTGGCAGGTATTCCTGAAGCTTCTCAGCACGGTCGAAGTTCTCGACCACGAGCATGAGCAGTTCCGCCTCTTTCGCAGCAAGCTCCGCCTGCGAAGCGAAGGCATCAAAATAGTTGAACTTGGTGGTTCTCCGTTTCATAGCGTGTAAACTCCTCAAAAGCTCTGTGCTCTTAGCGCGACCTCCGTGCATGAGGCAATGCGCGCGTCTTTCCTATTGTAGCGTTACTTCAGCAGAAGTAGCGGAAGACACGGCGTTGTTCATCACCGATCGTGGTAAGCGAGTTATGACCAGGAAGCACGAGCGTATCATCGGGTAGCTGCGAGAGACGCTTGAGTGATTTGCGCATCTGCGCATCATTGCCACCCTCGAAATCCGTACGCCCGATAGAGCCAGCGAAGAGCGTATCGCCCGAGATGAGCACGTTGGCACGCTCGATGTATTCACCGTATTCGGAATCAAGGAACAGGCAGATGCCGCCGGGAGTATGACCAGGGGTTGCGATGACCTTCCATTTCATATTGCCGACCGTGACCGTATCGCCATCGTTCAGCGTCTTATCGACCTTGCAAGAAGCAACGAGCGGTCCGAAATCGGGAGCCGGCTGGTTCTCGATGACCGGAGTATCGATGGCGGAAGCATAAACGCAAGCCCCTGTTGCCTCCTTCAGCTCTTTGAGCGCGCCCACATGGTCGCTGTGATGGTGCGTGCAGATGATCGCATCGAGCTTACGATCGCCGATGAGCGCCAGGATGCGGTTCACATCCGCAGAAGGATCAACCACCATCAAGCCTTTACCATCGCTGATGAAATAGGTATTGTTCTGGATCATTCCCAGAATGAGAAATTCGATATCCACACAAGCGCCGGTAACGATGAATCCGCGCTCTCCACGGGTGATCTCAATAGTTGACATGGGCAATCCCTCCTGTTCGCTGCTACAAAACGCAGTAGCCCTTATTTTGAATCCGAAGTCGCGTTCGGCATCATGCGACGCGCCTCGAATACCCCCTCGACCGACTGGAGACGCTGCAAGATGCGCGAAATGGCGGTCGTATCTGAAACTTGAAAGAGAAAACGCATCTCGACCATGCTATCACGATGGGTGGTAGAAGAGACTGAGAGCACGTTCGCTCCGTTATCGGCGAAGACCTTCGCCACATCGAGAAGTAGATTCAAGCGGTCGAGCGCTTCGATCAAGATCTCAACGTTGAAAGACACCTTACCCGAAGGCGCGGTATCTGCCCAATGCACTTCGATGATGCGTTCGGGATGACGCCTGAGGTCCTGCGCATTCGGACAATCGCTACGATGAACTGAAACGCCGCGCCCACGCGTGACGAAGCCAACGATGTCATCACCCGGAACTGGGTTGCAACAGCGCGAAAGGCGCACGAGAACATCGTCGATGCCACGCACCACGATGCCGTTATCCGCATGCGTCTCGTGCTTCTTCGGACGCTTGACGCTCGTGAGCATAGGAGGCATCTTGCCCGTTGAAGAGGCCGAAGTGCCGATGCCGGGCTTTTCGGCATCTTCGGTTCCCTTGTCGACCAGGATCTTCAGCAAGCGGTTGGCAACAAGCTGAGCGCTCTCCTTACCGTTACCGATCTTGACGAGCATGTCATCGGAATCCTTGAACCCGAGGGTCTCTGCAACCTGCTTGATCGCGCGCATCGATTGCGCAGAAGAGATACCGAGCCCGTGCTTGCGCATTTCGCGCGTGAGCTTATCGTGTCCTGCTTGGAGATCATCGCCACGAGAGATCTTCGAGAAATACGAACGGATCTTCGAGCGTGCGGATGGGGTCTTCACGATATTGAGCCAATCACGTGAAGGGCTGGCGCTCTTCTGTGTGAGGATCTCAACACGATCGCCCTGTTGGAGCTCATAGCTCAGCGGCACGATGCTGCCATTGACCTTCGCTCCCACGCAGTGGTTGCCTACTTCCGTGTGGATCGCGTAGGCAAAATCGACTGGCGTGGAACCAGCACGCAGGCTGAGCGCTTTGCCTTTGGGGGTGAAGACGTAGACTTCCTTCGGCGCCAAGCCAACCTTGAGCGATTTCAAGAACTCGCGTGAATCCTTCGTCTCGTCTTGCCAGTCGACCATCTCGCGCAGCCAGGCGATCTGCTTTTCGAGATCCTTATCCCCCTTGCGCGTGCCGCTTTCCTTGTAGCGCCAATGAGCTGCAACTCCATATTCACTCACGCGGTGCATCTCTTCGGTTCGGATCTGCACCTCGAGCGGACGACCCGCAGGACCGATGACCGTGGTGTGCAGGCTTTGGTACATGTTGAACTTCGGCATCGCGATGTAGTCTTTGAAGCGCCCCGGCATCGGATGCCAGAGCGTATGGACCGCACCGAGCACCGAATAGCAATCGCTCACGGAGTCTACGATGATGCGCACCGCGATCAGATCGTATACCTCAGAGAACCCCTTACCCTTCTTCGTCATCTTCGAATAGATGGAATAGAGATGTTTCGGGCGCCCCATGAAGCGCGCCTCGACGCCGATCTTCTCCATCTCCTCTTTCAGGATGTCGATGACGTTCTGCAGATATTCCTCGCGCTCATGGCGGGTTTCTGAAACCATGCGCGAGACCTGCTTGAATTTGTTCGGCTCGAGATAGAAGAAGGCGAGATCCTCAAGCTCCCATTTGATGGAGCTGATGCCCAGGCGGTGCGCGATCGGGGCGTAGATCTCGCGCGTTTCGCGTGACTTGAAGATACGGCGATCTTCGCGCAGCGCTGAGAGCGTACGCATGTTGTGCAAGCGGTCGGCGAGCTTGATGACGACCACACGAATGTCGCGGTTCATCGCCACGAGCATCTTACGGAACGTCTGCGCCTGTTCATCGTTCAAATCTTCGACCTCGATCTTCGAGATCTTCGTGACGCCATCAACCAGCTCTGCGATCTGAGGCGAGAACTCTTCTGCCACCTGTTCTTTGGTTGCTGCAGTGTCTTCAACGGTATCGTGCAGAAGCGCGGCACAAAGCACTTCGACGTCCATGCGTAGATCGGCTAGGATGATAGCAACCTCGACCGGATGGATGACGAACGGTTCGCCCGATTTGCGTTTCTGGTCACCATGCGCTTCGGAAGCGAACGCGAAAGCACGTTTCAGAAGCGCCAGTTCATCTTCGTTCAGATAGCCTGAAGCCAGCTCGAGGAGCGCCTCGAAGCGCTCTTCAGCCGAAAACCCCTGCGGCGCAGTAGTTGCTGCCGCGATGAAAGGATCGATCGAGGTCGTGCTGCCCGATAGGTTCTGTATTGCATTCTTAGGCGGCATCCCACTACCTCTCTTCTTCAGTGTGCGGCATAAGCGGCTTTTGAACACAGCATTCGAGCTCTTCGGCAGAACAAGAGAGCACCCAATCCTTGAAACGATCGAAGGAAGCGATCTCGTCCACACCCTCGCGATAGCGAACACTGTCTATCAGTTCCACTTTACCTTTATAGTCTACGACATGAATGAAATGATGCGTATTGTTATCCACCTGTTCGGTACGCGTTTCTACCAGACCAAGCTCTTCGAAGACCGCAACACCCGAGCGCGTCTGATCGATAGAGACCGAAAAGGTCGGGAACAGCGACGTAACGCTTCTTGCGAGTTGATCGAATGCGAACGCATAGAAGCGCTCCTCACTCGCCTTCTGCTGACGACGCAATTCGCGATAGATCTGCGCCATGTTGTCGTGCGTGGGTGTCATCTCGTGCAGGATCGATTGGTTGATCGAGCCATCATTGCGTCCGAAGAGCAGATGGATGAAGGCGTCTTCCCCATCGCGGCCCGCGCGCCCGCTCATCTGGTTGAACTCGACCTCCGAAAAGGGCATATGGTAGAGCACCACATGACGGATATGAGGAAGATCGACCCCTTCGCCGAAGGCTGAGGTAGCTATGAGCACGCTCAGTTCGTCATTGCGGAACAGCTCCTCGATCCGATTGCGCTCCGCACGGGTAAGCCCCGCATTATAGAAGCCGATACGCCATGCGAGATGAGGCACCAGTTCGCGCAACCGTTTGGTGAGCATGATCGTTTCCATGCGAGAGTTCACATATACGATCGTCTTCTCCCCCGATGCAACGATCGAAGCAAGGTAAAGATCGCGCTTACGTATATTACGTTTATCGTCGATGTGCAGATTGGTGCGTACCCACTCATCTGCCACATAGACATCGAGCGGCAAGAGGTCGATCAAGCCTTTCGCAATCGCATCGTTAGCGGTCGCGGTAACGGCGAGAACCTGCGGATCGCCGAGCGCATGCAGGCAATCGCAGATATGCTTGTAAGCAACACGGAAATCCTCGCGCGCCAGTCCCACATGATGGGCCTCATCGATCGTCACGAACCCGAATGATCCCTTCTTCGCAAGTTCGTTCACATGACAAGCAAGGTATTCTGGCGTAGTGAGGATGATATCGACGCGCCCCCGTTCAAGACCAGCAAGGATACGCTCGCGTTCTTCTTGCGGGGTAGCTCCCATGAGCACTTCGACGGTTATGCCGAAGCGCGAAACCACCTCACGCAAATGGAACGCCTGATCGGAAATGAGCGCACGCAGCGGATAGAGAAAGATGCTCTGTTTGTGCTGTTTGAGCGCCAGTTCGATCGCGAAGAGGTGAAAGATGAGCGATTTGCCCCGTCCTGTTCCCATGACCGAGAACACCGACTCCCCTGCATCGAGTAGCTCGAGCGTCTTGGCTTGCGCTTCATGGAGCGTCGCTGTTCCGATAAGGGCAGAAGCAAGCTTGCTACGCAGGGCCTGCGGTTCTCTCTTCGCGAGCATCTCCCACTGCTCGCGGTTGCTCTCAACGAAAGCATTCGAAGGTTCTTCTTGTGCCCCAAAAGAAGCAGAGGGACACGTATCGCAATACGAATCGCTCAGCTCGTGAAGAAAGGAAGTGGTCGCCTGATCGCAGCATGGACAGTCCGAAGCATCGAGCGGTGCGATATGGTCCACCATCGCTTTGACGCTTCTGTAGTTCTTCCACGTATCGATCTGCAGACGGAACACCGCATCGAGCGCGCATTTACACCTGAGCATCTCCGCGATGTTGGGAGCGCGGAACATAATAGCCGCAACGCTATCGACTCCATCGGAGAGCCGCGCTGAAAGATGGTTCTTCTCAGCCCCGACCGCTTTTGCCTGCTCCAAGAACACACCCCGTGCAAGATAATGCGGAACGGCATTCTCTTGGCCAAAGGGAGCAAGGAGATCGATCTTCGCAACGTTTTCGAGCGTGAGCTCCGAAAGATCGACGATCGCATCGGCTTTCACGCTCGCCTCGAAGCATTCAGCAGGGAACGTATCGAGATACGAGCAGAGCTCACGGTAGAATTCATCGAGATTTTCGCTCGGCAACGTGACGCCCACCGCTGCCTCATGCCCACCGTAACGGGTGAGAAGATGCTTGCAGTGCTCGACCGCTTTGAAGAGATTGATATCTCCTACACTGCGTCCCGAACCACGCGCCTCGCCATCTTCGATCGTAAAGAGCAGCGAAGGCACGCGATAGGTATTGACCAGGCGCGAAGCAACGATGCCCTTCACTCCCTCATGCCAACCTTCGCCAAAGACCACGAGCGCGCGTTGACCCGTATATCTCTGCGCTGCCTGTTCTTGCGCAACCTCGGAAAGCTCAGCCTCGATACGGCGGCGCTCGTTGTTGTTGTCTTCGAGCTGCGCTGCAAGGCGCATGCATTCAGCGGGGTCGTCGCAGAGAAGCAGATCGAGCGCAAGCTGAGCATTGCCCATGCGCCCTGCCGCATTGAGCCGCGGAATGAGCGTGAAACCAAGGTTCACCGAACTCAAGGTGCCAGGCTCTATGCCTGCCTGGACCATGAGCGCTTCGATGCAGGCACGCGGTTCGCTGTTGAGCATTATAAGGCCCTCTGCAACGAGCGCGCGATTCTCGTCCACCATGGGCATAAGATCGGCGATCGTGCCCAGCGTTGCCAGATCGTCCAGACTGCGCCAAAGATGCGGCTTGCCCAGTCGCGCCCCTAAGGCTTGAATGGCTTTGAGCGCAACCCCTGCACCTGCCAGGATCGAACTCGGGTTGTTTCCGCATTTCGGATCGATGAGCGGCACCCCTTTGGGCACCGCTTCGGCAGGCTCATGATGGTCGGTGATGATGACCTCGATGCCCTCGCGTTTCAAGTGTTCGACCTCATCGGAGGCGGCGATGCCGTTATCGACCGTGATGACCAGATCGGGGCTCAGCCCAATAACGCGCTCGATCGCCTTAGCCGAAAGACCGTAGCCCTCTTCGAAGCGCAAGGGAATGAAGGGGATGACCTCTGCCCCGAGCGCTCGGAGCCCACGTGTCATGATGGAAGTCGCCGTTATGCCGTCCACGTCGAAATCGCCGAAGACGAGGATGCGCGCACTGCGTTTGAGCGCTGCGAGTAATCGTTCGATGACCTCTTCCATGCCTTCGATGTCATACGGGTCGCGCCAATCGCGCACGAGCGATGGGTGGAGGAACCTCTCCACCTGCTCATATTGAATGACCCCGCGCGAAGCGAGCGTAGCA
Organism: Eggerthella sp. CAG:298; assembly: GCA_000435675.1. Lineage (GTDB taxonomy): Bacteria > Actinomycetota > Coriobacteriia > Coriobacteriales > Eggerthellaceae > Anaerotardibacter. Next base: position 38,183 of record FR895148.1, on the reverse strand, counting down.
GCTATGAAATGAGGAAGGTCGAAGGTCTCGGCAAGATGGGTTACCACTGCCTGGTCGACCTGCTTAACCAGAATCTTCGCTGACATTGAGAATACCTACCATACGACTTGTTGTTCGTAGGTTATTTTCGCATATCGAAGCGTGTTTGCCGAGGTTTAATTGAAGGTGTTTTGTGTCTTTTCGAGTCCGTGCTCAACTAAGTACGCGCACGCCTCCGCCCCACGCTGGCAAGCATGCTCGAACTCTTCCAAGGACTCTTTGCGCGGTGTGGCTAATACGAAATCCACGACCGGCATCTTCCCTGGTGGGCGACCGATACCGATGCGAACCCGATTGAATTCGCGCGTCTTCGTCTTGTCGATGATCGAACGCAGACCATTATGCCCCGCGTGTCCTCCCCCGCGCTTCACGCGGATCGAGCCAGAAGGAAGATCAAGATCGTCGTGAATGACGATGACTTCATCAGGAGAGACGCCATAGGCTTTCATGAGATTGGCGACCGGACCGCCGGAGAGATTCATATAGCTTTGGGGCTTTGCAAGGATGATCGCTTCGCCATCGAGCGCACGAAGCTTCACTTCGGCAACGAGCGCGCCGCCCTTGTCCTTCCAATAGTTCGCGCCCCATTCGCGCGCCAGCACATCGATCGTATCGAAACCGGCATTGTGACGCGTGTGGGCGTAGTCTTCGCCAGGATTTCCCAGGCCAACGATAAGATACATCGTTAGAGCGCGAAATCCGGGTCGAAGAGCTCGGAGATAGAGCCATTGGAGAAGACCGCATTGATCGCATGCGCGAAGAGCGGAGCGACCGAAACCACCTTGATCTTGCCCTTAGCGAGCTCTTCTTCAGGAATGGGAATGGTGTTGCAGACCACCACTTCTTCAATATCGGGATCATGAAGGCGCTCGAAGGCCGGACCTGAAAGAATGGGATGAGTTGCGGTAACGTAGATCTTCTCGGCACCGTTGTTCTTGAGCGACTTGACCGCACCGATGACCGAACCAGCCGTGTCGATCATGTCGTCGTTCAGGATGCACGTCTTGCCCTCAACATCACCGATGAGCGCGGTGATTTCGGCAGCGTTATGCTTGGGGCGCTCTTTGTGCATGATGGCGATACTAGCGTTCGTAAGATCGGCAAGCTTCTTCGCCGCTTTCGCACGACCCAGATCGGGGCTCACTACGCATAAGCGCTCAGAATCGAGGCCTTTCTTATTGAAGTAATCGGCGATGGTCCAAAGAGCCGTGATGTGATTGACCGGAATGTCGAAGAAGCCCTGGATCTGACCCTGATGAAGATCGATCGTGATGATGCGATCGACCCCTGCAGCCGTGAGCATGTTCGCCACGAGCTTCGCCGTGATGGGCTCGCGCGCTGAAGCCTTGCGGTCTTGGCGCGAATAACCGTAATGAGAGATGACCGCCGTGACCGTACGCGCAGAAGCACGCTTGGCCGCATCGGCCATGATGAGCAATTCCATGAGCGCGTCGTTGACCGACTCGCCTGCGACCGACTGGATCAAGAAGACATCCGCACCGCGAATACTATCGTTGTAGCGCGCATAGATCTCGCCATTGGCAAACTTCTCAAGATGGATATCTCCCAGTTCAACGCCAAGTGCATTCGCGATCTCGCGAGCTAATTCAGGATGTGCGGATCCCGAGAAGACGGCCATTGTCTTAGTCATGTTGCTCATATCGCATCTCTTTCTTCTTCAGTCGACTCACATCGACCTATTCTAGTCAATTCAGCTTCGAATGGTCAGGCGAACTTACCTAACGGCGGTATTATTGGCTTTTCTTCTTCTTTTCGTTCCAGCCTTCGATCTCGGTCTGGCGCGCGCGACCAAGCCCGAGCGCCCCTGCCGAGACGTCTTTCGTGATGACCGAGCCGGCACCAATAAGGGAATCGCTTCCCACCGAAACCGGCGCAACGAGCATGACATCGCTTCCCACGAACGCACGATCGCCCACGGTGGTGGGCCACTTCTTCTCGCCGTCGTAGTTGCACGTGATCGTGCCTGCTCCGATGTTGACATCTTCGCCAAGCGTCGCATCCCCGATATAGGAAAGATGCGGAACCTTCGATCCCTTCCCGATCGTGGACTTCTTGATCTCGACGTGCGTGCCCGCCTTCGAACCAACGCACATATGCGTTTCAGGGCGCAGATAAGCACGCGGACCGCACGTAACGTCATCATCGATGCGCGATTCGAGTGCGATCGTCTCTTCGAGTGTGCAGCCATTCCCCACGATAGTATCGACCAAACGCGAATGAGGGCCGACAACGCAATCGCTTCCCACACATGTGAATCCGAACAGGAAGCTCATCGGCCAGATCTCGGTATCTTGTGCGATCTTTACATCGGGGCCGATCCAGGTGGTAGCAGGATCGATGATCGTGACCCCGTTTTCCATGTGAGCAGTGTTGATGCGCGCC
>FR895148.1:20956-35637 GCA_000435675.1 Eggerthella sp. CAG:298 | reverse complement strand
AGGCAGCCGATCGCGCGACCAGCCTGGTAGGCAAGCTCGAGCACATCGGTAAGATAGTATTCGCCCTGAACGTTCTGAGTTGAAACCTCATCGAGTGCGGTGAGGAGGAACTCCTTGTCGAAACAGTAGAAGCCCGAATTGCATTCGCCGATCGTAACCTGCTCAGGCGTGCAATCCTTATGCTCCACGATCGCGCATACCCCACCTTGCGCATCACGCACGATGCGACCATAGCCCGAAGGATCCTCCATCTCCATGCTCAGCACCACGACCGCCGCTTGCGAAGCCTGCTGCGCTTCTACCAATGCGGTGATCGTTTCCGGTCGAATGAGCGGAGAATCACCCGTGAGCACCACGAGCGGACCGGGCATCTGAGCGAGCACCTCGCGCGCGGTCTTCACTGCGTGCGCAGTTCCAAGTTGTTCTTCCTGAACGACGACCTGCGTATCTTCGACCAGCGGCTCGACAAGTTCGCGACCATGACCGACGACAGTGACCACCGATTCGATGCCAGCACCATGGGCTGCATCGACCACCCAGCGAATGAGGGGTTTTTCAAGTATCTTATGTGCCACTTTTGGCTTGGATGATTTCATGCGCGTGCCGGCTCCGGCAGCGAGAATAAGGGCTGAAGCTTCCATTGATCCCTTTCGATCGTTCGTTATATTCGCCAGTATAGCAACCATGGTCCCTCTTCGCAGACCTTGCTGCAAGAAAGACCATGGCTACTAGTTCGTGTCTGTTGTATCGAGCGCTGTGCAGAATGCATCGAGCAAGACGATCGCATAATGCTGCGCCGAGCGCGCCTCCCCTGCGTCCAACCAGCCCTCAGCAGGCAGACGAAGGGCCAGGCGGAATGGATCGTGCGCCTTCGCCATCTCATACGCTTGCTTCAAACGTACGGCAAGCGTATCGACCGGTTCATATTCAACAATGGGGATAGCATCCGCCGCCTCTTCGTCCCCTACAAGAATCTGGACGAAGACCGTAGATTCATCTGGATCGACGAGCAGCGAATCGGCGCTCATCACCTTGGAGTTGGGATTGGTCGCGGTCGAGAGATTGGACATACGAGAGGCGACCGAACGCGTGAAGGGCGTTGTGCCATACAGGCAGAGCATGGTCGACTCGAGCACTTCAGCGGCACGCGCGAATCCGAAGTGCGGGATGGGGCTGAAAGAACTATTGCCCTCCCATGAGTGACGCAGGTTCAAAAGCGCTTTGAACGTGAACGCGCCAGCGATGCCATCGGTAGGAAGGCCAAGATTCGTCTGGAACTTCCTGAGCGCCTCTTCGGTATGAGGACCGAAGATGCCATCGCTCCCACCGGTGGCGAACCCGAGCGCAGAAAGGGCGTTTTGCAGCACGCGCACATCTTTGCCATGGAAGAATGGGACGCGCAAATAGAGCACGCGAGCGCCCAGTTCATAGGATTCATCGACGATCTTCGCCCAGATCTTCGGATCGACGTTGCCATCGGTTGGCAAGTTGTGATCGCGACAAAACGCGCTTACCGCAGCAGCGGTGCGCTCTTCGTAGATGCCATCGATCGCGTCTTCGGTAAGGTAGCCCATCTGGGCCAAACGGCGCTGCACGTCTTCTACCGCAGCACCCTGTTCATGTCGTTCTACGATATCCATAGCTTACCGCCGCTTCTATTGGAGACGCTCAACGAACCAATCTGCCATCGATACCAGCAGATCGCGTGAAAGACTTGGATCAAGAATGGTCGTAATGCGCTCTTTTGCGGAATTGACGAGCTCTTCGGCATAGTCGCGCGCGTAGTCGATCGAACCGGAGCGCTCCATGATCGCGACCGCTTCTTCCAATTGCGCAGGATCCTTCGTACGCGAAGAGAGGATCTCGATCAAGCGCTCACGCTCGTCTGAATTGCTGAGCGCATGAACGACGATGAGGGTGCGCTTGCCTTCGGTGATGTCGTTGCGGAAGTCCTTTTTGGTCTGCTCTTCAGTACCGACCAGATTGAGCACATCGTCTTGGATCTGGAATGCAAGGCCCGTATCGAGTCCGAACTGGCGCAGGCCTTCGATCTGCTCCTCGCTTCCGCCTCCCACGATCGCACCGACCGCCAGAGGGACCGCACCTGAATAATGCGCGGTCTTATGGATGGCCATCGTGAAATAATCATCGAGCGAAAGATCGTAGCGGCCATCCTTCGCCCAACCGATATCGAGCGCCTGGCCTTCAACGGTGTACTGCGCCATGGAGACAAGCTCGAGCGCAACGCGCACCTTCGTGGCATCATCGAGCAAAGGATCGCGCATGACGATGCCGTTCACGATCGACAGGGCCAGATCGCCCGCATTGATAGCGAGCCCTTCGCCGATGCGCAGATGCATGCAAGGTTCACCGCGACGCAGCTCGGCATCATCCGCGATGTCGTCATGGATGAGCGCCGCCGTGTGGAAATGTTCGATAGCCGCTCCCGAAGAGAACGCCCGACGATGATCGCCCCCCACTGCATGAGCAGCCGCAACACAGATGAGCGGACGGTGACGCTTGCCACCATTCTCGGAATAGGCTGTGAGCGGATCGTAGAGATAACGCCCCATATCCGGGTGGGAGCCCACAGGAATGAAGGTATTGATGACCTTGCCCGCAAGATCGGCATATTCGTTGAGATACGTTTCAAAAACCTGGGTATGGTCGATCTCGCTTCGCGCTACCAATTGCTCCAAATGATCGAACATCGTAACAACTTCTGGCGAATCCAAAACCTGGTTAACGGCGAGAGCCTGTGACATAGAGCTACTTTCCTACCCTGAGAAAACTATACTGTGATGCTTGTGCGCTGCTGGCGCCTCACGAACGAGCGAACGCCCTTCTGATAAAGGCCTCTTGTTCGCTTAGCCGCCTGAACTGGTAGGAGCGGTGGGACTCGAACCCACAAGCCCAAGGGCGGCGGATTTTAAGTCCGCTGCGTATGCCAATTCCGCCACGCTCCCGTTCGCATCAAGCCCATTCATAATAGCAAAAGATACAGTTCACCTATAGGGGGCATCGCTGAAAAGATGCTGAATGCGAGCAGGTTTCAAGAGCACTGCAAGCAAGGCAAGTGAAGACTTCGTGAACGACCGCGCTCGAGACAAGCGTGCAAGGCTGGAAGAAGGCGACACGAAGATGAGAGCAAACGCTTAGAAGAGTAAGAAGAGCTTCGCCAGCACGAAACCGATAAGGCCGCAGCCCGGGAACGTGAGCACCCACGTAAGGACCATATTGCCTGCCATGCTCCACCGAACGGCACGAATGCGCCTTGAAGCACCCACGCCCATGATGGCAGTAGTGGCGGTATGCGTGGTTGAAACAGGCAGGCCCGTGAAGGTCGCCAACACCAAACAGCTGAATGTGGTCGTGCTCGCAGAGAACCCTTGATAGGGCTCCATCTTCACCATATCCATGCCCACCGATTTGATGATCTTCTTGCCACCAATGGCCGTGCCCAAGCCCATCGCAAGCGCACAGAGAATGATGAGCCAGAGAGGAAAGGTCACGTTCGAGGTATCCATGCTACCCATAGCCAGCATGATACCGAGCATGCTGATCGAGAGGAATTTCTGGCCATCTTGCGCACCGTGCATGATAGCCACGCCTGCTCCGGTGAACACCTGCGCGATGCGCCATTTGTTTTGGAGGCCTCTGCGATCTGCCTTCTTGAAGAGCTTCTCAAGCAGCTTGGTGAACAGCCAACCACCACCGAAACCGCAACAGGTCGAAACGACGAGGCCATAGACGACCTTCATCCACTCAGCGCCATTAACACCAGCTAAACCACTCTGTAAAGCGATAGCCGCGCCCGTAAGTCCAGCGATGAGAGAATGGCTCTGCGATGAGGGAATACCGAAGAGCCAGGCCACAACGCCCCACACGATGATCGCCACCATAGCGGCCGCGAGCGCAAGGAGCGCTTGATGGGCGTTGCCGCCGAAATCGACCATGTTGAAGATGGTCTGCGCAACAGCTGAACTGATGGCCGTAATGATGATGAGTCCAATGAAATTGCAGATAGCCGCCATGATGATCGCAGGCCCTGGCCCCATGGAGCGCGTCGAAACCGCAGGAGCGATCGCATTAGGCGCATCGGTCGCGCCGTTCACAACGGTAGCACCAAGCGTGAGAACTAAGATGATCAAAAGCACGGGATTCGACCCGAGCATCATGAGAAACGAACCAAAATCAAGCAACGGAAGCGGCCTTTCGTCTTATTTCATTGCCTGATATTCTACCGTACTTCGCTGAAGGTGAAAGCACCACGTTAGACTTCAGGGATGGTATCGTCGAATGGCGGAATATGCCTATCAAGCGCAGCGATGATTCCCTGAAGGATGTCCGATTCGCTCACCGTGAACGAATCTTGACCGAGCACGTCGAGCACGCATTCGAGGATGAGCATGCCGGCCACGATCACGCCAGCGCGCTTCGGCTCAAGGCCAACAACGCACTTGCGCTCCTCTTCAGGCAACGCTGCGAGCATCGTCGCAACGCGTGAAAGCGTCTCGCGCGACACGACCGTCTTGTGAACGCGCGCAGAGTCGTAAACTTCCATCGCTTCATCCACCGAAACCACGCTGGTTGCTGTACCAGCCACCGCAACAACTCGATTCGGGCAGAATCCTTCGAACCTTATGCCCAATATGGAATGCAATTCTTCCGTGATAAACTCTCTTGCATTCGCCAACTCTTCGATTCGAGGAGGGTCTGAAGCAAGGAACATCTCGGTTATGCGACGGCACCCGATATTGAACGAATGCGAGAACAGCACGCCTTCTTGAGCAGAACCGAAGATCACTTCTGTCGAGCCGCCACCCACATCAACCACAACCAATCGTTCGCCGGGGAATTCAGCTGAGGCACCACGGAAGGAAAGATCAGCCTCAACTTCGCCCGGGATGATGAGCAGATCCACGCCGAGCTCATGCAGGCGGGAAACCAGCTCGCAAGCATTGCGCGCATCACGAGAGGCGCTCGTAGCAACCGCACCGATCGGGATAGAAGGCACCTCTTCTTCCTGCGCGATCGCGCGAACAAGTTCGCAATACTCCTTCACGCAGGAAACGACTCGTTCGATCGCATCTTCTTGAAGGATACCCGTCTTGGAGACACCGATGCCCAAGTTCACGATCCTACATTCGCGAACCAGTTCTTGCTGGACCCCTCGCTCGAACTTGCACACGAGCAGACGACACGTGACCGTACCGATATCAATAGCAGCATAGAGCATGCGCGATGCCCTCTCTTCTCTTACGAACGATAAATGCGTGCACGCAAGGCACTACGGCTTATTGTAGCCAAAGATGAAATCAAGAACCGGTGAATACCAGGTCACAGGCGTCGGGACCGCATTGGAGAGATCGGCCGTGATCGAACCTTGCTTAGCAGTGGAATCTCGCGGCGCAAGCCCTTCGACCGAAGAAACCTGTTCTCCCGATTTGACCCAACCAAGCTCTTCACGAACATACTCTTCAAGACCTTCTTTGGTATTGAGGTATTCAACCTCGGATTTGAGGCTCGAATAGTAATCGGAGACGACCGCATATTCAGCCTCGAGCTGCTGCTGGGAACGCACTTCTTGATAGTAGTTCGCGACTGGCTGATAGAGCATGACCGCCGCGAGCACGAAGGTCGCACAAGCAATGAGCGCTTGCGAAGAGAACCGCGGAGAGCGCGGATCGAGGAAAGCGAACAGCGAAGCGAACCGTGTGAAGAATCCACGTTTCTTCTTGGATGATGCGCCGTTCTGCATACGAGCAGAACGCTTATGCGTCTTGCCCATCTTCATCTCGTAGAGTGCTGGGCGACTGCTTTGTTCGGGTCCTGGTTTTACCGGCTCGTCGGTGGCGAAGGTCTTGTTGAACTGACGCTCCGCTTTTGCCGAACGCACGCGATGCGCGAGCGACTTCTTCTTGTCTTTGCGATCCGCATTCGCCTTTGAATCGGCGCGATGCACATCCTGTGCACCCGTTGCATTCTGACGAGCATAAGGATCGCCAGAGCGAACGGTACTATGAGCCATTGCGCTCGTACGCCCTGCATGAGAAGCAGAGGGATGGCGCGGTGGCACCGGGGAGGCTGGCATATTCGTAGCATACGAGGGATGCACGGAACGTTCACCACGTCGAGCGTTCTGATAGGAACCGCTCCTAGCCGTTGCCGTGAACGATTGTACGAAGGATGGATCGTATGTAAGTCGCTCAGGACGCGAAGAAGACGCATGCGCAGAGCTTTGACGTGCCTGATTCGGCACAGGACGCTGCGGGTTCAGCTGCGAGGCTGAACGGCGCATTTGGGAAGAATGAGCGGCATTTTTGTGCGCGATGGGAGGAGATTTTGGCGCTTGCTTTGCACCAGAACGAGAAGACACTGCGCCACGAGCGCGTGCCTCGTCAAAGGAAAGAATATTATTATGCCTGGTCAAAGCCTATCCTCTTGCATTGTAGTTCGTTTAAAGTGTGGTTAATGCAATATGGAAATAACTATAGCACAGATCGCCCTATTTTTTAAGGGGGTGCAACCATGAACGGAAAAGGTTTCCACAGGTAAACCCGCAGAAACCTTTCACATGAGACAGAGTATTGGCGCGCGAATGAACTGCGCGAAAACGCGCTCTATTCGTCGAGCGCGGCAGCGATATCGTCCGTGATCTCCATCGTATGATAGACGTTCTGAAGATCCTCGAGCTCTTCGAGCTTATCGATCAAGCGCATGACCTTCTTCGCATCGGACACCGAAACCTGCGTTGGCGTGGTGGGCTCCATGATGAATTCAGCACCCTTGGTAGCCACACCTTGCTCTTCGATAGCTTTCTTGACCGCCATAAGATCGTTCGGTGCGGTGTAGACGATCCACTCTTCATCGGCATCTTCGTAATCGTCTCCGCCAGCTTCAGCAACTACCATCATGAATTCATCTTCATCGCCCGCAGCACCGTTGGCGATCATGCCTTCCTTCTTGCCGCCTTCGATCTCCTTCTCGATGAAGATCTGGCCTTTGCGCTCGAACTGGAACGCAACCGAGCCACTGGTGCCCAGATTGCCATTGGCATGAGAAAATGCCGAGCGTACATCCGCAGCCGTGCGGTTGCGGTTATCGGTCAGCGCTTCACAGTAGACAGCAACGCCCGCCGGACCATAGCCTTCGTAGATGACCGATTCATAGTTCGCCGCATCCTTACCGGTGCCGAACGCCTTATCGATCGCCGTTTTGATCTTATCTTTAGGAAGCGAGTAGCTCTTAGCCTTATCGATCGCAGCAGCCAGGGATGCATTGTTGTCGGGGTTCGGGTCGCCGCCTTCTTTCGCTGCTACCGTGATGTTACGGGAGAGCTTTGAGAACAACGCCGAACGCTTTGCATCCTGGGCAGCTTTACGATGCTTCGTAGTAGCCCATTTTGAGTGGCCTGACATACACGCCTACCTTCCTATAGTTGATTCGCTAGTCGATTGAATTCCGTCTTGGAAACGAACGTAGTCTATCATACCACCTCTCCCAGACCTGCGGCGTATGAACAGCTCCGCAATCCGTCCACGGAATGAATGCACTAGGTCGCGAAAGAGCGCCTGGTCGTGTTTGCCGCTGCCACAAGCCCGCGCATCCGCTCGAGATCCCTCCTTGCATCCGTTCACGGATTCGAGGTCGCAAGAACGAGCATGCTTCGTTGTAGAATCGCTTAGCAATCGAATAGAGAACTGTAAACGACACATGTAGCGTCTGCACGATGCGTAAATCTGATCACGGCACAGGAGATATCGCCTTGGTCATTTCTACGCACATGCGGGCGCTTCTTTTGTGTTGTTCGCGATCGGGCTAGCCTCGTGCAGTAGCGCTGCAGGAAAGCGAGGAAGCTTGATGACAAGCGAAGCAACCAATGCGCAGCAAACGCACGGAACTGTTTCTACCGAGCGCGCCCGAAAGCCTTCAACCATCTTGGTGGTTGCCGCGTTCGCCGCGTTCTTGGCGACCTTCAACGAGACCTTCTTGAACGTTGGATTCGCCCCCATTATGGAGAGCCTTTCCGTCGATGTCTCGACTGTACAATGGCTGGCCACCGCTTACATGCTGGGCGCAGCTGTCATGGTTCCCGTCTCCGCGTTCGCCTATCGCTCCTTCCCCACGCGCCAACTCTTTTGCGTCACCACTGCCCTTCTGGTGATCGGCTCTGTGATCGGTGCACTGGCTCCGAATTTCACGGTGCTGTTGGCGGGCCGAATCGTTCAGGCGCTGGGCACTGGCATGCTCATTCCTATTGGCATGAACATCACGCTTGAGGTCGCGCCGCGTGAAAAACTGGGCACCTACATAGGCATCATGGGTGCGATGACCACGCTCGGCCCTTCGTCGAGCGTTATCCTTGCTGGCGTGATACTCGCATTCTTCAGCTGGTCGATGCTACTGTGGGTATTCGCGGGGCTCTCGCTTCTGTGTTTCTTGGCGGGCGCGATCATCTTGCGCGACATCGCACACCTCACGCATCCGAAGCTTGACGCACCTTCCGTTGCCTTGATCGCCATTGCGCTCATTGGCATCCTCTATGGCATCTCGACTATCTTCGGCGGAAACATCGTCTTCGCCGTAGCTTCGATCGTAGTGGGCACTGCTGTCCTGGTGGTGTTCGTTGTGCGTCAGGGCAAGCTGGCTGAGCCGCTCATCGACCTACGTCCTTTGAAGATTCCGCCGTTTGCTGTCGGCGTGGTGGTGAACATGCTCTCGCTTATCACCATCTTCGCGATGAACATCATCGTCCCGACCTTCATGCAGTCGGCTCTTGGTACGCCACCGCTGGTTGCTTCACTGATCCTGTTCCCCGCGATTCTGTGCTCATGCGTGATCTCGCCACTTGCAGGACGCATCTACGACAAGCAAGGTCCTGGCGTTCTTTTGCCGCTTGGCTTTCTGTGCATCGCGGTCTTTTCGGTACTGACCGCTGCCTTCATCGCAACGGCAAACCCTGTGCTGTTGGCGATCATCTATGTTCCGGTCATCTGCGGCTCGGCGCTCATCATCGGTCCTGTTCAGAGCTATGCGCTCTCAAAGCTCTCTCCTGAGATGAACCCGCACGGCGTGACCGTCATGTCAACCGGCTTCCAGATCGCTGGCTGCATCGGTTCTTCCGTGTTCGTAGGCATCTACGCTGCTGTTGGTGCAAGTCAGGCTGCTTCTGGCGCAAGCGCGATCGACGCGATGAGCGCAGGCATGTTGGCATCGGGTGTATTGATCGGCGTAGTGGCGCTGGTTGGTTTTGCACTCACACTCTGGATCAGAAGCAACGCGAAGAAACCGGTTTCTGTGGCGCCACAGGCACAAGAAGGCGCATGGGCTGGCGATGCGCAAGCAGCTGCTGCAACCGCCGCAAGCATGGTTTCTGGAGCGAACACGCTTGCTCAGATCATGAAGACCGATGTCTATACCCTGCCAGAAGATTCGACCGTTCTGGATGCTATGAAGCTCTTCATGGAGCGCGGCATATCAGGCGTTCCCGTGGTTGATAGCAAACTGCAAGTGGTTGGCTTCATCTCTGATGGCGACGTGATGGCCAGTCTCGCTGACCAGGTTCCCGCGTTCAAGAGCGCTTGGTCGTTCATCGTGGAGCGCGAGAATGAGGATTTCGATCGCACCCTCAACGAGACCATGAATATGAACATCGGCGAACTTTCGCGAAAGAAGGTCATCAGCGTGAATGTTGATGATGATCTGGGCGAAGTAGCGCGCGTGCTTTCAGATAATCACCTGAAGAAGGCACCGGTGCTGGATGGAGATAAGATAGTGGGCATCATCAATCGCTCCAACATCACCAAGTACGCGATCGACCAATTTCTCGCTCAAAATCGCTGATATTTATTTGATGGTTATTGACCGAGTTCGCGTTCGATGATCGAGGCGATCTCCTGGGCGTAGCCCAGGGCTTCTTCGTGAGTTGCCGCTTCTACCATCACGCGAACGAGCGGTTCGGTACCACTCGGGCGCACAAGAATACGGCCGGAACCATCAAGCTTCGCTTCAGCTTCGGCAATCGCATTGGCTACTACTGCATTTTCTGAGACTGCATGCTTATCAGCCACGCGCACATTGATGAGCTCTTGCGGGAAGCGCTGCATGAGCGCCGCCGTCTCTGAAACGGGCTGATCGTTACGCAGACACGCTGCCAAGAACTGAAGCGCCGTGATAAGACCGTCGCCCGTGGAATTATGATCGAGGAAGATCATATGCCCACTCTGTTCGCCACCGATAACCGCATTGAGCTTGCGCATCTCGTTCAGGACGTACTTGTCCCCCACCTGGGTTTGCACGACCGAAATGCCTGCTGCATCCATCGCCTTAGTAAAGCCGAGGTTGCACATGACCGTCGAAACGACCGTATCGTCGCGCAGAAAACCACGTTTCTGCAGATCGAGTGCGCAAACGGTCTCAACCACATCGCCATCGATCTCGTTGCCAAGCTCGTCAACGAACATGACGCGATCCGCATCGCCATCATGCGCGATGCCGATTTGAGCGCCCGTTTCTGCCAGTAGCTCTTTCACGGGCTCAAGATGCGTCGAGCCACATTCAACATTGATATCGACTCCATTGAAGCTGTCGTTGATCACATGAACCGTGGCACCCAACTGCTCGAGCGCCGATGCAGTCGTAAGCGATGAAGCACCGTGACCGGTATCGAGCGCGATCGTAAGCTTCGAGAAGTCGAGCGTCTTATCCTGCAAGGATGAAATGGCATGCTGGATATAGAGATCGCATGCATCTTCAACTGGGAGCACTACACCCACCGCGTCGCCCGAAGGAAGGCTCTCAGGATCGGCACCACCCGCCAACACGAACGCTTCGATCTCTGCTTCGGCCTCTTCGGTAAGCTTGAAGCCCTGTCGGTCGAAGAACTTGATGCCGTTGTACTCGGGCGGATTATGCGAAGCCGAGATGACAATGCCCCCTTCAGCATGGAGCTCACGCACGAGATATGCAACGCCTGGCGTGGGGATAATACCCGCATCAAGCATATTGCCACCCATACTCATGATGCCCGCGGAAAGCGCATTGCCGAGCATATCGCCCGAAAGACGCGTATCCTTGCCCACTACGATGGTCTTACCCAAGAATTCGACCGCAGCCTGTCCCAGTTTGAAGGCGATATCGCAGGTAAGTTCAGTGTTCGCAACCCCGCGAACACCATCAGTTCCGAAAAGTTTAGCCAAAAGAGTACCTTTCTTTTGTTGAAAGGCGCCTGGTGAAGGCGCCTCGCGTATGATTCGATGCCGCATCCAAGGCGGCCAACATTCTAATGGTTACTGCCGCGATTCACGAAATCGGGCTTGAGCATAATCACCCCACTGCGCAGCGCGATCTCATCTTCAGTCATGCGCGTGTTCATCTCAGCAGCGAATTCATCCAGGTCAACACCGCAACGCTCCAAGAGCACCAACAGATGATAGACCACATCTCCTGCTTCGTAACGCAGGTGGTCGACCTCGTTTGCCAGCGCACCATCACGCTCCACGTCCTTCGCCGCAAGCGTGGTCTCGTGGGCCTCTTCGACAAGCTTCTTCAAAAGGTCATCAAGATTGCCTGTGAGAAGCCGATAGGTATAGCTTTCAGGGCCAGCCGTGCTGCGCGCATGGATCGTATGCGCAAGCGATTCGAGCGCGGCACCCATCTGGCTTTCCGGCTGCTCGCCCTCGGTGAAGTAGGTCTTTTCCATGTTTGCTCCTTATAGATGGCGATCAGGCCATCTCAGAAAGGATACGCTCACGTGCCGCGCACGTTTCAGCGATCTCCTTTTCGATATCAATCGTGAGATATTCGCCATTCTCATAGAGAATAGTACCATCAACCATGGTTAGAACTACATCAGAGCCCTGTGCAGAATAGATAAGATTCTCTGCCATCGTGTGAACGGGCTGCATCCACGGCGTATCGATGTCGAGCATGGTCAGATCGGCGCGCGACCCTACCTGCATACGTCCGCAATCAACACGACCCTGCGAAAGCGCACCATTGCGCGTTGCGATGGTAATGAGCTCTTCAGCAGAAAGCGAGACAGGATTCGCATCGCTCGCGCGCTGCATGAGCGCGAGCAGGTAAAGATCCTGGAACATGTTGTGATTGTTGTTGCTCGCTACGCCATCGGTGCCCAGTGTGAGCGTGATGCCCGCCGCCTTCATGGCTTTGATATCCGCGATACCGCTGCCGAGCTTCGCGTTCGAGGCGGGACAGCACGCAACGAACACGTCCTTTTCAGCCAGCACACTTCGGTCTTCGTCGGTAAGCCACACACAGTGGTCTGCCGTGGTCGGCACATCGAAGAGCCCCAGATCAGCCAGATAAACGGGCGGCGTCTTACCGTGGCGCTCGATGCATTCCTGCACCTCTTTTTGCGTCTCGCTCACGTGAACCTGCATGCGCAGTCCTGCCGCCTTGGTAGCATCGGCTAGCGTACGCACCACTTCAGGCGTGGAGGTGTATTCAGCATGCAAGCTCATGTCGATGAGCAAGCGACCATCGCCCGCACCATGGTACTGCGCGATCCACTGCTCATTTTCTTTGGCAAGCGGCAGATCATAGTAGGTCATGCCTGGCTCAGAACACACCACACAATCGCTCAAGTTGCACTTCACACCCGAATCGAGCACCGCACGCGCTCGCGCATCGGTGCAGAAGTACATATCCGTGAAGGAGACCACGCCAAAGCGCAACATCTCGGCAATGCCGAGCAGCGTAGCGTGATAGGTCGCATCCTCCGTGATATGCACCTCGAACGGGAAGATAGCTTCGTTGAGCCAGCGATCGAGCGGCAGATTATCCCCGCGGCCACGCAAGAGCGTCATGGGAACGTGTGCGTGCGCGTTGTAGAGTGCCGGCATCAAGAGCTTTCCGCGACCATCGATCACGCGATCGAAGGCGTCCTCTGGCTGCGTAAGCTGAAAATGCGAGATCGTGCTGTCTGTCACGCCCACATAGGCATGCGGAACGGTCTTTCCTTCTTCAGTCAAGACCGTGATGTCTTTGAAGAGCAGTGAGGTCATAAGCTGCCTTTCTCTTCGTTTTCCGAATCTGTTTGAATGGCCTTATGGTAGGCCCCTGAAAAAGCGTTGATTTCATCATAAACGAAACACGCGCCCCAGGATGGGACGCGTGTCGATGTTCATGCCGTCTAGACGAATCGCGCTTGAGCGAAGGGAAACTTACTGCTCCGAATCGCTTTCGCTAGCTGAGTTACCGCCACCCAACGTATCGGGATCGATCACGCCGAAGCCCATGTCAGAAACGGAATTGAGCAGCTCATCGAGCTCGTCAAGATTGCGCTGGTACGAACGCGGCGGCAGTGCTTCGCCGAGCATGTCCTCACCATCGTTAGTGAAGGTAGCTGGCTTATCGCCACCGATGAGCACCGTATCGTCCGGCGAGAAGACCATATCGAGCAACTGGCTCATATCGTCAGCCGAAGCTGAGAAGTCGTCTTCGATAACCTTGGAAAGACCATGATTCTCAAGACCTGCCTTGAGCTCTTCGATCGCCTTCGTGCCAATGCCTTCGATGCGCAACAGCTCATCCTCGGTGTGGCCGACCAGATCAGCAACGGTCTCGATGCCAGCTTCGGAGAACTTGTTAGCCCAACGCTGCGAAACACCCAGATCGTCATAGATGTAGAGGCGTGCCTCTTCGTCGGTGAGGTTCTTCGCACGATAGCCTGCCGTGATGGAAGCGAAGTAGCTCGCGTAGTCCGAACCCGCATCCATGTAGCCGCTACCGTCAAGCGACCAATCCTGCGGCTGCGGCAACAGCTCTTCGATGTCGCGCAGCGCCTGCGGTGCGGAATCGGGCAGACGATCGGAATCGTTCGCCGTGACCGGGACACCCTTGTAGGTGATCTCGACATCTTTGTAGCGCTTCAGACCCGTACCAGCCGGGATCGGCTTACCGATGATGACGTTCTCCTTGAGGCCCTGCAGCGTGTCGACCTTGCCTTCGATGGCTGCATCGGTAAGGACCTTCGTGGTCTCCTGGAAGGAAGCTGCAGAAAGGAATGAATCCGTAGCGAGCGAAGCCTTCGTGATGCCGAGCAACAGCGGCTGGCCCACCGGCGGGTTCTTGCCTTCGAGGATCATGTCGTTGACGACCTTCTCGAACTCGAAACGATTGACCTGGCGGCCCGGCAGATAATCCGAATCGCCCGGATCGACAACCGCAACCTTACGCAGCATCTGACGTGCGATGACCTCGATGTGCTTATCGTTGATGTCTACGCCCTGGGAGACGTACACGTCCTGAACCTGGCTGACGATGTAGCGCAGCGTGGTGTTGGGATCGGTCAAACGCAGCAGGTCGTGCGGGTTGATCGAGCCCTTGGTGAGCTGCTGACCAACTTCGACCTCGCAGCCGTCTTCCACGCCAGGCAGCAGCTGAGCACGCGCAGACACGACATACTCGCGGATGTTGCCCTCTTGATCGTGGATGGTGAGGATCTTGTTGTTCTTGTCGCCAGAGACCTGCAGCGTGCCTGCGATCTCCGCAAGCGTTGCCTGACCCTTAGGCTTGCGTGCCTCGAAGAGCTCGGTAACACGAGGAAGACCGTGCGTGATGTCTTCACCTGCAACACCGCCGGTGTGGAACGTACGCATCGTAAGCTGCGTACCCGGCTCACCAATGGACTGTGCCGCAATGATGCCAGCAGCCGT
>FR895148.1:19936-20882 GCA_000435675.1 Eggerthella sp. CAG:298 | reverse complement strand
AGCACTTCTGGCAAATGCCGTGCTCTGCATGGCAGGTCATGATGCTGCGGTGAACGAGCGTCTCGACACCCGCATCCACGAACGTCTTCAGCTGAGCCACCGAATCGATGTAAGAACCTGCTTCAGCAAGCACTTCGCCGGTGTTAGGATCAGCGATCGCATCGACCAAGCAACGGCCAACGAGCGAATCATCGATCTCGCCCTTAGCGTTCAAGATCTTGCATTCGATGCCATCGGTGGTACCGCAATCGATCTCGCGAATGATGACGTCCTGCGCAACGTCGACCAGACGACGGGTAAGGTAACCCGAGTCAGCCGTACGGAGCGCCGTATCAGCAAGACCCTTACGAGCACCATGCGTAGAGATGAAGTATTCCAGTACGGAAAGACCTTCGCGGAAGTTCGCCTTGATCGGGCGGTCGATGATCTCGCCCTTCGGGTCGGACATAAGACCACGCATACCAGCAAGCTGACGAATCTGCTTGATGTTACCACGTGCTCCAGAGAAGGCCATCATGTAGATCGGGTTGAACTTGTCGAAGTTCTCCGCCATGGCGTCGCCAACCTCTTCGTTGGCTTCGTTCCAGATGTCAACGATCTTCTTATGGCGCTCTTCGTCGCTCATAAGGCCGAGCTCGTAGTCCTCGTCGATCGCTTCGACGCGCTTATCTGCTGCAGCAAGGATCTCTTCCTTTTGCGGCGGGATGGTTGCGTCATAGACCGAAACGGTAACGCCAGCGCGCGTTGCATAGTGGAAACCTGCGCTCTTAAGACCGTCCAGGATCGGCTCCATTTCGGAGGTCTTGTAGCGATTGCAGCAATCCTCGACCAAACGCGAGATCTCGGTCTTGTTCATCTCGTAGTTCAGGAACGGATAATCATCCGGCAGCACGGCATTGAAGGTGATGCGACCGATCGTGGTCTGGATGCGCTCTCCTGCCTTGTG
>FR895148.1:15971-19892 GCA_000435675.1 Eggerthella sp. CAG:298 | reverse complement strand
GCCGAAGGCAGAAGCAACCAACGTATCCTTCTTCAAACGCACCCAGATCTTCGCCTGCAGGTCAAGCTCGCAGCGCGCATCGTAGGCATTGAGCGCGTCATCGAAATCGATGAATGCACGGCCCTCACCCGGGAAACCATCGCGTGCAGCCGTGAGGTAGTACAGACCGATGATCATGTCCTGTGTAGGAACCGTGAGCGGACGACCATGAGCCGGGCTCTTGATATTGTTAGCGGAGAGCATGAGCACACGTGCTTCAGCTTGGGCTTCGTTGCCCAGTGGCACGTGAACCGCCATCTGGTCACCGTCGAAGTCAGCGTTGAACGCGGTACAAACGAGCGGATGCAGACGAATAGCCTTGCCTTCAACGAGCACCGGCTCGAATGCCTGAATGCCCAAACGGTGAAGGGTTGGAGCGCGGTTCAGGAGCACGGGATGTTCCGTGATGACCTCTTCGAGCACGTCCCAAACGTAGCTTGCGCCACGATCCACTGCGCGCTTCGCTGCCTTGATGTTAGCTGCATATTCAAGCTCGACCAAACGCTTGATGACGAATGGTTTGAAGAGCTCGAGTGCCATCGCAGAAGGCAGACCGCACTGATGCAGCTTCAAGGTCGGGCCAACAACGATTACCGAACGGCCAGAGTAGTCAACACGCTTACCGAGCAGGTTCTGACGGAAACGGCCTTGCTTACCCTTAAGCATATCGGAGATCGACTTCAGCGGACGATTGCCTGGGCCCGTTACCGGACGACCACGGCGACCGTTATCGAAGAGCGAGTCGACCGCTTCCTGGAGCATGCGTTTCTCGTTGTTCACGATGATCTCAGGAGCACCCAGATCGAGCAGACGCTTCAGGCGGTTGTTACGGTTGATCACACGACGATAAAGATCGTTGAGGTCAGACGTTGCGAAACGGCCACCATCGAGCTGCACCATCGGACGCAGATCGGGCGGAATGACCGGAATAACATCGAGGATCATATCAGAAGGCTTATTCTTCGAATGCAGGAATGCATCGACGACCTTCAAACGTTTGATAGCCTTGGTGCGCTTCTGACCTTTGCCCGTAGCGACCACTTCGCGCAGCTCTTCAGCGGTTGCCTCAAGATCGATCGCGTCGAGCAAGTCGCGTACCGCTTCAGCACCCATACCGCCACGGAAGTACTCGGAGTAGTTCGTGCGCATTTCGCGATAGAGCTGCTCATCAGGAACGAGCTGCTTGGGTTCAATCTTCAAGAAGGCATCGAAGGCTTCGTTACGCAGCGCTTTGCGCTCGTTGAACTCTTCGTAGAGATCGGCGACCTCTTCTTCAACCTCTTCGGGGGTAAGACGCTCTTCTTCGTCGATGTCGTCGACGAATTCGTCTTCCTCAGGCACGTAGTCCACCGAAAGACGACGCGTTGCCGCGATCAGGCGATCGCGTTCAGCGTCGAGCTCTTCAAGGTCAGCAGAAAGCTCATCGCGCAGTTCTTCAACATCTTCTTCGCGCGCTTCCTTGTCGACCGAAGTGATGATGGAGCTTGCGAAATAGAGTACCTTCTCGAGCTCTTTAGGAGCGATGTCGAGCAGATAACCCAAACGAGAGGGCGAACCCTTGAAATACCAGATGTGAGACACCGGAGCAGCAAGCTCGATGTGACCCATGCGCTCACGACGAACCTTAGAGCGCGTTACTTCAACACCGCAGCGTTCGCAGACGATGCCCTTGAAACGGATGCGCTTGTACTTGCCGCACGCGCACTCCCAGTCTTTGGTCGGACCGAAGATCTTCTCGCAGAACAGACCGTCCTTTTCGGGCTTGAGCGTACGGTAGTTGATGGTTTCAGGCTTCTTGACCTCGCCACGCGACCAACCGCGCACATCCTCAGCGCTTGCAAGAGAGATTCGGATCGCGTCGAAATTATTAACGTCGTATTCAGTCATTTAGTTCTCCTCTCCCTCACCGATCAAGTCGCTTGGCTGTTCTTGTGCCACTTCCTCGCTGGTACCACCGAGCAGTTCGTCGATCTCCTGCGTGATAGCACCGAGCAGTTCTTCACCTTCAGAAGACGATGAAGGCTCGAGCGGCGCGCCAAGCAGCTCCTCTTCCATCTCTTCCGCTTCAGCAGATGCCGTAAGGTCGGAGTGAGAATGAGCGCTGCCTTCAAGTTCGACGTTCAAGCACAGCGAACGCATTTCCTTGATAAGAACCTTGAACGATTCGGGCACTTCAGGAGCAGGAATGCTCTCGCCCTTAACGATCGCCTCGTAGGACTTGACACGACCGGAGGTATCGTCGGATTTGATCGTGAGGATCTCCTGCAAGACGTTGGATGCGCCATACGAATAGAGCGCCCAAACCTCCATCTCGCCGAAGCGCTGGCCGCCGAACTGGGCTTTACCACCGAGCGGCTGCTGCGTGATAAGACTGTACGGGCCAGTTGAACGAGCGTGGATCTTGTCGTC
This sequence comes from Eggerthella sp. CAG:298, assembly GCA_000435675.1. GTDB lineage: Bacteria > Actinomycetota > Coriobacteriia > Coriobacteriales > Eggerthellaceae > Anaerotardibacter. The sequence continues at coordinate 17,444 of FR895148.1, read as the reverse complement.
GACCAAGTGGCCCAACTTCAAGATGTAACTCTGACCGACCGTGATGGGCTCGCGGAACTTCTCGCCCGTGCGGCCATCGTAGAGCCACGTCTTACCGGTACGGGAAAGCTGCGGCACAAACTCGAGACGAGCAAGATCGCCGTACTTTTCCTTGTGCATGTTCACGAGGTTGCGGTTCGCCTTCTCGATAACGTCCGAGATCTCCTTCTCGGTAGCGCCGTCGAAGACCGGCGTTGCAACGTGCATCGGACCAGCTACGACCTCATCGGTCTCTTCTGCGTCCGACCAGCCCCACTTCGCTGCCCAACCAAGGTGGCATTCGAGCAGCTGGCCAACGTTCATACGAGAAGGAACGCCCAGCGGATTCAGGATGACGTCGATCGGAGTACCGTCTGCAAGATACGGCATGTCCTCGACCGGCAGGATGCGAGAGATAACACCCTTGTTACCATGACGACCAGAAAGCTTGTCGCCCTGCTGGATCTTACGCTTCTGAGCAACGAACACGCGCACGAGCTCGTTGACGCCTGGTGCTAGTTCGTCGCCATCAAGACGCGAAGAACGGACCACGTTGATCACGCGGCCGCCTGCACCATGGGGAACCTTGAGCGAGGTATCGCGCACTTCACGTGCCTTCTCACCGAAGATCGCGCGCAGGAGGCGCTCTTCAGCGGTGAGCTCGGTCTCGCCCTTTGGGGCAACCTTGCCGACGAGCACATCGCCGGGGTTCACTTCAGCACCGATACGGATGATGCCATCCGCGTCGAGATCGGAGATCATGTCTTCGGAGATGTTCGGGATCTCGCGGGTGATCTCCTCAGGACCGAGCTTGGTATCGCGTGCATCGATCTCGTATTCAGAGATATGGATAGAGGTGAGCAGGTCTTCTGCGACCACACGCTCGGAGATGATGATAGCGTCCTCGTAGTTGAAGCCTTCCCATGGCATGTAAGCGACCATGAGGTTCTGGCCGAGCGAAAGCTCTGCGCCATCGCAGGAGGGGCCATCAGCCAAAACGTCGCCGACTTCAACGCGGTCGCCCTTCTTCACGATGGGCTTGTGGTTCATGCAACCGCTCTGGTTGGAGCGCTGGAACTTAGGCACGAGGTATTCGTCGTATTCGCCGTCTTCGCGCTCGACGATGATGGTCTGGCCATCGACGTAGTCGACAACGCCCGCATTCTGCGTAACGAGGATCTCGCCTGAGTCGACCGCGATGCGGTGTTCGATGCCAGTACCAACGAGCGGAGCGTTGGGACGCAGCAGCGGCACTGCCTGACGCTGCATGTTCGAACCCATGAGCGCGCGGTTAGCGTCGTCGTGCTCAAGGAACGGAATGAGCGAGGTAGCGACCGAGGTCATCTGACGTGGCGAAACGTCCATGTACTGAACATTCATCGGATCGACTTCGTCCGGCTCGCCGAAGACGCCATTCGCGTCACGCGTACGGCAGGGCACACGTGCTGAATTATG
>FR895148.1:0-15954 GCA_000435675.1 Eggerthella sp. CAG:298 | reverse complement strand
GTGCTGACTTATGGAAGACGCCGTCTTCGTCGGTGTGACCGAATTCACGGGTTTCCAAGTTGAACAGCTCGTTTGCCTGAGCGATCGTGTAGTTCTCTTCTTCATCGGCCGTGAGGTAATCGATATCGTCGGTCACCTTGCCGTCGACCACGCGACGATACGGAGTCTCGATGAAGCCATAAGGGTTGATGCGTGCATACGTTGCAAGGGAGCCGATAAGACCGATGTTAGGACCTTCAGGGGTCTCAATCGGGCACATACGTCCATAGTGAGAGGTGTGAACGTCGCGGACCTCGAAGCCTGCGCGCTCACGTGAAAGACCGCCAGGACCGAGCGCGAAAAGACGGCGCTTGTGCGTGATGCCTGCTGCGGGGTTCGTCTGGTCCATGAACTGCGAGAGCTGTGAGGAGCCGAAGAACTCCTTGATCGCCGCAACGATCGGACGGATGTTCACCAAGCTCTGCGGGGTGATGTCGTCGGGCTCCTGCATGCTCATGCGCTCGCGCACGACGCGCTCCATACGAGAAAGACCGATGCGGAACTGGTTCTGGATCAACTCGCCCACCGTGCGGATGCGGCGATTGCCGAAATGGTCGATGTCGTCAGTATGGTAACCCTCTTCACCATCGTGGAGCGCAACGATATAGCGCATCGTTTCGATGATGTCTTCCTGCGTAAGCGTAGGATTATCGTTTTCGGGGTCGAAACCGAGCTTCTTGTTGATCTTGTAGCGGCCGACCTTCGCAAGGCCATAGCGCTGCGGGTTGAAGAACAAGCCATCGAGCAGCGTGCGCGCAGAGTCGATCGTGGGCGGCTCGCCCGGACGGAAACGACGATAGAGCTCGATGAGCGACTCCTCTTTAGTAGTAGCAGGGTCGCGATCGAGCGTACGGATGACCATCTCTGAATCACCGAGCAGCTCGATGATCTCTTCACGCGTCTCCGCGATGCCGAGCGCACGAAGCAGCAGCGTTGCTGGCTGCTTGCGCTTGCGGTCGATACGAACGGAAAGCACATCGCGCTTGTCCGTCTCGAACTCGAGCCACGCGCCACGCGAAGGAATGATCTTAGCGTTATAAATAGTCTTGTCGGAGGTTTTATCGCGCTCGGAGGAGAAATACACACCGGGACTACGAACCAACTGGGAAACAACAACGCGCTCGGTACCGTTGATGATGAAGGTGCCGCGCGGGGTCATGAGCGGGAAGTCGCCCATGAATACGTCTTGTTCCTTGATCTCGCCCGTTTCGCGATTGATGAATCGGATCTCGGCGAAGAGTGGAGCCTGATAGGAAACGTCACGAGCCTTGCACTCGTCTACACTATACTTAGGCTCTCCAAATTCATGGCGACCGAATTCAACGCACATATCCTTGTTGTTGGATTCGATCGGTGAGATGTCTGCAAAAGCAGTTGCAAGGCCTTGGTCGACGAATTGTTTGAAACTCTCCGTCTGGATGGCGATAAGATTAGGGACGTCCATGACGTCAGGAATCTTTGCAAAGCTTCTGCGGGGTCGATAATGCCTGGTGGAATCGAAATTTTCGGCTTTACCCACGAGTCATTTCCTCCTTCGACGTAACTTAGTATTTGCAAAAACACGCAATTATCTAAGATATGACGCGCAATACGCCGAGTCAAGAAAAATTTTCTTAAATTGTGTTTTACTTGTGAGTTTTTCTCAAAAGATGACAAACGACCCGGTCGTTCGACATCTTTTTCTACCAGATGGAACGGGCCCCATCCACGTAGAGCGGCGTTCCGTTGACCATGTCCGAACAGTCACATCCCAAAAACAGTGCTGCCGCCGCTATGTCGAGCGGATCGCCCACCTTGCGATTGTGCGGAATCGGACGCGTGATAGCTTCATAGGCTGCTGGCTTATTGAGCGTTGTTTGCGTCATGTTCGTCTCGATATACCCCGGGCAGATGCAGTTCGCACGGATGTTGAAACGTGCCCACTCGAACGCCATGCAGCGTGTCATCTGCACTACCGCCGCTTTCGCGGATGCATAGGGCAACATGCGCGTCGAAGCAACGCGCGCCACCACCGAAGCGATGTTGATGATATTGCCACGCTCTTGCTTGATCATGATCTCGGCAACGCGTTGGGTCAGGAAGAAGACCGCTTTATAGTCGGTATCCACCACCCGATCCCACTCTTCTTCGGTCACGTCCTGGGCAAGCTGATCGTTGCTCAGCACCACGCCTGCATTGTTGACCAGGATATCGATGCGGCCGAACGCTTCCATACACGTGTCCACGAGCGTCTTACGATCCTCTTCACTGCGTATATCGCAGCGCACAGGAATGACCTCGACATCGAATTCAGCAGCAATCTCTCGAGCGCGCAATTCGATCCCTCCAGCGTCCATATCAGCGATGACCAGCTTCGCACCATAGGCTGCATACGTTCGCGCGATACCGCGGCCGATACCGATATCGCTCGCAACTCCCGTGATGATCGCAACCTTATCAGTCAAGTCGAAACGAGGAATATCCATCTTCCCCGTCTCAAGGATAGTGAAATCGCTCCCCTTCATCGCATCCCCCTTCAGCGCACTGTTTCTTATGCACTTTTGTTCTTTCCCCTTCCTTGGTCGAATCTAACACAAAACTAGCTACAATTTGGAGTGAATAAAAAGATGACGAATTATCGAGTAGTTTGTCATCCATTGCTGAAGGAAAAAGGTGTCGAACGACCGGGTAGTTTGTTATCTTTTGCACCTGAGGGAGGAAGGGGCAGGTATGAACATTGCAGTCTTAGGAGCAGGATCGCTCGGAAGCGCCATTGGCGGGACGCTCGCGCTTGCAGGAAACGAGGTCACCCTGATCGGTCGCACAGCGCATGTTGAAGCGATCAACGCATCGGGCCTCACGCTCGTTACCCCTGAAGGCGAACAGCAAGCGAGAGTACAAGCCTTCACCAGCGCAGAAGGCCTTGAACCGGCAGAGCTCGTGATCGTTCTCTGCAAGGCATTCGACACCGAAGAGTGCATCGAGACCAACCGCAGCATCATCGGTCCTGGATCGGTAGTGCTGACGCTCCAAAATGGCTTGGGCAACGAAGACCTTCTTGGCAAGCTGCTGGACCCAAAGCAAGTCATCGCAGGTAAAACGTATATCGGCGGCATGATGCTCGCGCCCGGCAAGGTTCAATCAACCACCGAAGGCAAGCAAACCTTCATCGGCGAATACAGCGGCCCGGTCACCCCGCGCATCGAAGCGATTGCGCAGGTCTTCAATGATGCAGGTATGGAGTGCACTGCTTCACCGCGTATGAAAAATATCATCTGGGATAAACTGCTCATCAATGTTGCAACGGGTGCGGTCTGCGGCATCTCGCGTCTCCCCTATGGTGAGCTTTACCAACACCCAGAGCTTTACGCCACCGCAATAGCTGCGGTAAAGGAAGGCATGCGCGTCGCCATCGCTGAAGGCATCATACTTTCACGCCACGATCCGCAAGAGGTCTTAGAGCTCGCCCGCGAGAACCTTCCCTTCGATTTCAAGCCCTCGATCCTACAAAGCCTTGAGAAACATCGTCGAACTGAGATCGATGTGATCAACGGCGCTGTTGTGACCTATGGAAAGCGGCACGAGATCGAAACACCCGTGAACGAAACGCTCGTGGCTGGCATCAAAGGGATCGAGCGGTATATCGATATCACCGATCCTTCGCACTAAAGCAAAATGCGCTTCAGAGTTATTCTCCGAAGCGCATTTTCTCGACAGTTTCTGAACGCAAGATCTTATTTCGACTCTTCTATCGGGATCGGGGTCGTGTCCTCTTCATCAAGACGATTGCCCCAAACATAATGCTTCGTTTCGCGCGCGATGAGCGCTGACAAACCGAGCACTGCGATAAGGTTCGGCACCGCCATAAGTGCGTTCGTGATGTCAGAGATATCCCAAACGAAGCCCTGCAGGCCGATCGCGCCCAAGAAGCAGATCACCAAAAAGACGATCTGATACGGACGGATCGCATGCTTGCCGAAGAGATACGTGATACAACGATTGCCGTAGTACGACCAGCCGACCATCGTTGAATACGCGAAGAGAACCAAACCGATACAAAGCACGATGGGGCCGACCACCGGAATCTGCGAGAAGCAAGCGGTTACCAATGTTGCAGTTGCACCTAGGAAGCTACCATCGTTGAACGATGCAGCGATCTCGGGGCTCGCCAGAATGGACGAAACGAGCGCGATGCCAGTAAGCGCACAAACCACAACAGTATCCCAGAAGGTGCCCGTCATAGAAACGAGCGCCTGACGCGCAGGGTTGCGCGTGATAGCCGAAGAAGCAACGAGTGGAGAAGAGCCCAAGCCAGATTCGTTGGAGAACAAACCACGCGCGCAACCAAGCTGCAGCGCGATCATGATCGAAGTACCAACGGCGCCACCGAACGCAGCCTGCGGCGTAAAGGCACAAACCACGATGAGTCCGATCGCATCGAGGAAATACTGGCCGTTGATGATGATGAGCACCAAACAAGCGAGCACGTAGAAGATGGTCATCGCCGGAATGAGTTTCTCGCAAACGCGCGAGATGACCTTGATGCCACCCACGATAACCACTGCGATCAGGACAACAAGGATGATTCCAACGATGATCTGCAGCGGTGAGGTCATGAAGAGACCGAACACGTCGATGTTCGCTTCTGCAATGCCTGCCGATCCGCTCACAGAAACGATCGCGCCCGAAAGGGAGTTCGCCTGAACTGCAGCACCAATACCAAAAGAAGCAATCGCGGCGAACACTGCGAACAGGATGCCCAGCACCTTGCCAAGCTTCTTGCGCTTGAAGCCGCGCTGCAGTGCATACATCGCGCCACCAAGCATGTTCCCGTTATGGTCCTTAACGCGATACTTCACTGCGATGAGCGTTTCTGAATACTTCGTTGCGATACCGAACACACCCGTGATCCACATCCAGAAGATCGCGCCCGGGCCACCTGCGATGAGCGCGGTACCCACACCGATGATGTTACCTGTACCGATCGTTGCAGCAAGCGAGGTGGTAAGTGCCGCAAAGGGGCTCACATCACCTGAGCCACTATCTTTCGTGACCGAAAGCTTGATGCCTTGAGGAATCTTGCGCTGAATGAAACCGGTGCGGAACGTCATGAAGATATGCGTTCCCAGTAGGAGCAGAATCATGATCGGACCCCAAACGAAGCCATCGACCGTAGCAACGATGTCCTCGATCCAGGTCGCGTCCCCCGTACCTGCGCTCGCGAACCCAGAACCTAATTCGACGAAGGGTCCAACGAAAAACTGATAGAAGAAATCTTCCATATCCATCCTTTTCTCACACGAATACGCTTACCGGCTCTTCCGGTCGCCCACCTATGATGAAACGAAATTGCGCGCCTAGACAGAAATTGAACCTACAGGAGAGTTCAAACACTTTTCTTAACTAAAGCGCTTTTGCATTGTAGAACAGCAAATGCTACGAACAGGTTACGAAGTAAAAGGAAAAGAGTAAGCGGAAGCGAAAAGGGGCAAAAATGAACAAGCCCTCGTGAGAGAGCTTGTTCAACGTGAATTCGTGGTTCAATTATTGCTAAGAAAAATGAACTTATTCGGAAAAGTCATACATCCCCGCAGTGATACGCTTGAACTTCTCGTAGACCTCAGCAGCGATCGCTTCATCAACCAGTAGTTCGAAGGCTTCTGGCTGATCATCTTCGTCGAGCGCGGTAACCTCTAGGATCATTACCTCACCTGGTGCTTCATCATGTTCAGCATCTGGCACGAAGAAGCCATAACGACGATCGTTATGAAGGATCAAACCCAAGAACTCAAGATTCACCGTTTCGCCCTTCTCATCCTGAAAGGCATAGATCATTCCTTCTTCTACGGGAGGAGCGAAATCAGGATCAGATGCTTGTCTCATTCTTTTTTCTTTCTCTTGTAGCGGATAGGCTTGTTCTCCTGCTTTGCTGCAGGTTTGGATTGTTTTGAGGCAGCCTGTACTGATTGAGCATCATTCTCAAGATCAGCACTATCCACAGCCACCTCGACACCATCGGCACCCGCAGCGCTCGTTGCGACCGCAAGACCTGATGTGTAAGAGAACTGCCCGATCGAATCGCCAAAGCGCTTGATCAGCTTCTTATACTTAGGCTCGCGCGACTTCCACATCGCATACAGCGGTGTTGCAACCGCTATCGACGAATAGGAGCCCGCGACCAAACCAACCGCCATCGCGAACGCGAAGTCCTTGAGCGTTTCTCCACCAAAGAAGAGCATCGCAAGAACAGGGATGAGCGAGGTAAGCGTGGTGTTGATAGTTCTGATCAATACCTGGTTGATCGAGTGATTCGCCATCGTCATGAACGTACAACGAACACGTGATTCTTTCATGTTATCGACGATACGGTGGAACACAACAACGGTATCGTAAAGCGAATAACCCAAGATCGTGAGCAACGCTGCAACTGCATTCGGTGTGAATTCGCGTCCAAAGAGCGCATAAGCCCCAACCACGATCACGAGGTCATGAAGCAACGCAACGACCGCCATCAATCCCATCTTGTACTCGAATCTGATCGCGATATAGAGGATGATCAGCAATAGCGAGACGAAGAATGCAATGAGCGAAGACTGGATAACGCCCGCACCCCAGTCAGGACCGATCGTAGTCACCTCGAAACTATCGGTAGGAATGCTCAGCTGTTGCGCAACGTTGTTCGCTGTCTCCGCCGCATCTTCAGCTGAAGTGGTAGTGGTGCGAACAAGGAAGCCATCTTGACCATCGGTGCTGGTCGTCTGAATGACCGCTTCCGGTTCACCCGCGGTAGCGAACGCATCACGCATTTGGTCGATGGTCACTTCGCCCGTTCCATGGAAGTTGATCGACGTACCACCAACGAATTCGATGCCGAAGTTAATGCCGCGAATACCAATGAGCGCTAGCGAAAGAACGATCAGTACCGCCGAAACAGACAGCAAGATCTTGCGCACTCCCATGAAGCCAATATCGTGTTTAATGAATCGTCCTTTGAGTGCTTCGACCTTCTCTCGCGCTTTAACAGCAAGCTCTCCCGCACGTTTCGCATAGGTGAGGGCGATACTGCGATCCATCGCCTCACCCGTCTCAGCCTCTTCGACGCTCACGCCTTCAGCATCAGCAAGCTCTTGATAGGCTTCTGAAGCAGTTTCTGCATCCTGAACATCCCAGAACTTAGGATGGCGCGCTATCACACGCGGAGCGAGCAAGCGGATCATCGGCGCTTTGAAGATGAGCAGTACGAGGATATCGCAGAAGATACCCAGCGAAAGCGTAAGACCAAAGCCTTTGACCGAAGCAGACGCAAGGAAGAACAGCGTCAAGGCCGAAACGAGCGTGACCAAGTCCGCATCGATCGAGGTCTGAATCGCATGCTTCACACCTGTGATCGAGGCAGCACGGACACTACGTCCCATACGTATTTCCTCGCGGAAACGTTCAAGGGTAAGAATCGAGGAGTCGGCTGCAAGACCGATCGTAAGAACGATGCCAGCAACACCCGCAAGCGAGAGCGAGAAGAATCCAAACGCCGAAAGTGTTGCAAGCAAGCCCAAATAGAGGATTGCGAAGATAGTGATAGCAGCCGCGGTCAGAATGCCCAGTCCCTTATAGAAGAACAGCAGATAAACCATAACCACCAGAAGACCGATGATGGCAACAAGCAAGCCGCTCATGAGGGCGTCTTGGCCGAGCGTAGGTCCAACGACCTGACTCTGCTCGTAGTGGAAGCTTACGGGCAACGAGCCACTTTCGAGCACGGTTGCAAGCGCTTGAGCATCTTCCAACGAATAACCGCCGGTAATCTGAACATCACCCGTAGGAATCTCAGCCTGTACCGCCGGTGCTGACTGGATCTCGTTATCGAGTACGATAACGATCTTTCCTTTGTCTGGAGCAAGTTCACGCGTTGCTTCGGCAAACTTCTCAGTTCCCTCAGCATCGAGTTTAATGTTTACCGCATAATCCGTACCTGTCTCAGATGCCTTACCAACCGTAACGCGTTCGATATTCGCACCAGTGATAAGCGGCGTATAGGTACCAGGCTCAACAGGGCGATATTGTGTATTCTGTCCGATGAACGTATTACCGAAGACATCACGATATGCTTCGTGTGCAACATAATTATCCTGTGCGATCGCCTGTTGATCAGCAGGGTTCGTGAACGAATCGGCGCGTGCAAATTCCAACTTACCAGTCTTACCAATAGTTGCAAGCGCACGTTCAGTATCCGAAAGACCCGGAATCTGAACGAGAATCTGATTGTTTCCTTGAACTTGAACCGTAGCTTCCGAAGCGCCGAGTGCATTAACGCGCGACTCGATAACCTGACGAGACGACTCCATCTCTTCGGGTGTAACCTCTTCCCCATCGGTGCTCTGAGCACTCAAGACCACCGAAAGACCACCGCGGATATCAAGACCTTGATTGATCTTCTCTGAGGGCGGAGTGAACATGACCACCGAGGCGATGATCAACACCGTGGTCAAAATAAGCAGCCAGATATTCCTTCGCGTAGTGTTGGACTGACGGCGCTTGGTCTTCTTATTGTTGCCGAGCGTTGCCTGGATAGCCGCAGAACGGCTCTTCTCGCGTATGCGATCCGCTTTTTCCTTTTTCTTGGCTTTCTTTTCTCGCTCTTTGTGTGAACGCGCAGCCGCTTTTGCAGCCTGCTTGCGCTTCTTCTCGAGCTCTTTGTTCGATGAATCTCGTTTGCTATCGCCTTGCGTCATTACCTATCCTTGTCTGCGATACGCTCTAGGGCATCATCAGCGAAAATGCTGCTCAAGTATGTTACCGAACAACCTTGATACAGCCTTCTTATTCCGACTCTTAAGATTACCAAAGATGACGCTCTTTTTCACGGCGAACCGCTTAATAGTCTTGCGCTGCGGGCGAATTCATCCAATCGTTCAAAAACTCATCATAACAATCGGCAATGATTGCATCGCGAGCACGATTCATCAGCTGGATCAAGAAGTAAAGATTATGTACCGAAAGCAAGATCGCTCCGAGCATCTCGTTCTGTTTAACCAGGTGACGAATATATGCTCGACTATGATTCTTGCAGGTAGGACATGAGCACTGAGGATCCAGCGGCCCAAAATCGTGCGTGTACTTCGCATTGCGCATATTCATACGCCCGGAGGAAGAAAAAGCCGTGCCCATACGCGCGGTGCGCGTTGGCAACACGCAATCAAACATATCAACGCCAACACCTACTGCCTTGACGAGCGTGGTGGGGTTGCCCACTCCCATCAGGTAGCGCGGCTTGTTCTCGGGAAGGCTCTGCGCAACCGCTCCCAGCGTCTCGAACATGACCTCGTGTTCTTCGCCGACCGAATAGCCACCGATGCCAAACCCACCGAAGCCCTTATGGCCATTCGCGATCGATTCGTCATTGATCGCAGTGAGCAGCTCGATCGACTTCATGCGCAGATCGAGCTCCATGCCACCCTGCACGATACCGAAAAGCGTCTGGTCGCTGCGCGTATGGGCCGCCAGACAACGACGCGCCCAATTGGCTGAAAACTCAACGGCATGATCGACGAAGTCGTACTCCGCAGGATAGGGCGTGCACTGATCGAGCTGCATGACGATATCCGCGCCCAGCTTTTGCTGGATCTCCATGTTCGATTCGGGGGTCCAGCGAATCTTCGATCCATCGTAGATCGACTTGAACGTGAGCCCATCTTCATCGAGCTTCAGCGTATCGGCGAGCGAAAAGACCTGGAACCCACCACTATCAGTGAGGATAGGGCCGGAATAGCTCATGAACGAATGAAGCCCGCCCGCCTCTTCGACAAGATCCGCACCAGGTCGGAGCGAAAGATGGTACGTGTTCGCAAGGATGATCTGCGCGCCGATCTCATGGAGCGTCTCGGGGCGAATGCCCTTTACCGTTGCACTTGTTCCAACGGGCATGAACAGCGGCGTTCTCACGATGCCATGCGCTGTTTCGAAGCTGCCTGCGCGCGCGTGGCCGCTCGTGGCTTCGAGCGTGTAATCGAAAAGCGCCATTATGAACACTCCGGCAAGGCAGTAACGAAATCGAGCAGGTCTTCGAGCGAACCGTGCTTCATCGCACGGTAATCGAAATCGATCGGGTCGAGCAGCCAATCGGTCACCAGATACCCGTCTGCTCCAAGCTCGCAACACGCCAGGTCTTCGCGCGTGTTGTTCCCTACCATCAAGATCTCATCTGGCTCTCCTGCCGAAAGCGCGATATTCTCTTCGTAGTAAGCGAGCTGAGGCTTTGCCGCATGAGAATTATCGTAGGTGGTGATGCGGTCGAACACGCTCGCATCATCGATGCCCGCCCAACGAAGACGCGCCTCCACCGCGATAGCCGGAAAGAGCGGCATGGTGGTAAGAAAGAGCTGGTAGCCCTTCTCCTTGAGCGTCGCAACAGTGCGCGCTGCTGCCGGATTCGGCATGACCGTTTCGCCGATCTCATCGAAATCGTTCTCGTAGAACTCCATGAGCAGCGGCTCAAACTCCGCACGCGTAAACCCACTCAACGCTTCAAACGTCTCCCAAAAGCAAAGATCGTTCGCACGCGTATCCTCCTCGAGCATGGCCTTTACGCCTTTATTCACCGCAAAGAGGATCTTCTCCCCGTCATAGCCACGCTTATCAGCAAATGCCTTCAGTTTGGAAAAATATTCTCTGAGAAACGTATCCATGTCGATCGGCAGAAGGGTTCCGTCTAGATCGAAGAAGACTGTCTTGTAGCGTCTCGGTTCTTGCGTTGTCATCACGACTCCTTTTCTGCATGAGCAGCAGAGAAGCGAAGCGGTGTCTTCGGAGATGCGCAAGCAAGCCGATCCTTGCCGAAACACCTCTATACCTTCGCCGCTCTCCTCAAGACAGAACGCGACCTTTCATTTCATTCAATGTTAGTATAAGCATGACTCAAAGGAGAGAAATATCCCATGAAAGTGTTGCTTCATGCATGCTGCGGACCCTGCTCGATCGAGCCAGCGCGCTTGCTTCTCGAGCAAGAGCACGATATCACCATCGCCTATCTCAACTCGAATATCGACGATTCGCACGAATACAAGAAGCGTCTCGATACGCTTTTGGCCTGGGCAGATAATGAAGGCATCGAAGTCGTTGAAGGCATTTATGATCCCAAGCAGTGGAACACGGTCATCGCCCAACACTGGCATGAAGGAGACGATCGCGCACTGCGCTGTCAAACATGCTATCGCTTTCGTTTCGATGAACTTGCCCAGATGGCAGCCGAAGGTGGCTACGATGCCATCGGCACCACGCTTTCCGTAAGCCCCTATCAATATACGCAGCTCATCGAAGAGATGCTCAATCAAGCAGCTGCCCCCTACCCAGAACTTACCGTGCTCTTCACGGATTATCGCCCCTACTACCCTGCCGCAACACAGAAGAGCCGTGACCTAGAGATGTATCGTCAGAATTTCTGCGGCTGCCATTGGTCAAACGTAGAAGCAGCTGAAGAACGCGCCGAACGCGCTCGGCAGCGCAAGCAGAAGAAGGCGGAAGAGAAACAAGCGAAGCTTCGCTCCCTCACCACGTCAGATTTCGATTACGATCTGCCTCAGGAGCTCATCGCACAAACCCCCCACCCCACACGCGATGGCTGCAAGATGCTCGTGATGAAGCGCGAGAATGGCAGCCTGCAAGATCGCATCTTCCGCGACATCTACGATTACTTGAAGCCGGGCGATCTGCTCGTTGCGAACGAAACGCGCGTTATCCCTGCGCGTTTGCTCGGGAACAAACATGAAACCGGTGGTGCCGCTGAAGTACTCTTGCTCCGCGAACGCTTCGATATCGAAGAGAAGACGAGCACAAGCGCAGTATGGGAAGCTCTCGTCAAGCCTGGTCGCCGCCTTAAGCCTGGCGCAATCATCGATTTTACCCGCGAGCAGAACGATTCCCTTTCAGCTTCCAGCAATGACCCCGCTTCTACTTCCGATAGTCCGGTCATCATGCAAGTCGAAGTCCTCGACTGGATCGAAGATGCACAAAAGGGCGAACGTCTCGTCCGTCTTACCACCCCTCTCGATTCACTCGACGAAGCCCTTCACCAGATCGGTCATACGCCGCTGCCACCCTATATCAAAAACTATCAAGGGGATGAAGAACTCTACCAAACCGTATTCTCACGCGAAGAGAAGAGCGCAGCTGCTCCCACAGCAGGGCTCCATTTCACCCCTGAGCTTATCGAACGCCTTAAGGAGAAGGGTGTTGGCTTCGAAACCGTGCACCTCGAAGTAGGGCTCGACACCTTCCGCGTAGTGGAGACCGAAGATCCCCACGAACACCACATGCACACCGAATACTACAGCGTGCCCCAAAAGACGGTCGACGCGATCAAGCGCACGAAGGAAAACGGCGGGCGCGTGATCGCAGTAGGCACCACGAGCGTTCGTAGCCTCGAAAGTGCCTGGGATAACGAAGCGAGCGAGCTGGTCGCACGTGAACGCCAAACCACCAACCTGTTTATCTTCCCTGGCTATACCTTCAATGTGGTTGATGCGCTCATTACGAATTTCCACGTTCCGCGCTCGACGCTCATGATGCTCGTTTCTGCTTTCTCCTCGCGCGATAACATCATGAAAGCTTATCGACACGCCATCAAACGCAAGTATCGCCTGCTCTCTTTCGGTGATGCTATGTTCATTTACTGATGCCCGCTTCAAAGAGCACTTCTGGTTTATCATTGAATTTAGTCTAAGAACTCCAGCGCAACGGACCCGTTTTCGATGCGCTTTGAAACAAAGGTACCTATGAAAAAAGACATGAAAATCGCCGTACTGATCGATGCCGAGAATATCTCGCACAAGTACGCCCACACCATCCTTCAAGAAGCATCGAGCCTCGGAAATGTTATTTACAAACGAATCTATGGCAACTGGACGTCAACCCAGCTTGGCCCCTGGAAGAAGGAACTGCTCGATCACGCCATACAGCCGATCCAACAGTTCAGCAATACCACGGGCAAGAACTCATCCGACTCAGCGCTTATTATCGATGCGATGGATCTGCTCTATCAAAACGATCTCGATGCCTTCTGCATCGTTTCTTCCGATAGCGATTTCACACGACTCGCCACGCGCTTGCGTGAATCCGACATCTTCGTTCTTGGCATGGGTGAACAGAAGACACCACGTGCTTTCATCTCAGCCTGCAATAAATTCGTGTATCTCGATGTTCTCGAAGAAAGCCACAAGCGCGAGACGAGCAAGTCGAACCCTCGCACACGCAAGCGCACGAACGCTGCGCCAGAACGGACCAAGCAAGATCAGACAAGCACTACTGACTCATCCGATCGTCGCAAGCAGGTGCGCTCTGAACGTCTGGATATCTCAAACTCTTCAGGTAAAGGCAGCATGAATGAGGCTATTCTGCCTGCGGAAACGCAAGCAGAAGAACCAGCGGTCTATAGTGATGGAACCGATATCATCGATGTGACCGATGCGCTTATCAATATCATCGAAGAATATAGCGATGACGAAGGCTGGATCCCTGCATCTTATCTGGCAAGTCTCGTGTCACGTCGCTTCAACGATTTCGATACTCGTAATTTCGGTTTTAAGAAATTTGTGCCCTTCGTTGAATCGCTGAAGCTCTTCGAAAAGCGCACGGGTAACGCCGCAGATGGCTCGAACGTACGCACGATCTTCTTCCGCTTGATCGAAGACTAACCATCTTCTGGCTTTGGGAGGCTGACAGCAGCCGCTACTATAGTCCTCTTCAAGCCGCCCCATGATGGCTTGGTCGAAGCCGCTCTTTTGAAGCGCTACCGCTCTCGCATCATCAATGAGCTTCGCTGCCAAAACGGCTCTACCTCTTGATTTCGCAGTCTATTTTTGGCGATAGGTCGAGAGGAAATCCTCCAGCTTATTCACCGCATCCGAGAGCACTTCGATGCGCGGTAAGAACACCACACGGAAATGATCGGGCGTGTGCCAATTGAAGGCACCGCCATGCGAAAGAAGGATCTTCTTCTGATGCAATAGATCGAAGGCGAACTGTTCGTCATTGGTGATATTGAAACGCTTCGTATCGAGCTTCGGGAAGATATAGAACCCTGCTTTCGGTTTTACCGCAGTCACGCCAGGGATGCTATTAAGCGCATTATAGATGAAATCGCGTTGCTCATACACACGCCCACCAGGTCGGATGTAATCATTGACCGACTGATGTCCGCCAAGTGCCGTCTGCACGATCGATTGTGCGGGCACATTCGAGCACATACGCATATTACTGAGCATGTTCAGGCCCAAGATGTAATCATGTGCGAGCTTCTTATTGCCCGAAAGCACCATCCATCCGATACGATATCCTGCGATCATGTGTGATTTTGACAAACCGCTGAACGTCACGCAGAACAGATCGGGCGCCATCGAAGCGATGGAGATATGCTCAAGTCCATCCATGACCAAGCGATCATAGATCTCATCAGAGAAGATGATCAAGTTGTTTTGGCGCGCAACCTCAACGATCTCTTCGAGCACTTCACGCGGATAGAGCGCGCCGGTAGGGTTATTGGGATTGATGATGACGATCGCCTTGGTACGCGGAGTGACCTTCTTCTTGATATCATCGATATCGGGATACCATTCTGCCTGCTCGTCGCAAATATAATGCACAGGCGTTCCGCCAGCAAGCGTCACGCAGGCAGTCCACAGCGGATAATCCGGTGAGGGCAAGAGCACTTCGTCCCCCGCATCAAGAAGCGCCAACATGCTCAGATTGATCAACTCGCTCACGCCATTGCCGGTGTAGATATCATCTATGGTCACATTAGGGATCTGCTTGATCTGCGCATACTGCATGATCGCCTTGCGCGCAGAGAACAAGCCTTTTGCCGCGGAATAACCCTCGCTATCCACCAGCTGCCTACTCATGTCAAAGACAACCTCATCAGGGGTACGAAAACCGAACGGTGCGGGGTTTCCGATATTGAGCTTGAGGATCGACGCTCCCATCGTTTCCATGCGTTCAGCCTCTTCGAGAACAGGACCACGTACGTCATAGAGAACATTATCGAGCTTTTTTGATTTTTTGAATTCGCGTACCATTGCGGTATCGCTCCCCTCATGATCCATAGTTTTATTTGCGCTGGTTTCATCTTTATGATCTGCTCGTTCTTTAGGAGGAAGATCGCCTTCAGAGCTTGAGGTGGTTGTTTCACCGGAAAGCAGTGATTGATCGGTCTCCAATATGGAAGCAAGCAACTCTAGCACATCTTTGCGTGGAAGCGTTTTCCCGCTCACATACTGACTAACCTGGCTCTTTCCCAACTTAGCACCACGAACAGCAGC
Organism: Eggerthella sp. CAG:298; assembly: GCA_000435675.1. GTDB lineage: Bacteria > Actinomycetota > Coriobacteriia > Coriobacteriales > Eggerthellaceae > Anaerotardibacter. The sequence continues at coordinate 628 of FR895148.1, read as the reverse complement.
CTCACGGATCAGATCCGATTGCTTGAACCCCTTAGCAGCCATCGCGTTCTTCAGGCGGGCTGAGAATCCTTCTTGCACTTCTTCCTCCTTACTGGAGTTTTACTCGATCCTGACAAGTTCCTCTTCAGGTGATTTCCTGTAGCGCAACTCTTTCGATCATGCGCACAAGCTAAAGATGCACAACGTATAGAGGAACTTCAAATCGCTTACGTGGTCAAAGCAGTCCTAACATGCATAGTCAGAAATACCTAGACGTTATCTTGTTCAAATTGAACTTGAGTTCAATTTTGTACCATGGTACCAGTAATTTGCGGAAGAAAGACGAGATTCACTATGAAATGTTCAATTCTTCATGAGAATAAATTGAACCGCTCCACCAAAGGCAAAAAAGAAAACCAGACGAAGTCTGGTTCTGAGTTTCATGGTGGGCGATACAGGATTTGAACCTGTGACCTTCTGCTTGTAAGGCAGCTGCGCTCCCGCTGCGCCAATCGCCCATATGTTTCTATCGTTTGTTCAGCAAGAGCTGAACTTCGATAACGACCACATGCAGCAAGGTTTAAAAAGCAAAGCATGCAAAAAGCCGTATTTTCAGTAAATGCCCTGCATGAGCAGAACGCCCTATCCT
>FR895147.1:104208-117871 GCA_000435675.1 Eggerthella sp. CAG:298 | reverse complement strand
AGGGGCGCCTCAAAACGGGGCGCCCTTTTTATGTATTCACCCTTTGAAAGGAAAAAAATGGCCGAGATTACTCTGGATGCCGATTTCGAACCTGATTTCGACGTCATTGTTGTCGGTGGTGGTTGCGCAGGCTGCGTGGCGGCTTACACCCTCGCCGAAGCAGGCAAAGCTGTTCTCGTTGTTGAGCGCGGCAACTATTCGGGTGCGAAGAACATGACCGGTGGTCGTATCTACACCCATTCCCTTGCGCAGGTTTTCCCCGATTACCTCGATGCACCGCTTCAGCGCAAGGTTGCTCACGAGCGCATTTCGCTCATGGCTCCCGATTCGAACTTCACGGTCGACTTCACTTCGCGTGAGCTCACCGAGCAGGGCCAGGAATCCTGGACCGTGCTGCGTGCGCCGTTCGATCAGTGGCTCGCTGAAAAGGCAGAAGAAGCAGGTGCTGAGATCATTCCAGGCATCGCTGTCGAGGATCTGCTCATTTCCAATGGCAAAGTCGTTGGCATCTCTGCTGCGGGCGAGGAAATGACCGCGAAGATGGTCATCTTGGCCGATGGCGTCAATTCGCTCCTTACGCAGAAGGCTGGCCTCACCACGAAGCCTGCTCCTGCGATCAATGAAGTTGCTGTTGGTGCAAAGGAAACGATTCAGCTCGATCCCGAGACCATCGAAAGCCGCTTCCTCTGCAATCCTGGTGAAGGTGCTTCCTGGCTCTTCGCTGGTAGCTTGACCAATGGTGCTATCGGTGGTGCATTCATCTACACCAACGAAGACACCGTTTCAGTCGGTATCGTTGCTACGATGTCCGAAGTTATCAAGCAGGACATCCCGGTCTATCAGATGCTCGAGAACTTCAAGAATCGTCCTGAGATCGCTCCGGTCATCCGTGGTGGTAAGCTCGTCGAATATTCTGGTCACGTTGTTCCTGAAGGCGGCCTGAAGATGATGCCTGAGCTCGTTGGCAATGGCGTTATCGTCGCGGGCGATGCAGCTATGATGTGTATGAATCTCGGTTATACCGTTCGTGGTATGGACCTTGCGATCGCAGCTGGTCAGATCGCTGGTAAGGCAGCTGCACAGGCACTCGATGCAGGCGACACCTCTAAGGCGGGTCTGCAGTGCTACAAGACCATGCTCGATGATTCGTTCGTCATGCGCGACATGAAGCAATATCAGAACTTCCCTGAGTTCCTTGAGGAATGCCCGCGCATGTTCAATGAATATCCTGAGATGATCCGCGATATCATGAACCCGATGTTCATCGTCGATGGCAAGCCACGTCAGAGCATGAAGAAGATGGCGATGGGTCCGGTGAAGAAGGTTGGCATCATGAAGATCGCCAAGGACGCCATGAAAGGAATCAAAGCGCTATGATAGAGAACGTTTGTGATATCACCGTCAATGTCGACGAGAAGCTCTCGATCGATAAGTTCAATGTTGACGAAGAGAACGCCCATATCGTTCTGAAAGAGAATCCTTCCGACGAGGAATTCCGCAAGCTCGTGCTGTGCTGTCCTGCAGCTCTTTACAAGGTCGAGGACGATGGCAGCAAGCGCTTCGATTATGCGGGTTGCCTCGAATGCGGCACCTGTCGCATGATCTGCGGCGAGACCATCCTTGAGAAGTGGGAGTATCCGCAGCCGACCATGGGTATCGAATATCGTTTCGGCTAGGATCTTGTAAGCAGGGCAGGAACACGCTCGCGTGATCCCGGCTCGCTCCAATTCAATAGATTGAACAGGCAATAGACCCTTTTGAAGGGTCTATTGTTTTGTGCTATCAGTTACTTTGAACCTATCGATTTCTGCTATAATTTTCTTGAAACTAGAATCACGTGTCGGTATCGGAGTGCACATGAACCTTTCGCAACTCTACTATTTCAGCAAGCTTGCAGACCTGCAGCACTATACGCGCGCAGCAAAAGAGCTCTTCATTACGCAACCGACGCTTTCTGGGTCCATCTCTTCGCTCGAAAACGAATTAGGCGTGGCGCTCTTCCAAAAGAAGGGCCGCAACGTCGAGCTTACCAAGTATGGCGCTGAGTTCCTCGAGTACGTGAATGCGGCGCTCGAGCAGCTCGACAAAGGCGTGGCGGTCATGAAGAGCTATTCGGGGGAGAGTGATGGCGGGCTGATCGATCTTGGGTGCATCATCACGGTGCAGACTGACTACATTCCGCAGCTTCTGAATCAATACCATCGCTCCAGCGATCATCGCTACGATTTCAATATCTCGCAGAAACGCTCACAGGAGTTGCTCGGTAGCTTGAATGAAGGGCAATTCGACGTGGTGTTCTGCGCGCGCGACGACGATTTCGGCGATGACCTGCACTATGTTCCGGTGCTCGCTCAAGAATTCATTATCGCGATGAATACCGATAGCCCGCTGGCTGATAAAGAATTCATCGTGCCTGAAGACCTGGAAGATGTTGAGCTCATTACCTATCGTGAGCAGATCCCTCTGGGAAAGGCGGTCAAGGCCACGCTCGATACGTGGAATCTTCCCAACGTGCGCTATGCCTTCGACGACGAATCGATCCTTGCCGGGTTCGCTGCGAATGGCGTTGAAGTGGCGCTCATGCTTGACACGTTCTTCCTCAATCACGTGCAAGGCATCGTGGTGAAGCCACTCTACAATAATGCGACTGAGAAGAAGCGCTTCTATCACACGATCTATATGGCATTCAACGAGAAGAAATATCATCCGTTCTGCGTGGATGATTTCATCAAGTTCGTGGAATCGAGCGAACTCGATCGCTCTGATCCCGATATGCTCTTCTTCGACTAATCCAAAAAGGTGTCGAATTACCCGACCTCTAGCACACCTCCCAGGCTCCGCCCTTTATGGCAACGACAACTCCCAAGCTGTCGAACGACCGGGTAGTTTGTCATCTTGGGCAACGTGCCGTTCGCGCGTTCGGTCATGCGCACGGTTGGACGCTGTAGGGCGAATTCACTACACTGATTCCTACTTATGATTTTACAGCTCGAACAGATCGCGAAATCGTTTGGCTCCCGGGAATTGTTCTCGGGGGTCTCTTTGCGCTTGGAAGAATTCGATCGTCTTGCGCTCGTTGGACCGAATGGGGCAGGCAAGACCACGCTGCTCAACATCATCTCTGGCAAGGACGAGCCCGACGAAGGGCGTGTGATCATCGCGAAGAACGCGCAGGTCGGCTACCTTGAGCAGGAGGCGATCGAGATGGGTGATAATCCCATCTTCGAGGAGGTGCTCTCTGCCCAGCATGAGGTCGTGCGCCAGGAGCAGCGTTTGCGTGAGCTTGAAGCGGCGCTCGGCGAAGACCCGAGCGAAGCAGCGCTTGCAGCTTATGGCAAAGCGAGCGATATGTATGAGGCAATGGGTGGCTATACGCTCGAGAGCAGAGTGCGTGCGGTGCTCTTCGGTCTGGGCTTCAAAGAAGAGGACATGAAGCGTCGCACGAGCGAGTTTTCGGGTGGCTGGCAGATGCGCATCGCGCTCGCTAAGCTTCTTACGCGCAACCCCGAGATCCTCCTTCTGGACGAGCCGACCAATCATCTCGATCTTGAAAGCGTGAAGTGGCTCGAGAGCTTCCTGAAAAGCTATCAAGGGGCGGTTCTCATGGTGAGCCATGACCGTGAATTCTTGGACAATACGGTCAGTCGCGTTGCTGAGATCGACCTAGGGAAGGTAACGCTCTATACCGGCAACTATTCGAGTTACCTGATCCAACGCGAAGAGCGCTTGGAGCTCTTGCGGGAACAGGCTGCCAAACAGGCCGAAGAGATCGCGCATATGGAGGCCTTCATCGAGCGTTTCCGCTATAAGGCTACGAAAGCCAAGCAGGTTCAGGATCGCGTGAAGAAGATCGAGCGCATGGAGATCATCCAGGTGCCCGAAGAGCGCAAGAAAGTGAAGTTCAGCTTCCAGCAGCCGCCTCGAACGGGCGATAAAGTGGTCGCAGCCGAAGCGGTGGATAAGGCATTCGGACCGAAGGTTGTCTACAAGGGGCTTGACCTGGCGCTCTATCGTGGCGAGAAAGTGGCGCTCGTTGGGCCGAATGGAGCGGGGAAGTCGACGCTTCTGAAGATGCTCGCTGGCGTGCTCGAGCCTGATAGCGGAGCGATAAGCTATGGTGTGCATGTGACGAAGTCGTATTTCGCGCAGCACCAGCTTGAAGAGCTGAACCCTGGCAATACGGTGTTCGAGGAGCTTGACCGCGTGGCGCCGCAGTGGACGATCTCGCAGGTACGTACGCTCTTGGGTTCGTTCCTCTTCGGACCGAATGATATCGACAAGAAGGTCGCGGTGCTCTCTGGCGGTGAGAAATGCCGCTTGGCACTCGCGAAGATGCTCGTGGCACCCACACCACTGCTCTGCTTGGACGAGCCTACCAATCATCTCGATATCGCTAGTGCAGATATCCTCGAGCAGGCACTCAAGCAATTCGAAGGCACCATCGTGCTCATCTCGCATGATCGCCATCTCATTCGCTCGGTGGCGAATCGCATCATCGAGATCGCGCCTGAAGGGGTTACGTCCTATCCAGGGGATTACGACTACTACCTCTACAAGACGAGCCTGGAAGAGCAAGGCGAGACAGTACCACCTAAGAAGCTGCACACGGTGCAGGGGAGAGCTACGAGCTCTGAGCAGGGAAGCGTGGCTACACCGAACGTTCCTGGTGGAGCAGAGACCGAAGTGACGGTGCGTTCGCATCGTCGTCAGAAGAGCCCATCGGTTCCCAAAACGAAGGAGCAGAAGCGCGCCGAAGCAGAGCGACGCAACCAGCTCTATGCTGCGCTGAAGAACCAGCGCAAGCGCATCGCGGAGCTCGATAAGCTCATCGAGACTGAACAAAAGCGCATGGATGAGCTTACCTCAGCCATGGCGGATCCAGCATTCTATGAGGATGCTGAACGTTCGACCGAGGCGATCGCTGAACATGCATTGCTCAAGAAGCGCCTTGCCGAACATGAGGAAGAATGGATCGCACTGTCTGAAGAGGTCGAAGAAGCGATGCGCGAGCAAGCGTAAGCCAGCATTCCCGATCTGAGGTGCCGCCGCGGCCGTTTGTTCTGCGCCCAACAAGGAAGAAAAGAGTGATATGTCGCTGAAACTCCACATCGTGCTCTTCGAGCCTGAGATACCTCAGAACACGGGCAATATCGCGCGTACGTGCGCCTGTATCGGTGCAACCCTGCACTTAGTGGAGCCGCTGGGGTTTCGTCCTTCCGAGCGCAACCTCAAGCGCGCTGGACTCGATTACTGGGACGACGTGAAGATCGTCCATCACGCGAGCACGAAAGCTTTTCTTGATGAACATAGCGCGGATAATCTGTACTTTTTCACAGGCCAGGCTGAACGCAGCTACGCTGAAGTAGACTATGCAGGAGAGGTCTTTTTGGTGTTCGGGCGCGAAAGCCGCGGCATCGATCCAGAGATCCTGGAGCGTTATGCTGCGCACTGCGTGCGCATCCCTATGAAAGAGGGCCTGCGTTCGCTCAATCTGTCGAATGCAGCGGCGATCGGCGCCTATGAAGCGTTGCGCCAAAACGGCTTCTCGGGTCTCGTGTAAAAGCAGAGGTGGTAATGGATTATCAGGTAGTTTATATCGTTTGCAGCATTCTGGCGTTCATCCCTGCCATCGTCTGCCATGAATTCATGCATGGGTTCGCCGCTTACAAGCTCGGAGACAATACTGCTAAGCAAAGCGGCCGCCTCACGCTCAATCCGCTCAAGCACATCGATCCGTTCGGCACGATCATCCTGCCGCTTCTGTTGGCATTCATGCATGCGCCGGTGTTCGGTTATGCAAAGCCGGTGCCCTATAACCCGAACAACTTCAAGGACAAGCGTGTGGGCGATGTGGTGGTCGGTCTTGCGGGTCCGGCAGCGAATCTTGTGCTGGCGCTCATCGGCTCAGCGCTCATGTTCGCCTTGCACGCGCAAGCTCTCACTACGCATCAGGAATTCTTCTTCTATTTCTACTGGTGGTTCCTGCCGATCTTCATCATGGTGAACCTCTATCTGATGTTCTTCAATCTGCTGCCCATCCCGCCACTCGATGGCTCTTCGATCATCGCATTCTTCTTGCCGGTGAAGTACCTGCCTACCTATTACAAGGTTCAGCAGTATGCGTTCCCTATCTTCTTGATCGTGCTGTTCGTCTTGCCCTACCTCCTTCATTTCAATATCATCAGTGAATACTTGAATGTCACCGCAGGGGCGCTTGGCTCGCTCTTGATACTGGGCGCGTGATGGGCCCGGGAAACGAAGGATCGCATCAGTGTCGTATAAGGTCAAAATAGAGAGCTTCGAAGGTCCCTTTGATCTGCTGTTGCACCTTGTGCATCGTCAGCGCGTGGATATTGGGCAGGTCTCGCTCTCGGATATCACCGATCAATACTTGGCCGAGATCAGGCGCATGCAAGCACTCGACTTGGAGATCGCGAGCGACTTCATCGTGGTGGCTTCCACCTTGCTCGAGATAAAAGCTGCGAGCTTGTTGCCGCAAGAGATGCCCGAAGAAGGGGAGGAATACGAGGAGTACGAGCCTTCCGACCTGCGGCGAATCCTCGTTGAGCGCTTGATCAACTACAAGAAGTTCAAGAATGCCACGGCAGCACTTGCGGTGCGTTTCGAGACGGAAACGCGCATGCATGAGCGTCCGTTCGGTCCTGACCGATCGCTCTTTCGCTTGATGCCTGACTACCTGAAGGGTGTTTCGCTCGATAAGCTGGGAGCGCTGTGTGCGCAGGTCTTCAGCCGCCAGGATATCTTTTTGCTGGAATCTGAGCATATCGCCAAGCGCGCGATCCCGGTTGAGGTGCAGATCGATCGTATCCACGATGCGCTGCGCCACCAGCGCGTGGTCAAGTTCTCCGATTTTATCGAGAAGGACACCGATTCGCACGTGATCGTGGTCACGTTCCTGGCGATCCTCGAGCTGTTCAAGCAAGCGAAGATCTCGCTGCGCCAAGACGCGCTCTTTGGCGACATCGCCATCAGTTATATCGATAATGAACGCCCGGCGCAAAGCCAGGACGAAGAATAAGGAAGCGCACTATGGATGCTTTTGAGATGAGAGACGACCACGACCTGAAATCGGCGCTCGAGGCGATGCTGTTCGTTACGAGCGACCCGATCGACGCCGATGCGCTCTCAGCGTTTCTCGAGGAAGATGTCGACCGCATTACGGTTGCGCTCAAAGAGCTGCAAGAGACCTACCAACAGCAGGATCGCGGCATCCAGCTCAACGAGCGCGCAGGAGGCTGGCAGCTTGTCACGCATCCGCGCTACCACGAATTGCTCGAGCAGTACGTCGTTTCTTGGGATAAACGCAAGCTTTCGCAGGCAGCGCTCGAGACGCTCGCGATCGTTGCCTACTGTCAGCCGGTCACGCGTAATGATGTCTCTTCTATCCGCGGCGTGAGCTCGGACAGTTCGCTCAACTCATTGCTCGAGAAGGGCTATCTGCGCGAAGCGGGCGTTACCGAAGCGCCGTCGAACGCCACGCTCTATGGCACCACGAAGATGTTCTTGGAGCGCTTCGGCTTGAGATCGATCGCAGAGCTTCCTGATCTTGAATCGTTCGCGCCCGATGAAGCCACGCGCAATCTCATTTCAGAGCGTCTTGGTTTCGTGAAGGAGCAGGCGTTCAGCTACGAGGTGGAAGAAGAGAACGACCAGGAGATGCTCGAAGCGCTTACGGGCGCGCTCGGTGCGGTCGAGAAGGTCGATCTCGAATCGATCAGCTTCGACGAAGAGTAGCGAGGCTGCTCCGTGGAACCTGTTCGCCTCCAGAAATTCCTCGCGCGCGCGGGCGTTGCGAGCAGACGTGCTTCGGAGGAGCTCATCGCTTCTGGGCGGGTGAGCGTGAACGGGGAAGTGGTGCGCGAGATGGGTACGAAGGTCGATCCATCCTGCGATGTGGTGGTGCTCGATGGTGCGCACGTTGTGCTTCCCGAAGAACACATGGTGCTCATGCTCAACAAGCCAGCAGGATATTTGAGCGCTATGTCCGATGCACATGGTGGACGTTGCGTTTCGGAGCTGGTGCCAACGAAACGTTTCGCGGGGTTGTTCCCGGTCGGTCGACTCGATAAGGACACCACCGGGCTTCTGCTCTTCACTAACGATGGGGAGCTGGGAAACGCGCTCATCCATCCGCGCCATCATGTACCGAAGACCTACCGCGCTCTGGTGAGCGGGCAAGTCGGCAATCGCGCGCTTGAAGCACTGCGCAGCGGGGTGGTGCTCGAAGACGGGCCGACGCAGCCAGCAGAGGTGAAACTGCTCGAGCGCCAGCCGAAGCATACGCTTCTTGAGATCACGATCTACGAGGGGCGCAACCGCCAGATCCGCCGTATGGGTGAAGCCGTTGGGCATCCTGTTCGCAAGCTGGAGCGCATCGCGCTCGGCCCTCTTTCGCTCTCAGATCTTGAAGCAGGCACGTGGCGCCTCCTCAGTGAAGAGGAACACCGCGCGCTCCTCGCTGCATCGGGTCTTTCCCGTGATAGAATGAAATAACGAAGGAAACCTTCGCATTTTTTCATCCGTTTAGGCAAGGAGAGTTGAGAGCATCCATGGATCGGCAAATTGAATCCATCGCAGTGATAGGTCTTGGTTTGATCGGAGCGTCGTTCGCTGGCGCTTATCGCAAGGCGTATCCCGATGCCCCGATCCTTGGTGTGGATGTCTCGCAAGAAGCGATCGATGAATTGCTCGACCGCGGCTGGATCACGCAAGGTTTTAGTCCGAACGCCCCTGAACTTCCTGAAGCGCTCAATACGTGCGATCTGGTGGTCATCGCAACGCCGGTCGGATCGGTGCCGGAGTATTTCCGTATGCTCGCTGATTGCGATTATCAGGGCATCATCACCGATACTTGTTCCACGAAAGCGCAGATCGTTGAAGAAGCCCAAGCTATCTTGCCTCATCTCGATCATTTCATTCCCGGGCACCCTATGGCTGGCTCGGAGAAGAGCGGCGTCACGGGCTCGCGCGATAATCTCTTCGAGAACGCCCACTGGGTCTTGTGCCCTGATGAACATACTTCGCCCGATGCCTTCGCGGCGCTTCACGAGGTGCTCACGGCGCTCGGCGCGCGCGTGGTCAGCCTTACGCGTGAAGGGCATGATGAGGCAGTGGCGATCATCAGTCATGTGCCGCATTTCGTTGCTTCATCTCTGGTTGAGCTCGCGGTGCGCCATGCGGGAGACCAGGAAGCGCTCTTCCGTCTTGCCGCCGGTGGGTTCAAGGATTCAACGCGCATCGCGGCTGGTTCTCCTGCGCTCTGGACGGGAATCGCCTTCGAGAACCCTGAAGCCATCACCCGGGGCCTCGAAGAGATGCAGGGGATCCTTTCGCAGTACGCCAAAGCGCTCGCGGGCGCGGATCGCGCCGAGTTCACGGCGCTGCTCGACCGTGCGGCCAACGCACGCAAGGCGCTTCCTGCAAAATGGATCCCTGCGACCGAAGATCTGCTCGAGGTGCGCATTCCGCTCACGAATCGCACGGGCGTGGTGGCAGAGGTCACTACGATCGCAAGCCAGGTCGGCTGCAATATACAATCTATCGAGATCGATCACATCACGTCATCAAGTGCTGTCCTCGTTTTGATTTTGACCGATGAAGGGGATATCGGGAAACTATCGACCCAGCTCATCAAGGCAGGGTTCACTATTTCCTTCCATCCTTTGAGTTCTAAGGAGTAACAGAGATGGATGCAGAAAATATCATGCGCATCGAGCCGCTCAAGGCGCCGCTCGATGGTGCAGCTACGGTTCCGGGGGATAAATCGATCTCGCACCGTGCGGTCCTGTTCTCAGCTATGGCTGAGGGAACGTCACGTCTGACCGGCGTGCTCGATTCGGCCGATGTGCGTTCGTCGATCGATGTGGTTACCGCGCTCGGTGCCAAGGTGAACCTTGAGGTCGGGGTGGACGGATCGCTCTCTGGTGGCATCACCGGCTGGGGCGCCGAAGGCCCCAAGCAGCCCGATCATCCGCTCGATTGCGGCAATTCCGGCACCACGGCACGCCTGCTCATGGGCGTTGTCGCGCCTTGGCCCATCAAGGTCGAGATCACGGGCGATGAATCGCTCAAGAAGCGCCCGATGCGTCGTGTCATCGCGCCGCTCATGAAGATGGGTGTGCATTTCGAGCCTGAAGCACAGGAGAACCTTCCCATCACCGAGATCGGCAATCCGAACCTGAAGGCCATCACCTACGATGCGCCTATGGCATCTGCTCAGTTGAAGACCGCGGTCCTGCTGGCAGGCTTGGGTGCCGAGGGTGAAACGCGCGTGAACGAACCTGCGCTCTCACGTAACCATACGGAACTCATGCTCCCTGAATTCGGCGTGGATGCAACGAGCGCCTATCGCAGCGCTATGGTCCAAGGTCCAGCCACGCTCAAAGCCTCAGAGATCGATGTGCCGGGAGATCCGTCCTCTGCAGCGTTCCTTATCTGCGCGGCGCTCTTGAAGCGAGGCAGCTCGATCCAGGTAGAGAATGTGAGCCTCAATGCCGGCCGTATCGGTTTCGTCCGTACGCTCGAGCGCATGGGTGCTTCCATCGAAGTGCGCCACATGGGGCAAGAGGGCAGGGAAGCGTATGGCATCATCGAAGCTGCCTATACCCCCAGGTTGACTGGCTGCGAGATTCCCAAGCAGCATATCGCGAGCGTGATCGATGAGATCCCGGTGCTCGCTCTGGTAGCTGCGCATGCGCACGGAAGAACGGTATTCCGCCAGGTGAGCGAGCTCACGAAGAAAGAATCCAACCGCCTCGATGCCATCATCGAAGGGTTGGGGCTCTTGGGCGTCGATGCTTGGTGCGAGAACGATGACCTGTTCATCGACGGCCAGCCGAATCTTGTCGTTCCGCAAGGACTCACCTTCGACTCGCGCAAGGATCACCGTCTTGCTATGACGTGGTCACTCGTAGGACTATGCGGCAATACGCCCGTGAATATCGTCGATTTCGATTCGGTGAAGGTGAGCTTCCCGCAGTTCCTCGAAAGTTTTGAAAGGCTTGCTCAATGATCGTTGCTATTGATGGACCTTCAGGCGCCGGTAAATCAACGGTTGCCAAAGCGGTAGCGCGTAAGCTCGGTTTTTCGTGCTTGGATACGGGTGCGATGTACCGCGCGATCGCGTGGAAAGCGCTCGAAGAGGGAATCGATCTGGCGGATGCGGCGGCGCTCGGGGAGCTGGCTCGCATGTGCGAGATCGCTTTCGAGCACGAGGGCAACGATCCCATTCCACGTCGCGTGTTCATCGATGGCGCGGATGTGACCTCCGTTATCCGCACGGCTAAGATCGACAAGGCGGTCTCGCCTGTTTCTGCCACGCCTTCGGTACGTGAAGCGCTCGTTGCACAACAGCAACGCATCGGCGCGAGCGGCAACTACGTGGTCGAAGGGCGCGATATCGGCACCACGGTCTTCCCCGATGCGGCGTGCAAGGTATTCTTGACGGCATCTGCTGAAGAGCGTGCGCATAGGCGTGTGCGCCAAAATGTCGATCGCGACCTGGGGTCGATCGATTACGAAGAGGTGCTTGCCGATATCATCAGGCGCGATGAGGTCGATTCAAGCCGTTCAGTCTCTCCGCTCAAGCCTGCAGAGGATGCGCTGCATATCGATTCGACGAATTGCTATATCGAAGAGATCATCGACCAGATCTGCGCGCTAGCCCAGCGCGCGCAGGAATAGGATGGCAGCGTGATCAAATCTCGCGAACAGCTTTGGGACATGTCGGCCGATGGCAACGACAAGTCGAACCAGATGAATCGCATTGTCGGCAATATCGTTGCTGGCATCGTGCTCGTGCTCATGAAGATCGTCTTCCGTTTCTCGGTGAAGAATCGCGATATCATCCTGCAATTCACCGGCAAGAAGACCGGTGCGGTCGTGCTCTCTCCGCACAATTCCTACATCGACGTGGTCATGATGTTCCTGGCTTCATGGCCTAAGCGTTGGACGCGTTTGATCGCGCGTGAGAGCCTCTTTGAGGTAGCGGGCGGTTTCTTGGGCTTCTTCTTCGCTCGTGTGGGAGCGTTCCCGGTCAAGCGCGATACTGCCGATATGTCAACGGTCAAACGTGCGGCACGCTTCCTGAAGAACGGGGAGCTTGTCGGTATCTTCCCTGAAGGCACGCGTCGTGGTAAGGGGAACAAGACCCCTGCCATCCATGGTGGTGCTGCGCTCATCGCGAAGCTCGGCAGAGCCCCGCTCGTACCGCTCGGACTCAAGAACGTCGATCGCATCAAGCGGAAAGGGGAGCACGTGCGCTTCCCGAAGCTCACCGCGATCTATGGCGAGCCCATCGCGCTCTCTTCGTTCGACTTCCTTCCGAAAGAGGAGCGTCTTGAAGCTGCCACCTGGTATGTATTGCGCGAAGCTATCGCGCTCAGCCACGATATCGCGCCCTCGGAAGTGAACATGGTCGAGCTCTTCCCTGAGAGCAAGGATTATACGGCGGTGTTCGCCGAACGCGAGATCCCGCGTGTTGATGTTGCAGCACTTCCCGATTACGAGCCGAAACCCCAGGAGAACTGATGGGCAGGCTCAAGGTTTCGCGCGCCGAATATGCAGGCGCTTGCTATGGCGTTCAGCGCGCTCTTGACTTGACGCTCGAGACGGCGAATGCGGACAAGACGGTCTGCACGCTCGGTCCGCTCATCCATAATCCGCAGGTAGTGAGCGATCTTGCAGCGCGTGGCATTCGCGTGGCTGATGCGGTCGAAGACTGCACGGAGCAGGCGGTGGTCATCCGTTCGCATGGGGTCGTTCCCGAAGTGCTCGATGCGCTTGCTGCCCGCGGAAACGAGATCATCGATGCTACCTGTCCTCACGTGATGCGCGCACAACGCGCAGCAGCGAAGCTTGCTGCCGAAGGCTATCATGTGCTCGTGGTGGGCGAAGAAGGGCATCCAGAAGTCGAGGGAATCTTGGCGCATGCGCGTCGCGAGGGCGATCAGTGCATGGTGGTCGGCGCGGTTGAGGATATCCCAGAGGATCTGAACGAACCGGTCGGCATCGTCGTGCAAACCACGCAATCCCACCAAAAGCTCGCCGAGATCGTAGACGCGCTCCAGGCACGAGGTATCGAGCCGGTGGTGAAGGACACCATCTGCTTCGCTACCATCCAGCGTCAGGATGCTGCGCGCGCTCTTGCTCGTTCGGTCGATGTGATGCTCGTGATCGGTGGCAGGAACTCGTCGAACACCACCCGTTTATATGAAATGTGCGCTGGGTGCTGCGATGCGGTTTATCATATAGAGAGCGCACAAGAGATCGATCCTGCGTGGTTCGCTCATAAGACCACGGTCGGCATCAGTGCGGGGGCATCGACCCCTGAAAACCAGATCGAAGAAGTCGTTTCCTATCTGGAGACGCTCGATTAGTAAGGACTATCCTATGGCCTTGCCCATCGTCGCCATCGTTGGCCGCCCCAATGTGGGCAAATCAACGCTGGTTAATCGTATTGCAGAGAACAATGAAGCCATCGTCCATGAGATGCGTGGCGTAACGCGCGATCGTTCCTATCACGAGGCTGATTGGAACGGGCGCGAATTCACGCTCATCGATACGGGCGGTATCGAGATGAACAAGGACGACGTGTTCCAAGAGTCGATCCGCTCGCAGGCGCTCGTGGCGGCTGGACAAAGCG
>FR895147.1:99359-104187 GCA_000435675.1 Eggerthella sp. CAG:298 | reverse complement strand
AAGCCGATGTGATCCTGTTCTTGGTCGATAGCAAAACAGGCATCAACGCCGATGATCAGGCGGTGGCGAACATCCTGCGTCGTTCGAACAAGCCGGTGCTGCTCGTGGTGAACAAGCTCGACAACCCCAACGACACGAACGCGATGTGGGAATTCATGCAGCTTGGGTTAGGGGAGCCTTGGCCAGTATCAGCGCTCCATGGAACGGGAACGGGCGATCTTCTCGATGAAGTGGTGCAGCGTTTCCCGGAGCCAACTGAAGAAGAGCACGCGGATCTCGATGCGATCAACGTTGCCATCATCGGACGACCGAACGCAGGCAAGTCTTCGCTCACCAACAAGCTCACGAACAACGATCGCTCGATCGTTTCGGATGTTGCAGGCACCACGCGCGATGCGATCGATACCACGATCGAGCACGAAGGGCGCTACTACACGATCATCGACACGGCTGGGCTTCGTCGCAAGAGCGTGATCGATGAAGATGTCGAGTACTACGGATACGTGCGTGCGCTGCGTGCGATCGACCGTGCAGAAGTGGTGCTGCTCGTCATCGATGGCACGATCGGCCTTACCGACCAGGACCAGCGTGTTGCAGGCATGGCAGCCGAACGTGGGTGCGCGATAGTGATCATCCTGAACAAGTGGGATTTGGTCGAAGGGCCTGAAGCCAAGGCAGAGATCCGCGAGCGCATCAAGGATCGTCTCATGTTCGTGGGGTATGCACCGGTCATCGCCATCTCGGCGCTCTCAGGCAAGAACGTTCATCGTATCTGGAATGCGATCGATACTGCCTACGACAACTACTGCTCGACCATCTCGACCTCGAAGCTCAACAATTGGCTGCAGGAGATCCGTGATTTCGGTCACACGATCTCGAAGGGCAAGAAGCTCTTGAAGATCAAGTACGTGACGCAAACAGGAACCTGCCCGCCGCAGTTCACGTTCTTCTGCAATCATCCTGATATAATCGAACCCTCATACGAGCGCTATCTCGAAAAGCGCTTGCGCAGCACCTTCGACCTCGAAGGCACACCGGTTCGTCTTCGTTTCAAGCGAAAGGATTAAGCTATGGATCTCGCGATCGCTTCGATCCTCATCCTGCTCATCACGTTCTTTCTCGGCTCGATTCCTTTCGGAGTCATCATCTCGCGGTTGTTCTTCAAGAAGGATATTCGCAATGAAGGTTCAGGGAACATCGGCACGACCAATGCCATGCGCTCGCTCGGCAAGATCGGTGGCGGAGCGGTGTTCATCCTCGATTTCGGCAAAGGTCTGCTCTCGGGGTTCTTGGGAACGGTCTTCGCGGGAATGACCGCGCCTCTTTCTGGCTATGAAGCAGGTCAGCTCGTCTTGGCGCTTTCCTTCTTCGGTTGCGTGGTCGGTCATATCTATTCGCCGTGGCTGAAGTTCCACGGAGGGAAGGGAATCGCGGTGGCCATCGGTGCGCTCTTCTTCGTGTTCGGGCCGCTGTTCGCCGTGTTCGAACTGGTGATCTTCGCGGTGCTCGTGGTCGCGACGCGCTATGTTTCGGTGGGCTCGATCGCTGCGGCGCTTGCCTGCCCGTTCTTCGCGTTCTATCTTTACTGGCCTAATCTTCCCGCGGCGTGCGCTATCTCGATCGCCGCTCTGCTCGTTGTCTTCGCGCATCGCGAGAACATCAAGCGTCTTATCAACCATAACGAGAATCGTATCGGCTCGAAGAAGAAGGCGTGAGTCATGAAAGTTGCAGTGATCGGTGCAGGATCGTGGGGCACGGCGCTCGCGAACGTGCTCGCTTCGAACGATAACGAAGTCTGCATGTGGGCGCGCAAGCCCGAAGTGGCCGAAGCGATCACGAACGAGCATCGCAATCCGCGTTATCTGAGCGATGCTGTGCTCGACCCTGCTATCACGGCTACCGCCAAGCTCGAGGAGGCGCTCGCGGGCGCAGGCGCGGTGGTGGTGGTCACCCCCTCAAGGCTCTTGCGCGATTTTGCCGAGCGCATGAAAGGGGTCGTTTCTGCTGAGACCCCCATCATCATCTGCTCGAAAGGCGTGGAGCAGGAAACGATGCTGCTCCCGATCGAGATATATGCAGATGTGCTCGGTAACGAGGATCGCCTTGCGGTGCTCTCGGGGCCGAATCATGCTGAAGAGGTCGTGTATCGAACGCCTTCGGGCACGGTCATCGCTTCTCCTTCTGAACAGACCGCGCTCTTCTTCCGCGGATTGTTCGCGTCCACGAGCTTCAGGTGCTATGTTTCTTCCGATTACATCGGGGTGGAGCTGTGCGCGGCCTTCAAGAACGTTATCGCGATCGCGGTGGGCATCGCATATGGCATGGGCATGGGGGACAATACAGCAGCCATGCTCATGACGCGTGGCATGGCGGAGATGAGTAGGCTCGTGTATGCCCGTGGTGGTGATCCGCTCACGGTCATGGGCCTTGCTGGCGCTGGCGATTTGATCGCAACGTGCACCTCCCAGCACTCGCGCAACCGCACGTTCGGCGAGTATGTGGCGAAGGGCAAGACGCTCGAAGAGTACGAGAACGAGACCCACATGGTGGTCGAAGGCGCGCTTGCCTGCAAGACCATCGAGCCGCTCGCGCGTTCCTATGGAGTGGAGCTGCCCATCACGAAAGCGGTGCGCAGCGTGCTGTGGGATAAGGCTTCGATCGAGGAGACCATCATGACGCTCTTTGACCGGCCGCTCACCACGGAATTCTGGGGACTTGAGCACGAGGGGGCCATCTATGCCAAGTGAGCGAACGTACTTCGTCTATCCGACCCCGATGGGTAGGATCACGATCGCGAGTGATGGCGCGCACATCACGCAACTCGTGTTCGGCCCTGCGGAACTTGAGGGAGCCTGCACGCCTACGGCGCTCACCAACGATGCTGCCAATCAGGTCCAGGAGTACCTGGCGGGGAAGCGCAAGCACTTCGATCTTCCGCTCAAGGCGAGCGGGACCGATTTCCAAAAGCGCGTATGGAGCGCGCTCGAGAAGATTCCCTACGGGCAAACGCGCACCTATCAAGAGATCGCATGCGCGATCGATGCTCCGCGCGCGATGCGTGCGGTAGGGGGCGCGAATAACAAGAATCCGTTGCCGCTCCTTGTTCCGTGCCATCGCGTGATCGGGAAGAATGGGGACTTGGTGGGCTATGCTGCAGGGCTCAAGATCAAACAGTTCTTGCTCGATCTTGAAGCGCGTAATAGCTAGGTTCTTGAGAAAGGAAGCTTGGTTTCATGTTCTCTACGGTACGGATCGCTCCCTCGATCCTTTCAGCGAACTTCATGGACATGGAGCGCGATATCCGCATGCTCGAAGAAGCAGGAGCCGATATCATCCATGTCGATGTGATGGATGGGCATTTCGTGCCCAACCTTACGATCGGCGTACCGTTCATCAAACAGCTCCGCGCCATAACCGATCTGCCCATCGACGTGCACCTCATGATCTCGAATCCGCAAGAGCAGATCGATTGGTATCTCGATCTCGACCCCGATTATGTCTCGGTTCATATCGAGGCCGTGCCCGATGAAGACGAGCTTCATGCGCTCTTGCGCCATATTCGCGAGCGGGGAGCCCATCCAGCGCTCACGCTCAAGCCCGATATGCCCATCGAGGTACTCGATCCTTTCATCGAAGAGGTCGATATGATCTTAGTCATGAGCGTATTTCCGGGCTTTTCGGGGCAGTCCTACATCGAAGGAAGCGAAGAGCGCGTGGCGTATGTTGCGCAGGTAGCTAAAGAGCGTAACCCCGATTTGCTCATCGAGGTCGATGGGGGCATCAGCGCAGAGCGCACGGCAGGATTGGTGTGTGCTGAAGGCGCCGATGTGCTCGTCGCGGGATCGGGCGTGTTCGCCGCAGAGGACCCCGCTCGCGCGATCGAGGAGATCCGCCTGGCGGGAACGGAAGCGCAAGCGGACAAGGGGCGTGCATAGCCCATGGCAGATGCGCCTTTCGTCTATCTCGATTGGGCGGCAACGGCACCGCTTTCGCTCGAGGCTGCTCGTGCCATGGCACCCTATCTTGAAGCGGGGATGGCTGGTCTTGTGCAAGGTAACGGGAACGCGAATGCGCTTCACACCGCGGGGCGCGATGCGTTCAAGACGCTCGAGGCTGCCCGGCGCGATATCGCGCGCACGATCGATGCGCGACCCAGCGAGATCATCTTAACCTCAGGAGCGACCGAGGCGGACAACGCTGCCCTCATCGGCATCGTCGAGGGGGTTCTGGCTAAGCGCGGCGTGAATATCGGCTACGGTTCGCACGCAAAGGGCAAGACGCTTGAAGCTGCACCGAGCGTGATCATTTCTGCCATCGAGCATGATGCGGTGCTCGAAGCAGCGGAAGTGCTGCGCCGTCGCGGCATAGAGGTCCTCTTCGTCAGGCCTGATAAACGGGGCATCGTCGCGCCTGAGGCACTTGCGCACGTATTGGACGCGGCAACCGACCCTTTGCTCGTTTCGATCATGGCATTGAATAACGAAACCGGTGCGCTTGCCGATATTGCGCAGTTGGCAGAACTTGCGCACCGCTCTGGGGCGCTCTTCCACAGCGATGCGACGCAGGCGTTCGGAAAGATGCCGCTCTCGGTGAAGCGTACTGGCGTGGATGCGCTCTCGCTCTCTTCTCATAAGATCGGCGGTCCGAAAGGGGTGGGTGCGCTCTTCTTGAAGACGCGTACGCCGTTCGGCGCGCAGATCGTTGGGGGAGGTCAGGAGGCGAACCTTCGCAGCGGAACGCAGAACATCGCAGGTGTGGTGGGCTTCGCGGCGGCAGCGCAGGCAAGCCACGAGCAACTTGAGGCAGGAGGCGCCCCTAAGCGGGCCCT
>FR895147.1:76810-99334 GCA_000435675.1 Eggerthella sp. CAG:298 | reverse complement strand
GCGAGCCTTGCGCGACAGGCTCTTTACTAGTCTCAGGGAGCTTTCTGGCGTCGAGGCGTTCATCGACCCCCGATCGCCTGACTACGGGCCACATATCGTTACGGTGCTGTGCCCGGGTTTCGAGAGCGAAACGCTCATCCTGCAGCTTGATCGGCGGGGAGTGTGCGTATCGGGAGGATCGGCGTGTTCGTCGAGCGATCTCGAGCCTTCGCACGTGCTTTCTGCCATGGGAATCGAGCGCGATCGCGCGCTTGGCATGGTGCGCTTCTCGCTTGGACCAACCACCACAGAAAAAGACATCGATCATGCGCTACGCATGCTTCGAGAGATAGTGAAGTGATCATGGAATACATCAACACACATACGCACACGGGGCTTACCGGGCATGGAAACGGCACGATCGCTGAGGTTGTGCAGGCAGCTCGCGAGGCGGGCATCTCGATCCTGGCTCTTACCGAGCATTTCCCGCTCTCTCGCAAGGTCGATCCCGACAACTTCGTCTCGATGCCGTGGGATGCGCTCGATCCCTACGTTCGCGAGATTGAGGCGCAGCGCGCTCTTCACCCTACTATGCAGATCCTCATCGGGACCGAGCTCGATTGGCTTGGAGACTATGAGGACCGCGATCTTTCGAGCATCGATTGGAGCCGCTTCGATATCATCTTGGGCTCGGTCCACTATCTTGACATGTGGCCCTTCGACGATCCTGATCAGGTCGATCATTGGGATGAGGTCGGTCACGATGTGATCTGGGAGCGCTATTTCGACCAGTTCTGCACGGCGTGCGTTTCGGATATGCCCTATACGGTCATGGCACACCCCGATCTAGTGAAGAAGTTCGCCAAGTATCCTTCGGCGGCCTTCGATCGTGCTCGCGCCTACGCGCAAGCTGCTGAAGCGGCGGCGGCAGGGGAGCGCATGATCGAGGTGAACACTTCGGGAGCTTACTATGCTTGCAAAGAGCCCTTCCCTCATATCGATTTGTTAACAGAATTCAGAAAAGCAGGCGTGCCCGTTACACTGGGAACAGATGCGCACGAGCCGCGCAATGTCGATCGCGGCATCGACGCTGGATTGAAACTTCTCTATGAAGCGGGATATCGCGAGATCACCGCGTTGTTACCAGGTGGTGAGAGAAGAGCGATCCCGCTCTCTTAACGCGAAAGAAGGTTGACATGTCCCAATCAGATATCAATGCATTGTTCAAGGTCCCAACGGGGCCTCTCGCGCCCGTGAAAACGGGCGTTTCTGTTGGCACGCTCGAGCAGCGTTTGCTCTCGGTCTTTCCTGCTGAGGATGCGTGCGCTTGGGATCGCACGGGGCTAACCGTGGGCAACCCGGGTGTCGAAGTGACCGGCGTGGTGGTCGCGCTCGATCCCACCATCGCAGCACTCAAAGAAGCTACTGACCTTGGTGCGAACGTGGTGCTCACGCATCACCCCGTGTTCATCGAAGCGGTGAGCAACTTCATGCCGGAGACCGTGCAGGGCGCAAAACCCGGGGCGGTAGTGAACTATGCGCTCTCTCACGGCATCAATTGCATGAATTTCCATACGGCGCTCGATGTTGCGCCGCAAGCACTTTCGATCTTGCCCACCTTACTGCGTCTCAAGCCGCGCTATGTGCTCGACCCGCTCGCGGGCAAGGCTGATAAGGGCTTCGGGATGGTGTGCGCGAGCGAAGAGGGCGCGATCTCGCTCAAGCATCTCGCAGCACGCTCGGTCTCCGTGTTCGGTTCGGTGCCGCGCGTATGGGGCAATCCCGATACCCTGCTCGAATCGATCGTCACTTGTGGTGGGTCGGCAAACGACCTGGTCGACCTCTGCTTGGAGAATGGCATCGATTGCCTGATCTGCGGTGAGGTGAAGTATCACGTGGCGCTCGAGGCACGCCAGAGCGGGCTGTCGATCATCGAGCTGGGGCATGACGTTTCAGAACTTCCGCTCTGTGCTCTTCTCGCGACCGAAGCGCTCGCGGCGGGTCTGCCAGATTCATGTATCATGGTTGTTGATCAATCGAAGAATTGGTATACCCCTGAAACCATTCGCCAATAGCGATTCGCCCCATACGAGATGAGCGAGGTAGGCATGCACGCAAGCGATCAGGAGCTCGAGAACCTCAAACGACTTCAGCATATCGATGCCGAAGTGATCCGTAACAAGAAGAAGCTCGATGAGCTCCCTCAGCGCCAAACCATTCTTGAAACGCGCCAAAAGCTCTCTGCGATCATCAAGAAGAAGACCCAGGTGCAGGATATGATCGATGCGTTCGAAGACGAATTGCATGCTCTGCTCTCAGAAGACGAACGTCTTGAGAAGAAGCAGCAAGAGACCCAAGAAGCGCTCGATCGCGTAAAAGGCGATTACCGCAGCGTTGAGTCATACACGAAAGACCTACATGGGGTGGTCAAGCGCCGCGAGAAGCTCACGCAGGATATGGAGCGCGTCGATGGCGAGCTCGCGCGCATTCTTCCGCTCATGGATCAGATCATGGCGGGTTGCGCTGAGCTGGATGCACGAGAAAAGAGCGCTATCGCATCGTTCCAGGAAGAGGGCGGTTCGCTCACCCGCGCGATCGCGCAGGCGGAAGCTGAGCATAAGCAGCTGGCAGAAACCCTGAATGCCGAACTTTGTCGTGCATATGAGCGCTCTTGTCACGAATGCGGAGGCATCGGCGTGGCGGAGCTTGTCGATGGATCGTGCAGCGCCTGTCGTTCAGCCTTCGATAGCACGCGCATCAGCCGCATCAAGCAGGATGCGCCGGTGTCGCGCTGTCCTTCATGCAGAAGGCTCCTCATCGTTACCGCTTAGTCGAAAGAAGATTACATGAAACTCACCACGCGTGATGATCGTATCGAACAAGAGCACGAATACTTGAGCGACCAAGCTTCGTTCTCTGATCGATCGCTGGGGCGCGATCGTGCATCGCAGGAAGATCGCTTCCGTTCCACCTATCAGAAGGATCGCGACAAGATCTTGCACACCAAGGCGTTTCGTCGGTTGTCCCATAAGACGCAGGTATTCTTGGCGCCGGTGGGGGATCATTACCGCACCCGTCTTACGCATACGCTCGAGGTTTCACAGATCGCACGTACGATCGCACGTGCACTTGGATTGAACGAGGATCTTACCGAGGCTATCGCGCTCGGGCACGATCTGGGTCATACGCCGTTCGGGCACGTGGGAGAGGAATCGATCAGCCGCTGTTTGGCGCTTCATAAGGGGCTCGACCCGGAGGCACCGGAGAACAAGGTGCTGTATCGCCATAACATCCAGAGCTTGCGCGTGGTCGAGGTCATCGAGAACGAAGGCAAGGGCCTTAACTTGAGCGAGGAAGTGCGTGATGGCATCGTGCACCATACGGGCTCTGAGCGGGCAAAAACGTATGAAGGTCGCATCGTTGCAACGGCTGATCGCATCGCGTACGTGAATCATGATATCGACGATGCACTTCGCTCAGGCGTGCTCAAAGAATCCGATCTGCCGGAATCCACTCATCGTATCATCGGGGAGAATCATGCCGATCGCATCCAAACGCTCGTTGAGGATATGATCGTCACCTCCGATGCGCAGGGCGATATCGCCATGAGCGAACCGATCTGGGATGCCATGATGGAACTGCGTTCGTTTTTGTTCGACAAGGTCTATACCTCCGATCAGGTCATGCGAGAGGTATACAAAGCGCGCCATTTGGTCGAGGATCTGTTCAACTACTTCGTGCGCCACTACGATGAAGTGCCTGCGGAATATCGCGCGCTTGCTGGCGACGATCCGCTGCGTGCGGTCACCGACCATGTTGCGGGCATGACCGATCGCTATGCGATCAACTTCTTCGAGGACATGTTCGTTCCGAAGTCATGGAACGCGCAACATTAAGATAGCAGGATCCCTCTTCATCCACCGACGGAGAAGAGAGTGCACTCAAGGCTGATAGCGCTATACTGATGCGGTCATGAAAAACGTATCACTCGTAAAACAAGCATTGCAGATGGCCGCACCCATTATGGTGGGCTATATTTTTCTCGGCATTCCTTGTGGCATCTTGAGTCAATCGGTCGGCATGGATGCGCTCCAGGTGTTCTTGTTGAGCGCCCTTTTCTATTCCGGCGCTGGTCAGTACATGATTCCTAATATGTGGTTGCTGGGTTCTCCTATGGCTGCCATCATCGCGAGCGTGACGCTCGTCAATTCCCGCCAGATGCTCTATAGCGCATCGCTCTCGCGCTTTTGCGAGAATGTGAACAAGCGCCTGGCGTTCCTGTATGGTGCGACCGTTACCGATGAATCGTTCGCGGTGAACGTGGTGAAGCTCGAGCAGGGCGAGTGGAACATCAAGGGTGCAACGCTTGTTAACTTGTTCTCGCAAAGCTCCTGGGCGCTCGCTAACGTGCTCGGGGTGCTGCTTGGAAGCTTGCTCACCGTGCCCACTGCGCTCGCATCGTTCGCCATGACGAGTATCTTCTTGTGCCTGTTGTTCTCGCAACCAGCTACCAAAGGCAATATCGCTGCTGGCGTGGTCGCGGTGCTCGGCGTGTATCTGGCGAAATGCGTGGGGCTTTCAGGGCCGGCTATCTTGATCGGTGCTCTTTTGGGCGTTGCTGCCGGTATGATCGTGGTAAGAAGAGAGCGGGTGAGTGCACGTGGGTTGGACTGAGTTCGCGCTCATCGGTATAGGATGCGCGCTTACGATCCTCATCTTCCGCACGGTGCCGCTCTTCGCACTGCGCGGCCGTGAGCTGCCCGGATGGCTTTCCCAGGCGCTCGCCTTCATTCCGCCAGCTGCCTTCGCTGCGCTCATCGCGAACGACATCTTCAGCCCCGGCATGTTCGATGCGGGCTTGTGGCCTGCGATGATTCCGGTCATCGCCGCGCTCATCGTGATTCCCGTTGCCATCAAGACGAAGTCGCTCGTGTGGAGTATCGTTGCGGGGGTAGGCTCGTACGGGTTGTTGCTGCTCATCTAGCGCCGCAGGAGCGTGTGCGCGAACCGTCTGCCGCTAGGCGAGTGGTTTTGCAACAATTTTTACATTTGCTTCTTGCGTCGCAATTTGGCTCACCGTATAATTATCAGCTGTGTCTCTGACATCACTTTGTGTTTGTATATAAAGTAGTGGAAATATAGAAGGAATTTGACATGGATATCATCCGCGCAATCGAGCAACAGCAGATCAATCCTGAGGTTGCAAGCTTTAACGTTGGCGATACGGTGAAGGTTCACTATCGCATCAAGGAAGGCGATCGCGAGCGTATTCAGGTGTTCCAGGGCGATGTTATCCGTCGTCATGGTGCTTCGAATCGCGAGACCTTCACGGTTCGTAAGATCAGCTTCTCCGTGGGCGTGGAGCGTACCTTCCCGGTTCACTCTCCCAAGATCGAGAAGATCGAAGTCACTCGTCGTGGTGATGTGAGCCGCGCAAAGCTCTACTACCTGCGCGACAAGGTCGGCAAGGCTGCGAAGATCAAGGAAAAGGCATTCTAAGAGCGCCTTCATTCGCATTCGGAAAGGGGTACGGGTTTCGTACCCCTTTTTTCGTTTTGTCACCTGAGCGCACGTTGCCCGGCTAGTTGAGAAAAGGAGAGAGCGTGGGATCGATAGCGGAGATACGAGCGTTGCTGAAAGAAGCAACGCCTGAGAGCTTCCCTGCGCTCGAGCGCGCACTCGCCTCCGATGAACGCAAAGGGGTGCAACAGGCGCTCGCTACCGCGCGCAGGCGCATCGAGCGCGAAGAGCAGGAGCATGCGCGACTGACGCGTCTCTATACGTTCGAACAAGAGCTTGCAGGCGGCAAGGTTGTGGTTGGGCTCGATGAGGTTGGCCGCGGCCCGCTTGCTGGTCCTGTGAGCGTAGGCGCTGTGGTGCTCGATCCAGCGGCTGCGTTCATAGGCGGACTCAACGATTCCAAGCAGATCGCGGAAGCGAAGCGTCCTGCTATCGCTGATGAGGTGAAGCGTTCAGCTCGCGCTTTCTCGGTCGTTCATATCCCTCCTGAAGATATCGATGCGTTCGGCATCATGGCTTGCCTCAAGCGCGCCTTCAAAACAGCAGTCGCTAACATCGAAGCCCAGGGCATCGTGCCCGAGGTCATCCTGCTCGACGGTAATCCGCTCGGCTTCGACGCGCGCGAGATCAATGTGGTGAAGGGGGATGCGCGCTGTGCCTCTATTGCGGCTGCTTCGGTCATCGCTAAGGTCGAGCGCGATGCGCTCATGGTCGAATACGATCAGGTCTATCCAGGATATGACCTCGCTTCATCGAAGGGATATGGCAGCGCGGCGCATCGTTGTGCTATCGCGGAGAAGGGGCTTACCCCTATTCATCGCGCTTCGTATTGCAAGAATTTCACAGAGGATCGTTCGCTTTAGAGTGACCAGCCGCGCGCCGAATTCATAAAGGGACTTTGCAGAACGGGGAGATTCCTCGGCGATTGAGAAAAACGTGAGCAAAACGTAAACCTGCGCGTGCGAAGACATCAGATTTCTTTCAAATTTCGTTGAGATTCCCTTCCTATCCTTAAGTCAAGGAGGTAGGAATGGAAGAATCACAAGCTTTATGCATGAAACCAAAAGAAGATGAGGCGCCTTGTAAAGAGAGCGCTGGTGCCAAAAGAGCCAAAACTGCAGAAGAGGTCGAAGGCACCAAAGAAGCCAAAGTCGCAGAAGAGGCCAAAGGGACCAAAGAAGGTAAAGGCGCTAAAGAGGCCAAGGACGTGTCTTCATATTCCCCACATGAACTCGGCAAGAGGGGAGAAGAGGCTGCCACGTGCTTTCTTCAGCGTCGCGAATACGAGATCCTCGATCGCAACTGGAAATGTATCGCTGGCGAGGCGGATATTGTTGCGCTTCAAGACGATACGCTCTGCTTCATCGAAGTGAAAACTCGTAAGGATGCTCAGAAAGGCTTTCCTTCTGAGGCGGTGGACATGCGGAAGCGCTCGCGCTATGAACGTATCGCAGCTTGCTATCTTAAAGATCACGATTATGCCGATGTACGCGTGCGTTTCGATGTCATCGCGATCCTTGTGCTCGGAGAGGGTCGCGCTTTCCTGCGCCATCATCTGAACGCCTTTGGGTCGATGTGAGGCAGCGATGTCTCAGCAATCCTACAAGGTGAAGAGTGCAGTGCTGCGCGGTGTTGAGGCGCTGCCGGTCGAGGTCGAGGTGCTCATCTCAAGCGGTATCCCTTCGTTCTCGATCGTAGGTATGCCCGATACCGCCATCCAGGAATCACGAGAGCGCGTGCGGGCAGCTATTAAATCGGCAGGATTCCATGTGCCAAGCGATAAGATTGTCGTGAATCTTGCACCAAGCTCGCTGCGCAAGACGGGGTCAGGGTTCGATCTGCCCATCGCGCTCGCGCTCCTTGCAGCAACGGGTCAGATCCCTGTCGCTCATCTGGAAAACGCGCTCGTGGTGGGTGAACTCTCGCTTGAAGGAAGGGTTCGTTCCACGGCAGGGCTCATCTCGTATCAGCAATGCGCGCGCGAATTGGGCGCAACGCTCATAACGGGAGCGACCGACCATGGCGCTCTTCCCGTTTCAGGGGTGGAATGCTTTGCGCTCGAATATCTGCGTCAGATCACGCGCGAAGAACTGCCCGCGCTCTGTTTCAGCGAGCCTGAGCAGCGTGACTATGCCTTCGATTTCGTAGACGTAGTCGGTCATGATGCGGCCAAACGTGCGTTGCAGGTGGCAGTTTGCGGGAATCATGGCATCATCATGATGGGTTCTCCTGGTGCGGGCAAGACCTTGCTCGCCCAGTGCGTGCCGAGCATCCTGCCTCCGCTTTCCGAAGAAGAGAAGATCCAAACCGCTATGATCCACTCAGCGCTCGATGCCGATCTGCGGGGTATCTATGGTGGCTTGCGACCTTTTCGTATGCCTCATCATAGCGTGACGGCAGCAGGCCTGCTTGGGGGAGGAAACCCCGTGCGTCCCGGCGAAGTATCGCTTGCGCACAATGGCGTGCTCTTCGTCGATGAGCTTGCAGAGATGCACAACGATGTGTTGCAGCAGCTTCGGCAGCCCCTTGAAGAAGGGATCGTGCATATCACGCGAGCGGAAGGTTCGTACGTATTTCCGGCGCGCTTCATGTTCGTGGCGGCAACGAATCTTTGCCCCTGCGGGTACTACGGTGATGAAGAGCACGAATGCAAATGCAGCCCGTATCAGATCCAGCGCTATCAGAGTAAGATTGGCGGTCCGGTGATGGATCGCATCGATATCAGGATCGATGTTGCCCGTATCGATCTTTCGCATCTGGATAAGGCGCGTCCTGGTAAAAGTTCTGCGCAAATGAGAGACGAGATCGTTCGTGCACGTGCGTTTGCTCACGACCGCATGCTCCATCGTACGAAGAACCAAGGGGTGGATGAATGCTTGAGATCAGTGGATTCGCCGCTCCGGATCGGCAAACGCAATAAGCTCTTGGCACTGTTCCATTCTTGTGTGCTCAGCAGACGTGCGAATGAGTTCCTTGAGCTTGCGATAAATACGAGTGGGCTCAATACGCGTTCGATCATGAAGATACTTTCGCTTGCGCGTACAATCGCTGATCTTTCCTTTTCGGATTCAGTCGAAGAAGAACACTTGGCTGAAGCCTATGCCTTGCGCTTTCAGACGAGTGGAATGAAACGATGATCGAGAGAGGACGATGTATGAGAGAGTTGCGACCGACAAAGCCCCTTGAAGGAGTACGTTTCATCCTCCCGTATGGGGGAGAGGATTACCCTGAACAGTTGATGGACATCCCCGATCCACCGAAGAAGCTCTATGGCATCGGCAACCCGCAAGTACTCACGTGCGGTCTTTCTGTGATCGGTGCACGTAAAGCAACGCCCTATGGGCGAGATGTGGCGTTTAAGTTCGCGAAGATCGCTTCGGAGCATGGGCTCGCGATCATCTCGGGTGGAGCGCTCGGCTGCGATAGCGCAGCCCATAGAGGATGCCTTGAAGGAGGGAGTCCAACAGTGGTCGTGCTTGGCGGAGGGTGCGATTGTATCTATCCTGAGTCAAATCGCGATCTGTTCCAGGAGATCATTGATAAAGGCGGTGCCGTTATCTCTGAGCACCAATGGCAGTTTCCGCCTATGCCCTACACCTTCCGCGCGCGCAATCGCATCATCGCTGGTCTTTCGCGTGCAACGCTCATTGTAGAAGCGGGGCTTCCTTCAGGAACGTTTTCGACTGCCGATGATGCGCTCTCTTCGAATCGCGAAGTGCTCGTCGTGCCAGGCGCGATCACTTCGCCCACCTCGCGCGGCGCGAACCGGCTTCTGTATCAGGGCGCAACCCCCATTGTCGACGAAGAGACGTTTGAGGATGTCATCTTCAATCTGTATGGATGCTTGAAGGTTCAGGACATGCGCAAGAAGGAGGTGTCTGAAACATCGTTGCTCTTTGCGGCACTCCAGGCAGAGCAGCTCTCGATCGATGCGCTCATGGAGAAAGATGATATCGGTGCGCCTTTGCGCGAGAAGCGCCTTGCTTGGCTCATGGTCGAGTTGGCGAAGCTTGAACATGAGGGTTTCATAGAAAGATTTCCGAACGGAAGTTATGGCGCTTGTGTTGTGTAGTACCCTGATGGCATGGAAAAACGTGTTGACATCATCGGAGGCGGTCTTGCAGGAAGCGAAGCTGCCTTGCAACTGGCTGCAGATGGTTTTGCGGTGCGCTTGATCGAGATGCGCCCGTTCCGCACTACGGGCGCGCATCATGGCGATAAGTGCGCGGAACTCGTCTGTTCTAATTCGCTCAAATCCACCAAAGAGGCGAGCGCGGCCGGCATGCTCAAAGCAGAACTCGAGCTGCTCGGCTCGCATTTGCTTGCGTTCGCGCATGAGAGCAGCGTTCCTGCTGGGGGCGCGCTTGCGGTCGATCGTGAGCAGTTCGCTTCACTGGTCACCGATGCGCTCGTGCAAGCGGGGGTCGCACGTATCGAAGCCGAGGTGGTGGGCATCGATCCTTCCGGCGCGCTCATCATCGAAGATGCGCACCATGAGGGGCCATATATTCTTGAGGACCCGGCACCGTTCTGCATCATCGCTACGGGCCCTCTTACTTCGCCTGCGCTCGCAGAATCGCTGCGCACGCTCACCGGGGAAGACCATCTTTCCTTCTATGACGCTGCAGCGCCGATCGTCTATGCGGATTCGCTTGACCACGATGTTGTGTTCGGCCAAAGCCGCTACGAAGAAGGCGCAGGGGACTATCTCAATGCGCCTTTCAACAAAGAAGAATATGAAGCCTTCGCACAGGAGCTCATCGATGCGCGCTGTGTTATCAAGAAGGAATTCGAGTCGAGCGATCTGTTCCAGGCTTGTCAGCCGATCGAAGAGATCGCACGCAAAGGATTCGATGCACCACGGTTTGGACCGTTGAAGCCAGTCGGGCTCGTGGATCCGTGCACGCAGAAACGTCCTTGGGCGGTGGTGCAATTGCGTGCAGAGGGTAGAGATAAGCAGTGCTATAACCTCGTTGGTTTCCAGACGAACCTTGCGTTCCCCGAACAAGAGCGCGTGTTCCGCATGATCCCCGGTCTTGAGCAGGCTCAGTTCGCGCGCTATGGCGTGATGCATCGCAACACCTTCATCAATGCTCCTGAGCTGCTCAACTGCCATCTTGAATTGCAGAGTGCTGCTTCACGTGCCCTGCCCGTTCGCTTATATGTTGCAGGGCAGCTGAGCGGGACCGAAGGATATGTTGAGGCCATCGCTTCAGGATTGCTCGCCAGCTTGAACGTGCGCGGGGCTGCGCGAGGTATCGAGCTCGATCCGCTTCCGCGTGAAAGCGCCTTCGGAGCGCTCATAGACTACGCGACCGATCCGGAGACGAAGGACTACCAGCCGATGCATGTGAACTTCGGCATCCTACCGCCGTTCGAAGAGCGTATTCGCAATAAGCAGCAGCGCTACGAAGCGTATGCGCAGCGGGGGAGCGAAGCCATGAAGTCATACGTTTCCGCGCTTGCTCCGCTGCTCGAGGGAACAAACTAGATCATGACAGAACGTGAAGAGCAGACCGAATGCAGCAAGCAGCTAGAATGCGTCTGCTCAGCGTCGCGCGCTCTGATCGATGAATACCTCGACTACTTGAGAACGCTCAATCATTCCGCGCACACCACGAAAGCCTATGGAAACGATCTGATGGGCTTTGCGCATTGGTGCTCTGAGACGAATGCGCCTTTTGATGCTCCTTCCCATAAGCAGATCAGGCGTTATTTGGGCACGCTCGATCGAGAGGGGCGTTCGCGTAGAACAGCCAACAGGCATCTCTCTTCGCTCAAAGGGTTCTATCAATGGCTCATGATCGCGCATGGTTATCCTTCGAATCCGGCTGCGGTCCTGCAGGGCGCGAAGCAGGCGCAAACGCTCCCCAAGACGATCTCGCATGAAGATATGCAGCGGCTGCTTTCGGTGTATGCGAGCGAAGAAGAACTTGAGCGCGATAGAGCGGTGGCTCTGCGTAATCAGGCTGTTCTTGAGTTGCTCTATGCATGTGGCTTGCGTGTGTCTGAAGTCGAAGGGCTCACGCTCGATAGGCTTCATCTAGATCAAGGGTATGTGAGCGTGGTGGGCAAGGGGAACAAAGAACGCCGTGTCCCGATCTACCACAAAGCTGTTTCGGCGCTTCGCCGCTACCTTGAGGAATCACGTTCTGAGTTGGCTGCGCATTCAAAGTGCGCAACCGATGCCTGCTTCCTTTCAACGCGCGGTAATCCGCTTTCGACCGCTGCGATCCGTACGATCTTCAAGCAGGCGCTCGCGCTTGCTGGTCTTGACCCGTCGCTCTCGCCCCATGCGATGCGCCACTCCTTTGCAAGCGATCTGCTCATGGGTGGGGCGGACCTGCGCAGTGTGCAGGAAATGCTCGGTCATTCCAGCCTTTCGACCACACAGATCTATACGCACCTTTCTCCCGAGCACTTGAAGCAGGTCCAGCAACAAGCCCATCCTCGTTCGAAAAGATGACGAACGACCGGGTAGTTCATCATCTTTCGTTCTTGCGTGGTGAAATCATGAGGGAATCATGCTGAAGGTTCGATGCGATTGCCCCATTTCAAAACGCGCGCTATGATGGATTGCCGAAAACCAACCGATGCTCCGCATGCAGCGCGCATGCGCATTCGGCAGCATCGTTCACCACCACAGAAAGCAGTGTAGCTATGGCGCAATCTTCCATTGTCATCAAAGGCGCACGTGAGCATAACCTCAAAGATATCGACGTCACGATCCCGCGCGACGAACTTGTCGTCATCACGGGGCTTTCGGGCTCGGGCAAGTCATCGCTTGCCTTCGATACCATCTACGCCGAAGGTCAACGACGCTATGTCGAAAGCCTTTCGAGCTATGCACGCATGTTCCTTGGCCAAATGAGCAAACCCGACCTCGATTCCATCGATGGTCTTTCGCCTTCGGTCTCGATCGACCAGAAGACCACGAGCAAGAATCCTCGTTCGACGGTAGGAACCACCACCGAGATCTACGATTACCTGCGTTTGCTCTTCGCACGCGTGGGCATCCCGCATTGTCCGGAGTGTGGACGCGAGATCCGCATGCAAACGACCGACCAGGTGACCGACGATATCCTGCGTCTTTCCGAAGACGAGAAGACCAAGTGCATCATCATGGCGCCGGTGGTAACCGGGCGCAAAGGTGAATTCACGAAGCTCTTCAAAGACTTGCTCGCCGAAGGATTCTCTCGCGTGCGCATCGACGGCGAGATCACGAAGCTCGATGAGAACCCGATTGTGCTGAATAAAAAGATCAAGCACTTCATCGACGTGGTGGTCGATCGTGTGGTGCTCAAGCCTTCGGCACAAAGCCGTATCGCGGAAGCGGTCGAGACAGCCACTACGCTTGCCGACGGCCGCGTACTCGTGCAGCTGCTCGACAAGAACAATGAGCCGCTGGGGGGCGAGCGCACGGTTTCATCTGGTGCAACTGGTGGCCTTGCGGAAGGAGAGTACCTCTTCTCGCTCGCGCTCGGCTGCCCCGAGCACGGGCATTCCATGGGCGAGCTGCAGCCGCGCGATTTCTCCTTCAATGCTCCCTATGGTGCATGCCCCGATTGCCTGGGCATCGGCAGCAGGGAAGAAGTGGACCCCGACCTGGTCATCCCTGATCCGAGCCTGTCGCTCAACGAAGGGGCCGTGGCGCCGTTCAAGTCGGGCAATTACTATCCACAGGTCATGCGTGCGGTGCTGCTCCACTACGGGGTCGACCCCGATACGCCCTGGCAGGATATACCCAAGAAGGTGCAGAAGAAGCTCTTCTACGGCGCGCCGGGCGAGAAGATCCGCGTCGACTACGTAACGGTCGATGGGCGCGAGACCTACTGGTTCGTCGAATGGGAGGGCATCTCTGCGGCGGTCACGCATCGCTACAAGGAAGCCTCGAGCGACCGTCAGCGCCAGAAATATGAGCGCTACTTCTCGATCATCCCGTGTGCGACGTGCGGTGGCAAGCGCCTCAATCCTTCCATCCTTGCGGTCACGGTGAGCGACAAGAACATCCACGAGGTCTGCGAGCTTTCAGCTGCTGATTCGCTGAAGTTCTTCGAAGGGCTGCATTTCAACGAGACGCAAGAGGTGATCGCAGGTCCTATCGTAAAGGAGATCACCGAGCGCTTGCGTTTCTTGGTGAACGTGGGTCTCGATTATCTCACGCTCGAACGTGCGACCGCCACGCTTTCCGGTGGCGAAGCGCAGCGCATTCGTCTCGCGACGCAGATCGGCGCGGGCCTCATGGGCGTGCTCTATATCCTCGACGAGCCCTCCATCGGCCTTCATCAGCGCGATAACGAGCGCCTCATCAAAACGCTCGAGCATCTGCGCGATCTGGGCAACACGGTGCTCGTGGTCGAACACGACGAGGATACGATCCGTTGTGCCGACTACGTGATCGACATGGGTCCGCGTGCTGGCGAACACGGTGGCGAAGTGGTCGCGTGCGGCACCCCTGAAGAGATCATGGCAAGCGACGAATCGCTTACGGCACAATACCTGCGCGGCGAAAAGTGCATCCCCATTCCTGCTGAGCGTCGTAATCCCAAGCGCGGCAAGATCAAGATCACGGGTGCGAGCGAGAACAACCTCAAGAATGTTACGGCAGAGATCCCGATCGGCACGCTCACGGTGGTCACGGGTGTTTCGGGCTCGGGCAAGAGCTCGCTCGTTACCGACACGCTCACCCCAGCGCTCGCCAATCGCGTGAATCGCGCGCATCGCAAGGTGGGCAAGTTCAAGAAGCTCGAAGGGGTAGAGCTCATCGACAAGGTGATCAGCATCGATCAAAGCCCGATCGGTCGCACCCCGCGTTCCAACCCGGCAACCTACATTGGCCTCTGGGACGACATCCGCAATCTCTTCGCTTCCACGCAAGAGAGCAAGGCGCGCGGCTACGGACCAGGCCGTTTCTCCTTCAATGTTGCAGGTGGACGCTGCGAAGCGTGCAAGGGCGACGGCCAGAAGAAGATCGAGATGCACTTCCTCCCCGATGTGTACGTGAATTGTGAAGTGTGCGATGGTACGCGCTACAATCGCGAAACGCTGCAGGTGACCTACAAGGGCAAGAACGTCTACGAAGTGCTCGAGATGACCGTGGATGAAGCCCTCGAATTCTTCGGCAAGATCCCCTCGCTTAGGCGCAAGCTCGAGACGCTCCATGATGTGGGGCTTGGTTATATCAAGCTCGGTCAGCCGGCAACCACGCTTTCCGGTGGCGAAGCGCAGCGCGTGAAACTTGCGAGCGAGTTGCAGAAACGCCAGACGGGCAAGACCTTCTACATCCTTGACGAACCGACCACAGGCCTTCATTTCGACGATGTGCGTGCGCTCTTGGAGGTGCTTCAGCGCTTGGTCGACCTGGGCAACACGGTGCTCGTGATCGAACATAACCTCGACGTGATCAAGGCTGCCGACCACCTGATCGACCTTGGTCCCGAAGGCGGCGCGAAGGGCGGAACGGTCGTTGCGAAAGGTACGCCGGAAAAGGTCGCTCAGGTTCCCGAAAGCCATACGGGGCGCTTCTTGAAGCGCGTCCTTGCCGACGATCGTTGCAAGACCGCTTATGCCTAAGCTTTGCGCGCATCACTGCAAAAGCGTGCGCGCAGGCTTACAATAACGGCTATGAAGAAGCTCTCTCGCGAAAAGATCGCCCTCATCATCTTCGCACTGCTCGTCGTGTGCGGTTTCGGAGCGCTCATGTTCTACATCACGAACATCGGCCATTCGTTCAACGTTACCGCGAGCACGATCGATGATGCGGCAGGCGATTTGGGCGACTATACCGCCATCATCTACGAAGGCACTGCTGAAGAGAAGAAAGCGCTCGGTGAAGCGGGGCTTGAACGCATCGCGGAAGATGGCAGCAACAAGACGCTCGAGCTGGGCAAAGACCAGCAAGTGGATGATGCTGCCGCTGGCGATGAGGTCGTGGTATCCGATGTGGTGCCCAAATCCACTGCAGACGGGCAGGGAAGCGCCGAGGAACCTAAGAAACCGCTCACACTTTCGGCCGTGCGCGATTCTTTCTTGCAGAAGAACGCTTCTGTCTATGTGCTCGACCTTTCCGATCCTACGCGCTACATCAATGAGACCATCGCGAAGGCGGGCAAGTACCGCTTCGGCATTCTCACGATCGACGCGGCTTCGGACTTGCCCTACTACATCAACAAGCGTATCGATTCCTATCGCGCTGCCGATGTGGACTTCGTCGTTGCGCTCGTCGATGATCTTTCGCGGGTGAACGATGTCGAAGGCATCGATATCGTCATCTCGACCCAAGAAGAAGGCCTCAATCCAGTCGGCGTTTCTTCGGACGATGTGTTCTTCAACGACGCAGCGCTCAAAGGCGAAGTGGGCGCGTTGCTCATCTCACCGAGCAAGGTTATCTCCGCTAAGGATATCAGTGAGCTCTAGCACGTGTGCATTTGCTGCATCTTCGTGACGATAAGGGTATCTTTTGTTACTATAACGAATTGTCGTTTATTGCTTTAAACGATGCCGAAAAGACGCGGGTGTGGCGGAATTGGCAGACGCGCCAGGTTTAGGTTCTGGTGGGCAACCCCCGTGAAGGTTCAAGTCCTTTCACCCGCACCACCTCGGTTCAAGAAGTATCCGAAAAGGAGTATTGAGTGAAAACAACAGTAGAGGCCCTCGAGGACAACAAGGTAAAGCTTTCTTTCGAGATCGATGCAAAAGAAGTCAATACGCGCATCAAACAGGCTTACAAGAATTTTGCAAAGCGCTATAACTTCCCCGGTTTCCGCCCTGGCAAGGCGCCTCGTCCCGTTGTCGACAATATGATGGGTGCCGACACGGTCAAAGCTTCGCTCACTGAGGACTTGGTGAACGAGCTCTATCCGCTCGCTCTGGATGAACACAATCTGGTTCCGCTCTTCAAGCCTGAGTTCGATATGGATACGGAGATCGTTGAGGACAACAAGCCGTTCTCCTTCTCCACCACCATCGATGTGAAGCCATCCTTCGAGCTTTCTTCCTACGACAACATGTCGGTCGAGATTCCGATGCCTGAAGCAACTGAAGCAGAGATCGACGCACAGATCGAAGAGCTGCGTAACTATTACACCGATTTCAAAGATGCGAATGCCAACACCAAGGTCAAGCAGGGTGAATTCGTTGAGCTCACTATCAAAGCAACCGATAAAGATGGTAACGAGCTCTCGCAGCTCAATGCAGAGAATCGCCTCTATGAACTGGGCGTGAACCTCTTCCCGGCAGCGTTCGATGCTGAGCTCATCGGCATGAAGAAGGGCGAGGAGAAATCCTTCGACGTCGATTTCTCATCCGATTCCTCCATGCTCGGCCAGACGCTCGGTGAAGACGCTGGCGTCATCCATTTCGATGTGAAGGTCGACACCATCAAGAAGAAGGTTCTCCCTGAGCTTTCCGATGAATGGGCTCACAATAACTTCGGTTTCGAAAACTTGGCCGATATGCGCACGCAGATCGCGCAGTCGATCAAGGACCAGAAGGAAATGAACAAGCAGCGTCGCGTCGAGAACGAGTGCTTGGCAGCCATCGCTTCTCGCGTTGAAGGCGAAATGCCCACGGCTATGTGCGAGCTTCAGGAAGTGAACCTGCTGCAATCCTTCTATCAGCAGCTTTCTCAGAACGGTTATACCTTCGACCAGTATCTCGATACCATGAAGATCTCGTCCGAGCAGTTCAAGCAGGATATGAAGCAGCAGGCAGAAGATACGGTCCGTCAGGATATGGCACTCGATGCATGGGCTCGTCACAACAAGATCGAAGCAACCGCAGAAGAGGTGTCCGCTGAATTCCAGAAGGCGAACGTCGATGATCCCGTGGCTGTTGAGGCTGAATGGAAGGTAGCAGGTCGTCTGCCGCTCATTGCAGAAGGCGTTGTCCGCACGAAGGCCTTGAACGACATCGTGGCAAAGGCAACGGTTACCGAGGTCGAGCCTAAGGCTGCAAAGCCCAAGGAGGCCAAGAAGACCACGGCGAAGAAATCCACCGCGAAGTCAACGGCTAAGAAAACGACGAAAAAAGAAAAGGATGAAGAGGCAAAATAGCCCCCTTCTTCTCACAATTCAATACGCATCTATATGAAGCAGAACAGCGAGGCAGGTATGTTGTTACATCCTAATCAATCCGCACTCATCCCTTATGTTATCGAGCAGTCGCCCCGCGGCGAACGCAGCTACGACATCTATTCTCGTTTGCTCAACGAGCGCATCATCTTCTTGGGAGAACAGATCGACGATGCGGTCGCTAACACGGTCGTTGCGCAGCTTCTGCACCTTGAATCGGCTGATCCCGATAAGGACATCTCGCTCTACATCAATTCACCGGGCGGCGTTATCACTTCGGGTCTCGCTATCTACGACACGATGAACTACATCAAGTGCGATGTTTCCACGATCTGCATGGGTCAGGCTGCTTCCATGGCTGCCGTGCTCTTGGCGTGTGGTGCGCCGGGCAAGCGCTATGCGCTTCCTAACTCGCGCGTTATGATCCATCAGCCTTCTGGTGGCGCGCAAGGCCAGCAGACCGAGATCGAGATCGCCGCGAAGGAGATCCTCTACTGTCGCGATCGCTTGAACCAGATCTTGGCCGACCATACCGGTCAGTCGCTCGAGACTATCCATAAGGATACCGAGCGCGACAACTTCATGAGCGCGCAGGATGCTTGCGCTTACGGCATCGTCGACCAGGTCGTTGCGTCCCGTAACGCTTCCGAGAACTAAGGCGTTTCATGGCTGATAAAACTCCTTCGGGACCGCACGACGGAATCTATTGCGCCTTCTGCGGGAAGGTTCCCGAGCAGGTAAACGCCATGATCTCCGGACCGAATGGCATCTTCATCTGCGATGAGTGCATTTCGGTATCGGTCGATGCGATGCTCACCGATCTTTCCATGCGCGGGCTTGAATCCGAAGCACTCAATCAGGTGCTCGGCAACCAGCTTGTGACGAGCATCGAGGAACGCTCTTCGAAGCATCCCGACATGCTCACCGATCTGCCCACGCCCAAAGAGCTCTACGAACAGCTTTCCGAGCACGTGGTCGGTCAGGAAGAAGCAAAGAAGGCGCTTTCGGTCGCCGTATATAACCACTACAAGCGCATCAGCATGGGCGAAGAAGCCACGGAAAGCGATGTCGAGCTTGCGAAGAGCAACATCATGCTGCTCGGTCCAACCGGTTCAGGTAAGACGCTGCTCGCACAAACGCTCGCGCGCACGCTCAAGGTGCCGTTCGCTATTGCCGATGCTACCACGCTCACTGAAGCTGGCTATGTGGGCGAGGACGTTGAGAATATCCTGCTCAAGCTCATCACAGCAGCAGATTTCGATGTCCCGAGCGCCGAGATCGGCATCATCTACATCGACGAGATCGACAAGATCGCACGCAAGGCGGAAAACGTCTCGATCACGCGCGATGTTTCTGGTGAAGGCGTGCAGCAAGCATTGTTGAAGATCGTGGAAGGCTGCGAGGCAAGCGTTCCGCCACAAGGTGGTCGCAAGCATCCGCAGCAGGAGCTCATTCCCATCAATACCACGAACATCCTGTTCATCTTCGGCGGTGCGTTCGTCGGCTTGCCCGAGATCATCGCACAGCGCATCGGCAAGACCAACATCGGTTTCGGATCGGATATGCCTAAGTCCAAGCAGGAAGCAGATGCAGCCTTGCTCGCTCAAGTGCTGCCTGAAGACCTGCATAAGTATGGCATGATCCCGGAATTCATCGGTCGTATCCCGGTCATCACCTCGCTTTCGCAGCTGAATAAGGAAGATCTTGTGCGTATCCTTACCGAGCCTAAGAATGCGCTCGTGAAGCAGTACACGCTCATGTTCAGCTACGAGAATTCCGAGCTCGTTTTCGAACCCGAGGCGCTCGAGGCCATCGCCGAGCAAGCCATCGAGCACAAGACGGGCGCGCGCGGGTTGCGCACCATCTGCGAAGATGTGCTCATGGACGCGATGTACGAGCTTCCCGATTATCACAAGCCTACCCGCGTGGTGGTGCGCCGTAGCGACATCGAGGGCACCACGAAGCCCGAGATCGAACTGCTCACGAAGAAGAGAACAGCGAAGAAATAGTCACCTGCGCAAGCGGGCGCGCCGTGTGCGCGTCTTCGTTCTCGCAGCTGATGGAATACAACTAAAGAACGACGATCAGTCCGCATAAGACCGCAAGGATCATTCATGGCAACGGAACAAAAGCAAGACAAACAGCCCTACAGCGAATGGGAGAAACCGCTCTTCGACGCGTGGAGCGAGCACGGATTCTTCGAGCGCACGCCAGGATTTGGCAAGAATGGCGCGCAATCGTACACGGTGGTCATCCCGCCTCCGAACGTAACGGGCGTTTTGCATATGGGCCATGCCCTGAACGACACCATCCAGGACGCGTGCGTTCGTCGTGCGCGCATGCAGGGGTATCAGACGCGTTGGATCGTCGGTGTTGACCATGCGGGCATCGCTACTCAGACGAAGGTCGATAAACATCTGGCCGAACAGGGCATCGACCGTCACGAGATCGGCCGCGAAGCGTTCATCGAAGCCTGCCAGGAGTGGCGCGATGAATACGGCGGCATCATCATCAATCAGATCAAGGCGATGGGCTGCTCGTGTGATTACGAACACGAGCAGTTCACCATGTCTCCTTCGCTCTCACGCGCGGTGCGCAAGGTGTTCTGCGATTGGTATCACGATGATCTTATCTTCCGTGGCAAGCGCATCGTGAACTGGTGCCCTCATTGCACCACAGCTATCGCCGACGACGAGGCGGAATACGAGGAAGAGCCCAGCCACCTGTGGCATTTGCGCTATCCGCTCACGGAGCCCGTGGATGGCATGGAGTACCTGGTCGTGGCCACCACGCGCCCTGAGACCATGCTCGGCGATACTGGCATCGCGGTCAGCCCGCAAGATGAGCGCTATAAGAACCTGGTGGGCAAGACGGTCATGCTTCCCATCGTGAACCGCGAGATACCTATCGTTGCCGATTTCGTGGTGGATAAAGAATTCGGTACTGGCTGCGTGAAGGTAACGCCTGCTCACGACCCGAATGACTATGCTATAGGTCAGCGCAACGATCTCGAACAGATCAACATCTTCGATGAGCACGCGGTCGTGGTCGATGGCTTCGGCAAATTCTCCGGCATGACGCGCGATGAAGCGCGTAAAGCGGTGGTGGCTGAATTCGAAGAGCTTGGCTTGCTCGACAAGATCGAAGACCATACCCATTCGGTCATGCATTGCTACCGTTGCCACACTACGCTTGAGCCCTGGCTTTCCGAGCAGTGGTTCGTCGCGGTCGATCGCCTGAAGGAGCCGGCTAGGAAGGTCGTCGAAGAGGGCAACGTGCAATTCTATCCTGCGCGCTGGGCGCAGGTCTATCTCGATTGGCTCGACAATCTGAAGGACTGGTGCATCTCGCGCCAGCTGTGGTGGGGTCATCGTATCCCCATGTATTACTGCGATGCCTGCGGGTGGGAAGACGCGTGCGTCGACGAGGTTGAGGTGTGTCCGGTCTGCGGTGCGCCCGTTCGTCAAGATGAAGACGTGCTCGATACCTGGTTCTCTTCACAGCTCTGGCCCTTTGCTACGCAAGGGTGGGGTATCGATGGCATGGATGCGCCTGACCTGCAGAAATACTATCCTACGCAGCTGCTCTCTACCGCACGTGACATCATGGGCCTTTGGGTCGCCCGCATGATCATGGCATCCGAATACTGCTGCGATGAGATTCCCTTCGAAGATGTGATCATCCATCCCACGGTCATGGGCGCCGATGGCAAGCCCATGTCGAAGAGTCGCGGGAATGGCGTCGACCCCATGGTGCTCATGGAGACCTATGGTGCCGATGGCATGCGCTTCGGTTTGCTCACGCAGGTCACCGGTTCGCAAGCCATGAAGTTCAACGAAGACAGCATCATCGCGAGCCGCAACTTCGCTAACAAGATTCGCAACGCTGCGCGCTTCGTCATGATGAACTTGGAAGGCTTCACGCCAGGTGAACCGCAGCCGGCAACGCTTGCCGATAGGTGGATGTTCTCACGTTTGGCAGCGCTCGTTGCCAAGCTCGATGAAGCGTATGAAACCTACGATTTCGGGGCGATCACCCGTGAGCTCTACGCATTCTTCTGGAATGAATTCTGCGATTGGTACATCGAGCTTTCTAAAGCGCGCCTTCAGGCAGGTGGCGAGGACGCGCTCGTGTGCCAGCGCAATCTCGTCTTCGTGCTGGATACGGCCTTGCGCCTGCTCCATCCTATCATGCCGTTCGTCACCGAGCAGATCTATCAGGAGCTTCCCGGCGAGAAGGAAACCGAGTATCTCATGATGGCTTCCTGGCCTGATGCGCAAGCGCTCGCAAGCTATATCGACCCTGAAGCAGAGCAGGCGATCGAGATGGTCATGAGCGCGGTCTCGGGTGTTCGTTCCACGCGTTCGCGCTATGGGCTTTCTCCTAAGGTGCAGCTCGAGGTAGTTGTTTCAGCTGAAAATGAAGAGGCACGTGCGCTCTTCGCTGACCAGCAAGCGCTCATCGAGGCCCTTGCGCTCATCACGGTGAAAGAACTGGGTATCGGCTGCGAGAAGCCCCAGGAGTCTGCGGTCACGATTGCAGGGGAGACTGAAGTGTATGTGCTCCTTGCAGGGTTGGTCGATTTTGAGGTGGAGCGTAAGCGTCTTGAAAAGGAGATCGCAACGCTCGAGAAGGATCAAGCGAAGTTCCAAAAGAAGCTCTCCAATCCAGGCTTTTTGGCCAAGGCAGCTCAAGAGATCATCGATAAGGATTCTGCGAAGCTTGCCGACATCACCGACCGACTCG
This sequence comes from Eggerthella sp. CAG:298, assembly GCA_000435675.1. Lineage (GTDB taxonomy): Bacteria > Actinomycetota > Coriobacteriia > Coriobacteriales > Eggerthellaceae > Anaerotardibacter. The sequence goes on along the minus strand of FR895147.1, from coordinate 77,018 downwards.
AGAAACTTCGCGTACAATTAGCGGAGCTGTAGCTTTCGTATATCGCACAAGGGAGTTGTTTTCACGTGAGCTCAACTATTCAAACGGTTGTTACGATCGCTGGTGTGGTCGTTGGTATCCTCTACATTCTTTCCATCGTCTATGTGATCAAGGACGCACGAAATCGTGGAACAAACTGGCCAGTTTGGGCGATCATCTCGCTTATCCC
>FR895147.1:55596-76744 GCA_000435675.1 Eggerthella sp. CAG:298 | reverse complement strand
CGCTCACGATCGAGGATCGCGACGAGCAGGATCTTGATGTGGCGCTCAAGCGCAGGCAGCTCATGCAGTATGGCACGTGCGCCCACTGCGGCTATCCGGTCGAGAATGATTACGTGCTCTGTCCTAATTGCCACCAGCGCTTGAAGAACCTTTGCCCCACGTGCCACCACGCGCTCAATCCTGAATGGTCGATCTGCCCCTATTGCACGACCACCATCCACAGCAGCGCCCCGCGCGACCCACAGGGCACCGGCGCAGTTCGCACGCGCGAGCGCCGCACGTCTGCTGACACGACAGGTCAGCGTCCGCGCGTAAATTAGCGCTTCATACCTTCCAACCTCGTTGTTCAATTCAAGTTGGTGCAGATGCTTGGTATGCATCCGGCACCTGAAAGGATGTTGATATGGAAATCACGCTTCCCGATGGTTCGAAAAGAACGCTCGACGAAGGAGCGACCGTCTACGACTTGGCAGCCAGCATCGGTGCTGGCCTTGCGCGCGATGCGGTCGCGGGCAAGGTGGACGGCACGCTCGTCGATCTTTCGACGGAGCTTACCGACGGTGCAACGGTCGAGATCGTCACGACCAAATCGCCTGAAGCGCTCGAGATCATGCGTCATTCTGCGGCGCACATCATGGCTGAAGCAGTTCAGGCGCTCTATCCCGATGTGCTCATCGCCTTCGGCCCCGCCACAGAAGACGGCTTCTTCTACGATTTCGAGTTGCCGCATTCCATCTCCGAGAACGATTTCGAAGCGATCGAAGCGAAGATGGCAGAGATCATTGCCGCGAACGAGCCTTTCGTGCGCGAAGTGGTCAGCCGCGAGCAGGCAAAGAAGATCTTCGCAGATCAGCGTTTCAAGGTCGAGCATATCGACGACTTGGCTCCCGATGCGGAGATCAGCGTGTATCGCCATGGCAACTTCGTTGACCTGTGCGCAGGCCCGCATATTGCCAATACGTCTCAGATCGGCGCGTTCAAGCTCATGAAGATCGCAGGAGCTTACTGGAAGGGCGATTCGGAGCGCGAGATGCTTCAGCGTCTGTACGGCACGGCGTTCTTCAAGAAGAAGGAGCTCGCCACGCATTTGCATAATCTCGCAGAAGCGGAGAAGCGCGATCATCGAAAAGTGGGCAAGGAGCTGGGTTACTTCATGCTCGATGAAGATGCGGGTGTGGGCTTGCCACTCTATCCTCCCAAGGGCGCACGTGTCATTCGCTTGCTCCAGGAATGGCTGCGTCGCGATCTTTATGAGCGTGGCTACGAAGAGGTCATCACGCCGCATGTGTACAAGTCTGATGTTTGGAAGACTTCGGGCCATTACGATTTTTATGGCGAGAACATGTACTTCTTCAACATCAATGAGGGAAGCGAAGAGAACCCGCGCCTTTCCGAATACGGTGTGAAGCCGATGAACTGCCCGGGTCATGTGCTCATCTATCGCAACGAGATCCGTTCCTATCGCGATCTGCCGCTGCGCCTCTTCGAGTTCGGTACGGTATACCGCCATGAGCTTTCGGGCGCGGTGCACGGGCTGTTGCGTGCGCGCGGCTTCACCCAGGACGATGCCCATGTCTTCTGCACGAAGGACCAGGTGGTTTCTGAGGTCGTTGCTATCCTCGATCTAGTGGATCACATCATGTCCACGTTCGGTTTCGAATACATGGCCGAGATCTCGACGCGTCCTGAAAAGAGCATCGGTTCCGATGAGATGTGGGAACATGCTACCAATTCACTCATGGAGGCCTGCAAGCAGCACAACCTCGATTATGAGATCAACGAAGGTGACGGTGCGTTCTATGGCCCCAAGATCGACATCAAGGTGAAGGATGCGATCGGGCGCACGTGGCAGTGCTCGACCGTGCAGGTCGATTTCAACTTCCCGGAGCGTTTCGATCTTACGTATCGCACGGCAGATAATACTGAAGAGCGCCCCTGGATGCTCCATCGCGCTATCTTCGGCTCGATCGAGCGCTTCTTCGGTATCCTCATCGAGCATTACAGCGGTGCGCTGCCGCTTTGGCTCGCTCCGGTGCAGGTGGTGCTGTTGCCGCTGGCAGACCGCCATCTCGATACGTGCAAGGATATCGCGAAGAAGATCAAGGCCGCTGGTGGGCGTGTTGAAGTCTACGAGCAGAACGAGCCGATGCGCGTGAAGATCGCGAAGGCGCAGAACGAGAAGATTCCCTACATGTGCGTGGTGGGTGATAAGGAGCTTGAAGCAGGCACTATTTCGGTGCGCGAGCGCCACGAGGGCGATCTGGGCACGTGGGAAGTGGAGCAGCTGCTCGAGATCATCCGCGAAGCTTCTCTCTAAGACGACAGGTGACAAACTACCCGGTCGTTCGACATCTTTTGTGAAAATCTGATTGCGTTTACCTGTTCGTTTAGTAACGGCTTGTAACCAAGAGCATCCTCGAAGGAGGGTGCTCTTTTTTGCGCCCCTACAATGGGTCACATCAACGGAAAACTAGCATCACGATACAAGACGTGATCTAAAGGAGTGATTATCATGGCTGAACAGCTTACTGAAGAACAGTTCCAGACTAAAGTGATGGGTGCGAGCGAGCCGGTCTTGGTGGATTTTTTCGCCACCTGGTGCGGTCCGTGCAAGATGATGGCACCCGTGCTCGATGAAGTTGCTGCAGAAGTTGCAGGAAAGGCATCGGTGTACAAGGTGGATATCGACCGCGAGATCGAACTTGCGCAGCACTATAACGTCATGAGCGTACCAACCCTCATCATCTTCAAGGGTGGTCAGCCTGTGCAGCAGTTCGTGGGCGTGCAACCCAAGCAGGTCTTGGTAAACGCGCTTTCCTAGAGGGATCGCCATGGCAACGGAATCACAGGTTGAAAACCAGCCAAGCGCAAATGCGCCAGCGAGCGAAGACGAAGAAACGCGCGTTACCGATATTGTGGTAGTGGGCGCCGGTCCTGCTGGCATGACCGCTGCGCTCTATGCGGCGCGCGCTGGCTTTCGCTGCATCGTGCTCGAGGAGCTCATTCCTGGTGGCCAGCTCACGTCTATCGATGAGCTGGAGAACTATCCTGGCTTTGGCGGGGGAGTGAACGGCTTCGATATCGCGGTGGCTATGCAGCAACAGGCTCAACGCTTCGGTGTCGAATTCTTGAGCGAACAAGCCGAGCGTCTGTCGCATGGCGAAGGACGTGAAAAATTCAGTATCGACACCAACGCAGGCGTGCTCTATGCGCGTGCGGTCATCATCGCTACGGGCGCAAAGCCACTCCAACTTCCGCAGCTTGAAGGCATGAACCTGGAAGGTAAGGGGCTTTCCTATTGCGCCACCTGCGACGGCAACTTCTATCGCGATAAGGATGTGGCCATCGTGGGCGGGGGCGATACCGCTTGTGCGGAGGCTATCTATCTCTCGCGCATTTGCCGCAAGGTGTATGTGATCCACAGGCGTGAGGATTTCCGCGCGCACTTCATCTATGCGGAAAAGGTCAAACATCTTCCAAATGCAGAGATCTTCTGGAACAACGAGGTCCAAAACGTTGTCCTGAACGATGCGGGAAGGATCGAAGCGGTCACCGTGCGTAATGCGAAGACAGGGGAAGAGCATACGCTCGCATGCGAGGGGCTCTTCATCGCGGTTGGTTCGAAGCCTGAGACCGAATGGCTTCGTGGCGTGGTGAAGCTCGATAAAGCAGGCTATGTGGAAGCTGGTTCGGATTGCAAGACCTCGCTTGCGGGTGTGTACGCAGCAGGCGATGTCCGCACCACACCGCTGCGCCAGGTGGTTACCGCTACGGCGGACGGCGCTCTGGCGGCGGAAGCGGCAATCGCCTATATCACCTCTTAAAATGTGCTAAGATTTTCATTTGTCAGTACGTGAGTAATGAAAGCAGGCTCCCTCTGATGGGCCTGCTTTTTCTTTGATCTAGCAGAGGATGAAATGCGCGAAAAGCTCGAGAAGATCGTGGCCGCTTATGGTGAACTTGAAGCCAAGATGGGCGATCCAGCGGTCGTTTCCAACCAAAGCGAATACAACAAACTTGCCAAGGATTACGCAAACCAGGGTGAGTTGGCACGCGCTGCCAAGGAATACCTCGGTCTCATGGACGATCTGGCGGCTGCTAAGGAAATGCTCGGCGATGCCGACATGAAGGAGTTCGCCCAGGAAGAGATCGCGAGCATCGAAGCGCGCATGCCTCAGCTCGAAGAGGATATCAAGTTCATGCTCATCCCGTCCGATCCGGCAGACGAGAAGGACATCATCGTCGAGATCCGCGCAGGCGCAGGTGGCGATGAAGCTGCTATCTTCGCAGGCGATCTCTATAACATGTACACGCGCTTCGCTTCTGATCAGGGGTGGAAGTGCGAGACCATGGATATGCACGCTTCTGAAGCGGGCGGTTTCAAGGAGATCTCGTTCAAGATGCTGGGCGATCGCGTCTATTCCATCATGAAGTTCGAATCGGGCGTGCATCGTGTTCAGCGCGTTCCGAAGACTGAAAGCCAGGGGCGCATCCATACCTCTACAGCAACCGTTGCGGTGCTTCCAGAAGCCGACGAAGTCGAGGTCGAGATCAATCAGAACGACCTGCGTATCGATGTGTACCGTGCGGGTGGCCCGGGTGGCCAGTGCGTCAACACGACCGATTCAGCAGTGCGCATCACGCATCTGCCTACGGGTCTTGTCGTGCAATCGCAGGATCAGAAGTCACAGCTGCAGAACAAGATCGCCGCGATGAGCGTGCTTCGTGCGCGCCTTTATGAGAAGATGCTCGCTGACCAGCAAGCTGCCGAAGGCGCTGAGCGCCGCAGTCAGATCGGCACAGGCGATCGAAGCGAGAAGATCCGCACCTACAACGGTCCGCAAGATCGCGTGACCGATCACCGCATCGGCTATAACGGCACCTATAATGGCGTGCTGCTTGGCTCGGGCGGCGCTGGCTTGCAGGAGCTCATCACTGCGCTTCAGGCTGCTGATCGTGCAGCGAAACTGGAGAGCGCGGTCTAATCGCGCCTGCGCAGGCGGCAGCACGTGGCAGCGAACGATCAAACCTGGACCGTCAAGGCGATCCTTGATTGGTGTGAGGGCTACCTAGCCAATAAGGGAGATGCCTCACCTCGTCATGCTGCACAATATCTTTTGGGGGAGGCCATGGGTCTCTCGCGCATCGAACTTTATACCAATTTCGATAAGCCTTTAACTGATGAAGAACGCTCGACCATGCGTGAGTGGGTGGCGCGTAGGGGAGCGGGTGAGCCGTTGCAGTTGATCTGCGGTACTGCGCCGTTTCGTCATATGGTGCTCGAGGTTGCGCCTGGGGTGTTGATCCCGCGTCCGGAGACCGAGGTGCTCGTGAGCGAGGTGCTTGCGCTCTTTCCACCGCCGAAGCAGATCAGCGCTCATGCGTTCGAGGATCTTTCGGCAGTTTCTGGGCAGGTTGAAGGCGCCGAAGACTTTGCATCCGAGATTCCCGTTGTTGAAATAGACAGCATCAGCGAAGAAGTGTCGAGCGAGGTCTCAGCTGGCGGAATTGACAGTGTGTCTGAACAATCGGAAGCTTTCGCGCTCAAGGATGGTGCCCAAAGCTTACAAAGCCAGATTGACGGTGTTGAGCAAGATGACGAAACGATAGCTGCGGGAAGTGCATCAGAGATGGATTCAGACCTGAAGCCAGAGGCGATTCGCGTGATCGATCTCTGTACGGGTTCAGGTTGCATCGCCTGTGCGCTTGTGACCGAACATCCCAACATGGAAGTGCTTGCGCTCGATATTGCTCCTGAAGCACTTGCGCTTGCTCAGCGCAATGTCGAGGCTCAGGGTGTTGCTGATCGTGTAAGTGTCTGTGAAAGTGACCTTCTTACGGCTGCGATTGCTGATCCGGATTACAAAGGATCGTTCGATGTGATCGTGTCGAATCCTCCCTATATTCCCTCGCAGGTAGTCGACACGCTTACTGCCGAGGTGAACGATTACGAGCCGCGCCTGGCACTCGATGGGGGAGCGGACGGTCTCGAGCTGTTCCGCCGCTTCATCGGCGATGCGTACAGCCTGCTTAAGCCAGGCGGCGTGCTGGCCGTCGAGCTCTTCGAAGAATCACTCGAGGAAGCACGCACAATCGCACTCAACAACGGCTTTTCCGAGGCGCGCATCGTCCAAGACCTCACCAACCGCCCCCGCATTCTTGTCGCAACGAAATAGTCAGGCTATCTCAGTTTTTTCTCATGTAGATTCGACCTGCGATAGTAAGGACACTATATTGTGCGGTGCTAAGGAAAAATTCTAAGCTGTATAGTTTTTCAATCTTTTATTGATTCCAAGTCTTTGCGCAGGCTTCTTGAGCGGTCTCTTGGGGTGAAAGAATTGTGGAAGGCTGTGAGAAATCGCGTCTATTTCACCTTGAGCGCGCGCATGGCGTTCAAGATCGCGATCACGGAAACGCCCACATCGGCGAAGATCGCTTCCCACATATTTGCGATACCGAGAGCCGCGAGCACGAGCACGAGCAGTTTCACGCCAAGGGCGAACACGATGTTCTGATACACGATGCGCATGGTCTTACGTGAGATTCCGATGCCGTCGGCCAAGCGCGAGAGCTTGTCGTCCATGAAGACGATATCAGCCGCTTCGATGGCTGCATCCGAACCCATGGCACCCATGGCGATGCCTACGTCGGAGCGGATGAGCGCTGGTGCATCGTTGATGCCATCGCCCACGAAGGCAACTTTCTCACCTTTGGGTGCTTCGTCGAGATAACTGCGCAAGAAATCAATCTTGCCTTCGGGCAGTAGGCTAGCGTGATATTCGTCGAGGCCGGCTTCGTGCGCGATGTGCGCGGCCACTTCTTCGCGGTCGCCCGTGAGCATGACCGTATGGGCAACACCCAGTTCTTTGATGCGCTGAATGGCTTCGACGGAGTCTTCCTTGATGGTGTCTTCGACTTCGATCGAGCCGCGATATTCGCCATCGATCGCAATGTGCAAGACGGTCGTCTTCGTTTCATTCATGGCTGCTGCGATTCCGTTCGCTTCCATCAGACGCGCATTGCCGGCGAGCACAACCTGCCCATCGATCACGCAGCGGACGCCCTGACCTGCGATCTCGGTCGTTTCGCTTACCCGGTCAAGATCGAGCGGCGCTTCGTGCTCTTTTCGGATGGAGAGTGCGATAGGATGGTTCGAGTATGCTTCCGCCATCGCTGCGATACGCAGCAGTTCTTCGCGGCTCATGCCAATGGGTTCGATCTTCGATACGGAGAAGGTGCCCTTGGTGATGGTTCCCGTCTTGTCAAAGAGGATGGTCTTCACGTGCGAGAGTGCCTCAAGATAGTTGCTGCCCTTGATCAGGATGCCGCGTTTGGATGCACCGCCGATGCCGCCGAAGAAGCTCAAGGGCACCGAGATGACTAGCGCGCAGGGACACGAGACTACCAGGAAGATGAGCGCGCGCTGTACCCAGTCGGCCCAATCGAAGCCCGTGAAGAAGGGCGGGATGATAGCGATCAACAGTGCGAGCAAGCACACGATAGGGGTGTAGTAGCGCGCGAAACGCGTGATGAAGTTCTCCATGGGGGCCTTTTCGGAAGCAGCGTCTTCAACGAGCTCAAGGATGCGGCTGACCGTGGAGTCTTCGAATTCCTTGGTGGTCTCGATGTAGATGGTGGAAGACAGATTGATCGAACCGCTGGCGATCGGGTCGCCCGTGAAAACATTGCGGGGGAGCGATTCGCCCGTGAGCGCAGCGGTATCGAGTTCGGTCTCACCCTTCACGATGATGCCATCGAGCGGCACACGTTCGCCAGGGCGCACTACGATGATGGTGCCGATCTCGACCTCGTCGGGATCGACCGCTTCGATCTCTCCATTACGCTCGATATAGGCCTGTTCGGGGCAGATATCCATCATCTCGGCGATGGAGTCGCGCGATTTGTCGACCGCATAGTCTTCGAAGAGATCGCCGATCTGGTAGAACAGCATAACGGCTACCGCTTCGGGGAATTCCGCCAAGCAGAGTGCGCCAATGGTAGCGACGCACATGAGGAAGTTCTCGTCGAAGACGTGGCCCGCCGCGATGTTACGGGCCGCTTTCTTGAGAACGGGCCAGCCGAGCACCAGGTAGGGAACGAGGAAGATAACAAGCGAGAGGAGCGGATAGGGAAGTGTTGCCTGAAGGCTGTCGAGAGCAGGCGTTGCGAGCGCAACGATGATGACCGCAGCTACGAAAAGCGCGGCACCGATGCTTACGCGTAGTATCTCTTTTCCTCGTTTTGTCATGGTGTCTTCCTTGTTGGGGCGTTGATTCTCTTAGCGGCCAGCGATCATGCAGTCGTCTTCGAAGGAGGTGATGATCTTCTGGGCTTCGTCCAGGATCGGATCGATATTGTCGGTGGAGGTCTCGAGTTTGAGCTTCGAGGTCATGAATACCACCTGCGCCTTCGTCACGCCGTCGATCTTGTTGATCGCGTCTTCCATGCGTGCGGCGCAGTTGGCACATCCGAGGTTCTCGAGCTTGTATGACTTCTTCATGGTGGTTCCTTCTTTCACGGGTGGTTTGGGTGATCGTTGTTTTGTGAGCTTTGCTGGGAGCTTCTTTTCTGTGATGTGCTTATTCGCAGATATGGGTGAGGCCTTGCGAGAGCATGGCGTAGACGTGGTCATCTGCCAACGAATACGTGACGTTCTTGCCATCGCGCGTGAATTTGACTAGGCGCGCTTGCTTGAGCACGCGGAGCTGGTGAGAGACCGCGCTTTGCGAAACGCCCACGATCTCAGCGATGTCGTTCACGTAGAGATCGCCATTCATCAGCGCATAGAGTATCTTGATGCGCGTGGTGTCGCCGAACGTCTTGAAGAGATCGGCTAGATCGTAGAGCAGTTCGTCATCGGGCAGGGTCTCACCTTCGCCGATAACACTCATGAGGTTCTCTGCGGTAGGTTTGTCTTCAGTCATGTTACGTCCTAACATATGAGCATCTGTTCATATGTTAGCAACTACAGACCTTTTGTCAAGCATAAGAAAAGAAGTTTGCCCATCAATAAGACTCAAACAGGTTAGAGTTCGATCAGCGGAGAGGGTGAGGCAGATATAAGACTGTCCTTTCAGGGTTGTCGTTGCCCTAAGGGGCGGAGCCTGTGGGGTGGTTGGACGACTCTGAGTCCGCACTCTTAATTCGTAATAGGTTGTCCGAAGGAGCGAAGTGCACGAGATAGCCTGCAAGATATTGCAGGCTATCGAGCAACGAAAGCGGGTCGACCCAACCACCCCTCAGGCGTAAGCCCCTTAGGGCAACGAGCGGGAGGCGCTAATTCTTCTTCTTGCGATAGATGAACCAGTACATCATGCCTACCATGAGTGCGCCGCCCACAATATTGCCGGGCACGGTGGCTGACCAATTATAGAGCGCGCCGAGCATATTCACACTTGCTGGATCGATGCCCGCTGGAGCGATACCGCAGGAAGCGAGCAGCGCACCCATGGGCAGGAAGAACATGTTGGCCACGCAGTGTTCGAAGCCACAGGCCACGAATGCGGTGATGGGGAAGACAACGGCAAGGATCTTGTCGGTGACCGTCTTTGAAGCGTAGGCCATCCAAACGCCGAGACACACGAGGAAGTTACACATGATGCCCTTCGCGAAGAGAACGAGCCAATCGGCATGCATCTTACCAGCGGCCACGCTGACCATGGTCTGACCCACCTGGCCACCGTTCATCGCAGACATATCGGAGAGGAAGACGAGGCCGACTATCACGAGTGCACCAAGGAAGTTGCCGAAGAACACCACGATCCAGTTCTTCCAGACTGCCGACCACTTGATTCGTTTGCTTGCGGCGGTCATCACGATCATGGTATTGCCCGTGAAGAGTTCGGCGCCCGCAACCACTACCAGAATAAGGCCAAGGCAGAACAGGAATCCGCCGAGTACGCGCTGAATAGCGAAGGGCAGTGCTGGGTCACCAACCACGAGCGAGAAGAACATCGCGCCCATGGCGATGAATGCGCCTGCCATGATCGAGAGGGCAAAGCTTCGTCCGAAGGACATCTCGGTCTTGATCACGCCAAGGTCTTCGGCTTTTTGGGTGATCTGAGCGGGGGTGAGCGCTTCGGTGGTGGGAGCTTTCACTACGATCTCTTCTTGCATGCTGCCTCCTTGTGTGCGGCTTGCATCCATTAACTAGCCTAACTATAACGAGTATGACCGCGCCAATCGGAGAGCCTTCGAGCGGTGGTTCATTTTTGCGCATGCTCGCTCGCGACGGTTGTGTACGGGCGGTGCGGATAGCTCTTTTGTTCTTTCGTTTGGGGTGCTTTGCGCTAGAATGCTGTTTTGATCTTAGATGCGTTCTTGCACGCATGTTATACGTAAACAGAAAGGGCGGTTATGGATACGCTTGCAATCATCAAAGAACTTCTCGTTGAAAACCTCGATGTTGAAGAGGGGCTTATCACCGAAGAGGCAACGTTCGAGTCTCTCGGCGTCGATTCTCTCGATATGGTCGAGCTCATCTGCGAATTGGAAGAGAAGTGCGAGATCGACTTCGGTGAGCCAGAAGGCCTCGAGACCATCGGCGACCTTATCGCGTACGTCGCAAGTCTTCAGGAGTAGACCAGGCGATCAATTCTCGAACTCCAAACAGCGTAGTACGAAAAAGCTCCCCAGATGGGGAGCTTTTGTTTTGCTTGCTGCAGATGACGAACGACCGGGTAGCTTTGTCATCTAGCTCAAGAAGTCGTCTAAGATCTCGGCTTCTGCTTCTTCTTCAGTAAGCCCGAGCGTCATGAGCTTCGTAATCTGATCGCCCGCGATCTTGCCGATGGCAGCCTCGTGTACGAGCTGCGCATCTTCATGCGCTGCTTCGATGCCGGGAATCGCGGTGACCGTGGCATTGCCCATGATGATCGCATCGCACTGCACGTGTGCGTTGCAGGCAGCCTCGCCGATAACGAGCGGGTTGAACGTTTGCTTGGAATTATCCTGCGCAACGCTGCGCGAGATCACCTGCACGTTGGAGTTGTTGCCTTTAAGTTCGACCTTCATGTTCGAGATCGCGGTCTGATCTCCATTGGTGAGCAGCTTTTCGAGCAACACGAGCTTCGAATTCTCGCCCACTTCAGCATCGGTGTCGCGAATGGTAGAGGTGACACCACCGATCTGGGAAAGCTCCATCTCGCAGTAGGAATCGCTGTCCATATAGACCTTGGTAACAGGATTGAGCACGCGCTCGCCACTACCTGAGCCTTCGCCGTAATGGCGTTCGACGTACTTCACGCGCGAATTCTTACCGATCTCGAACGTGTGGATGCCGTCGTGCTCAGCTTTCTCGTGCGCATCGTTATGGATGCCGCAGCCAGCGATGATGGTCACATCACAGTTGTCGGCAATGTGGAAGGTGTTGTAGACCACATCGGTGAGCCCCGCCTTCGAAAGGATGACCGGGATGTAGACCTTCTCGCCCTTCGTACCTTCCTTGATGAAGATATCGATGCCGGGGTTGTCGGTTTTCGTGGCGATCTCGATATTCGCGGAATTGCTGCGCGAAAGCAGTTCGCCGTCTTTACGGATGTTATAAGCGCCCGCAGGAATGCCGTGAACGTCGGTGAGCGTTTTCAGCAAGTCTGCGTCGATGGGGGAAAGATCAACAGCCATGGTTGCTCCTAACAGTTGGTGGAGATCTCGGTCAGATGCAGGTCGGGAGGCTCGGTGAACGAACAATAGTCGTTCTCTTTGGCAGAAAGTCCGAGTTGGGGAAGGATCTCTTCCACGCTGCCTTGTGACTCGATCTTGCCCGCGCGCAGACAGATGATCTCGTCTGCCAGCTCGATGATGCGCTCCTGATGGGAAATGATGATGATGGATTTGCCATTCTCCTGTTTGTAGAGCTGCTTGAACGTTTGCGTGAGGCGATCGAAGCTCCAAAGATCGATGCCTGCTTCTGGTTCATCGTAGATAGCAAGATCAGGATTCGCAGCAAGCACGGTCGCGATCTCGATGCGCTTCAGTTCGCCACCCGAAAGGCTCTTGTCGACTTCGCGGGTGAGATAATTCGCCGAACAAAGTCCCACTTCGCTCAGGTATTCGTTGCAAGCGAGCATGGGCAGGCGCTTTCCTGCTGCCAATTCGAGCAGCTTCTTCACCTTCATGCCCTTGAAGCGAGCTGGTTGCTGGAACCCATATCCCACGCCCATCCGCGCGCGCTCGGTGATCGAGGCGTTCGTGATATCTTGCCCTTTGAAGATGACCTTGCCGCTCGTAGGCTTTTCGATGCCCATGATCAGCTTGGCAAGCGTGGATTTACCGCCGCCGTTCGGCCCGGTGATAACCACGAACTTATCGGTATCGATGGTAAGCGAGATGCCATCGATGATGCGTTTCGTCTCTCTCGAACCTTCCGCAAGGGGAACCTCGAAAACGATATCTTGTAATTCAAGCACGGTTACTCCTCAAAGCGATAGTGCGTTCTTCTTATTGCTTCTCTTGAAACTATAGCAGTTTCGTTTCCCTGACGTGCAGGTCTCTCAAGTTGTAGAAATACTACCATTTTAGTAGGAATTAGCAAGAGCCAGCGAGAAAAGATGTACTAATCTGTTTACAAGCGGCGAGCGCTCGTTCTTGTCGTATACTTTTACCTGGCTTATCAAGGCCATTCAAGAGATAAGGAAGTAAAGGCGGAATCCATGGATTACCAGAGCGAATTCGATCGCTGGTGTGAAAACGTATCCGAGCCGGTCTTGGCGGCGCAGCTCGCAGAGATGCGGGAGCGTGGCGATGCTCAGGCGATAGAAGATGCATTCTTTCAGGAACTCGAGTTCGGTACGGGAGGTCTTCGCGGCGTGCTCGGTGCGGGCACCAATCGCATGAATATCTACACGGTAGGCAAAGCTACCCAGGGTATCGCCGATTACATCAAGACACACGTGGGTGTGGATGGCACCGTGGCGATCTGCTTCGATTCGCGCATCAATTCGCGCCTGTTCGCAGAGACGGCTGCTGGCGTTCTTGCGGCCAATGGCATCACCTCGCATATCTATTCGCGCTTGGAGCCCACCCCAGCGCTTTCCTTCGCCACGCGCTACTTGGGTTGCGCGATCGGCATCAACGTCACCGCTAGCCACAATCCCAGCGCGTACAACGGCTACAAAGTCTATGGCCCTGATGGCTGCCAGATCACCGACGAGATCGCTGATGCCATCACCGAAGCCATCGCGCAGGTGGATGTGTTCGAAGACGTGCGCACGATGGACTTCGCGCGTGCGATCGACGAAGGCCTCGTTCGCTATATCAACGAGGAAGTGCTCGATGCATTCCTCGATGCCGTTTATGAGCAGAGCCTTGAGGCGCCAGATGAGCAGGGCGAACTGCGCTTGGTCTACACGCCGCTCAATGGTACCGGCCTTGAATGCGTGAACCGCATCCTCGAGCGCATCGGCGTGCGCGATGTGTACATGGTGGGTGAACAGGCCTATCCCGATGGGAATTTCCCTACCTGCCCCTATCCTAACCCCGAGATCCGCGAAGCGCTCGAGCGTGGCATTGCTCTCTGCGAGCAGGTGAAGCCCGATCTCTTGCTCGCCACCGACCCTGATGCCGACCGCGTGGGCATCGCGGTGAAGGACGGCGATGACTATCAGTTGCTCACGGGCAACGAGACCGGCGCGCTCCTGTTCGACTACATCTGTCGCATGCGCTCCCAGCTAGGCAAGATGCCCGCGCGTCCGCTTGCGGTCACCACCATCGTTTCGACGAGCATCGTTGATGCGATCGCGGCCGACCATGGCGTAGAGCTCAAGCGGGTGCTCACGGGCTTCAAATATATCGGTGGCATTCAACGCGAACTGGAAGAGGCGGGAGAGCTCGACCGCTTCATCTTTGGCTTCGAAGAGAGCTATGGCTACCTGGCTGGCTGTCATGCGCGCGATAAGGATGCGATCGTGGCTTCGATGCTCATCTGCCAGATGGCACGCGCGTATCGCGCAGAGGGGAAGAACCTCTACCAGGCCATGCAGGATCTTTACCAGAAGTATGGCTATCACCACAATCGTACGCTTGCGTTCACCTTCGAAGGAGCTTCGGGTGCGGCGCGCATGGCTGAGATCATGGATTCGCTGCGCGCGGATGGTCTCGATAGCGTTGCGGGGAAGGCAGTGCTCGAGACGCTCGACTATCAACCAGGCTTAGGCGCGCTTCCTCCTGCCAATGTGATCGAATTCGACCTCGAAGATTCGTGTAAAGTGATCGTGCGTCCGAGCGGAACCGAACCCAAGATCAAGGTCTATCTCTTCACCACGGGCGCGAGCATGGAAGACGCGTGTGGGGTAGGAGACGAGCTTGCCGAAGCGCTCAACGTGCTCTTTCAGTAGTTCGCAAAGGATGCAGCAGTGGCAGAAGAGAAGCAGAAATACTCGCTCATCTCGCTCGATACGGGTGAAGAGCTCGTAGAGACCACCGAGGTGGAAGAGCGTGCGGGGGTAACCACCACCACGCAGGTCGTAGATGGGGAAGAGACCATCCGCGTTTCTTCGGCAGGAAGAACAGCTGCGACAGCGGATGCTGCTGTGCCAGCAGAGGATCTGTCGGAGGTCACAGGTGGGCAGGCGCCCATGCGCGAACGTGATGCGCGCCATGGTGAAGAGCCTGTTCAGGAAGAGGCACCTACGCTCACCTCCGATGCGCCCGAGGACGAAGAGCCCGTTCCGTATCGTCGTATGCAGTCGGTCATCGTCCTTTGCCTCATCGTGCTCATCGCGGTGTTCCTCGTGTACTTCAACTTCTTCAGGTAGGACTGTTCTCATGAAACGCGACCAAAAGAACATGACCAAACTGCTCGTGGGCGTGATCGTGGCGCTCGTGGCGGTGCTCGCCGTGCTCGTGGTCGTGCTCGTTCTGACGCCGAGCGCAACGATCACCTCGCATTCTGCTCAGGCCGAGGTCGAAGCAGAGCAGAAAGCGCTCAAAGAAGCGGAAAAGGAAGGCTACTACGATACCGATGTCATCGAAGTGGTCGATCTGAGCGCGCTGATCGGGCTCGATCTTACGTCTGCGCTCACCGAGATCGGTCATGGTGCGGAGATCGATGGCGATCCGAAGCTTGTCGCGGGAGGGCTCAAAGAAGTTACGGTGCTCCTTGGCGAAGAGAGCGCTTCGATCGATACGGGCATGGCGCTCACGCATCTCTATCTTGATAAGGCAGGCGTGGTGGTTTCAGCGAGCTACCGCATCAACATCAACGATCTTTCCTGCGCTACGCTGCCATTCGATCGCATCGTGAACGAGGCGCATCTTATCGAGCGTTTGCTCGAAGGCGCGGGGCTTACGAGCATCGTGCCAGACCCGGTGGTCGCTCCTGAGAAAGAGGAGTATGCGCACTACGATTCAACGGGGAAGACCATCGATGAAGAGCGCTTCCAGTTCGTCGGTACGGGCACCGATGAAGCAGGGCATGCGTTCGATTGGGGTGTGTTGCTCGACTACGACTACGCCCAGGCGATCGAAGAGAACAATCTCGCGAAGACCGTTCGCACCGTTGAGGTGGCGATCAGCTCCGCTTCGTAAGAAGCTGCCCTTTGCACTCCTGCCATCATGTGCTATGATGCACAGGCTGTAAAACACAAGTAAGGCATGCGCCTTCACCTGGTTCGGCACTTCGCCGATGGGTCATTCGAATAGAACGTCACTTTGGACGAACATTCTTATGGCCTGCTGTGTGCGGGCTTTTGTTTTGCTCAGACGTGAATTACGCACAAGGAAGAAGTTAAGAAAAAGGAGGTGGGCACGATAGCTGCCCAAGAACCAAGGCTCAACGACGAGATCCGTGCCAAGGAATGTCGTCTTATCGCCTATGACGGAACTCAGATGGGAATCTACCCAGTCGAGCAAGCTCAGCGCATCGCTGATGACGAAGGCTACGACCTGGTCGAGATCGCTCCGCAGGCTGAACCGCCCGTGTGTCGCATCATGGACTATGGAAAGTTCAAGTACGACCAGGCGATCAAGGCCAAGCAGGCGCGCAAGAACCAGAGCAAGGTCGAAACTAAGGAAATGAAGTTCCGCCCGAAGATCGACATCGGCGACTACACCACGAAGAAGAAGCACGTGCTGCGCTTCCTCGAGGCAGGGTCGAAGGTCAAGATCACGATCATGTTCCGCGGTCGTGAGATGTCTCATCCTGAACAGGGGCTGAGCATTCTCGAGCGCCTGGCGGACGATCTGAAAGACGTTGCGGTCATCGAGAACCAGCCGAAGATGGAAGGCCGCAACATGCACATGCTCATCGCTCCGTTGCCCACAACGGTGAAGAAGAACAAGAAAGATGAAAAAGGAGAGGATGAATAATGCCTAAAATGAAGACTCATTCTGGTACCGCGAAGCGTTTTCGCGTAACTGGATCTGGCAAGATCATGCGTGCTAAGGCGTATAAGTCTCACATCATGACGAAAAAGAGTCAGAAGCGTAAGCGTAATTTCCGTCACGAGACCGAAGTTTCTGCTGCTGACAAAAAAGTAATCGCACGCAATCTCGGTCTTCGATAAGTAAGGGAGGATTCAGTTATGCCTCGTGTAAAACGTGCCGTTTCCGCACATAAAAAGCGTCATACCGTTCTCAACCGTGCAAAGGGTTATTACGGTGCAAAGTCCCGTTCCTATCGCGCTGCTAAAGAGCAGGTCCAGCATTCGCTCCAGTATGCCTATCGCGATCGTCGCACCAAGAAGCGCGAGATCCGTCGTTTGTGGATCACCCGCATCAACGCCGCTGCCCGCACCAACGGCCTTTCTTACTCCGTGTTCATGAACGGCCTCAAGAATGCCGGTGTCGAGCTCGACCGTAAGGTGCTCTCCGACATGGCGATCAACGATCCTCAGGCATTCGCTGCTCTTGCTGAGATCGCTAAAGAAGCAACCTCTGTTAAGCAGGCCAAGTAATGAAGGTCGAAAAGGTCAAAGAGGAAAACGGCGAACTCGAACTTTCCATCACGGCATCGCCCGAGGAAGTCGATAAAGCCTTCACTGATGGTCTTGATGTGTTCATCGATCAGTTCCAGCTGAGGAGCCTCGAAGGCGAAACCGCACTGCAGAAGATCTATAACGCGATGAGCCCTGAAGAGGCGCGCGATGCGGTTTCTTCTGCGGTCATCAGCTATCTTATTCCGTTCGCACTCGATCAGGAGAACATCATCCCGATGACCTCTTCGAGCGTCGACGCGGAATCGGATCCTGTTGAGGGTAAGGAATTCACATTCAACGTGACCATCCTGCCAAAGCCCGAATTCGAGCTTACCAGCTACGATCCGGTCGAGGTCACCGTGCTCGCTCCGCTCGATGTTACCGAGCAGGATATCGATATGCAGATGCATATGCTCGCGAGCCAGTTCGCTACGGTGAAGGTCGATCCTGAAACAGGCGAAGAAGAGACCATCATTCCCGAAGTCACCGACGAATGGGTCGAGACCAACCTCAAGGGCATGGGCGTTACCACGGTCGAAGAGCTGCGCAAGCAGTTCCGTGCAACTTCGGAAAAGGTCAAGGAAGAGCAGCTCGATTCTGCCAAGGCGAACGCGGTCATGGCAGAGTGGGCGAAGCGCTTCGATGGCGAAGTCTCACCCAAGATGGTCGACGCGATGACCACCGATATGCTCGAAGGCTTCAAGATGGAGCTTGCTCAGCAGGGCAAGACGCTCATGGATTTCATGCTCGAGCAGAAGACCGATGAGAAGCAGATCCGTGCTTCGCTTGCCGCGCAGGCAGAAGCTCAGCTCATCAACGGGTTCGTGTTCGATGCGATCTTCCGCCATGAAGGCCTTGAGCTTGAAGTCGACGATCTGAAGCATGCTCTTAGTGCAATGGCTCCTGGTCAGGAGGAAGAGGTGTTCGATCAGCTTCAGAATGCTGGTCGTGCATTCCTGCTCAAGGAAGGCGCTTCGCGCATGAAGGCTGCCAACTGGGCTATGGATAACGCCAAGATCACGGTGGAGGAGCGCGAAGCATAAGCGCGTTTCTGCACCGAATTCATCAAGGTTTTATGAAGAGAAGCTGCTTTGTTGCGGCTTCTCTTTCTTTTGTCGTGTGCAGAGCGACGCTCAAGTGGCGCACGGTGCAATGTCTGGTGTGAGTATTGTAGAATATCCTCATCAACGCAGAACTAAAGGAGACTACTGCATGTGTGGAATCGTCGGTTACACCGGAACGCAGCAGGCTAAGGACATCCTGATCGATGGCCTTCAGCATCTTGAATATCGAGGCTATGATTCGGCGGGCATCGCTGTATTCAATGGCAAAGAAATAGAGGTCGTGCGCAGGCAGGGCAAGGTTGCCGAACTGGTCGCAGCGCTGGGTGCGGATGATTGCTTGGGCACGTGCGGCATTGGCCACACACGCTGGGCAACGCATGGTGCGCCAAGTGAGCGCAATGCGCACCCCCACACGAGCTGTTCGAACAATATCGCTGTGGTTCACAATGGCATCATCGAGAACTTCAATGAACTGCGCGAAGACCTCGTGCTGAAAGGGCACGTCTTCTCATCCGATACCGATACTGAAGTGGTCGCGCACCTGGTGGAAGATTTCTATCGGGGCGATCTGCTCGAAGCGGTGCAGAAAGCCTCTTCGCTGCTTACGGGCGCTTATGGTATTGCGGTCATCTGCACGGATGAACCGGGGAAGATGGTCATCACACGCAAGGATTCTCCTATCGTTGTCGGCTGCGATAGCACGGGAAGCTATGTGGCATCCGATATCGTGGCGCTCGTGCGCGCCACGCGCGATGTGGTCATCCTTGAGGACAATCAGTTCGCTCTTGCTACGCCTGAAGGCGTTACCTATTACGACCGCTTCGGCAAAGAGATCGAGCCAGAAGTTACGCATATTGATTGGGATATCGATGTGGCCGAGCGCGGCGGCTATCCTGATTTCATGCTCAAAGAGATCCATGAGCAGCCACGCGTGGTGCGTGATACGCTCGCAGGGCGCCTAACGGACCAGGAGATCGTGATCGATGAGCTGAGCCTCACACGACAGGAGCTGAACTTCGTCGATCGTGTCTACATCATCGGGTGCGGCACGAGCTATCATGCCGGCCTTATCGCGAAAAGCTTGATCGAAACTTGGGCACGTATTCCAACTGAAGTAGAAGTGGCTTCCGAGTTCCGCTATCGCAACCCTATCATCACGCCCACCACGCTGGTGGTGGCGGTGTCGCAGTCGGGCGAGACCGCTGATACGCTCGCGGCTATTCGCGATGCGCGCATTCGCGGAGCGAAGGTGTTCGGCATCACGAACGTGATCGGTTCGCCGGTTGCGCGCGAGTCGGATGGGGTCATCTACACGAAGGCGAACAAGGAGATAGCGGTCGCCTCGACGAAGTCGTTCATCGGCCAGGTGGTGAGCCTTACGCTCATGGCGCTCATGCTCGGGCGCGTGAAAGGCAAGCTCAACCTCGCACAAACACGCATGCTCTTCTCTGAACTTGCTGATACGGCTGAGCAGATAGAAGAGATTCTCGAGAATACCGAAGCTATCGAAGAAGCGGCAGAGCTCTTCGAAGGGAAGACCTCTGCGTTCTATATTGGCCGTGGCTTAGCATCGGTTACGTGCTATGAAGGTGCGCTCAAGATGAAAGAGATATCCTACGTGCATGCTGAGGCTTATCCAGCAGGCGAGATGAAGCATGGACCGATCGCGCTTATCGAGGATGGATTCCCGATCGTTGCGGTAGCCACGCAAAGTCCTACGTACGAGAAGACGATCTCGAACTTGGAAGAATCGAAAACGCGCGGTGCGACCATCATCGCCATCGCCACGGAGGGCGATACCGACATCAAGAAGGTCGCCGACAAGGTCATCTATATCCCACGCGTACGTGATACCTTCATGCCCATTACGGCAAGTGTGCCGCTGCAGCTGCTTGCTCGTGCGGTAGCGGTCAATCGCGGTTGCGATGTCGACCAGCCGCGCAACCTCGCAAAATCGGTTACGGTCGAGTAGTGGGCGTTTTTATGGTGAACACTGAAGCACAACCGACTGGCGGGGAGGAAGCAGCCGAGAACTCCAGTGCCGCGGCTGAAGCGATCGCGCGCGATTTCGATGAGAGCATCCACTTGGAAAGCCCGCATTCGATCGGCGTCGATATCGTCGAGATCGAGCGTATGAGAGCAATTCTCGAGCGCACTCCGCGCTTCAAAACGCGCATCTTCTCCGAGGACGAGCAGGCCTATTGCGACAAGAAGGCGCGCCCTGAATGTCATTACGCCACGCGATTCGCGGCCAAAGAGGCAGTCCTCAAAGCGCTCGGCACGGGCTTTTCTGAAGGCATTGGTCCGCGCGATGTTGAAGTGGTGATCACCGCCAAGGGCAAACCACAGGTGAAGCTTTATCGCCGTGCCGAAGAGAAAGCGGCTGAGCTGGGCATCAAGGACATCCCGCTCTCGCTTTCCTATACGCAGGACGATGCGGTGGCCTGTGCGCTTGCACTCATGAACGAGCCAGAGGAGAAGGTCGAGAAGGTTGATCCGCTGCAGGACCTTCACCGCCAGTTCAAAGAGGTCCGTTCGATGCTCGATGAGCTCTAGCGATCGCGCATCGGGCTTTCTTACGACACGCTATAAATCGGCTTGCTGCTGGATGCTATGAACTATAATCTTCTTGCTGCTACAAAACGATAGGAAGATCCATGCTCGCTCCATTCGAACTAGCTAAAGCCATTCCGCTACCCGAACCCGATACGAATAAATACACACGCGGCAAGTGCGTGCTTCTCGTAGGCTCGAAGCCCTACCCAGGCGCTGCCTGCCTTTCTTCCTGGGCATCCCAGTATGTGGGTGCGGGGTATACCGAAGTCTTCACGGCGGCTGAGAACCG
The DNA here is from genome assembly GCA_000435675.1 of Eggerthella sp. CAG:298. Classification (GTDB taxonomy): domain Bacteria; phylum Actinomycetota; class Coriobacteriia; order Coriobacteriales; family Eggerthellaceae; genus Anaerotardibacter. The sequence continues at coordinate 55,922 of FR895147.1, read as the reverse complement.
TTTCATCTTGCAGGTATGGCGGCTATCGCTCGTGGTGCGCTCGTTTGAAGAGTGCGTCCCTTCGCACCTTATCTCGCCTGATCATCCTGGTGCTCTGGTCGTAGGATCGGGCATCGACGCGAACGACGTGTACGCAAAGAAGCTCTGTTTGCGCTCGCTCAAGAAACTCACGCATCCCGTGTTGCTCGATGGCGGAGCGCTTTCTTTCGCGGCTCAGCAAGAAGGACGAAAAGCGCTCAAGAAACGTGGCGAGAAGATGCGCACGACCGTGCTCACTCCGCACGCAGGGGAAGCGGCTCGGCTTGCCGGGCCGGTCGGCGTCTGCC
>FR895147.1:35966-55556 GCA_000435675.1 Eggerthella sp. CAG:298 | reverse complement strand
ATCCCGAGAAGGCTGCAAAGAAGCGTGCGCGCTCCTATAAATCGATCATCGTACTGAAAGGGCCCGAGACGATCATTTCCGATGGCGCTCGCACAGAGGTCTACACTGCTGGAACCGCAGCGCTCGCAAAGGCAGGCACGGGGGATGTGCTTGCTGGCACGATCGGCGGCTTGCTCGCTCAAGGGGTCGCTCCTTTCAAAGCGGCGTGCTTGGGTGTGGCGCTTCATGGTGAAGCGGGGAGGATCGCAGCCGAGCAGTTCAGTGAAGTGAGCGTGTGTGCCGAAGAGGTGGTCGAATCCCTTCCGCAGGCCATACAGAAGTTCTTAGGCGAGCTTGACCAGCAGGAAGCTTGCAATACCACGAATGAAGAGGAAAGGTAGCCTGGCGCTATGGCAGACGAAACGCAACAGAACAATGCTCACGAGCGCATCCAGAAGCTGCGCGATGAGATCGAACATCACAGCTATCTCTACTACGTGAAGGATGCCCCCGAGATCTCCGACGCGGCCTTTGACTCACTGCTGCGCGATCTCGATGCGCTCGAGAAGAAATACCCTCAGTTCCTCGACCCGTCTTCGCCAACTCAGCGTGTGGGCGGGGCAGTGGCGACTCAATTCACGCCCGTTCAGCATGCAGTTCGCATGTATTCGCTCGATAATGCGCTCGACACTGACGAGCTCGAAGCTTGGATGGACCGCATGGAGAGCCACTTTGGGCGCTTCGTTCCCGTGGTGTGCGAGCTCAAGATCGATGGTTCGTCGATCGCGCTCACCTACGACAACGGATCGCTCGTCATGGCGGCCACGCGCGGTGATGGCACGACGGGTGAAGATGTGACCGTGAACGTGCGCACCGTGCGCGATGTGCCACTGCAGCTGGCAAGTGCAGGCAAGGAACACATCGTGAATCTGGATACGCCGATCGAGGTGCGTGGCGAGATCTATATGTCGAAGGCGAGCTTCGAGAAGCTGAATCGCCAGGCTGCAAAAGAAGGCAAGCCAGCGTTCGCGAACCCGCGCAATGCGGCAGCTGGAAGCTTGCGCCAGAAGGATTACCATGTGACCGCCGAGCGCGAACTTTCCACGTTCATCTATGCGATCGCCGACGAGGCGAACATCACCGCCACTTCGCAGTGGGAGCTGCTTGCATGGCTGCGAGAATGCGGCTTTCACGTTAATCCTGATGTGGTCCGTTGTGAGAAACGCAGCGAGGTGCTCGATTTCTGCAAGCATTGCTTAGAGATGCGCGACAGCTTGCCGTATGAGATCGATGGGGTGGTGGTGAAGATCGATTCCTTCGCCCAGCAGCGTGAACTGGGATTTACCTCGCGTGCCCCGCGCTGGGCGATCGCGTATAAGTTCCCGCCCGAAGAGAAGACCACGCTCCTGCGTGATATCACTGTACAGGTGGGGCGCACTGGTGCGCTCACGCCTGTGGCCGAGCTCGACCCGGTGCGGGTTGCTGGCTCGGTGGTGGCGCGCGCGACGCTCCATAACAGCGATGAGGTCGCGCGTAAGAACTTACGCATCGGCGATACGGTGGTCGTGCGCAAAGCGGGCGACGTGATCCCTGAGGTGCTCGGTTCCATCCTTTCGCTTCGTCCTGAAGATTCAGTGCCCTGGCAGATGCCGATGCACTGCCCCAGCTGCGGTTCTCCGATCGTGCGCGAGGAAGGCGAAGCGGTCTATCGTTGCGTTTCGCTCGATTGCCCGGCGCAAGCGAAGGAGCGCCTTATCCACTGGGCGAGCCGCAATGCGCTCGATATCGAAGGCATGGGTGAAGAGATCGTTACGCGGTTGCTCGCCACGGGCAAAGTGACCGATGTGACCGATTACTACAAGCTCACCGAAGCTGATCTTGCCAATTTGGATATGAACCGCGTTAATCGCGAGGGTGAACCGATCCTGCTCGGTGAGGTGGTTGCGAAGAAGCTCATGGTTGCGCTCGAAGAATCGAAGACGCGTTCGTTCGCGCGCGTATTGTTCGGTTTGGGCATTCGCCATGTGGGCAAGACCACGGCAGAGCTGATCGTGCATGCGTATCCTTCGCTCGAGGCGCTTTCGAAGGCGAGCGTGGAAGAACTCTCTGCGATTCCGGGCGTCGGGCTTGTGATCGCTGAGAGCGTTCATTCCTTCTTGGCCAATGAAACGAACCAGGCTGTGCTCGCGCGCCTGAAAGATGAAGGGTTTGTGCTCGTTGAAGAGATCGTCGAAGTGGGCGAACAGCCGCTTGAAGGACTTACGTTCGTTTTGACCGGCAGCTTGGTCGAGTCCGGCATGACGCGCGATGAAGCAGGGGAGCGCTTGAAAGCGCTGGGTGCGAAGGTCTCGGGCAGCGTTTCCAAGAAGACGAGTTACGTGATCTGTGGGCAGGATGCGGGATCGAAGCGCACCAAGGCAGAGACGCTGGGCGTGCCGATCCTGACTGAGCGTCAATTCTTACGGATCCTCGATGAAGGCGGTATTCCTGACGACCTGAGCGCATAGTGCGATGAACGCCGAGAATGGCGAGCGAGGCTAAGCAAAAGCGATCCTTGAAATCCACTTTTGCGACAATTGATGCGCAAAAGTTAGTTCAAGGTCGCGTTGCCTCGAGCGAGCGTTCTCGGGGTTCATCGTATTTGCTGTTCGGTCAACTTAGATAGTGCATGATGAAGAAGCAACGACTTGATGAAATACTCGTTGAACAGGGATATTTCCCTGATGCAGACGCAGCGTTGCGGGCGGTGATCGCGCGTGAGGTGCGTGTCGATGATGTCTATGTTTCCAGCGCTGCCCTCAAGGTTTCGCCCGATGCGGATATCTTCGTGAAGAATGCGCGTGTATTCGTTTCGCGCGGCGGCCACAAGTTACAGGGCGCGCTCGATGGGTTCGGGGTCGATGTTTCAGGCTTGCGCTGCATCGATATCGGCTCTTCAACGGGTGGCTTCACCGATTGCCTTTTACAAGCGGGTGCTGCCGAAGTCACCTGCGTTGATGTGAACTATGGCCAGCTTGCCTGGCAGGTGCGTCAAGATAAACGCGTGCGCGTATTCGAGCGCACGAATATCCGCCTTGCAGCCCCTGAAGACTTGGGCGCGCCCTTCGATGTGATCGTGTGCGATTTGAGCTTCATCGGCATGGCATCGCTGGCGCCGGTGTTTGCCGCGCTCGCTCATGAGGGAACTATTTTCCTGGGGCTTATTAAGCCACAGTTCGAGAGCAGGCAAGGGGAGACAGAAGGCGGCATCGTAGTGGACGCAGCAGTGCGCGAGCGCGTGGTTGCCGAAGTGGAAGAAGCGCTAACGGATGTGTGTTTTCACGTGGAAGGCGTGAGCGAATCGCCCATCAAAGGCACTTCAGGCAACATCGAGTATTTGGTTCATGCTGTTTATAGGGTAGATCAAAAGGGTTGATGCCTGCGAAGAGCGGGCTTGAGGCGTATAAAAACCCATCGAAGCAAGTTAGAATGGAGCCAGCGGAAGCCCGTGTTTGTGATTGCGGACAGCGTTGTTTGTTCTGAGAGAGGATCGCTAGATAGATTATCTTCGATCCTTCTTTTTGAACTTGTCTATTCTGCGATTGCCCCAAGAGATAAGTAGTTCTAGATACAGAAGCAGCTGTATCTTACAACTGCTTAACCTGAAAATAATTGAAAATAATAGCTTAAACTTCCCCCCCCAATAGCCTATTGACCTGGTAATATGCACCATATCATATCCAATATAAGGAAAGGGATATTATGGGAAATATTACAAGACGTCAGCTAATAACTAAAGGAGCTATGGCAACCGCTGGACTATTACTTATACCAAGTATTAGTTTTGCTGATACTTTGAAAGAAGAGCAAGCTTCATCTAGCATGATTGGGCCATCGTTTAGATGTACGGTTAGCACTACAGATGGAGAGGTTTTGCTGGAAAATGGATCAAAAAATGGTGCTTCAGTAATGAGCATACAAGATTCATCTTTCTTTCTGGAGGATGCTTTAACGATCAAAAGCAATTCTGATGGTAGTGTTACAAATACATACGAGGCAGCCTTAGCAAAGCGGACGATTTCATCAGGTGTTCAGCTGCAAAATACGGGCTCAGACGAAAATAATCAGGTAGCGGGCAGGGTTGTTATTGCAATAACTTATGATATTTCAAATGGGAAAATTAAAATATCAAAAGCTGTTGGCACAGTTGAGAAAAAAGCCTCATACGCAAATATTCTGTCTAGATCCATGGCAGTAGCCCAAGGACCTCTAGGGTCTCAAATGCTAGATAAGGTCTTTACTACGACTTCTCACACGATAAATACAGGATGGGGATACGTGCCATATATGGCAACCCAGAGTAGTGGTGGTCTTGTTCTGAATGGCGGAGAATGTGTAGGCGAGGTTAATGTCGTAGGTATGGGAGACATTATTATTAGGGCGGAATGGACGATCTAATTAGTATGTCTAAGGTCTGCACTCTTATTTTAGTTTTGCTGTGCTCATTAGCTCTTTTTGGAGTTTTATGGGTAAAGGGAACGGATTGGGAAGAGGTTTCAGGAGATAGCGCAGATTTCATGCTGTCGGTGTTTGAAGGCGGAGCTGAAGAGGCCTTTCTCTTAAGCAGTCAAAGGACGCTTAAGAGTTTTCATAGGGTTTCCTCTCATTTGGTAAGCAGTGAGAAAAATGAGGTAGTTGACCAGGCTGAAGTGGTGTATATCTTTAATGGAACCATAAGTGCTAATTCTGCAATAAGTTCTGTAGCTTATGTATCTAACAATCCGAACGTAACACTTTGTGAAGTGGATCAAAGTGGCTCGCCTCTTCTTGACTCTGAAAGCAGAAGTCTTATTACTCAAGAAGATAAAGTACAAAAGTATTATCGTATTGGCGTGATAATCCGCATACACGAGGTGAACGAGGAAATCAGTACAGACAACATGAAAGAGCTTGATAAAAAAATGATCAACGAATTGGGCGATGGTTTTCTAACAGTTCGCGTTTTATTTAAGAATGGAATTGAATTGGAGAAACAATATAATATTTGTTATGTTGACCATGCTCAACAGGACCTCCAATTGATTATTGAAGAAAATCAGCCGCCTTTATAGCTTGAAATCTGCCCTCTTGTAGCATGGCAAGAGGGCAGGAGTGACAGTGTAATCCTCGTCCGCTTACGCTAGCGCGTCACAAGCTCAGCTTGACACTAAGCCTAATTGTGACCTGATATCGATAATGGCGGATTGCGTGGTCGATCATGGGAATCAGGATGGTGGCAACTAGTCAAATGCGGAATCCGGATATTTTGGGTTGCGTGTTTTTGAATCCAATTGGTGAGTACCGTTAAGCCGCTGTGACTGAAAGGCAGAAGATAGTAGTTCTTGCGTGTCAATACCATAATAAAGTCCTTCATGTTCCCAAAACACTACGAAAGCTATTTCCTTAAGAGGTATTTCATGTCTACGGTGTGATATCTGGTAAATATTAGAAAGGATAGAAAAGTGATCATTAAAGATTCGGATAAAAAACTATTAAAGCTTTGTACCGTCTTGGGCATCCTCGCTTTAGTTCTTTTTATTCTATTTAATCTCGTTTTTCCAGCAAAAAGCTATGCAGCTAATCCGTTAGGAAAAGCAGAGGGCGATCATAATCATGTAACATTTGGTGATGCTTATTTTGACGGTTTTACCCAAACGCAATTTCATACGGATACCTATTATAATGGCTATACGAATACTGCTGTTACCAGTGGTGCAGGAATCTTTCAAATCTCTGCTGGAAAGTTTAGACATGTTACTGAGATGGTCAGCAATACTCTTGGACCGGACGTTGTCATAGCTTCGGGCACTGCTACAAATAGCACTGCTATTGATAGGCGGGAGTATTTTAGAAGCCAGATTTGGGCAAGTGCTTATCCGCAGGCTCTTTTAGGTGCAACAACTAAATCAACGCATTATGTTACCTATGGTGGTTCAACAAAATCGATGAAAACTAGCGCGTATTTAGCATTCACTGCTGATTGGCCATTGCCTTTTAGCGATGATCAAAATTTCGCTACAAAGAGCAATAATATCGTTACAGTAAGGGGCGAATGCTGGATACCTGTGCTTGCAACAAACGGTAAGCTTGGGCTTGTAAAGAAAGATCAATATGAAGCGATAATAAATGAGGCTTTGAGCAGATCGCCCGAAGAAGCTTTAAATAGGCTACAGACATACAATACTGCTTTTTCTAACGCAATGGAAAAGAAAGCTAGCGACGAGTATTTGGTAAATATTTCGAGCGAAGACATTGAGAGTGTTTTGTATGATGATGTAGTGAGAGCGGAAGACCTGAAAAAGGAATCAAAATCAACTACTGAATCATTGAGCGACACCTTGAATACTGTAGGAATAAGCTCAGAAGATAGTTTTGATTTAATCTGTTTTGCGAAGTATTCTGCTGGTGTAAAGATTCCAGTTTATGACTTTTCAGGTGAAACTGTAGTAGGGGACTTTGTAATTGATCTTCGCTAGATCCTTGGCTTGATCAAACCTCAGTTCGAAAGCCGGCAGGGGGAGACCGATGGCGGCATCGTGGTCGACGCGGCGGTGTGCGAACGCGTAGTGCAGGAGGTGCGCGATGCGCTTGCGGCTGTGGGCTTTTACGTGGCGGGCGTGATCGAATCACCCATCAAAGGCGCTTCAGCCAACATCGAGTACCTCGTTCATGCGATCTATGGGCGTTAATTCTTGAGCGAGTTGAGCGGGGCGGGCATGCGGCCGCCACGATGGGCGAATACGCCCCCGGCGAATTGGTTCACAGGCATGACCGGGGCATAGCCGAGCAAACCGCCGAAATCGAGCTGATCGCCTACGCCATGTCCGATAGCAGGAATAAGGCGCACAGCGGTGGTCTTGTTGTTGATCATGCCGATGGCGCACTCATCGGCGATGATGCCGAAGATGGTCTCCACTGAGGTATCGCCCGGAATCGCGATCATGTCGAGGCCAACGGAGCAAACGCAGGTCATAGCCTCGAGCTTCTCGATCGAGAGCGCGCCATCTTCAGCGGCTCGGATCATGCCCGCATCTTCTGAAACTGGAATGAACGCACCTGATAGGCCGCCCACGGAAGAGGACGCCATCACGCCACCCTTCTTCACCGCATCGTTGAGCATCGCGAGCGCTGCCGTAGTGCCCGGTCCGCCGCACTGGCCCACACCGATCGCTTCCAAGATCTCGGCGACCGAATCGCCTTCAGCAGGGGTGGGGGCGAGCGAAAGATCGAGGATGCCCTTTTCAACGCCCAGACGCTTGCTGGCCTCGCGTGAGATGAGCTCGCCAGCACGCGTGATCTTGAAGGCAGTGGATTTGATCGCTTCGGCAATGCTCGTGATATCAGCTTCGGGCGAGATGTTGCGCAGTACAGCATTCACCACACCAGGCCCCGAAACGCCCACGTTCACCACCGCATCTGCTTCGCCAGAGCCGTGGAAGGCGCCTGCCATGAACGGATTGTCTTCAACAGCGTTGCAGAACACCACCAGCTTACCTGCGCCGATGCACTGGCGGTCCGCCGTAAGCTCGGCAGACTTCTTGATGATGCCCGCCATCTTGAGCACGGCATCCATGTTGATACCCGCGCGCGTAGAGCCCACGTTCACCGAAGAGCATACGCGCTCGGTGGTGGCGAGCGCCTCAGGAATGGAATCCATCAGCTTGTGATCAGCTGCTGAAGCGCCTTTGTGCACGAGCGCCGAGAAGCCACCGATGAAATCAACACCCACTTCAAGCGCTGCCTTGTCCATGGCGCGCGCAATGGGGGAGAGATCGCTCGTGGTGGTTGCCGCGCAGATCTCTGCAATAGGGGTGACCGAGATACGTTTGTTCACGATGGGCACACCATATTCACGTTCGAGCTGGTCAGCTGTGGGAACGAGCTTCTCAGCGGCGGTGGTGAGACGGTCGTAGACCTTGCGTGCGATCACGTCGACCTCTTCATGGGTGCAACCGCGCAGATTGAGCCCGAGCGTGATAGTACGAATGTCGAGGTGTTGTTTGCCGACCATAGCAAGTGTTTCGGCGATCTCTTCAGGCGTGATCTGCATGGAAGCTCCTTGTTTTGTGCGTGATGCGCTCGTGGCATCCCGCTTTGGTTTCGTATCTGCTTAGTCTAGCAAATTCCATCCTCTGGCGTGCGGCGCTTCCTTTAGGTGGCAGTGGCGTTAAGACGCAGGGTGAACGCTTCGCTTCCACGCGCAGCGAGCGGCTTCGCACACAGCGAGCGGGTTCGCGCGCTGCAGGGAGACCACGCCCAGCGCCGGGTTCGTGAGTGGCAGAGGGTCCGCATGCAGCAGAGGGCCCGCGCACCGTTCTTCTCTGCGAGAGACGAAGACTTTTTGAAGAAGCGAGACTTGCGCGCAGTCTGCCTTGCCCTGTGCCCTTGCAGCAGGTACAATGAACGAAAATGAACACGATGTTCATTAATGCTCATCTTGTTGAAATGAGGAATCTTGGGCAGTGCTGCAGTTTGCGAAGCGCCAGTAACGCGTTCGGCTTCAGCTTGTGAAGACCGCCGCATCACGCGTTCGAAGCGTGCTCTGCGCCAGGCGCTCATCGCTCTTCTTGAGGAGCGGGGCTTCGATTCGATAACCGTGAATGATCTCTGCGATCGCGCGGATCTGAATCGCGGCACGTTCTACAACCATTTCCGCGACAAAGAGAATCTTCTTGCGGTGTTCGAAGACGAGGTCATGGCAGATATCGCAGCGCTTCAGGAGCGCATGCAGCGCATCTCGCTTGCCGATATGCTGGCCTATCGTGTGGCGGGCACGCCGCTGCCGTTGCTCGTCGATCTCTTCGACTATTTGCGCGAGCAGAGCGATTTCCTTCACGCGGTGTTGGGACCAGGAGGGGATGCGCGTTTTGCGCCACGCTTGCGCGAAGCGGTGTGCGAGAACCTGGTGCAGAACATCTTGCACGAAAAATACCGCACGAATCCTACGGCGTTCGTCGACTACTACGTGGCCTTCTATGCGTCGGCTTATTTGGGCATCATCACGCGCTGGATTGAGCGCGGAACCCTTGAATCATCCGAAGACATGGCGCGCATTGCCATGCGACTTTTCTTCATCAAACCAGGCGAATCCATCGAATTGTAATGGACGGTGAACTACTTCTATGACTGAAACGAAACAACCAGAAACCAACATCCTTCATATCGGCATCGATGTTGGCTCCACTACGGTGAAGCTTGCGGTGCTCAACGATGCGAACGAGATCTTGTGGGCAGTGTATCGCCGTCATCATGCCGACGTGCGCGCAACGGTACTCGAGGTGCTGAAGGAAGCGGCTGCACGCTATCCTACGCAGGACTTCACGGTGGCCATCACGGGCTCGGGCGGGTTGCTGCTTTCCCAGTGGCTCGGCATCGAGTTCGTACAGGAGGTCATCGCTTCGAAGACGGCGGTCGAGACGTTCATCCCCCAAACCGATGTTGCGATCGAGCTAGGCGGTGAAGACGCGAAGATCATCTACTTCGACAACGGCATCGAGCAGCGCATGAATGGAACGTGCGCAGGCGGCACGGGCGCGTTCATCGATCAGATGGCGGCGCTTCTCGACACCGATGCCTCAGGTCTGAACGAGTTGGCTGAAAGCCACACGATCCTCTATCCGATCGCCTCGCGTTGCGGCGTATTCGCCAAGACCGATGTTCAGCCGCTGCTCAACGAAGGCGCGAAGAAGGAAGATATCGCAGCTTCGATCTTCCAGTCGGTGGTCACGCAGACCATCTCGGGTCTTGCGTGCGGACGTCCGATCCGCGGCAATGTCGCGTTCCTTGGCGGCCCGTTGCAGTACTTGCCCCAGCTGCGCGAGCGTTTCTACGATACGCTCGAACTGGACGAGGATCACATTATCGTGCCTGATAATGCGCATCTGTTCGTTGCGAGCGGTTGCGCTATCGCGGGTGCTCGCGCGGAAGATGCGAACGTCGAACGGCTTTCTGCCATCATCACGCGCCTGGAGAACCTGGGCGATGTGCAAGGCTCTGAGGTAGTGCGCCTGGCTCCGCTTTTCGCGAGCGACGAGGAACTGCAAGAGTTCTACGAACGCCACGATAAAGAGGTCGTTCGTCGCTCTTCGCTCGAGGACTATCGCGGCACGGCCTTCTTAGGTATCGATGCTGGTTCGACCACATTCAAGGCGGCGCTCATCGCAGAGGATGGCAGCCTACTCTGGTCGAGCTATGCGAACAACAAGGGTGATGTGCTCGGTTGCGCGAAGGCGCGCATGGCCGAGCTCTATGCGGCGCTCCCGCGCGATCCGCAAACGGGTGAGCCGCTGGTTGAGATCGGCCATTCAACGGTCACCGGCTATGGCGAAGGCTTGTTGCTCGAGGCGTTGCGCGTCGATTCAGGCGAGATCGAGACGGTCGCCCACTTGCGCGGCGCGCAGGAGATGCTTCCTGGCGTGGAGTTCATCTTGGATATCGGCGGCCAGGATATGAAGTGCTTGCGCGTGAAAGATGGTGTGATCGATCACATCATGCTCAACGAAGCGTGCTCTTCAGGCTGCGGAAGCTTCATCGAAAGCTTCGCCAGTGGCCTTAACCTGGATGTTTCGGAATTCGCTCAGAGTGCGATCTCCGCAAAGAACCCGGTCGATCTGGGAAGCCGTTGTACGGTGTTCATGAATTCGCGCGTGAAGCAGGCGCAGAAGGAAGGCGCAACGGTGGGCGATATCGCTGCCGGGTTGGCCATTTCGGTCATCAAGAATGCGCTCTTCAAGGTCATCAAGATCCGCGATCCGCATGAGGTGGGCACGAAGGTCATCGTGCAGGGTGGAACGTTTCTGAACAATGCGGTATTGCGCGCGTTCGAGCAGCTTGCGGAAGTTGATGCGGTCCGCCCGGATATTGCGGGCAATATGGGCGCGTATGGTGCGGCGCTCTTGGCACGCGATCGCTATGCGGAGGTCGAACAGGCGCTTGCCGATCAGCCACTGTCGCCCGATGTGGGTCCGAAAGTACCGTTAACGAGCATGCTCTCGCTCGAAGAGATCGAAGCGCTTGCGCCGACCCATCGTACCGTTCGCTGTAAAGCCTGCTCGAATGCCTGCTTGCTCACGGTGAACGATTTCGGTATCGACGAAGCAACCGGCCGCCATCGCCGCTTCATCACGGGCAATCGCTGCGAGAAGGGGGCGAGCACTCAGGCCATCAAGACCGAGGTGCCGAATCTCTTCGAGTACAAGACCGCACGTCTCTTCGATCACTACGAACCGCTTTCCGCCGAAGCGGCAACGCGCGGCACGGTGGGTATCCCGCGTGCGCTCAACATGTATGAGAACTATCCGTTCTGGTTCACCTTCTTCAATGAGCTCGGGTTCCGTGTTCAAATTTCGGATGCTTCAACGAAGAAGACCTACGAAGCGGGCATCGAGTCCATGCCTTCCGAGAGCGTGTGCTATCCGGCGAAGCTCTCGCACGGTCATGTGATGAACCTGCTCGATAAGGATATCGACTTCATCTGGATGCCCTGTTCGAAATGGGAACGCCAGGAAGACGAAGGCGCAGGCAATCACTTCAACTGCCCGATCGTCATGAGCTATTCCGAGGCGCTGCGCCTCAACATCGACGAGCTCAACGAAACGGATGTTGAGTTCTTGAACCCCTTCGTTCCGTATGACCAGAAGGACCATCTGAAGAAGCGTCTCTACGTGGAGTTGGTCGAGAAGCACCCGGAGCTCATGAAGGATGCAAAGGGCAAGTTGCCGAGCAAGAAGGATATCGAAGCAGCGGTCGAGGCTGCTTGGGCTGAAGACGTGGCCTTCAAAGAGGACATCCGCCACAAGGGCGAAGAGACGCTCAAGTGGATGGAGGACACGGGCACGCATGGCATCGTGCTGGCAGGTAGGCCGTATCACCTCGATCCCGAGATCAACCATGCTATCCCTGAGCTGCTCCAAAGCTTTGGTCTGGCGGTGCTCACGGAGGATTCGGTCGCGCATATGGCGCGTCTTGAACGTCCGATCCGCGTGGTTGATCAGTGGATGTATCACACGCGCCTCTACAATTCCGCGAAGCTCGTGACCACGCGTGATGATCTCGACCTGGTCCAGTTGAACAGCTTCGGCTGTGGTCTCGATGCGCTTACGACCGACCAGGTGCAGGAGATCTTGGAAGGTGCGGGCAAGATCTATACCGTGCTGAAGATCGACGAGGTGTCGAACTTAGGTGCGGCGCGTATCCGTATCCGTTCGCTGCTCGCTGCGCTTAAGGATCAGGCTGATGAGCTGGCCGAACAGAACGCGCACGCTTCTACCTGTCCGGTGGCATCGCTCGATATCGATGCGATCCAGGCCGATATCGATGCGCGCTTGGCGGAAAAGACGGGCAAGACCGAAGGGGAGGCCGCTCGTGCGCTCGCCAAGGCAACGCTCGATGAAGCCGAGGCGACCCAAGAGGCGGACGCGCTTGCAACTACCGAAGCGGCTGAGGGCGCTTCGACGGAGTTCCCTCGTGCGGAGTTCACGAAGGAAATGTTCGACGAGGGCTACACGATCCTCTGTCCGCAGATGGCGCCGATCCATTTCGACCTGCTCGTGAAGGTCTTCCATAAGGCGGGCTACAACCTCGAGCTCTTGCCTTCGGTCGATCATGGCGCGGTCGATGCCGGCCTCAAGTATGTGAACAACGACATCTGCTATCCGTCCATCTTGGTCACCGGCCAGATCATGGAAGCGGTCATGTCGGGCAAGTACGATACCGATAAGCTTGCGGTCATCATCACGCAAACAGGTGGCGGCTGTCGCGCGACCAACTATATCGCGCTCATCCGTAAGGCGCTCAAGTCGGTGGGTCTCGAGCATATTCCGGTCATCTCTCTGGCGTTCAAGAAGCTCGATGAAGAGAACTCGGGCTTCAACGTCTCTGCGACGATGCTCTACAACGCTATCTATGCCATCTTCTACGGCGATCTGCTCATGCAGTGCCTCTATCGCACCCGTCCCTATGAATGCGAGCCTGGTGCAGCGAACTGCCTGTTCGATCATTGGATGGCACGTTGCCAAGCTCAGATCTACGAAGGTGAGAAGGCTGGTCGCTTCAAGAAGACCGTGCAGGAGATCGTCGACGATTTCGATAACCTGCCCCTTCAGGGCGAAGGTACGAAGCCGCGTGTAGGCGTGGTCGGCGAGATCTTGGTGAAGTTCCATCCCACGGCGAACAATCAGGTGGTCGACGTGATCGAGGCCGAAGGCTGCGAAGCGGTAGTTCCAGGGCTTGCTGAATTCTTCATGTTCGGCATTGCAGGTTCGATCTTCCAAAAAGATCCGCTCGGACGTAGCAAGAAGGGAGCGATCGGCGCGCGCGCAGGGCTGAAGATGCTCTACCACTTGCGCAAACCGATGGATGACGCGCTGCGCAGATCGAGCCGCTTCGAGCCTTCCACGAACATCTATGAGCTGGCGGAATACGCTGAAGAGATCTTGAGCCTGTGCAATTCGATGGGTGAGGGATGGCTGCTCACGGCTGAGATGGTGGAGCTCATTCTAAACGGCGCCCCGAACATCGTATGCGCTCAACCCTTCGCCTGCTTGCCGAATCACGTGGTGGGCAAGTCGGTCATCAAGGAGCTTCGCCGTCGTTATGCGGGCACGAACATCGTGGCGGTCGACTACGACCCTGGTGCTTCAGAGGTGAACCAGCTCAACCGTATCAAGCTCATGATCTCGGTCGCGAAGGCGAATCTGGCAGAACAGCAGCTCCCTGAGCGCGCCGAGCGCAAGGCTCCTTCGCAGGTGCTCTTCTCGGACACGCTCGCCCTGCAGAGTGAACCTGATAAAGTAGAAGACTACGAAGTGACCGAGCTTACCAGTAGCGCGAAGGAGTAATTCATGCGTTGTCCCCACTGTGGTGCCCCTCATCAAGAGGATGGTTTTCATTGCGAACATTGCAACGAATACATCGAGCCTATTCAGCCGAAAACGACGAAGAAGTCGATGATCGCTGGCGGCATTGCGCTCGTTATCGTTGCCATCATCGGATTCGTATTCATTTATATGAGCAGCAATAAGGTGGGCTTCTTTGCCGAAGAGGAACCGCAGTCGTTCAATGACTATTCCTGGGAGCAGATCGCCGAGATCTCGAGCAATATGACCATGGCGGGTAACGTCGATGGCGCTCTGCGCGAGGCGAAGAAGCACGATTTCGTGAATGAAGACGGGACGCTCCGCACGGACCTGGTGAAGGACTTCACGCTGGCGGATGGTACTGAGCTGCAGGCGCACTTAGTGGGGGTCTATCACGATCCTCGCACGAATAACTCTGGCAATGCCGGCATGAGCTTCATCGTTACTGTGCTCGTTGAAGAGGCTCCGATGAATGATGCTGCAACGAATCAGGGTGGCTGGGAAGCGTCTGCGCTTCGTGCGCAGCTCAATGGCGAATTCTTCGAATCGCTGCCAGCTGATCTGCAAGAATACATCGTTGAAGTGAAGAAAGAGACCAACAATACAGGCAATACCGAATCGCCCGATGCGGTTAGCGTCACGGGTGATAAAGTCTGGGCGCTCTCAGCGGTCGAGTTCGCGGGCGAATCGTTCGGCGCGGTAGGCTATGCGAATGTGCTCAATGCAGAAGGTGCACAATATATGCTGTTGGAAGATGATGCCTTCAAGCAAGATCTCTCGTCTAAGCTTGCGGGGTCTGGCGATCTGAACTGGTGGTTCAGAAGCCCGAATCCAGAAACCGCAACGCAGTTCTTCAGCCAGGGCAAAGGCTATGATACCGAGCAGAATGCCCCGGAATCGCTGAACGCGAATAGCAAGCTTTCCGTCGTGATCGGCTTCTGCATCTAACGCTCCATGCGAAAAAAGTGACGAACGACCGGGTAGTTTGTCACCCGTATCCCTTTGCTTAGAGCGCTGCTTGGATGAGCTGGGGGGAGTAGCCCGCCTCTTGGAGCGCGTGCACGATACGACCTTTGTGGTCGGTGCCGAAGGCTTCAATGGTCACACGCAACTCGACCGCAGCGCTGCGGTTCGCGGTAACGAACTGGTTGTGATCGAGGCGGATCACGTTGCCATTCTGCTCGGCAATGATCTGCGCCACGTTCACGAGTTCTCCGGGGCGATCGGGCAAGAGTACCGACACGGTGAAGATGCGATCGCGCTGAATAAGGCCATGCTGCACCACGGTTGCCATGGTGATCACGTCCATGTTCCCGCCTGAGAGGATGGAGACGACCTTCTTGTCGAGCATGCTCAAGTGCTTGAGCGCGGCAATAGTGAGCAAGCCCGAATTCTCGACGACCATCTTGTGATTCTCGACCATGTCGAGGAAGGCAACGATCAGCTCGTCATCGTCGACCGTGATGATCTCGTCGATGTTCTCCTGGATGTAGGGGAATACCTTGTCGCCTGGTTCGAGCACAGCGGTGCCATCGGCGATGGTGCTCACGGAAGGCAGCTTCACCACGTGTCCCGCTTCGAGCGATGCTTTCATGCAGGCAGCGCCTGCAGGCTCAACACCGATCACCTTGATGCGGGGGTTGAGCATCTTGGCGAGCGTGGAAACACCTGATGCAAGCCCGCCGCCACCGATGGGCACGAGGATAGCATCAACGAGCGGTAGGTCCTGGACGATCTCCATGGCGATCGATCCCTGACCTGCAGCAACTTGCAGATCGTTGAACGGATGGATGAACGTGAGCCCTTGCTCTTCAGCAAGCTTGAGCGCATGTTCGTAGGATTCGTCGTAGACCTCACCTGCCAGCACCACTTCAGCACCATGCGATTTAGTGCGCTCGACCTTGATGTAGGGCGTGGTGGTGGGCATGACGATGGTGGCGGGCACGCCGAACTTCTTGGCAGCATAGGCAACGCCTTGTGCATGGTTACCTGCGGAAGCCGTGATCAGCCCGCGTTTGCGCTCCTCATCGGAAAGCGTTGATATCTTGTAGTAGGCACCGCGCACCTTGTAGGCGCCCGTGCGCTGCATGTTCTCTGGTTTCAAGTAGACATCGTTGCCCGTCTCCTTGCTGAAGTGCGGGCTGTAGATGAGTTTCGTTTCCTGGGTGACCTCCTTGACGCGCTTGGAAGCATCTTCGAAGGTGTTGAGGGTCAGCTGGGGAGTGGTATCGGCACTAGGCATGGAACAGTTCCTTTGGTTCTTTCTTGGAGCAGGTATGTGACGAAGAACCGCTGCGGCCGCTTAAGGTGGTCTAATCTGGCTTTCGCCGTATCTGCGCTTAGTTTTCGTGGAATAATGAAAACGTCATCTCTATTGTAAATAAGTAATGAGCAAATAAAAGAACGAGTTGGGCAAACGCGAGAGGATGCGCTTGGACGTTGAATCGACTTGCGGGAGCTTAGCGTAAGAGAAGTAGGAGAACACATGAAAGTAGTACGCACGGATAACGCACCAGCGGCCATCGGACCCTATTCGCAAGGCATCGTGGTGAACGGGATGCTGTTCGCTTCAGGTCAGATCGCACTCGATCCGGCCAGCGGAGAGATGGTCGGCACTACGATCCAAGAACAGACCGAGCAGGTGATGAAGAACGTGACCGGGCTTTTGGAAGCAGCGGGAACCGATCTGAATCACGTGGTGAAAACGACCTGCTTCTTGGATGACATCAACGATTTCGTGGCGTTCAATGAGGTGTATGCGCGCTATTTCGATGAGAATCTGCCGGCACGTAGTGCGGTAGGGGTCGATGCGCTGCCGAAGGGCGCGCTCGTCGAGGTTGAAGTGGTCGCTTATGTTGGTTCTGAACCTTCTACGCGTTTCAACATCGCCGAATCGTTCTAGTTCGGCGCCTTCGTAAGGAATCTCACGGTCGTGATAAGAGCAACAGCACAAGAACATTCGGCAGGAAAGCTCGTTATCTGCCCAACACCGCTGGGGAATTTGGGCGACCTGCCACCGCGTGCGTGCATGGCGCTCGAGACGTGTGATGTGGTGTGCTGTGAAGACACGCGCGTCACTGGCAAGCTGCTTGCAGCGCTCGGTATCCAGAAGCGGCTTGAGCGCTTGGATGAGGCGTCCCTTGCGCAAAAGGCCGATAGCGCGCTCGACCGCGTGGAAGCAGGGGAGTGCGTTTGCTATTGCTCGGATGCAGGTATGCCCGGTGTCTCCGACCCAGGCCAGCGCTTGATTGAGCGTGCGTACGAGCGCGGGCTTGCTGTTGAGGTTTTGCCAGGCGGGACAGCAGTTGCCACGGCCTATGTGGCCAGTGGTTTTACCGCACCGTGTTTCTATTTCGGAGGTTTCTTTCCGCGTAAAGCAGGGGAGCGGGTGGCGGTGCTCGAATCGCTCCGTGCGCTCGATGCGGTGCTCGTATTCTATGAAAGCCCGAATCGTATCGTTTCAGCGCTCGAGGCGGTGGCTGAAGCATTCTCGCTGCGCAATGTTGCGGTATGCAGGGAGCTCACGAAGATCCACGAAGAAGTCGTGCGCGGGCTGAGTGGCGAAGTCGCGCAAGAGTTTGCCAAACGTGCAGCCGAAGGCCAGGTCAAAGGTGAGATCGTGCTCGTGATCGATGCGCCGAGCACGGCCGAAGTCGATGCGCAGGCGAGCGCTTCGGCGCATGATGCACGCGAAGAAGCTGCGGCGTTGTTGGCTGCAGGTGAGCTCTCCAAAAAGGAGATCGTTGCGCATCTTCGGGAGGCATACGGGCTTTCGCGCAACGATGCCTACGAGATCGTTCACGGTGCTTGATATTGGCGCACCCCGTAACGGATTCATGAAAGGTTCACGATGACTGCGATCCTCTTTCTTTGTCATGGAAACATCTGTCGTTCTCCCATGGCGGAGTTCGTCATGAAGGATAAGCTTGCGCGTGCGGGACTTGCCGATAAGGTGCAGGTTGAATCAGCCGCGCTCCATACTGATGAGATCGGTTCGGATATTCACCGAGGAACGCGAGCGATCCTTGAAGAGTACGGCATCCCGTTCGCTCCGCGGCAAGCGCATCTCGCCAAGCGGAGCGATTACGATCGCTTCGACTATATCGTTGGCATGGATCACTACAACATGCGTGATATGCTGTGCCTGTTCAAGAACGATCCACAAGAAAAATGCAGCCTCTTGCTCGATTGGCCCGGCTGGTCGCGCGATGTGGCCGACCCTTGGTATACGGGCGATTTCGAAACGACCTTCGAAGATGTTGATGCAGGTTGCACGGTGCTGCTCGAAGAGGTCAAGCGCCGTTTGAGATAGGCGTTCACGTTTTCCTTCTTGAAAAACGTCTCAAGCGTGATTATCATAGTCATACACCGTTGACGAGGAAGACGGCAGTTACGTACTTCTAGAGAGCCAGGGGCGGTGGAAGCCTGGCAGTAAACGAGCTGGCCAATGGGCCTCGGAGGGTCTTTGCGAACGGATGGAATCCCAGTAGTGAAGAACGGGAGCTCCCGTAACAGAGCAGAGATGTTCGCGTTTTCGGTCGCGTGCATTTCATGAGAGGATGCATTCGCATCAAGCAGTGGTGGCACCGCAGGAGTTTCGCTCTTGTCCCTGCACGGAAACGTTGTAGGAGGCAGGGCGTTTTTTTATGCCCTGGCTTCGGAAAGGAGAAAACATGACTAACCGAACCAGTACCGAATACAAAACGTATCTTGCGGAAGATGAGCTGCCCAAAGCATGGTTGAACATTCGCGCGTTCATGGACACCGATCATGCGCCCATCTTGAATCCTGCCACACTCGAACCGATGAGCGTTGCTGATCTCGAGCCGGTCTTCTGCACCGAGCTTGCCAAGCAGGAGCTGAACGCAACCGACAAGTTCATTCCGATCCCCGAAGAGGTGCGCGATTTCTATCGCATGTATCGTCCTTCGCCGCTGGTGCACGCTAAGTTCCTAGAAGAGGCGCTCGATACCCCCGCGAAGATCTACTACAAGTTCGAGGGCAACAACACCTCAGGTTCGCACAAGCTCAACTCTGCGATCGCGCAGGCTTACTACGCGAAAGAGCAGGGATTGAAATGCCTCACCACTGAAACGGGCGCAGGCCAATGGGGCACCGCGCTTTCGATGGCAACGGGCTTCTTCGGACTCGATCTGCATGTGTTCATGGTGAAGTGCTCGGCGCTGCAAAAGCCGTTCCGTAAAGCGGTCATGGAGACCTACAATGCGCGTGTTACGGCGTCTCCTTCGAATGAGACCAACGTTGGTCGTTCCATTCTGGAAAAGGATCCTGACAACACCGGATCGCTCGGTACCGCTATTTCTGAAGCGGTTGAAGAAGCGGTTTCGACCGAAGGCTGCCGCTATGTGTTGGGTTCGGTGCTCAACCAGGTGCTGCTGCACCAGTCCATCATCGGCCTCGAGACGAAAGCGGCGCTCGAGAAGATCGGCGTGAAGCCCGATGTCCTGATCGGCTGCGCAGGCGGTGGATCGAACTTGGGTGGTCTCATGGCTCCATTCATGGCGGACAAGCTCGAAGGCAAGGATGCGCCGTACTTCATCGCCGTTGAGCCAGCAAGCTGCCCAACGCTCACGCGCGGTAAGTTCGCTTACGATTTCTGCGATGTGGGCAAGGTTACCCCGCTCGCGAAGATGTACACGCTCGGCTCCGGCTTCATTCCTAGCCCGAACCATGCCGGCGGTCTGCGCTATCACGGCATGAGCCCGATCCTCTCGCA
>FR895147.1:34704-35948 GCA_000435675.1 Eggerthella sp. CAG:298 | reverse complement strand
CCTCTCGCAGCTCTACCACGATGGTTTCATCGATGAGGCGCGCAGTGTCAAGCAGACGGACGTCTTCGAAGCAGCAACCCTGTTCGCACGTGTGGAAGGTACGCTTCCTGCTCCTGAATCGGCTCATGCGATCCGTGTGGCGATCGATGAGGCGCTGAAGTGCAAGGAGACTGGCGAAGAGAAGACCATCGTGTTCGGTCTGACGGGTACTGGCTACTTCGATATGACGGCTTATCAAGCGTATCGTGAAGGCACGATGACCGACTACATTCCGACTGATGAGGATCTTGAAGAAGGCTTCAAGTACATTCCGAAGCTGGAGGGTATTCAGTAAGATCGGTGCTTGTGTGCGACTCTCACAGGCATAGAGCACCTGCGCATAGGTTTGCCGTGTCGTGTAGCGCTCAAAGCCTTTAACCTGCCAAGAAAAAATGACCCTTGCCTAAACGGTAAGGGTCATTTGTTTTACGTGGTGGAGACGATGGGGATCGAACCCACGACCTCAGCATTGCGAACGCTGCGCTCTCCCAACTGAGCTACGTCCCCACATATTCGACGAATCATCCAGTGCCTGCTGTGCGTTTCGTCCTTCAACATTGTACGCAAGCCGCGTGGCTTGTCAAACAAAAGTCGCTTTTTGCAGTGTTTTACCAAATCATCGAGAGGTTCATTGATCTGTTTTGCATAGAAAGCAGTGATTAGATACGCATGAACAGATAGAGGCCGTGTGTGGATTCCTTGTCGCTTGGTGATTGTTTAGAACAATATAGTATAGTACTAAACTAAAATAGCTTCTGCCTGAAGACTAGGGCAAGAAAGGAAGGGGTCGCTATGCCGAACAGGGAAGAGATGATGTCCATCATGAAAAAACTATCGAGGGGAGACGATCAGGGGGCGTCCTTGACAAAGGGCAGTGAATACTGGTCCCAGATCAAATTCAACGATGACATATTGACCGATGCGGTCGCTAAGCATGTCTTGGGTCTCGTTTACACCGGTATGGCTGATGTGGGTGAAACGCTCCAATGTATTTGTGATATCGACAAGTTCGCCGATGATGGATGGGCGAAGTCGTGGAGCGCTATGGCTCGCAAATTGCAAAGCCAAGCAGAAGCTTACGAGGACAAGGGTCATGCGCAATCTGCTGCGACCGCCTATCTGCGCGCTTCGACGTATTGGCGCGTGATGCTCATGAATTACACCGATATCCATAGTCCAAAGGTTCAAGAGTGTGCGCGTTCCTA
>FR895147.1:20865-34638 GCA_000435675.1 Eggerthella sp. CAG:298 | reverse complement strand
TATCGGATTATCCAGGCGAGTACATAGAGATACCCTATGAAGACGCGTTTCTTCCGGGTCATATCTATCGATCGCCCTATGCCGAAGGAAAAGCACCTCTTTTGGTGATCACACCGGGTCGTGATACCTGGGCGGAGGATACAAGATGGATCTACGACGAAGCGATAAGACGCGGCATCCATTGCGTCATCTATGATGGGCCAGGACAAGGTCTTGCTCTACGTATGCAAGGTCTCACTTTCCGCCCCGACTGGGAGCATGTGGTCACTCCTGTATTGGATTACGCATTGGATAAGCTTGCGAATGAGGTCGACCCCGATCGTATCGGCCTCATGGGAATGAGCTTCGGAGGGTTCCTCAATACGAGAGCGGCCGCTTTCGACAAGCGCTTCAAGGTAATGGTGGCAGATCCTGGCAATCTAGCCTGGGGCAGCCAAATAAAACAGAGACTGCAGATGATACTTCAGGTCCCAGAGGGGCAGCGGCCACCCTTCATGAATTTCATGCTGGATGATTATGCATGGAAACAGGGTGTTCCGAAAGAGGATGTTCCTGCTGATTTGGATAGATACGACAATACTGACGTTGTGGAGCTCGTGGCATGCGAAACGCTCGTACTTGATGGAGCTGCCGAAGTTCAGCCTGGGGCAGCAAAGCAGTATTTCGATGCGCTTCGATGCCCGAAGGAGTATCACCTTTTCGATTTCGATTCAACCGCCCAGTGCCATTGTCAGACCGGCGGTTATGCTCCTGCATCCGAGTTCATCATGAACTGGTTAGAAGAGAAGCTGTAAAACAAAGGAGATTCAGATGAAGAAGATCTCAAATGGTGTATATGCACTCGAGCTCGAGATGGAGAGATTGGGCCAAGCAAGCAAGATATATCCTTTGCTCTTATCTGATGGAGATACTTCTGTTTTGATCGACGCAGGATTGCCCACCTCCATTCTTGAGATTGAAGCACAGCTTGGCGAGATCGGAGTGACGATCTCGGATATCGATGCTTTTGTTCTGACTCACCAAGACCTTGATCATATCGGAGGTCTGCCTGCTCTTGTTGATCTAGCCAGCGAAGGAGTGGATGTTATATGCCATGAAGCCGAGAAGCCATTTATCGAAGGAACGAAACAGTTCGGCAGGCTCGATCCAGAAACCCTCAAGATCACGCTCGACTCCATGCCAAAAAGCCTTCGTGGTGAGATGCAGAAATTGGTGACTGAAGCAAAGGCGTATAAGGGTGTCGCTGTTACAAGTATGGTCGAAGACGGTGATGTCCTTCCTTTTGGAGGAGGGATTACTGTCATCCATACGCCAGGCCACACCGAAGGCCATCTATGCTTCTATCTGAACAAGAGCGGGATACTTGTTGCTGGGGATGAGCTCGATTTGATCGATGGCGAATTGTTCGGCCCTAAACATGGTCTTTCCGCTGACGAAGATGAGGCGTATGCGTCGATCGCTAAGCTGACCAAGTATGATATCAAGGACGTGTTGTGCTACCACGGAGGACTATTTGCAGGAAACGCCCGGGAGCGCATTGCGGAGCTCGCGAACGTAGTTCCTTGCGGTAGAGAAAGATAAGAGGGGAATGCTTTATGACCAATAATGCGAGCAGGACAAAAGATGAGGAACTTCGTATCGAGCTTCTGCAGACCATATTCAAGTTCAAGAAGCTTGCCAATTCTGGCTTGGGCATGAAGTTGGTAGACGGAAAACAGGATATTAGTCTCGCTGAATTCATGCTCTTGCGCGCCATCGAGGAGAATGACCCGAGCAGTTCTTCGAATGTGGGTCCCACGGACATCGGACGATTTCTCTCTGTTACTAAAGGCGCGGTGTCGCAAATGATGAGCTCGCTTGAGCACAAGGGGTTCATCTCGCGAACGCTTCCTCGCGAAAACCGCCGCAGTACGCTGGTCCTGCTTACGCCGAAAGGGCGTGAACTATTAGGCGACGAGAAGAGCGAATTCAACATGAAGCTCGATGCTTTGATCTCTGCGATGGGGCATGAAGATATAGAAGAGCTGATCAGGATAGTCGAAAAA
Organism: Eggerthella sp. CAG:298; assembly: GCA_000435675.1. Classification (GTDB taxonomy): domain Bacteria; phylum Actinomycetota; class Coriobacteriia; order Coriobacteriales; family Eggerthellaceae; genus Anaerotardibacter. The sequence goes on along the minus strand of FR895147.1, from coordinate 32,593 downwards.
CTAACGAACATCCTAGAGAGACCACAGTTCAAAGGATGAATCTTACTTTCGATCCCAAAGCACTGTCTTTCTTGATAAGGAGTACCTATGGATATGAAGCAAGCGATGTATGAGCGGCATATGGTTCGCAAATATCTTGACAAACCGATACCTCAAGAATGCCGCGAGAAGATCGAACAGCACACGAGAATGCTGAATGACGAATATGGGGTAGATATCAGTCTTGTTCTCGATAACACCGAGGCTTTCAACGCAGCCATCAAACTCATTCTTGCAAAAGGCGTACGAAACTACTTCATCCTCGCAGGACCAGAAAGCACTGATCTGAATGAGCGGCTTGGTATGGCCGGTGCCGATCTTATGCTCTATGGCCAGACACTGGGATTGAATACCTGGTGGGTTGGTGGAACATTCAATCGCATGAAGATGGAAGAGAAAGCGAAAGGCGAAAAGGTCATCGGGATCATTGCGCTCGGATATGGCGCAACACAGGGCAAGCCTCATAAGTCGAAGGACCCTTCAGAAGTCGCGACGTATGAAGGAGAGGCTCCTCTTTGGTTCAAGCGCGGCGTTGCAGCAGCTCTTCTCGCACCTACGGCGCTCAACAAGCAAAACTTTCAGATTTACGGAAAGGGAGATGAAGTCTCCATTGCCTACGAGCCTGGAACATTCGCGGGGGAGGATCTGGGATTGGTGAAGTACCATTTCAAGCTCGGCGCTGGCAAAGATTCGTTCCGTTGGATGTGAGGCACGATCTTGCTGCTTTCAGGATGGTACACTATCTTGGTAAGAAGGTCTTCAAAGGTGTGCTTCGCTCGGAAAGAGGATAGGCAATGGCAGATATCCAGATGCGTTTCGGCAAAGATATGCTCGTTTTGAGCACGTCGTTCAACCATTCGTTCGCTCAGCTCGGCTTCGATCTGGCTACCGAGGAAGCCTATGTTGATCTGTGCGAGCCAGAAACAGTCGAGCAAGCCTATCAGATGGAGAAGATGATCGGCACGCCTTGTTTCTGCACGGCCACCGAATGCATCACCAATGCGCGTCTTGCTCACGAGAAATTCGAGGGGCACGGCAAGGATATCGCGGCATTCGCTTGGGAGAGCGTGCGTGCCTTCAACCCTGAACATGCGCTCGCGGTCATCGGACCAAGCGGGCTTCCCTTGGATGAATCGAGCGCCGCATCGCTCAAAGCTTCGCGCGCTCAGTACCAAACGGCAGTGAAGGAGCTTACTGAATATCCTTTCGACGCTCTCTTCTTCAGCGGTTTCACCAGCGCCTACGATGCTCAGTGTGCGCTCATGGGAGCGCGGGCGGTCTACGATGGTCCAGTGTTCCTCTCCTACGCACTCACCGATGCGGGGGAGTTGCCCACGCACACTCATACGCTTGCTGAGGCGGTCGCGCTCGCCGATGAATATGGAGCAGATGTGATCGGCATCGCTTCGGGAGCCACGTATGAGCATCTTGCTCCTGCGATCGAGACGCTGCGTGAAAACACCGCAAAGCCGCTGCTTGCAGAACTGGTGGTGCGTGAACTGATCGAGCGTGCTTACGATCCAGGCTTGGATAATCCCTATTATTCACCCGACCGCATGATCGACACGGCGCTCAAACTGCGCCAGCAAGGTGTGCAATTCCTGCGGGCAGGGGGAGTGGCAACGTTCGCGTATACCGGTGGGCTGGTTGCTACTCTCGCCGGTCTCGATGTGGTCGCATAAGGAGGGTTCAGTATGGCAAAACTCGAGAAGAGTCCCGATTTCGGCGTGCTGCAAGATTTCGTCGATAGCCTGTTCGCCGATGCCGAAGAGCAAACGCGTCTCGATATCGTGGTGCAGGCTGAATCGCTCGATCTGAACCCCGATCTGCTCGAGATCGTTTCGTTGCTTCCGCCAGGAACGTATGATCGCAACAAATTGTGCGATCAGTTCAACTCATCGCTTTCTTCGCACGGATGGGGATATTACTACGGAGCCGTTCATTAAGAGCGGCTTTTCTTTTGGTGCGAGGGGCGTGTGAGGGGTCGGGTAATTCGGCACATCTGTGATGTGCCGAATTACCCGACCCCTCACACATCTCGTGCGCCTGTTGCCGCCATGTTGCTCACAAGTTTTTTTGACCATATGCGGAAGAATATCTATGTCAAGACTTGTATAGCAGATTTTTAGTTTCTACTATATCTATACGATCTTTCGCGACACGACCACAATATGTTGTGCATAACGTGAGCAAAAGACGTGGAAAACTCGTAAAGCATGGGGAAAACTTCCCAGCGAGTAGTTGGAAGCAATTGCAGGTTAACCATCGATCAAACGTAGGAGAGAAGCTGCATGATTACATCAATCATCAAACGAGATGGACGCGAAAAGGTCTTCGACCAGACCAAGATCGCCGATGCGATCGAGAAGGCGTTCCAGGCATCAGGCGCGATGCAAGATCGCTCTGTCGCCGAACAGATCACCGATTCGGTCATGGAAAAGCTCGAAGAGGGTGCCATCGAAGGTACGCCTACCGTTGAAGGCGTGCAGGATCTTGTTGAAGAGGCGCTCATCGAGGCGAACTTCAGCCAGACCGCAAAGGCATACATCCTCTATCGCGCCGAGCGCAACCGCGTGCGCGACGTGAACAGCCGTCTCGTGCAAACCCTGAAGGACATCACGTTCTCTAAGGCAAGCGGTTCGGATATGAAGCGCGAGAACGCCAACATCGATGCCGATACCGCCATGGGAACCATGCTGAAATACGGCTCAGAATCCGCAAAGCAGTTCTACGAGATGTGCGTCATCGATCCGAAGTTCGCACGCGCTCACCGCGAAGGCGACATCCACATCCACGACATGGATTTCTACACGCTCACTACTACGTGCTGCCAGATCGATTTGCGTCGCCTGTTCAAGGGCGGTTTTTCCACCGGTCATGGCGTGTTGCGCGAGCCTAACGACATCGCCAGCTATTCGGCACTCGCTTGCATCGCCATCCAGTCCAACCAGAACGATCAGCATGGTGGCCAGTCCATCTGCGACTTCGATTATGGTCTGGCACTCGGCGTGCAGAAGACCTTCAAGCGCCTCTATAAGAAGCACCTCTTCGAAGCGCTCAGCCTGCTCACCGATGTGGAGAATCCCAAGGAAACTGCGGAGACCATCATCGGTCGCGTAGAGGGCGAAACGGGCAAGTGTGCAAGCTTGGTCATGGACGCAACCTTCGAAGGTGCCATCCAGCAGGAACTCATCGATCTGGGTATCGAAGAGGCGGTTGCCAAGCGCATCCTCGGCTATGCAGAAAGCTCCGCGAAAGCCGATACCGATCGCACCACGTTCCAGGCTATGGAGGCACTCGTTCACAACCTGAACACCATGCACTCCCGCGCTGGCGCTCAGACTCCGTTCTCTTCGATCAACTACGGCATGGATACGTCTGCTGAAGGCCGCATGGTCATCAAGAACATCCTGCTGGCAACTGAAGAAGGCCTTGGCAGTGGCGAAACGCCCATCTTCCCCGTGCAGATCTTCCGCGTGAAGGAAGGCGTGAACTACAATCCGGGCGATCCGAACTACGACCTCTTCAAGCTCGCTATGCGCTGTTCGGCTAAGCGTCTGTTCCCGAACTTCAGCTTCGTGGATGCGCCTTTCAACCTGCAGTACTACAAGGGCACGCCCGAAACCGAGATCTCGTACATGGGTTGCCGTACGCGCGTCATGGGTAACGTCTACGACCCCAGTCGCGAGATCACCACAGGTCGTGGCAACTTGAGCTTCACCTCCATCAACCTCCCACGCCTTGCTATCCGCTCGAAGGGCGATCGCGATCTGTTCTTCGATCTGCTCGACGCTAAGCTCGCGCTCGTTGTCGGCCAGCTCGATGAGCGCTTCAAGATCCAGGCGAGCAAGCATGTCTACAATGCGCCGTTCCTCATGGGTCAGGGCGTGTGGATCGATTCCGAGAAGCTCTCCATGAACGATACGCAGGAAGAAGTGCTCAAGCATGGCACGCTCACCGTTGGCTTCATCGGTTTGGCTGAGGCGCTCGTGGCGCTCACGGGCAGCCATCACGGTCAAGATCCGGAATCTCAGAAGCTCGGCCTCGAGATCGTTGGTCACATGCGCGGCTATCTCGATCGCTTGAGCCAGGAGCGCAAGATGAACTACTCGCTCATCGCTACGCCTGCTGAAGGTCTTTCCGGCCGCTTCGTGCGCATGGATCGTGAGCGCTATGGCTCCATTCCCGGCGTTACCGACCGCGATTACTACACCAATGGTTTCCATGTGCCGGTCTACTACGACATCAACGCGTTCGATAAGATCTCGCTTGAGGCGCCGTATCATGCGCTCACCAACGGTGGTCATATCTCCTATGTCGAGCTCGATGGCGATCCCACGAATAACCTCGAGGCGTTCGAGTCGATCATCCGCCACATGAAGGAATCCGGTATCGGCTATGGTTCAGTGAACCATCCGGTCGATCGCGATCCGGTCTGCGGCTACAACGGCATCATCGGCGATCGCTGCCCGAAGTGCGGCCGTGCCGAAGACGACAACGTCCGTTTCGAGCGCATTCGTCGTATCACGGGCTACTTGGTAGGCACGCTCGACCGCTTCAACGACGCGAAGCGCGCTGAAGAAGCCGACCGCGTTAAGCACGCTGTCAACTAATGACTACGCTTAGGATGTACGGAACCGCACCCGAGTCCATCGTTGATGGACCGGGCCTGCGGTTCTCCGTTTTTGTGCAGGGGTGCACGCATCATTGCCCAGGGTGCCACAATCCTGAATCGCAGCCTTCTGATGGGGGCTATTTGTGCGAGCCTGCCGATATCGTGCATGAGATCCATAAGAACAAGCTCATCCATGGGGTCACGCTCACGGGCGGGGAGCCATTCGAGCAAGTCGAAGGCGTGTTCGAACTCGCGCAGCTGCTCAAGGCTGAAGGCTACGATCTGTGGATCTATTCGGGATATCTCTTCGAAGATCTTATGGCAGGGCACCCTCATGAAAAAGCACCTGATCTGCTTGCGCTCTGTGATGTGCTTGTTGATGGCCCCTTCGTCGAAGCATTGCATAGCTACGATCTGAATTGGGCCGGTTCGTCGAATCAGCGTGTGATCGATCTTCCCGCAACGCTCAAGAGCGGGGAAGTAGTGCTCTGGAAACAGGATACGATCGATTTCGAGGCACCGAGTTCGTGGTAGAGGGCGCCTTTCGGGTCGTTGCTCGAAGGAAACTGCGCGTTCGCGTGAAGCGGAGAGCGGAGATACAGGAGAGTTAAGGGTATAAAAAAGTCACCCTCCTAGGATGAACCCACCTAAAAGAAGGTGGGTGTTCGCAGCGAGCTTCCTGGCTTTCGTATCAACGGATACGAATCCCCATTTCACACGCAATGTAGAACTCCCTAGTATTAGTCATCGGTCCATCGCGATATAGAGGGTGACAGCCCTCATTATAATAGGTTTGAATTAAAATGAAGTGGTTGTTTCATTTCCGTATGAAATGAACATTACTTTGAAGTCCTTCATGTTAGGTACGTGCCCAACATGCCTTGAGCGCGCGTTTGAAAAGAGTCGTATTGATCGCTGAAACCACCATACTGTTCTCCACGCAAGCCGAGGTCGTACGCTATCGCAAGTGCCTTGCTGCACAAGCAGCAGATAGCGCACTGGGCGTGAACGTTACCACGCCAAACGCGCTCGTTGAAGAACTCTGGGAAGTGTGGGGTAGCGGCGAGCGCTTGGTCTCGGATACCCAACGTAGATTGATCATCAAGCAGCTCTTAGCGGAGCAGAGCGATTGGGTTGACTCTCCAGGAACCGCTGAATTGCTCGTTCGTTTTTTGCGCGAGTACCTCTGCGAAGTGGATGAAGCGTTTCTTTGTGCTCACGAAAGCGATCTCACACCCAGCGATTGGGATATCGTATGTTTCATCAAGAAGTATAAAGAAGCTCTTGTGCAAGCGCAGCTGATCGAGCCCGTCCAAGCGCTCGAGCAGCTTGCATCGTGCGTGCAACTGGGAAGCATTATCGTTCGAACTCAAGACGAGCTGCCAATCTACTATCGTTCATTTTTGGCTGCGGTAGCAAAAGAGGTTCGCATCGAACAAGCGCAGATCGAAGCTTCTCCACGAGGGGGCGATGGGGCTTCTTCAACAACAGGTGAAGAGGTTTCTTCGAAAGAGTACGTATTGCTCAAGCCAGCAGGTTCAAGTGTGCGTGCATTCATGATCGATCAGGCTATACGTGCTGGTGGAGCGGGAACGCGCATTGTTGTTACCTCACCCAACCCGGTGGTAGCCTGCGATCTTTTGAAGCATTCGCTCTGTGCACAGGGTTACACGGTCATGCTCGATGCTCAAAAGACCTTTCGCGAAACGCTTTTCGGACAGGCGTATTGCGCTCTTGCCGGTATTGCAAATGACCAGGCTCAACTTAGTTACAACGAATTGGTGGAAGCAGCGCTTCTCTACCTGAACTCTCCCTATGCGCAGATTCCACCTTCGCAGGCAGAGCGCCTTGCAAGCGCTTTCAGGAGCGATCGGAGCATTACGCGCGAGGACATTCATGCTGCGCTTGCGTCTTCAAAGAACTTCGGAGTGTTCGAATCCTTGTTCGAAGATACCGAAGGCGGCATCGTGCTTTCCTATTTCGAAGGCTTGATCCATAGCCTCGATCTCGATGAAGCGCAGAAAGTGGCCGAACGTGCGGCTATTGCTCGCTTGAAGCAGCTCTATTTTGACGCAGCGGACTTGGGGGTCGATGCATACGAACTGGTTCCTCTGGCCGAGCGTATATCCGTTCCGTATGGCTATTCCATTGCGCAAGCAGAAGAAGGTTCTGCTCTGGTGGAGGCAGAAAAGATCCCATCGTTTCTCGAAGATGATCGTGCAGGAATGCCGTGCATCCTGTTCACAACATTCGAACAAGCTTCGGCGCTCCCTAAACACTCCTGCGATCAGGTAGTGCTTACCGAACTGAACAACGAATCCTATAGCGGTAAGATCCATCGCTCTACGCTTTCCGATTTTCTTGAACGCTATAGCCTTCCCTTCGAAGACCATACGATCGAGACGCTCGAGGCGCGTTTCAAGCGTGTATGCGCCCTTGCTTGCATGCAGGTGGTGTTCGAGTATGAGCGGTATGACCGCAATGGTGAATCATGCTATCCGGCGTTCTTCCTAGAGACATTCATGAACGAACGGGCGCTTGCGGGTTGTCCTGTGGAAGTGCGCGAAGCAGGGGAGGAGGCGTTCGATAGCGCATCACGCTTATCCTTGCAGCCCGTCGAGTTGGAAGCAGAGATGCCAGCAGAGCGTGGTGTTCTGAACGCGGAAGATCGTATGCATCTGCTCACGTACGAGCAAGACAAGGAAGGGATAGAACGCCTAGTTGTTTCACCTTCGGCCATCGAGACCTATCGTAGCTGTCCCTATAAGTGGTTCGTAGAGCGCAAGCTTCGCTTGGATGATGAAGGTGAAGCTTTCGGCGGGCGTGAGATCGGGGCCTTCGTGCACGGTGTGTTCCAGCGCTTCTATGAAGCTTGGGCGCTTCAGGGATATGATCGCGTTACTCCAGAAACGCTGTCTCTCGCACAAGAGTTGCTGGCGAGCGTCTTCGAAGAATATGCAGATGAGCAGAAAAGCATGCAGCCTGGCGATCGTTTGATAGCGGTGAGTGAACTGGAGCGCCAAGAGCTTGAACAGCTGAAGAGCAAATTGCTTGCTAACCTATCCTTTCAACAGAACCTATTTAAAGACTTCCATGTGCGTAGCCATGAATACGCCATACGTGCGGAAGACAAAGTTACCTATGGTGGTGCGATCATCAACGGGCGCATCGATCGTGTCGATGTGGATGACAAAGGAAATTTCATCGTGATCGACTACAAGGGCTCTATTGCGAAGTATGCTGCTGGTTTCGATCCTGATGCATTGGACGAAGAGGAGTCCTTTGAAAGTCCTGAGAAGATCCAAGCGCTCATCTATGCTCAAGCGTTGCGTCGCAAAGAGGGGCTGCAACCTAAAGCAGCTCTCTACTTGAGCTATAGCGCAAAGAACGAACAAGCCTTGATGCGTGGCTCACTTGCGCAAACGCTCATCGAAAGCGAAACGCTCTCACGTGCGAGCTGTGTAAAAGGCAATTTCGAGTCATTTCTCGATCTCGTCGAAGAGGATATCGCTCGCACGATCGAACGTATGGAATCTGGAGATCTTGCTCCCGATCCTCGCACCAAGGAAGCTTGCACCTATTGTCCGGTGCTCTATTGCGAAAAGAGGGCAAATGGATCTTAGTAGTGCTACTTCATCACAGCAGCAGATCATCACTACGCTCGATGCGCCTCTTTCGGTTTCTGCAGGCGCAGGGAGCGGCAAGACCTTCACGCTCACCAATCGCATCGGATATGCGTTAGTGGGTGAAGCGGGCGCGAAAGATGCGTTCATCGATAGCATCGATGAAGTACTTGCGACTACCTTCAGCAAATCGGGTGCAGCTGAGATGAAATCGCGCGTGCGTTCGCTTCTTCAGCAGGAGGGCCTCGATGAACAAGCGCTCATGATCGAAGACGCCTGGATTACTACGATTCATGGGCTGTGCGCGCGCATCCTTCGAGAGCATGCGCTCGAGTTGGGCATCGATCCTGGTTTCGAGGTTGTCGAAAAAGCAGAATCAGAAGAGCTGTGGTATCAAGCGCTCGATAGTGTGCTCAAAGATATTTCGGATGAAGGCAACACCCCGCTCAAGAGGCTTTTCGACTGGTATCCCAAAACGAAATCTCCTTTTGGTGGCGAATCGCTTTCGATGCTGCTCACGAAGCTCTGGGAAAAAACGCTTGCTATGCCACAAGGGTTCGAAAGCGTAGTGCTACCGCAGGCAGAATTCGACCATCAGCGTTCGCTGCGTCGCATGATCGAGGTGGCGCAGGATTATGAGCGCTTTGCTCGATCGCTGGGTGAGGGAGCCAACAAAACCATCCTGAGCAATGTCGATGGACTGCAGGCAGCCATCGCGAAAGCGCATCACTATCTTGAGCAGCTCGATTCTTCGAAGACCGACTTTTCAAACACGCAAGTTTGTCTTGACTATCTTGATGTGCTGCTTTCGTTTCCTAAGCTCAAAGCTTCGAGCGGTAAGGTAAAACCTGATGCGGAAGTTTTCGAGTACTACCGTAGCGAATACGCTGAAATTGCTCATGCTGCCATCGCGGATGCTTCTGCTCGCCTCTCCGCTGATCTGCTCACGCTCACGCGTCTGGTCGATCGTGTGTATCAGCAGCTGAAGGGCAGCGATCGGCTCGATAATGCCGATCTTTTGCGTGCCTGCAACCAGGCGCTTGAGCACCATCCTTCTATTGCACGCACCTATCAACAGCGCTTCAAGCTGATCATGGTGGATGAATTCCAAGATACTGACCTGCTTCAAGTTTCTATCATCGACAAGCTTTCGCGCGATCACGGGGTGAATGTGATGACGGTAGGCGATGCGCAGCAAACACTCTATCGCTTTCGTGGGGCCGATGTTGAGGTTTTCTTCGATCATCGCGTCATGCAACAGCAAGCGCATGAGAATCTTCAGGCGCTTTCGCTCCCTGATAATTTCAGAAGTCATGGCGATGTGCTCGCTTTCGTCGAAACTATCTTCTCTCGCCCTGAATTCTTCGGGGATCGCTTCCTTGCGCTTCGTCCGCAAGGTGCCGTGAGCAAAGATCTAGATCCTCTCTTCGAAGAACGACCTCGTATTGAAGTGGACGTTATCGAAACTTGGAGCAAGGGGGGAGGAATCGATGATGCTCGTAGGTTGGGGGCAAAGCGCATAGCAGCGCATTTTGCTTCTTTGCGTGCTGAAGGAGCTTCTCCTGCGGATATGGCGATCCTTCTGGGAGGAATGACCAATGTGGCACTCTATATCGAAGCGTTAGCTGAAGAAGGATTTGAAAGCATCATCTCGGGTGGTTCGGTGTTCGCTTCGGCACCTGAAGTGCAACTGATAGAAGCGCTTATAGCGGTCGTGGCTGATAAGCGCGCTTCAAGCGATCTTTATACGGTGCTCTCTTCGCCGCTGTTCAATCTTGGGGACGATGCGCTCTTTGCGCTCGCACACTTCATTGCGCCCGATGATGGCAATGGGGTCAAACTTGCAAGAGGTGCTTCGTTTGCGCAACGATTCTGGTACCTTGCAGAAATGCTGCTGACCGAAGATGAAGAGACTGTGCTTGGTCTGATGGGACGCTTCTGCCTTTCGTCCGTTCAGCGTGAAGAGCTACTTCGCTCGCTTCGCCTTATGCAAGCGCTGTGCGTCAAGGCTAGTGACGAAGGCCTTTACCAGGCGCTGCATTCTCTCATGAAAGATTCTGGATGGCTCTATCGCTTGCAAGCTGCCCGAAGCGATGGTCAAGCGGTGGCGGGTAATATATTCAAAGCACTCGAGATCGTTCTTGCTTGGCAACAGCAAGCGTGCAGCATCCCGCATCTTGCCCGGCGTTTCTCCGATTTCTTGGCAACCTCTAAAGAAAAGCCCGGAGTGTTGTCTACGAGCAGAAGCAATTTCGTACGGATCATGACCATCCATTCGAGCAAAGGTCTTGAATTCGATCACGTTGCGGTGGCAGAGCCGCATGAAGGATTGCCCAAGCCCACTAAGCTTCCCATGGAAACGGTGGGCGAGCGAGTCATCTTCGCCCTTGAACCGAAGTTGTCTGAAGATCCGCCGAATTTGCCTGGAGTTGAGACCAAGAATACTGATTCGCCGAAGAAAACCTATGAACTGCTCAAAGAGTATCTGACCGACCATAGCTCAGAAGCGTTTTCTGACGCACTCGATGTTGATGGTCTGTCGAGCGATCAGATAGCGTACGTGCTCGATGCGCGCATTGCCCAGGGCGCACTCGACGATGCGCTACGACTGCTCTACGTTGCTCTAACGCGTGCGAGCAAATCACTCTTCCTTTCTTTGACCAATAGGGGCAGTGCTAAGTTCGCCTATAAAGGGGTGTTCGAACTGCTCCATAACGTCTTGCAGTGGGATCTGACACCTGATAAGAAGTCCTTTTCCTTCGACTATGGAGGGTCTGCCTGCGCACACGTTCATCATGAGGCGTTGGTGGAAAAGCCGGAGGGTACGCAGAAACAGCCTGTCGAGATAAGCGAGTTCATCGTACCTGTTGCGCATGAAGGCGCGCTTGTACCCGGAGGGGTGCAGAGTGATCGCGATCGAGTGGTCTCCTATTCTGCTCTTGCCAGTAGCCATGACAAAGGCTTTTCGAGCACATCGGGCGATGAGGTCTTCGAAGAAGAAGCTTCTGTCACGAGTGACCTTGGGGGCAGTGGTGCACCAGTAGCTGTTTTAGATGACGATGAAGAGATGTTCCCTGAAGATGTGGCAGCGCTCGTGAAGCAACAGAGCGCAACGGCGCTTGGCACGGCGTTCCATCGCTTGGCTCAGCGGGTGATCGAATCGCGTACGGAGGTGGGTGTCGTGCCAGAATTGCCCGCATCTGCGTTCGCCGCACAGGTGAGGCTCGGCAGTCTATCGCAGCTGCAAGAAAAGCGCTTGGATGAAGCAACGCAGCGCTGGTTCGCAAGCGATCTCTGCAAGCGCTTCTTCGCCTGCGAGCATATCTATGCGGAAGTTCCCTTCATGCTCGAGATCAGCTCGAGCGATCGTCCTCTCTATCTTGAGGGCGAGATCGATGGCCTTGCCGTGAGCGAAGCCGATAAGGATCATGCGTTCTTCATCGACTATAAG
>FR895147.1:0-20797 GCA_000435675.1 Eggerthella sp. CAG:298 | reverse complement strand
ATGAGAAGCATCGCCTACAGGCACAGTGCTATGCGCTTGCACTCATACGACAGGGCTTCAAAACGGTCGAGGCGCATTTCATTCGTGTGGAGCGTACGAGCAAGAGCGATCCCTCACAACCGCAGGAAGTGACGTACCGCTTTACAGCAGAAGACCGTGCAACGCTCGAAAAGGTGGTCTTGTCCGCTTATGAGGCGCGCAAGGGCTAGAAGGTCTCGCACCAAAGGTTACGAGTGGCAATTCGCGGTGACTCAGCGTAAGCTAGCTGAAGAATGAACACGTAAAGGAGAGCCATGGATACGCTCTTTACTCAGATGGAAGATGAAACGCGTCTTGCCCACGCGCCGCTTGCCGTGCGCATGCGTCCGCGCACACTCGACGAGCTGGTCGGGCAGCAGGAGGCGGTCGGCGAAGGCACCTGGCTTCGGGCTGCGATCGAGAACGACACGCTTTCTTCCATCATTCTCTACGGGCCCGCAGGTACCGGGAAGACCTCGCTCGCTCGCGTGATCGCGCACTCCACGCACGCTACGTTTGTGGAGGTCTCTGCCATCGGCGGCACGGTGTCTGATCTGCGCAAGGTCATCGCGGAAGCCGATGAGCGTCTGGTCCATCGCAACTTGCGTACCATCCTGTTCATCGATGAGATCCACCGTTTCAATCGCGCCCAGCAAGATGCGCTGCTCCATGCGGTAGAAGACGGCATCGTGGTGCTCATTGGTGCGACAACGGAAAACCCGTTCTTCGAGGTGAATTCTGCACTGCTCTCTCGCTCGCGCTTGATCGAGCTGCATAGCCTTTCCGATGACAACATTCGCGAGATCCTTGGTGCAGCGCTCGTGGATGATCGCGGTCTCGGCGATGCTTATACGCTTTCAGACGAAGCAGCCGATGCGATCCTCACTTTATGTGCAGGCGATGCGCGCGCGGCGCTCACTACGCTCTCGCTCGCTTCCGATGTGGCGCGTGCGCAGAACGCTCACGAGATCACACGCGAAATGGTCGAGGTTGCCATGCCGCAGCATAGCCTGCCCTACGACAAAGATCGAGATATGCACTACGACATCATCTCGGCGTTCATCAAGTCGATGCGCGGCTCCGATCCCGATGCGGCGCTCTATTGGCTTGCCCGCATGATCGACGGTGGGGAAGACCCAAAGTTCATCGCGCGTCGCATCTTCATTTTGGCCTCGGAAGATATCGGCAATGCCGACCCGCAAGCGCTCCTTGTCGCTGAGGCTGCATTTAGAGCAGCTGAGGTGATAGGCTACCCCGAATGCGGCATCAATCTTGCCCAGGCGGCAGTCTATATGGCGCTCGCTCCCAAATCGAATGCCTCCTCGCAGGCGTACTTCAATGCGCTTGCCGAAGTGAAGAAGGGGCCTGCGCGGGCGGTGCCGAACCATCTGCGCGATCGTCATCGTCCAGGCAGCGAAGAGTACGGTGCGTATCTCTATCCGCACAACTATCCTGGAGCCTATGTTGAGCAGCAATATCTTCCTGATGGCCTCGAGCGCGGGTGTTTCTTCACGCCGAGCGATCGAGGGTGGGAACGTTACCGTATTGATTACTCGACGAAAGACTTTTCAGGCCTATAAAAGGGTATAATCGAGGAAATTTGGATTAGAAGGAAAGGTGTCGATATGGAGAATCTCATTCCGGTTGGACTATTCATCCTGTGCCTGGCTGGTGCGGTTGCGCTCCTGGCCCTTGCATATTTCTTGTATATCCTCGTCAAGATCATTCGCAACACCGTGAATGAAAAGGTCAACCCCATGCTCGATGATGCTGCTGATCTCATCAAGCAGGCTAAGCCCATCGTCGGGCGCGTCGATCCGCTCATGGATCGCATCACGCTCACGATCGATGGAGCGAATCTGCAGATCATGCGCATCGATCAGATCATGGAAGATGTGAACAAGATCACGGGCAATGTCTCCAAAGCAACGAGCTCGGTCGACAAGGTCACGCAAGCGCCGCTGGGTATCATCGCAAAGGCAACGTCTGCCATCCGCGAGAAGATCAGTCCGGTGAAGAATGCCGAAGGCACGGCAGGCGTGGTGCTCACCAATGTCGATAATGGTCTTGAGATCGTGGGCGAGAAGGTTGCCGATATGCAGGCCGATAACGCTCAGCGTGCAGCTGATCGCGAAGCAGCGCAGGAAGCGCGCGATAAGGCGGCCGAAGAAACGAACAGGACGGCTGCGAATCTTAAAGAAGCGGTCTTCATCAAGGCTAACGCAGACGCAGGCGCAAACTAGCAACACGAAGGAATACCAACATGAAGCATGTCGATCCGACGAGCAGTTCGTTGGATAATGAAGACAAAGAGTATCGTGAGGTAAGCCTGAAAACGATGAAAGCGGGGCGGTGGTTCTTCATCGCCTCGCTCGTCGTTTTATGCGGCATCATCATCTATTACACCACGGTCGTTTTGAACATCCTTTCCATTCCTATCGGCATCATCCTTTGGTCGGTCGTTATCGTGTTCTGTTTGCGTGGCATCGTTGATGGATTGGAGAAGCGGGGGGCGAACCGGCTGATCGGCACGATCGTGGCCTACCTGGTCATGCTCCTTGTGCTTGCAGCCTGCATATTCCTCATGTTCTCGCCCCTGTTCGGCGTGGGCAATCAGTTCGATTCGCTCATCCAAAGTGTTCCTACGTACATCTCGCAAGTGAGCGAGTGGTGGAATCATGTTTACGAGCAATACGCAGAATTCTTCCAAGATGCCACCATCAAGGAATACATGAACAGCGCATTTGCCTCGCTTTCCAGCTGGGCATCTTCTGTTGCTTCTCAGAGTGCGCAGGGGGTTGCTGCAGTTGGTTCAGGTGTTGCCAATACGCTGTTGGTCGTGGGCTTCGCGCTTGTTGTTGCGTTCTGGATCCTGCTTGAATTACCGGCGCTCAATAGAGAGATCTATCGCCTGCTTGGTAAGAATCATGGCGAAGATCTCGTTATGCTCGAGATCACGTTCACGCGTGTGGTAGGGGGTTACATCAAAGCAACGCTCATCCAATGCGGCATCATCGCAGTAGGGTGCGGCATTGGCTTTGCGATCATGGGCCTACCCAGTGCTGCTGCACTCGGTCTTATTACTGGTGTGCTCAACATCATTCCGGTTATCGGTCCATGGCTTGGCGGTGCGCTTGCGGGCATCACGGGTATCTTTATCAGCCCGCTCATTTGCATCATCGCGATCGTCTACACCGTTATCGTGCAACAGGTTGTCTATACTTTCATCTCGCCAAAGCTCATGTCTAATTCGGTTGACATCCACCCAGCGCTCGTTATCCTTGCTCTTATGATCGGCTCTGCGCTTGGTTGGGCAATGAGTGGATTTATCGGCAGCTTTATTGGTATGCTGCTTTCTATTCCGCTTGCGGCTGCTGCCAAATCGATCTTCGTATACTACTTTGAGAAGAGAACTGGCCGTTCTATCCTTGACCCCGAAGGAGTCTTCTTCAAGGGTAATTCTTCGGATACTCCAAACCCGCTTGCCGACGCAACGGGCGAAATGGCACCAGTTAGGGTTGATAGCAAGAACCAAAAGCACTGAATCATGCCGCGCTGTTGTATGATGCAAAAGCAAAGATTTTCCATTCGTCCTATCCACGAGAAAGTGTGTCCATGGAATATATGACCACGGCGGAGATCCGCGAAAAGTATTTGAAGTTTTTTGAGGAGAAGGGGTGCAAGCGCATGCCTTCTTCTTCACTTATTCCAGACGACCCATCGCTTTTGCTCACCGCAGCGGGCATGGTCCAATTCAAGCCCTATTTCCTGCAGCAAAAGCATCTGGAAGCACCCTACATCGGCACGACCACGGTGCAGAAGTGCGTGCGCACCAACGATATCGATATCATCGGCACCACGGGGCGCCACTTGAGCTTCTTCGAGATGCTCGGCAATTTCTCCTTTGGCGAATACTTCAAGAAGGAAATGTGCGCTTGGGCGCTTGAATTTTCGACTGAGGTGCTCGGTCTTCCGCTCGAGAGGCTTTATTTCACCGTGTTCGAAGATGACGATGAGACGATCGAGATCTGGCAGGACCTCGGCATCGATCCGAGCCACATCTCTAAGCTCGGTGAAGACGATAATTTCTGGCGAGCTGGCCCTACCGGTCCGTGCGGTCCGTGCTCCGAGCTGTACTTCGACCAGGGTCCTGAAGTAGGTTGCGGGAGCCCTGATTGCGCTCCGGGTTGCGATTGTGATCGCTTCCTCGAGTATTGGAATTGCGTCTTCACGCAATATGATGCACAAGAAGATGGCACGCTCGTGCCTCTGCCCAAGAAGAACATCGATACTGGAATGGGTCTTGAGCGCATCGCTGCCATTATGCAAGGCGTGGATAACAACTACGACACGGACATCCTGCGCGATCTGATCGCAGTGGGCGAGGACCTTTCGCGCAAAACGTACAAGACAGACGATGCTACCGACCTGGCATTGCGCATCATCGCTGACCACAGTCGTGCGGTCACATTCATGATCGCTGATGGCATCCTGCCTTCGAATGAGGGGCGTGGATATGTGCTGCGTCGCTTGCTGCGCCGCGCGGTCATGAAAGCTCATTCGATCGGCATCGAAGGCGCGTTCCTTTCGCACTATATTGAGAAGATCATGGAGCTTATGGGCTCGGTCTATCCCGAACTCATCGAGAACGAAGCGCTCATCAAGCGTATCGTGCTCTCCGAAGAGGAGCGTTTCGGTGCCACGCTCAAGCAGGGTCAAGTCTACCTCGAAGAGGCGCTTGACGAACTTGAAGGCAACGTGCTTCCAGGTGATCGCGCGTTCGTGCTGCACGATACGTATGGCTTCCCGATCGAGGTCACCCAAGAGATCTGCGCTGAGCGCGATATCACGGTCGACGATGAAGCCTTCGCACGTTGTATGGCAGAGCAACGCAGTCGCGCTCGTGCTGCTAATGCCGATGATGCAGAAGCCGCCTGGTCGAACTTCGGTGGCATCTATGTCGAGCTGCTCGAGAAGCTCGGACCTACCAGCTTCGTTGGTTATGACACGCTTGAGTGTGGTGCTATCGTGAATGCGCTCATCTGCGATGGTGAAGTGGCCGAGCGCCTGGAAGCAGGCCAAGAAGGCGAGATCATTCTCTCCACCACGCCGTTCTATGCTGAAATGGGTGGCGAAGTGGGTGATACGGGTATCATCTTCGCTGGCGAGAGCGTTGCTCGTGTACTCGATACGAAAGCTCCCGAAGCTGGTCTTACCGTTCATAAGGTGAAGATCGAGTCAGGCGCATTCGCAGTTGGCGAAGAGGTTACGGCTTCGGTCGATGCGAAGCGCCGCGCATCCATCGCGCGCAATCATACCTGCACGCACATCCTGCATGCGGCATTGCGCGAGGTGCTCGGTGCGCATGTGAAGCAGGCAGGTAGTTACGTTGGTCCCGACCGCTTGCGCTTCGACTTCACGCATTTCGAAGCGCTCACTCCTGAACAGATCGCGCAGGTCGAAGAGCTTGCGAATTCCTACATCATGCAAGCGATCCCGACTACGCGCTATGAGACTTCGCTCGATGAAGCTCGCAATTCTGGTGTGACCGCGCTCTTCGGTGAGAAGTATGGTGAAACCGTACGCGTGGTCGAGGTCGGTCAATTCTCCCGTGAGCTGTGTGGTGGGTGCCACGTGAACAACACAGCCGAGATCGGTTTCGTGAAGATCACGAGCGAGGGCAGCGTAGGTGCGAGCTTGCGCCGTATCGAAGCAGTGACGAGCTATGGTGCGCTTGCTTATGTGAATGGTATCGAAGCTGAGCTGCGCGAAACGGCCGGACTGCTTTCCGTGCCGATGTTCGATGTTTCCGAACGCACCGCTTCGAACATGACCGCCTATAAAGAGCTGCAAACACGCTTCAAACGTACGCAAAACGCTGTTGCGGATGACAATGTCACGGCGCTGCTCGACCAAGCAGTGCTCACTCCTGCGGGATATCCGGTCATCGTTGCACAGGTCGATGTGCGCGATCCGGGCATGCTGCGTAATTTCTGGGACGTGGTACGCTCCCGCATGGATGCGCCAGGTGCTGCAGTGCTCATCGGCGTCAAGGATGATCGCCCCATCTTACTTGCTGCAGGTAGCGATGAAGCAGTTGCTGCCGGATTCAATGCGGGCAACATCATCAAGACCATCGCGCCGCTCGTTTCTGGTGGTGGTGGTGGAAAGCCCACCATGGCGCAAGCTGGTGGTAAGGACGCTTCTGGTATTCCGGCAGCGCTCGATAAGGCGCGTGCAGAACTTGGCCTTGCCTAGGCTCATGCGAAAGATTTCCGCACAGAGGCCGCTTCAGGTGCTCGCGTGAGGGTCATGGCGCTCGATATCGGGGAAGTGCGTTGCGGTATCGCGGTGAGCGATTCCCAAGGGCGTATCGCGAGTCCCGTTTGCGTGCTTCCTACTCAAGAGGTGCTCGCGAACGCTTCTTCGTTTCGTCGTGTGGTCGAAGATTGGGAGCCAGAATTGCTCCTTTCGGGTTTGCCTCTGTCCTTGAACGGCGAAAAGGGTCCTCAAGCGCAACGTATCGAAGAACAAGCAGTTCGCATAGCGAAAACGCTCGATCTGCCGCTCGAATTCTGCGATGAGCGTTTGAGTTCTGCCGAAGCAAAACGTGCGCTCCGCGAAGGCGGCCACTCCGAAAAGTCGATGCGTGGTAAGGTTGATATGATCGCAGCTTCGATCTTCTTGCAATCGTGGCTCGACGCCCGTCACTGAACGCACTGCGAAAGGTATTTGAGTGTTTCGTCGTAAGGTTACGTATTCTCGCAAACCCACCCATGCTGCCCGTGCAGCGCATGCACGAGGGGAGCGCCAGTTCAGCAAATATGACACGTCGCTCATCGAGCCGCGTCGTTCGAAGAAGCCACTCTATATCGGCATCGCTGCTGTGGTGCTCGCCATCATCGTGATCTTCGGGCTGGTGAACTGCATGGGCTCTTGCGATAAGAACCCGAACATGCTCCCGAGCGATCAGCAGGCGCGCATCGAGATCCCTGATGGTTCTACGACCCAAGACATCGCCACGATCCTCTACGATGCTGGCATCATCGAGAACAAGAAAGCCTTCAGCAATGAGGTATCCCAAAAAGGCTATGGTTCTTCGCTCAAGACCGGCATCTACGTGTTCAATGGAGGCACGCCGCTCTCTGAAGTGGTCGAACATCTTGAAGCTGGTCCGAACCAGGCAGATAACAGCTATGTGATACCCGAAGGCTACACGATCAAACAAACAGCGCATGCTGTTTCGGAGGCATATGCGGGTTCGATCAGTGAAGCGGATTTCCTTGCGGCTGCACAGGATGCGTCACGCTTCTCCGATCGTTTTAGCTTCGTGAAGGATGCTTATAACAATTCACTCGAGGGTTTCTTGTTCCCTAAGACCTACGAGATCATCGCAGGTGCCAATGCCGATGATGTGGTCGCTCAGATGCTCACGCAGTACGAACAAGAGGTCAAGCAGCTCAACTACACCTATCCGCACGATGAAGGGCTCAGCGATTACGAGGTGCTCATCCTCGCTTCGATCATCGAACGTGAAGCTGCAGCGGATAACAAGAAAGCGGTTGCTTCGGTGTTCTACAACCGCCTTGCGATCGATATGGCATTGCAGTCCGATGCCACTACGGCCTACGTGATCGGGGGCGACCCGAAGCCCGAGGATCTGCAGAAGGAAGGCCCGTTCAACACCTATTTGAACAAGGGATTGCCTCCAGGACCCATCTGTTCGCCGTGCCTTGCAGCGCTCGAGGCAGCTTGCGATCCTGACCAGACCGACTACCTCTATTTCTATTTCAAAGACAACGGCCAGGGTGGGCTGGATTATTTCTTCAGCAAGACCTATGAAGAGCATCAGCAGGCGATTGCTTCATAGAGCAGCGCTCATATAGAGAGGGAACGTGTGGGGCTATTCGCGCCTGAAAAGCAGTTTTCGTCGGTCGCAGCGATCGATGCGGAATGGGACCTTCTGCGTTTGCACCTCACGCACGTACTGCTCGATCTCGATAACACGCTTCGCCGACGCGATAACGACGAAGTGCCACTTGAGGTTCGAGCATGGCTTACGCACGTGCAGCAAAAAGGCATCAAACCCTGCATCCTGAGCAATAACTTCCATGAGAACGTGTTTGCGGTTGCGCGTGAGCTCGACATCCCCATCGTGGCAAAGGCGATGAAGCCTCTTGGCAGTGGATTCAAACGTGCGCTCGAACTGGTCGGGGGCAGTGTGGAAGACTCCGTTATGGTGGGCGACCAGCTCTTCACCGATGTGGTGGGCGCACATCTCATCGGCATGCCTGCTTACTTGGTCGCGCCGCTCGTGGATGTCGACCTGAAGCATACTCAGCTGGTGCGCAAGGTCGAAGGACTCTTCTTGAAGGAACCTGCGCCCCAGAGCGGCATCTGCCTGCAAGATGACCGGGCGAACGCGGTTTCTTCATCGCGCGAGGGCGAATGATGGAGGTAGCGCGCATGCGCTAATTTCCTCGCAGGGAAATCAGGGGTTTTGATAGAATAAAAAACCAATGAAGGTCTTGCTTCTGCAGGACCAAGAGAACCTCATGAAAAAGGACGATTATGGAATACGTATCTGCTGGTGAAAGCCATGGTCCTGCCTTAACGGCTATCGTTACCGGAGTGCCTGCAGGGCTTTCGATCTCGGAAAAGAACATCAATTCCGATCTCGCTCGGCGTCAAGGCGGATACGGTCGCGGAGGAAGGCAGAAGATCGAGAAGGATCGTGTTCAGGTCCTGTCGGGCGTTCGCTTCGGCAAAACGCTCGGAAGCCCCGTGTGCCTTTCGATCAAGAACGACGATTGGGAGAACTGGACCGACCGCATGGCGGTATTCGGTGATGCGCCAGCAGATCTTGTGCGCGAGGTCACGCCGCGCCCCGGACATGCCGATCTTCTGGGTGTGCTCAAGAACGACCAGACCGATTGCCGCAATATCCTCGAACGTTCGAGCGCACGCGAGACCGCTATTCGCGTTGCAGCTTCGGGCATCGCCCGTGAATTCTTGGCTGAAGTGGGCGTGGAGGTTTATTCCTATGTCGTTTCCATCGGCGGTGTAGGCATGATCGAGGAAGACCCTATGCGCGATGCGGCCGACTATCGACCGCTGGCCATCGAGATGAGCGAGCTGCGCTGTCCCGATGAAGAGGCGACCGAAGCCATGAAAGCCCGCATCGATGAAGCGAAAGAGCTCGGACAGAGCTTGGGCGGCACCTTTAGGGTAGTGGTCAACGGACTCTTGCCCGCACTTGGCGGATTCGAAGAAGCGCGAAACCGCCTTACCTCGAAGCTCGGTGGTGCTCTGTTCTCGATCCCTGCCATCAAAGGCGTTGAGTTCGGCATCGGGTTCAAGAATGCCGAGGTGCTCGGCCATGAAGCGCATGACGAGATCTATCTCGATAAGAAGAAGGGCTTCATGCGCAGGACGAACCGTGCTGGAGGCTTGGAAGGGGGCATGACCACGGGCATGCCGCTCATCATGACGGCCGCCATGAAGCCGATCCCTACGCAGATCGATCCGCTCAATACGGTCAATATCGATACGCTCGAAGTGAATAAGGCCTCCACCGAACGAAGCGATGTATGCGCGGTACCCGCTGCTTCGGTGGTTGCTGAAGCTGAGGTCGCGTTCGTCATCGCGCAGGCGTACCTCGACAAATTCGGCTCCGACAACATGACCGATATCAAGGCGAACATCGAATCGTTCAAGAAGCGCATCAAGACCATGTCGCGCTAAGTTTAAAACATCGTGCAGATGCGTTTGCGGCAAAGAGGTGCAGGCGCACTGGCGATTCTCATCCCATCGAAGAAAAACGCGAGCATTCAGAGAGAAAGAGGACCTTATGAGTGACAATGCTATCCCTGCAGGCGGTTATCGTCTTACCAAACCCGTATTCTTCATCGGGTTCATGGGCGCGGGCAAAACGAGCGTCTCTCAGCAGCTTGCGGTCCAATACGGCCTCGCTTCGATCGATGCGGATGAATATCTTGAACTGCGCGAAGACCGCATCATCGCTGACATCTTCGCTGAAGATGGGGAAGAGGCGTTCCGCGATATCGAAACGGACGTTCTGCGCGATCTCTCCCAGCGTTCGCCGCGCTTGATCGGCTGCGGTGGTGGCGTGGTCACGAAGCGTGCGGAAAATGCCGAGATCATGCGTGATGCTGGTTATGTGGTGTATCTGCAGGTCACGGCCGATGAAGCGGCGCGTCGTATCCCCAATACCGATTCACGCCCGATGTTCAAGAACTTGGAAACTGCGCGCAAGACCATCGTCGAGCGCATCCCGCAATATGAGGCTGCAGCGCATTATGCGATCGATACCGAAGGGCGCGAGATAATCGATCTTGCTCGCGAGATCGCAGAGCAGCTGCTCGCTGAAGGCATCATGATCAAAGAAGAAGCCCATGAGTAAGGTCATCGTCGATATCGCGGGTCATAAGCCCTACGACGTGCGCATTGCTGCGGGAGCGATCGAGGGGCTCGGTGCCGCGCTTCGCGCGCTCGACGAGAATCCCCAGGCGCTCATCATCACCGATGCGATCGTTGCGCCGCATTACCTTAAGCCTGTGAAAGCCTCGCTCGAAGCGGCATCCTATCGCACGTTCGTGCTTACGGTCCCTGCTGGCGAGGACGCGAAATCGATCGATTGTGCCGCCGAGATCTGGAACGCGATGGCCGATTGCAAGCTCAATCGCGATTCGCTCATCATTGCGCTCGGAGGAGGGGTCGTGGGCGATCTTGCGGGCTTCACGGGCTCGACGTTCATGCGCGGTCTGCCTGTTGTGCAGGTTCCCACCACCTTGCTTTCCATGGTCGATTCTTCGGTCGGAGGCAAGACCGCCATCAACCTTGAGGCAGGGAAGAACCTGGTCGGAACCTTTTGCCAGCCGCTTCTCGTCTGCGCTGATCTTGCAACCCTTGCAACGCTGCCTGAACGTGAATGGGCATGCGGTTGCGCGGAGATCGCGAAATCGGCGGTGATCGATTCGGATGAGTTCTTCTTCTGGCTCTGCGATAATGCAGGCGCGCTCGCCGCGCGTGATATGGACATCACGCAAGAAGCGGTCGTGCGCAGCGTGGTGTTCAAGGCACAAGTCGTTGCTGCCGATGAGCAGGAGACGAAGGGCGTGCGCGAATGTTTGAACTATGGCCACACGCTCGCTCATGCGATCGAGACATGCGCAGGCTATGGGGTCTATTCCCATGGTGCGGCGGTTGCAGAAGGCATGCGCTTCGCGGCGCGTCTTGCGGCAGCGAAGCTCGGCACCTCGCTCGAATTCGTAGAGACGCAAGACAAGCTGCTCGACACGCTCGAGTTGCCAGCGCTCGATTTCCATGCCGATCCCGAAGAGCTGCTCGACTGCATGTTCTCCGATAAGAAGGTCCGTTCGCATACGCTTCGTTTCGTCTTGCCGCGCGATGTGGGGAGCTGGGAGATCGTCAGTCTCGATCCTGGCTTCGTGCTCGAACATTTGCGCGCCTGGCAGCAGAGCATCGCTTAGAGGCGGCGCTCGTCATGAAACAAGACGCTATGCATCCAGGAGATCCGCTCGATAGTGCGCTCGGTATTGAAGCGCTGTCACCCGAAGAACGGGAACGCTTGATTTTGGCGAGCAAGCAGGCTTCGGCGCGCCGTATCGCGCGCATCCGTGAACTCCTGATCGAAAACGAGCTCGATGCGGTCTACATTCGCGATCTTTCCAACATCAAATGGGTCACCGCCTTCCAGGGCGTCTTCGATGATGAGGCTGCGCATGCGCTCATCATCACACCGCAGGATGCGATCATTCACAGCGATTCGGCAGGAGGCGATCATTCCCAGCGATTGGCGTTACGGCGAAGCGGTCGAGGCGGCTGCGCAGGGTTCGCAGATCCAGGTGTCTCTCGAGCGGACGAGCCATGCGAATTGGCTTGCGCACCTGCTTGTGGGCACGTCCGGCAACAAGCAGCGCGCTGCGATCGAAGATACGCTCACCTTGCGCGAGTTCCATATGCTCACCCAAGCGCTCGTGGATGCATCAGCTTCTCCTGAGCTTGTCGAGCGCGAGCGATTCATCGAAGGTTTGCGTGCGAGCAAGGATGCTCTCGAGATCGCCCTCATGAGAAAGGCGCAGGCTATCACCGATGCGGGCTTCGCGTTCATCGTTGATTTCATCGAGCCGGGCATGACGGAAGCACAAGTTCAGCGTGCGCTCGATACCTTCATGCTCGATGCTGGTGCTGAAGGGCTTGCATTTCCCACGATCGTCGCGACAGGTGCTCACGCGGCAAGCCCGCATGCTCTTTCGGGTGACACACGCATTGAGCCAGGCAGCGCGATCGTAATGGATTTCGGCGCTCGCTTCGGTGGCTATTGTTCCGACATGACGCGCACGGTGTTCGTGGGGGAGCCTACCGAAAAGATGTACCGTGCGTGGGAAGCCATGAGAAGCGCCAACGAGGTTGCTGAAGCGGCGCTTCGTTCTGGAAAGACGGGTGCAGAGATCCACGAGTTTGCTGAAGCGGTGCTTGCTGAAGGGGGATTCGCCAACACGATGGGCCATGGGCTCGGGCACAGCCTCGGCATCGATATTCACGAAGACCCTGCACTTTCGCCGCGAAATACGAAGCCGCTGCCAGCCGGCGCGGTGCTCACGGTCGAGCCGGGCATCTATCTTCCCGCTGAATTCGGCATGAGACTTGAAGATTTTGGGGTGGTCACCGAAACAGGATATGACGTGATCACCCAAAGTAGCCATGACATGGTTATAATAGAGCCGCACTAAGCAGAGATAACGAGTAAGAATCGAGGATCCCCGTGGCAATTTCTACCGCTGATTTCCGTAACGGAATGTGCATCGAATATAAGGACAAACTCTGGGTCATCATTGAATTCCAGCATGTGAAGCCAGGTAAAGGTGGCGCATTCGTTCGCACGAAGCTGCGCGATATCCGTTCTGGTCGCGTGGTCGACTACACCTTCAACTCCGGCACGAAGTTCGAGACGCTTCGCCTTGAGAAGAAGGTCATGCAGTACCTCTACAACGATGGCGTGGATTATCACTTCATGGATCCGAACACCTACGACCAGATCGCGCTCAACGCTGAAGTGGTCGGCGATACCTCACAGTGGCTCAAAGAGAACGACGAAGTCACGCTGCTGTATGCGGGCGATGAGCTCATCGGTCTCGAGCCGCAGATGTTCGTCGAGCTCGAGGTCACCGATACCGAGCCGGGCTTCAAGGGCGATACGGTCCAGGGTGGCACGAAGCCCGCAACGCTCGAAACGGGCGCAACCATCCAGGTTCCCATGTTCATCGACAATGGCGATATCCTGCGCATCGATACGCGCGATGGCCGCTATGTTACTCGCGTCTAATCTCTGTTTCGATAACGAAAATACCTTTGATTGCGAGGCGCGTAAGGCGCCTCGTGTCGTATAATGGTCGTTCACTATCATGCAACCCGACCGTACGGGTGCTCTTTGACAAGGAGGTGCGAGTCACTTGGCAAAACTTCAACTTATGGACACAACGATCCGCGACGGACAGCAGAGCCTTTGGGCAACACGTATGTCGATCGGAGACATGCTGCCCATTTTGCCTAAGATGGATCGCGTTGGATACTGGGCCATCGAGGCCTGGGGCGGTGCAACATTCGACACCTGCCTACGCTTTTTGGACGAAAACCCTTGGGATCGTCTGCGACTCATCAAGTCAAAAACGCCGAACACTCGCTTGTCCATGCTCTCGCGTGGACAGAACCTTGTGGGCTATAAGCATTATTCCCGCGAGATCTGCTTCCGTTTCATCGAGGCAGCGCACCGAAATGGCATCGATGTCTTCCGCGTGTTCGACGCGTTGAACGATATCCGCAATGTGGTGGATAACGCTGAGGCCATCAAGGAGTGCGGAGCTCACTTCGAAGGTGCGATCTCTTACACGGTCTCGCCTGTTCATACGCTCGATAGCTTCCTTGAATACGGTCAGCAGCTCAAAGATCTGGGTGCCGATTCCATCGCTATCAAAGACATGGCGGGCATGCTTACGCCGTATCGTACCGAGCGCATCGTGAAGGCATTCAATGCCGAGATCGGCCTGCCCATTCACGTGCACTGCCACTATGTCGGCGGCATGGCACCAGCTAACATCATCAAATCCGCTGAAGCAGGTGCTGCTATCGCTGATACCGCAAGCGCTCCGCTTGCGTTCGGCAACTCGCATCCCGCAGTCGAGATGATCGTTGCAGCACTTGAGGAAAGCCGCTACGATACCGGGCTGGATCTGGGGCTTCTCTTCGAGATCTCGGAATACTGGGAAGAGGTGCGCAAGCGCGGCCACTACAAGCGCGGCGTTTCTTCGCTCACGCACATGAAGGTCTACTCGCATCAGGTTCCTGGTGGCATGATGTCGAACCTCGTCAGCCAGCTCGAGATCCAAAATGCGCTCGACCGCTTGGATGAGGTCATGGAAGAGATCCCGCGCGTGCGTGCTGAAGTCGGCTATCCGCCACTCGTTACGCCTATGTCGCAGATCGTTGGTACGCAGGCGGTCTTCAACGTTCTCACGGGCAAGCGCTGGAGCGTCGTTTCCAAGGAAATGAAAGACTACATCTGCGGTTACTACGGCAAAGCTCCTGGTCCTATGGATCAAGAGATCGTTGCCAAGGTCGTGGGTGATTCGCAGGTGCTCGATCCTGATGTAGCACCTGGTTCGCTCGTCACCACCACCTTCGCCGAGCTTGAAGAAGAGATCGGCGATTTGGCTAAGTCTGAAGAGGACGTTTTGATGTATGCGCTGTTCCCGAATGAGGCGCGTACCTATTTGAGCAAGCATCGCACATCCGAAAAGGTTGATTTCCTCCTTGAAGAGGAATCAAGCCAGACCAAAGAGGAGGATTACGTGGATATCAATCAGATTCGCGAGCTGGTGCGCGTCGCTGAGGAAAGCGGCGTGGGCGAGATCGTTGTCGAAGAAGAAGGCGCCCGCATCTCAGTTCGTATGCCAGGCGCTATGTGCGCAGCACCGGCTGTTCCGGTTGCGGTGCCTGCAGAGGCTGTTCCTGCAGCTCAGGTTGCACCTGCAGCTGAACCTGCTGCTGCTCCTGCGGACAATGCGAGCCGCCCGGCATCCTGGCATTGCGTGACTGCTCCTATGGTGGGCACGTTCTACGCAGCACCTGCTCCTGGCGAGCCGCCCTTCGTCAAGGTGGGCGACGAGGTCACTGCCAACCAGACGCTTTGCATCGTTGAGGCTATGAAGCTCATGAACGAGATCACCTCTGAAGAGATGGGCGTTGTGCGCGAGGTCTGCCTTGAAGATGCTACGCCGGTGGAGTTCGGTACGCCGCTCTTCTACATCGAGCCGCATAATTCCCATGATGCTATCGGACCGGAGAGTGCCTAAATGTTCAACAAGGTACTAGTCGCAAACAGAGGCGAGGTCGCTCTGCGCATCATGCGCGCCTGCAAGGAATTGGGCGTGAAGACGGTGGCGGTCTATTCCACCGAAGATGCCAATACGGCACCGGTCGCCTATGCTGATGAGGCCGTCTGCATCGGTCCCGCTCCGGCTAATCAGAGCTATCTCATCATCCCTTCGATCATCGCTGCTGCTGTCAACACTGGCGCCGATGCGATCCATCCTGGCTATGGCTTCTTGGCCGAGAACGCCGATTTCGCACGTGCATGCGCCGACAACGACATCGTGTTCATCGGCCCTTCGCCAGAGAGCATCGAAGCGATGGGCAACAAGGCGCAGGCTCGTGAGACCATGAAGACCTGCGGCGTTCCCACCGTCCCTGGCTCCGATGGTGTCGTGGAAACGGTCGAGGAAGCGCGCGCATTCGCGGATGCTGCGGGCTATCCGATCCTCGTCAAGGCAAGCGCGGGCGGCGGCGGCAAGGGCATGCGCGAAGTGCACAGCCCTGAAGAGCTGGAGAGCCAGTTCACTGCTGCAAAGACCGAAGCGCTCGCAGCCTTCGGCAATGGCGATGTCTATCTGGAGAAGCTCGTGCTGCGTCCACGTCATATCGAGGTTCAGATCCTGGCTGATAAGTACGATAACCGCATTTCGCTGTGCGAACGCGACTGCTCGCTCCAGCGCCGTCATCAGAAGTTGCTGGAAGAAGCGCCTTCGCCGGCGCTCGATGGCGAAACTCGTCGTGCCATGGGCGTTGCAGCCATCAAGGCGGTACGTGCAACGGGTTATGAGAATGCGGGCACGATCGAGTTCTTGCTCGATCAAGATGGTCGCTTCTATTTCATGGAGATGAATACGCGCGTTCAGGTCGAACATCCGGTCACGGAGACCATCACCGGAACTGACATCATCAAAGAACAGCTGCGCATCGCTTCGGGCGAACCGATCTCTTGTGCTGACAAGGCACCTTTCACCCCGAATGGGCACGCCATCGAATTCCGCATCAATGCCGAAGATCCCGACTACGATTTTCGTCCGTGCCCTGGCACGATCACGAAGTTCAAGGTGCCGGGAGGCCCTGGCGTGCGTGTGGACACCTATATTTCGCAAGGCGATCGCATTTCGCCCTACTACGATTCCATGGTCGCTAAGGTCATCGTGTGGGGTGCCGATCGTGCAGAGGCGATCGCGCGTGGTAAGCGTGCGCTCCAGGAATTCGAGATCGAAGGTATCAAGACCACTATCCCGTTCCATCTGCAGGTGCTCGAGAATCCTGCCTTCATCGAGGGCAACGTCTTTACCGACTTCATTGAAACCGAAATGGGTGATGAATAATGACAGACACGCAAACGAGAGGCATGGATATTGCTCCTGATGTGCTCGATACCATCGTTGCACTTGCGCTCAAGGATGTTGAAGGAGTTGCGGTCGTAGGTCAGACCAGCACGGGCATCCTTTCCTTCTTCGGGTCCAAGCAGGATCAGAAGGGCGTGCGTGTGAGCCAGGTCACGAGCGATACGATCGACGTGAGCGTTTCGATCACCGTGCTCAATGGCTTCTCGCTCGACAAGATCGCAGCAGATGCGCGCAAGGCTATCGCTGATGCCATCCTCGCGCAGACTGGCTATACCGTCAATCGCGTCGATATTCATGTCGACGGCATCCTCTTCCAGGATTAGCACGCGCTCATGGCTGAAAAACATCAACATGACCGAAGTGAGGCGCGCCGCCTTGCCTTGCAAGTCCTCTATCAGGCAGAGATCCTCGAGACTGCCCCTGCAACGATCATCGAAGAGGGAAGGCTCGTCGATGAGACGCAGCTCTTGGGCAACTATGCTCGTCGCTTGATCGAAGGCGCAACTGCCGATCAGGAAGCGATCGATGCAGAACTGGTAGAAGCGAGCGAGAACTGGGCGCTCGACCGCATGCCGGTGGTCGATCGATCGCTCTTGCGCATGGCAGCTTACGAGATGCGCTCAGTGGATGAAGTGCCCATCTCCGTTTCCATCAATGAAGCGGTCAATCTTGCCAAGGAATTCGGTGGCGAAGATTCTCCGCGTTTTGTGAATGGCATCTTGGGGCGCATCGCGACCAAGCTCGAGGAGGAAGCGCATGAGTGAAGCGAATACCGAGAGCTTCGAAGAGGTGAAGAAGCGCCTCGATGAGATCGTCGATGCAGTGGCAGACGATGATCTTCCTTTGGATGATGCGCTGAAACTCTATGAAGAAGCTGTGCAGCTGGGGCTGCGTGCTTCGTCGCTTTTGGAGGAGAATCTCCAGGAGAACAACGCGCTCTATGATGAAGAGCACTCAGAAGACGTGCAAGATGCAGGTGAAGAAGCCCCGAACGCTTCTGAGCCAGACGTAAGCGCAGAGCCTGCACTTGAAAGCAACTAGTTCGCACGCTATTATCGAAATTCATTTGGGCAGGTAAGGTAAGGAGAGGCTATGGCGGATCGAATTCTTGACTCTATCGAATCGCCCAACATGCTCGCGCTCCTTACCGATGAAGAGCTTGCTATCCTTGCGGGTGAGATTCGCGATGAGATCCTGAACACCACTTCGCAAACGGGAGGCCATGTTGCCTCAAGTTTGGGAGCGGTCGAGATCATCCTTGCGGTCCATAGCCTTATCAATTCCCCTGAAGATAAGTTCATCTTCGATGTGGGTCATCAATCCTATGCGCATATGCTCCTTACGGGCAGGCGCGATGAATTCTCTACGCTTCGCCAGTACAAAGGCCTTTCTGGTTTTCCGAAGCCGCACACCAATCCGCATGATGTTCACCCTTCCGGGCATGCATCCGATTCGCTTTCGATCGCCTGCGGGCTTGCGCGTGCGCGCGATCTTTCGGGGGAGAAGCAAAAGGTCGTTGCGCTCATCGGCGATGCCTCTCTTGCTGGCGGCATGGCGTTCGAGGCCTTGAACGATATCGGGCAGGAACAAACGCCGCTCGTCATCATCCTGAACGACAACGAAATGGCCATCTCGCGCAATGTGGGCGCGATGGCACTGCATCTTGGCAGCATTCGCGTGAATTCGAATTACCGCAAGAGCCGCGATACGATTCAGGAGCATCTTGAGTCGTTCGGTATGGCGGGTAAGGCCCTGGTGAAGATGGGTAAGACCGCGAAAGAGTCAGTGAAGAATCTGGTCATTCCCGATTCGATGCTCTTCGAGCAGTTGGGCATCATCTGCACGCCGCCGATCGATGGGCATAACATCCCTGCGATAAAGGCGGCTATCAAGAATGCATTTGCAGCGAACGCGCCAGTGCTCGTGCATGTGATCACGAAGAAGGGCAAGGGCTATGCGCCTGCCGAACAGAACCCTTCCAAGTTCCACGGTGTGGGACCCTATGACCTTGAATCCGGGGAGATAAAGAAGAAGGTAGGCGGCAATCTTACCTATACCCAAGCGTTTTCCCAGTCCTTGAAATCTGAAGCAGCCAAGGATGATTCGATCGTAGTGGTCACTGCTGCTATGACCGATGGTACGGGCTTGGCTGATTTTGCGCGCGAATACCCCAAACGATTCTTTGATGTGGGTATTGCTGAAGAGCATGCGGTTGCTATGGCGGCGGGTCTTTCCATCGGGGGCAAGAAGCCTGTGGTGGCGCTCTATTCCACGTTCATGCAGCGTGCGATCGATCAGCTGATAATCGATGTGGCACTCCCGCGCGAGAACGTGGTCATCGCTATCGATCGCGCTGGTCTTGTGGGTGATGATGGTCCTACGCACCATGGCGTGTTCGATATGGTCTATGCACGCATGATCCCACATGTGAAGATACTAGCGCCTTCCGATGAAGCCGAGTTGGCTTCTGCATTGCATACAGCACTCGCTATTGGCGGACCAGTGGTGCTTCGTTATCCGCGTGGTGAAGCCCCAGGTGCGCTCATCCCTGAAGAGCCCGTGGTCTTCGAAGAGGGTGTTTCTAAAGAGGTGAAGCCCGGTGAAGATGTGGCGATCCTTGCGTTTGGCCGCATGGTCGAGCACGCGCTCGGTGCGGCAAGCCTGCTGGAAGGGCAGGGCATCTCGGCACGTGTGGTGGATATGCGCTGGGTGAAGCCGATCGACAAGGAAGCGATTCGCAAGGCTGCAGAAACGAAACTAGTGGTCACCGTTGAAGATGGCGTTATCATCGGTGGTGCGGGTGAAGCAGTGAGCGAAGTTCTGGGTGAAGAAGAGCTCAAGGTGGACTCGCTCGCGCTCGGCATACCCGACGAATTCATCGAGCAAGGCAAGGTGGACTTGCTCTTCGCCGACCTCGGCCTCGATGCAGCAGGTATCGCTCGCCAGATTC
This sequence comes from Eggerthella sp. CAG:298, assembly GCA_000435675.1. GTDB lineage: Bacteria > Actinomycetota > Coriobacteriia > Coriobacteriales > Eggerthellaceae > Anaerotardibacter. The sequence continues at coordinate 1,063 of FR895147.1, read as the reverse complement.
AAGCCCGCTTTGTCTAATCTCTCGTTAGCAAATATACCGACGAGCGTGTATAAGGTTCTGCTTCTGCTCGTTACCATGGCGTGGGGTGCGAGCTTCGTGTATATGAAGGATCTGGTCGCCGTGTTCCCGCCTGGGTGGCTTTTGGGGATACGCTTTACGATCGCAGGGCTTGTTATCCTTCCGTTCTTGCTCAAGCGCTTGCGCCTGCGCCTTACCTGGAAAGCGCTCGCTGCCGGTATGGTGATGGGTCTGCTCGACTTCTTGGGATTCTTCACGCAAACGGTCGGTTTGCAAACGGTTTCGCCAGGTATCAATGCGTTTCTTACTGCGGTGTATGTGGTGCTCGTGCCGTTCATGTGGTGGGTCGTTGCAAAACGCAAGCCCACCAAGGCGAACATCGTAGCGGCGTTCGTTGCGATCGTGGGCATATGGCTCGTATCGGTCACGAGCGCTTCAGGTTCTTTGAGCATCGGTTTCGGCGAGATCATGACGCTGCTCTGCGCATTCTTCTTTGCAGCACATATCGTTTCGGTCTCGATCTTCTCGGTCTTCTATGATGTGCTCATGCTCACGGTCATCCAGTTCATCACTGAAGGCTTGCTCGGCTTAGCTACCGGCGCGGTCTTCGAAACGCTTCCTGCGCTCACGCAGATCACGCCGGTCATAGTCGGTGAGCTCGCATTCGTGGTGCTATTCGCGACCATCTTTGCGTTCGGCGTGCAGAATATAGCGCTTGCGCGCATCGAGCCTACGCAAGCCTCACTCATCTTAAGTCTTGAATCAGTGTTCGGCGTGGTGTTCAGCATCCTGCTCTATGGGGAGCTGCTCACGGTGCGCCTCGTTGTTGGCTTCGTGCTCATCTTCATCGCGCTCTTGGTGAGCGAAGGCATCTTCTCGCGGAAGCGAAAGACAGCTTCATAACATACAAGCAGCGCTTTTCTCTGGAAGACACTGCTTGTTCATGTAAAGGAGAATTTGCAGCGAGCGGCAAGCAGCTAACAGGAGTTATACCGCGCACGCCATGATGTAGTCGTCCATCACGAACCCGTTGCCGATATCGGCC